>CAYJFB010000019.1:0-12558 GCA_964369685.1 uncultured Desulfovibrionaceae bacterium | reverse complement strand
GTAAATGCTGTTTTGTTGTCTTGCGCGGTGAATGGTTGTGCATTGCTTTGAGCGGTAAGTGCTGTTTTGTTGTCTTGCGCGATGAATGGTTGTGCATTGCTTTGAGCGGCAAGTGCTGTTTTGTTGTCTTGCGCGGTGAATGGTTGTGCATTGCTTTGAGCGGCAAGTGTTGTTTTGGTATCTTGAGTGCCGGCGGAGTGTTTATATGTATCGTCTTTTTCTTTTGATGTCTTGCGCATGGCGTTTGTAAAATCAGAGACCGCTTGTTCGGTCGCTTCTTTTGACGGTTGTTGTGCCGCATCGGTGGTATTGACAGTAGGCTGTTGCACCTGTTGATGATTCTTTACATTTTGCATGATCGTCTCCAAAAAATGTTTGATATCGTTTGCTTATTGAGAGGAAAATATAGACGATATCTATTTGATGTTATTAATATTTTTTCTTTTGCGAACTCAGGGTAGCCGTTTCTTCGGCTTCCAGTTCTTGCAGTTCTTCGAGCCGTCTTTTTTCGGCAGCCCACCAGATTGCGCGGTGTTCTTCAAATTTTTTCACATCACGCACGGCTTGTTTGTATGCTTCAACGGCTTCTTCAAGCGCTTTTTCTGCTGCTTTGACTTTTGCCCATTCCAGTTCTGCCAGTTCAAAGAGTTTTAATTCGTGTGCTGCGAGTTCGGCAATTTCTTCATGATAACGATCCAATTGCGGACGTTCCAAAATTTTATTTCTGATTTTTTCAAACAGTGCGGCTTCCAATGAAGGCCGTTCTTTTGCAAAGGCTTTTGCCACGCGATCAGCTTCTTCGGCACGTTCTATCGCTTCTTCAAGGAGTCGGCGGCATTTGCTCACTTCAATTTGAGCGCGTTCGGCCTTGCGTTCGCGAAGCATGAGGATTCGTGCTAAAGGATAGCCGTTCATCAGGTCAAATCTCGCAAACCTTGTAGGGCTTCTTCAAAGGAAGAACGTTCACTGAGGCCTTGTTTCAGATAACCGTTCAGTTTATCGATTTTAGATATTGCTTCGTCTGCCAGCTTATCACCTCCTTGCTTATACTCTCCTATTTGCAAAAGTAGTTCCACTTCTGCATATTTGGCGAGTAGCGCACGAAAGCGGTTTGCTGCGCTTTTGTGTTCAGAATCGACAATTGCGTTCATAACACGGCTGACTGAGGCCAACACGTCAATGGCAGGATAATGGTTGGCGGCACCGAGCTTACGAGATAAAACAATATGTCCGTCCAAGATAGAACGTGTTTCGTCGGCGATGGGTTCTGTCATGTCGTCACCTTCAACGAGGACGGTATACAGCGCGGTGATTGAACCTTTATCGGAGTTGCCCGCACGTTCCATGAGGCGCGGCAAGCTGGAAAAAACAGAGGGAGGGAAACCGCGTCGTGTCGGCGGTTCGCCTGCGGCAAGACCAATCTCACGCAGCGCACGACCAAAACGGGTCACAGAGTCAAGCAAGAGCAAGACGCGTTTGCCTTGATCGCGAAAATATTCTGCAATAGCTGTTGCTACATAAGATGCTTTAAGCCGCTCCATTGATGAACGGTCAGAAGTCGAAACGACCAAGACAGCTTTTTTCATCCCGTCTTTACCCAAGTCGTGTTCAATAAATTCACGAACTTCACGTCCCCGTTCACCGATCAGGGCCAACACTGTGACGTCAACCTCAGCGCCTTTGACCAAACACGACAAAAGTGTACTTTTCCCACCGCCTGCGGCAGCAAAAATACCCATCCGTTGCCCTTCTCCACACGTCAACAAGCCATCCAAAACCCTCAATCCCAATGGCAACGGTTTATCAATGATACGACGTACCATAGGGTTTGGCGGATCGGCATAGACGGGGTAGGCGGCTTCAGGCACAATGGCAGGGCCGCCGTCGATAGGATAACCCAAGCCATCCAAGACACGCCCCAATAAATTTGGCCCCACAGGCACCATATGGACAGAACCTGAAGGGATCACTTCGGTTGCCGAAGAAATGCCCTGTGTATCACCAAGAGGCGTAAGCAATGCCGCTTCTTCGGCAAAACCAACCACTTCTGCCTTCAATTCCCACGAATCCCAAGGATTCTTCAAGGTACAAATTTCTCCAATTTTGACACCGGGTACCACAGCCTTAATGATTGTACCGACAACCTGAATCACTCGCCCGCGTATTTCAACAGGCACATTGGTGCGCAATGCAGATTCAAGCAGTGTAGGCAAATACTCCAAAGACATACAATACCCCTTTATTTTCACTTTTTTTTGGGTGACAAGACGCTCAGAGCAGCTTGAACTGCGGCGCACTCACAACGCGACCACACATAACTGAGGAGCAAACATATTCTCTTTCGCGTTTTGAGTGCGCCGCAGGATCATAGGGGGTCTGGGGGAGCGAGCTCCCCCAGAAGAAAAGAAAAAGAAAAAGAAAAAGAAAAAAATTATTCTAAATTTTGTTTGAGTTGGCTTGTGAAGGCTTTACGGATGGCGTTCATTTGGACATCAAGTCCCGCGTCGATAAGCCCGAGTTCGCTTTCAAGGACGCAGTCGCCTTTTTTCATTCGTGGATCTGTACTGACATCAAGGATACCGATACTCGGAAAGTCTCTCAGCAGTGCTGCCAGTTCTTCTTGTATGATCTCGGCATCTTCAGGGCAAAGCCGCAAAACCACACGTTTTTGCGAACGGGCATAGCTCAGGGCTTTACGGACAACGCCCATGGCACGTTGGCGATCGTCAAAGCCGTCTATAATTCTGCTCATTGAGTTCATAACGAGGTTGACGATCGTGTCTTCGAGTCCTTCAAGGTAGTCCACGCCGGCGGTGATTGTATGAATCATCCGTTCGGCCATTTCCATTTTGCCTTCCATCAGCCCGTCGGTATAGCCGCGTTGCTGTTCTCTTTCATACGCGAGGCGTGCTTCTTCAGCCATGTGTTGTGCCTCTTCATGAGCTTTGGCAAGCACGGCTTCAGCTTCAAGAAGCGTGGCATAATCGGAGGCTTTCAGAACTTTTTGCCCTGAAGGAACACTAAAGTGTCCCGGTTTTACGAAAAGCAGGGTTCCCATTGGGGGGCTACCTCCTTAAAGAGCAGCGTGCGCACCAAAGGCCAATGCCGTGTAGACATGTCGGGCAATGGGTTTTTGGCACAAGTGGCTAGGGTTGCGGCAAAATGTTGCGGTACAAGGCGTTGCAAGGTTTCTTGCAACGGAGAAGGCAGATCGGCAAGACAACGGCTCACCAATTCTTCACCGCTTTTTTGCATACGAACAACCAAATGATTTTCTGTATCATCCTGCTCGAAAGATTTTTTGACGGTTTGAGGAACAGGCAGTTCACGCACCCCGGGAAGTAAGGCTGTGCGACGTAAGGCAAAACGATGGCCTTCTTCTCCGACGGCTTTGCGCAATTCTAACACCGTTGCTCGATCAATAATGGTTGCGATCTCTTTACGGTGAATCACAAGACCACACCATAATGTCAACATCTTCAAAAGCGGCGGTTCAAGCAACATGAGCCTGTGCCTGGGCACACGGACATCAAGTGTCCACCAGTCAATGTATTGTAAAGACGCCTTTCCTTGAGCATTCCACAACAAAGGCACATGTTTGTTCAGTCGTGAATGATTGTGTTTGTTGGCATCAGCGATAAACAGAGGCAAAAGAGGACGAGAGGTTTCGTCGAGAGCGTGTTCTTGTATGGCACAAGGGTAGTTGTGTGCAAAAGCAACAAGCGCATTCAACACAGGATGCTTTCTTTTTATGCATTGCACAAGAAAGTCATGACACTCGCCCATACTTGTTAGGCCTCCTCATCAGCTTTTTTGGCCTGTTGTTTTCTGTAGACCATAAAACCGCCACCACCGACAAGAACAAGACTGCCAAGAACAATCCCCCAAACCAGAGGCACACTCTCAGGATCCACCGCCATACCCAAAACAATTTCTTGCGGTGTAACAGGCATGGGCGGCGTTGCCGTTGAAGGAAAGAGGAATACCGAAATTGATTCGTATTCCAAATCGCGAACACTGTTTTCAACCAAACGGCGAATCGATGTGATTTGTTCCGTCAAATCCACATCCGAGCGGTGCTTGATAAACACAGAAGCCTTGGATTCAGAAATGCGATTCCCAAAATTATCCACTTCAGGCAAAACAAGGTGTACCCGTGCCGCCAACACACCGTCAAGCGTGGAAATCGTGCCCGAAAGCTCTTGAGCGATGGCGTAGATCAAACGCGCGCGTTCTTCTGTGGGTGTAGAAACCATACCGTCTTTTTTAAAAACGTCTCCCATGGTTTCATACATCATGCGCGGCAAGCCGTTTGCCGAAAGAATCGCCAAACTTTGCGGCAAAAAACGTTCGTCAACGGTCAAATCCCAAAGCCCTTTGCCAAGTGAAACCTTTGTGGCTTTTACGCCGTTGTCATTAAGGATCACAACCATTTCATTGGCTTCACGCTCTGTCACGCCTGAAAAAAGCGTTACCTGACAAGCACACAAAAGGCACAACAAAAACAACACACCAAAAAGGCGTATTGTTTTTGTCAGCCGAACAAACAAGTTGGCGTGATTGGGCATGCAATCTCCGATGTTTGAGCGTATAGCGAAAATATCACAACGCCGGCAAAGTTCACAAAAAATAACCATTCAAGAAAGAAAATACACTTTTTCAGCCTTAATGTACAAGAAAAAGTTTATCTGTATTTATGAGAGGAAAAGCAGACAGACGGTACCATCTTGCCTGCTGCCTTTCTCTCAAAAAATATTTTTTGCTAATCTTGAAGGATTATTGTCCTTTTAAGAGTTGCTGGGTTCCTTGGCTGGTTTTACTGCCCACTTGACCGACCATGGTTTGTGACATGGTGAGCTGAGCTACCTGAAATTGTGTTTTCAGCAAATCGCCCATAGAGCCTTCAATGGCGTTGGCAGAGTTGAACAGACCTTCTTGTTGTGTGCGCATGTCTGTGCTCATTTGATCTATTTTATTCATGAAACCCGATTGTTCTGTTCCGTTGACTTCACCCACTTGCCCTACCTGATTCGGCTGTTGCATGGCGTTGGCAAAATTTTCGGCATCTTGAGGGTTGACGCCGCCAAGGCTGGAAGGATCCGCCGGTTGAGCCACGCCATTATTACTTGCTATAGAAGCGAGTTGGCTGCTACTGATGGGATCGACCATGATGTTCTCCTTTTTTCCGTCCTTGTTGGCGGAAAACAAACCATATCTGTATCTTTAGCAATGCATGTTTGAAAGAGCGTGATGCACTGAGGGGAGAACCGCTCAGGAAAATTCTTTCATATCTTGCATATGTCGTTGTTGTGCTGTGATGTTTTGTTGAACAAGGCTTCTCCTAAAGGTAAAGCTAAAAACACCTTCAAGATCCGCTTTCGCCGGTTCTGTTCCGTTTTCTTTGGCCTCTTCAATGCGTTCCATGGCGGCATCAAATTCTTCTTGTGTTTTGATTGACACTTTCTTGGAATTGTTCTCGGTTGTCGGTTCAGAACTGCCGGTAGGGACATTGATATTGATGGAATTCACACTCATAGTGTCCTCCTGCTCGTGAAAAGGCAGGCAGAGCGATGCGTTACGTTACGCCGTAGCGGCAATCTCTTCAAGAATGTTTTGTGCCATGATTTTGGCATCTTCAGCCAAAGAAGCGTCGTTGTTCAGGGGCTCCAACAGGGCTTTGGCTTTGTCAGTTTGACCGGCTCTTGTATAGGCCAGTGCCAGCCACACCTTGGCGTGTTCATCGTCGGCATCAATGGCTAAGGCTTCTTTTTCAAGAATTTCAATGGCCTTTTCATTTTCTCCGCGGTGCAAGGCTGCCAAACCGAGTCCCAAAACAGGACCGATACGTGTGGGGTCGTTTGCCTTGAGCGCTGTAAAGATTTCTTCACTTTCGGCAAACTTGCCCTGCCAAAGCCCCATAAAACCGATCTTACCCAACAAACGGGCGTTTACACGGTCAATAAACATGCGCTCTCCTCAATGGTAAAATGATTACATTTTGTTGGCGACTTGCTTTTCCGTATCAGACAAAGATTTCACCAAACCGCTAGACATGCTCACCATGGTTGAATATTGGCTTGCTGCCAAGTTGTATTTGATCATTGTTACCTCATCCATTTCTGTCAAGGCTGTGAACTGCTCAAGATTCGTTTTATGGAGTGCAATCTGATCTGTTGCGGTTTTCATTGCTTTGCCGGCATGTGATGTACCAACGGGAGTACCGTATTCAGTTGTTATGGCCATGGTGTCCTCCTAAGGGGATAAAAGTTTTTTTATTTAGCTTTTGGGTTTTGACCAGAATTTTTCTGCCAAATCCTGTGCTGTTTGACAAGCTACTTGCAAATTGCTTGCCAACTTGAACTCGTCGTTACTCAAGCCTTTATCCATTTGTTTTTTGAGACTGCTTTTCATATTTTCAAGTTCATCTTTGACGGCACGCAGTGCATAACCGTTAGGATCATTTGTCAATGCTTCCGTCACGTCAAAGGTTTCGTCTAACACATTCATTTTGTTACCTCCGTGGCTGTTTCACTGCTTCTACAAAGTTGTATATGGTTAAAACCTTGTTGTAAAACCACAAAATATGGTGTTACATACTTGACTTGTAAGGCATTCGGTAAGCGTGCACCGCGTCCATAGCGTTTTTCTTGGTACAGAACGCCCATATCGGGGTGTTTGCCGACAATCTGTAAATCCTTACAGCTAAACGCTGCGACAGCATCATCATTAAGCATTTGAATACTCTGTAATTGTTGTAAAAGAGGATCCATTAAGCTGTTGATATTCTCTATACCGATGAGTGTCGGTGTTGCGTTGGGTTCGGCTGATGTTGTGCTGGGCTCATCGGGTGTTGTGTTGGGTTCGCTCGGTGTTGTCAACTCTGTTGGCGTTTCTTCCGTGGGCACTTCTTCTGTTGGCGTCAACTCCGTTGGCACTTCGTCCGGTAAAGGACGAATGGGCGCGGGAAGTTCGTCACGTTTTGTGGGCTTGATATCCAAAATTTTACTGGCTTGCGGCATGCGCTTGACAGGTTCAGGTGTTTCAGGCAACCAGCGTTGTACAACAAAAAGCCCTTCAATCCCCGCGACTTCTTCCGCTTCACGCAAGAAGGCAATCAATTTTTCATGATTGGCCTGATTCAAAGGGCGCACCTGAATGGCAATGCGATAGTCATGCGGCACAAAGCGGACAAAGTTTTCCAATTGACGAGTGATCAACAGTGTATTTAAATTTTTGCTGAGGATTTCCCATGGCGTTACGTCTATGCGTGTCGGAATGTATGCTAATCCTGCGGCTTCACCTTGTAAAATCTTTTCCAACGCCAACATGTCAAACACATAACCCGCAATACGCACCGTTTCACCCAGCCTGACAATACGCAAAGGCGCGTCCGCACGTTTGGCGGTGGCTTTGAGTGCTGTCACCACGTCTTCAACTGAGGTTATCGACATCTCAATTTCAGGGTCCTCACGCTCTAAAAGACCGACCAAAGCGTCCATGGTGGCGTTACTCGGCACAACCGCCTGCACAAACAGTTTGCCGTTTGGCTGTATGGTTACCGTCGAAATGGGGAAACCTCGCCGAATCAACGTTTCCGACAAGGCTTGCGCCTCACGCTGCGGATCGCTGAACAACAACCCCAAATGGGTATAGTCAACCACCAAAAAAGCAAACAGAATAAGCAAAATCAACAAACGCGCCAGCCAACCGGAAAACAATGTTTTCTTTGGAGACGGGGTTTGATTGGCGGATGTCGTTTCAACGGTATCGGTTGTATTGTGTTGAGATACTTCCGATGTTTCTGTTGTCGGGAGTCCTTCTGTTTCGTTGTTGTCTGTTGTGGGTGTTTGTGCTGTCAACAGTGAGGGCAAAGAGAGCGTTGGCCATGTTGTGTCATGAGGGCCGCACGCCATATGTGTTCCGCCAACGGTAAATACCGTTAACGGCTCCACAACCGCACCTGAGGTGGGCAGCGCTTCACCGTTGACAGAGACCGCACCATTTTTTGGGGTCAATGTCAGTATACCCGATTCATCAATATGCAATAATACGTGTTGTGCGGTGATGCCGACATCAAGTACAAAAAGCTGGCTTTCTTCATCGCTCCCCAAGATCCAGTCGCCCGGGTCAAGCTCCATCTCGGCGCCCGCATTGGCACCCGAAAGAATTTTTAGCAACAAAGGGTTCTGATGTTGACTCATATCAGTTCATCCCTTGATTCACTTGTTGAGCCATCGGCAACGTCGGCACAGACGGAGACGGATTGAGTGACGTACTGACCTTTGTTGAAACAGGTTGTACTGTCACTACAGGTTGTGACATCTCTGCGGCTTGCGGATTTGGCATGGGGGCAGGCTCCACGGCAATACGACGCCGACGACTACATCCTGCCGTTGTATATTCTTCACGTTCGATAGGCGGCGTTGTCATGGTGCGATCGAATAATTCGGCGTAGTGCAAGGCTTCTGTACGCACTTCATTCATATCTACAAGCCGCGGCGAAATAATAAACAACCGCTCCTGCTTACGATAACCATCAGCTTGATTTTTAAAAGCAAAACCAAGCAACGGCAAATCTTTTAATAACGGAATACCGCTGTCGCCTTTGGTTGAGGTTTCATAATAATGACCGCCGACAATCAATGCGTCGCCGTCTCCCACAATCGCTTGTGTGTTGACTTGCGTTTTTGAAACAATGGGATAGGTGACACCGGAATTGGCCGCAGGCGCCTGACTGCCTCCGTCTTCCACTTGCACCGTCAATTTCACAGAACGCTCGCCGGAGGCTTCGTCTTCAATAACATGCGGTGTCACACGCAAAACCGTACCGTAGGTCACATCAAAAAGATCCACTTCCTCTTGCCCCGCAACCGCAATATAGTACGTCGTGGTCACTTCAAGCGAAGCCTGAATATTGTCTAACGTCAACACGGCAGGGCGAGACAACACCGATGCGTCACCGTCTTCTTCCAACGCCCGAATCTTTGCCATGAACACGTCCAAGCCGTTGCTGTAAATTGTCGTCAGATTCAAACCATAACCTTGGTTTGATGAAAAATCCACAGCACTGTCGCCCAAACCGACATTGGCACCGCCCGCAGCACTCCATTTATTGCCCGTGCCTGCAGAAAAATCCCACGCAATACCAAGTTCACGAGTCCGATCCACAGCCACATCAACGACAGCCGCACGAATCTCGACCAAAGACACAGGTTGATCCAGTTCATAAATCAAATCTTCATAAAACGGCAACAACTCTTCATCGTCCCAAATAATTACGGCATTGAGACGCGGATCGGCCAAAATACGTGCACCTGCAGCCGCTTGTTGCGTTTCTGCCGTTTTGGCAAGCGAGTCGGCCGCCGCCTCACGCCGTTCAATGGCCGCTTGCTGTGTGCCTGTTCGGCTTGAAAGGCCTTGGCCTTTTAAGCGTGAAACACTTGAGGTGTTGCTACCCAGATTGATCGCTCCCGTGGGCAATGTTGCCCCTTCGTTGGTGATCGCTCGCAACAGTGAAGCCACGCCGGGAATGGTTGTGCTGCCGTTCATAAAATTCAACTCAACATCCGCGGCCCATGCGTGTTTTAAACGAAACACGCGCGTGTCTTTATTGGCTTTATAACTCGCTTCAAGATCGGCAACCAGCTCAACAATCAACGTCACATACGCAGGCGGTGCGTTGATACGAAGCATTTTACCGTTGTTGATCGGGCGTAACGGGTATCTGGAATCATACGCACGCATTTCTTTTAAAATGCCTGTAACCTGATTCACCGTGACTTTATTCAACGGCAAAATCAATGATTCCAATTCTGCACGTGTATAATAATATATAGCATCAAAATCGCTATATGTAACCAGGTCATGACTATTTTCAAGAAAAGAAAAAAATGCGTCAGTGGTTTTGTAATCCAGGTTGCCGCTGATTGAACCGGAAATGGCAGGACTGACAATACAACGCTTGTCTTGCGTGTTGGCATATGTACAAAGCAACGTTGCAAGCGGTTCATTTTGCGCCGTAAAAATAAACGGTGCGGCATAAATCGGCGTGGTTCCAACAGCAAAGAACAGCAAAAAGCTCAGTAACAACGAGCGTTTTTTAAACCCGAAACCGTGGTTGTCTCCATACCCCGTCATACTTTTTCCCTGTTTTTCATGAAGCACCGTTATGCGTGCTGTGTGTTATAAAAAATATCTTGACCACGACAATCTTTGTGATGAACGTACAATACGTTATAATAGGAGATTTTGCAAAAAAAGATAACACAAAAACATATACATATATTCTATGATAGAAAAAGATCAATCGCAAGAACTTCTTATTTTCGAAAAAACATGCATACAATGCCCGCGATGATGTCTATGGCCGTAGGCGTTTACGGCGTATATGGCGTAGGCGCCTACGGCATAATAACGCCAGGCATCATGCCGCCACCGACACGCAACATCTGGCGGCTTTGTTCTTTATTGGCCAGTGAACGCCATTTTTCCATGAGGTTTACAAATGTTTCAAACAAGGCTTCAAAGACACTCTCAGACAAATCCGCGCTGTTTGTTTGACGCAGGCAAAGATGTTTTTCTTCAACGATCAAACTCGGCAACGTTTCTTGGCATTCTTGATTGGTTCTGCCAAGTGAAAGAGTCAACATCTCGCGGCACAGGTGGTTTGCTTCATCGGCATTTTCGGGCAGAGGACGGATCTGCCCGAAAAAGGTGATGTGTTCTCTGCTTGTGGCGATTTCAACCGTAAAGCCGTCCGGTAAGCTGACAAGAAAACGACCGTGATCGTTCATGGGAGGCATCGGAAGATCAAGTTTGCCGCATACGTCGGCGATAAGCGTTTTGGGATCTGTTGGCATGGGGGCTCCTCATCGAAGGGATATCGCGCTATACTGCACAGGATATAAAACCTCGTCAACCTACAGGGCGTTTATGCGCCGCCTGTTCTTGCTGCGGAATTTCTGGCCTCTATGGCTGCCTGCATCATGGTTTGCAACTGTTGTAAATGACCCGAGGAATAATTCATCGCCTGATTGGTGCGTGTGCCTTGTTGTTCGTTTTCACTGGCAATCGTTGATTGCAGAGCCTGCATGTTGCTGGCTAAGCTATCTAAACCACCTTTGGTGACAAAAGTCGGATCATCCTGGCTATTAACATAAGCCCCACTTTCCGTACTCGTCCCATATGTACCCTCATCCCCAAACGTATCTTCAGAATGATACTCCTCGTATGGGATAGAGCCGTCTTTTATGAGCATACGCAAAAGACGCTGTAAATCGGTACCCTGATGTCTCTCATAGACAACGTTACCGTCCTCGTCTGTATCTTTTAAATGTTGTTCATCAGGGGTTCTGAAAAAACTGTTTTCCGGGATCTGGATCTCTGAATCCGGATATTTTTTATTGAAATCTTCAATCGCCCGATACAACAGTGTAATCTTGTTAGGGTATACGACCTCATAATTCAGGTTTTTGGGATTATACTCCTCATCATCGGGATTGACTGACGTGCCCTCGTCCGGATCATAAAACCCGCTTTGTACCCACTCGGTGATTAGCGAATCGCTTTTGACGTTTTCGTCATCCGGAAATAAGTTTTTCAATGCGTTGACTTGTTGAACAATGTTATTCAGCTCTTCCATTTGCTTCACAAGTGCTTGGGCAAGTTCAAATTGTGCGGCAAAGGCTCCTCTGGATTGTTCTAACGCATCAAGGCCAAGTTGAAGCATAAGCCCTGTGAATGTAAGTTTTTTAGGCGTTCCATCTGTATTGGTGACGCCGTCCATGGTAAAAAAACCACCCGTTGACTGAACGCTGCCGCTATTTGTGACTCCGGACATATGTTCCTCCAAAAGACAACAACGTGTCTTTATACGTCTTGTTCTTTTTGAAATCGGTAAAAACAGTGTTTGTTCTTGATATGTTTAGCTAAATTGTGATAATTGTCTCAGTGTTTGCATGAGTGTTTGCAATAATGTTTGCAACTGCGTAAACAAGGCTGAACGAGTGCTTGCCGCGTCATTCAATTTTAAAGACATGTCTTCATTCGTAGCACCTGCCGAAGACTGCATGGTCGTGAGCTCGTCTATGAGCGTATCGATTTCGTCTATGGTAAGGTTATTTCCGTTTCTAATAATACTCAGCATTTCTGTGTTGTTTTCTGCCTCAAAAAGTGCTTCTAGATCTGACTTGTTTGTCATCGCTGCTAAGTCTTTGTCTGAGTCTACAATCGTATCGCGTAGATCATTGAGTGCATCAATCGCCTCATTGATGTCTTCCAAATGTTCCGTTTGTTTGTCCATTTCAGAATAGAGTGCGGCAAGGACGGCATCTTGCTTCTCAACCGCACTGATACCGGCGTTCAGAATTGTTGTGACGGGCAATTCCTGAACAATACGAACAGATGCAGCAATAATCGCATCCAGATCGTCTAACTTGACCTCGGCATACATCGCACCTACTGCATCTTTATTATACAGCGGACTGGTTGGATCTGTCAGTTGCGTCCAAAGAGGATCGCCTTGTTTGATGATAGTGGTACTCATTGCCTTGCTCCTTT
>CAYJFB010000018.1:30258-41810 GCA_964369685.1 uncultured Desulfovibrionaceae bacterium | reverse complement strand
GGGAACCTCAAGGAGCTGTGCTCCTTGTGGTTCCCCCCCGTAATACATTCTCCCCAATACCTCTCCAAACGTATTATTCTTCCATATTGTCTGTGAGGCGTTCTTGGCGAGCGGCTTCTTGTTTGCGCTCTCTTGTACCGAGTTTACGCGACGCGTCCCAATTGGCAGAGCGTTCTTGCAATCGTGCAAACACAAGAAAGCCTGTATGCGCGTTCATTCTATCGGCAGGGCGCAAGCGGTCGGCAATCGGTTTCCATGGCCGCAGGAGCAATTCACAGACTTCTTGTTCTTCAAACGGGCCTTGTTCCAGCCCAAGGAGCAATTGACTCACTTGGTCTGTTGTCGGCAACAAAAAAGCCAACATGGCACCCGGGGTGACGGCCGCAGGAATGTGTTGCAAATATTCCCAAGGCGTGCGTACATCCAAGAAAAGCCCATCGGCATTGGTCACCCCGTCAAAGCCGTTGGCGATGTCGTGGCAGTGCATGGTCACGTTTTCTCCAACGCCTGCCCATTCGAGGTTACGTCGTGCGAGTTTATGAAATTCTTCGCGAGCTTCAAAGGTATGAATGTGTCCGCTTGTGCCCGAAAACCAGGACAAGGCAATGGTTAAACTGCCTGATCCTGTACCCGCTTCAATGATTGTACGCCCTTGTCCGACGCCAAGGCGTGTACAAATATACCCGATATCTTTGGGATAGAGAATTTGTGTTTGTCGTTTTACACCGGTCAGAAGATCTGCCAACGTGGGACGCAAAATCCGAAAAGGAATCCCAAGCGAAGTCAACACTTCCGAACCATAGTTTGCTTGCACCACGTCACTCATGGCCAAGACGCCTTCTTGGGTGTGCATATCTTGGTTTTCTTCCACACGGCGAATCCGCCGCCGTCCTTGCGGACTCACCACAATCATCAACTCTCCGTAGGCGGGCATAACAATCCTTGTCTTTTTGAAATCATAAACCAGAGGTTTTCTGCAAACCTCAGCGCCAAGAAGCACCATGGCGCAGACACGTTTTGCAATGATAAACCATGGGCTTCTGTAAATTTTTTGTCTGTCAGAGTGAATGCTTCATCTTTGAAGGGGAACATATGCTTTTGCTCACACACAGCACTCAGTCGTTGCGAAAATGACAACCAAGGCTCTTGGTATTGCGCAAGGCCGCCTGAGTGATGACATACGCCGTCTGACAACCATGAAACAAATCAATCAACGGCTTACTCACAGGCGTCAAATTATAAAAATCATGCAATCGACGTGACAACGCACGCAAATCGTCAAAGGCGCGCTTCAAACGCTTTTGGCTGCGTGTGATGCCGACATAATTCCACATGGTGGTGCGAATGGCAGCCCAATCTTGTGCAATGAGGGCAGGGTCGTCGTTATGTTCGCCTGCGGAGGCTTTCCACGGTGGAATGGCGGCGCGCAAGTCTTGTGCGAGGCCTGCTTGTTGTTTACTTCGTGTCTTGATGTCTTGCGCGGCGGCGTGTCCCCACAACAAAGCCTCAAGCAAAGACGTGCTCGCCAAACGATTGGCACCGTGAACCCCCGTACAAGCACATTCTCCGACAGCATACAGTCGCTGTAAGGTACTGCGTCCTTGCGTGTTGGTCAAAATGCCGCCGCAAAAATAATGCGCAACAGGCACAATCGGAATGGGGCTTTTTTCAATATCAATCCCCAACTCCAAACAACGACGGTAAATCGTCGGGAAACGCTTTGGGATAGAAAGCGCAACCGCCCCAAGATCCAAATACATGCACTCAGCTCCCGAATGCAACATCTCGTTCATGATCGCGCGCGCCACAATGTCCCGCGGTGCCAAATCCCGTTGATCGGGTGCATACTTGGACATAAAGGCTTGACCTGCGGCATCAACCAAAACACCGCCTTCGCCGCGCAACGCTTCAGTAATCAAAAAACGATTGGAATTGGGATGATACAAGGCCGTCGGATGAAACTGCACATATTCCATGTTTTCCAGTTGCACTCCTGCGCGGCTCGCCATGGCGATCCCCGAGCCGTTGGCCGCGGTTCTGTTTGTGGTGTGCAAATAGACCTGACCGACACCCCCCGTGGCCAGAACCGTCCAATCCGCCAAAAAAGGCGCCACACGATTGTTTTCTTCCGAAAAAATATAGGCACCGAGACACTCATTTTCAAGACGATACCGAAACGTCATATCGCTTGGATGGTGGTGTGTGGTGATGAGGTCAATCGCCGTATGGCGTGTCAACACACGGATATTGGGTGCCGCAACCACTGCCGCGAGCACATGTTTCATGATTTCTCGTCCCGTATGATCCGCGCAATGCAAAATACGGTTGCTTGAATGCCCACCTTCACGGGTATAATGCAAACGCCCGTCGGCCTTGCGATCAAACGGAACATACACCCGCTCAAGCAAGATTTTTTCCAGAACTTCAGAACCGTGTTGTGTAATAAAATCAACAGCATCAAGAAAATTGTGTTCATGGCCTGCAATCAACGTGTCGGTTTTCAACAAAGCGGCGTCGGCGGTATCGGCACAATGGACAATACCGCCTTGTGCCAAGGCTGAATTGCCGCCGTCAAGCTCGTTTCCGGAAACACACAACGTCACCTCAAGGCCTGCGTCCGCCAAAACAAGTGCCGCCGTAGCGCCGGCAAGACCCGCTCCAATAACCAAAACTTGCGAATAATGTTGTTTCATGATGATGTCGATATCACGTTCTTTTTTCTTTTTTTCTGCAAGCGATCAACCTGTGAAAAAAAGAAAAAAGAAAAAATGTTATGCGCAGGCTTGCAACATGCGATCGAGGGCAAGACGGGCATAAGGCACGTCTTCGGGGTTGACTTGCACAGGTTTGGCTTGATTTTTTTCTATTTGTTCCAAGGTATTGAGCAATTTTTGCGGTGTCACTTGCGCCATGTGCGAGCACGCGCTTTCCAAAAGAGGAATAACCGTCACATCACGTTCAGCCGCTTCATGCGCAAGCCGTTGTACCAAGTTGATTTCTGTGCCCACATACACAACGCTGCCGGGTTTGGCTTCACGCACGGCTTGAATGATGGTTGTTGTCGAGCCGGAGATATCGGACATATTGATCACGGCAGGACTGCATTCGGGGTGAGCAACGATGAGTGCGTTGGGGTGTTTGGCGCGTGCGGCTTCCACATGACGCGGGAAAAAACGCGCGTGAATCGCACAAAGACCGGGCCAGACAACCAAAGAAGCCTTTGTGGCCGTATCAAGATCAACGGCCTGACCTTTTTGTCGAATATCCAAAATATGAATGTCGTCTTGAGCGATACCGACCTGCGCGGCGGCGTTGCGAGCAAGGTTTTTATCGGGTAAAAACAGCACACCGTCACCTTCGTTCATCGCCCAACGCAACATTTTTTCGGCGTTGGCAGAGGTGCACACACTCCCCCCATAACGCCCCACAACCGCTTTGACATCGACGGTTGTGTTCACATAGGCAAGCGGAATGAGTTTGCGTCCCGAAGCAGTAAGGCGTTTCAAAACGTTTTCAACCCATGTTCCGGGAGACATGGCTGCCATCATACATTCGGCGTCGTCTTCAGGCAAAATCACGGATTGTTCAGGCTTTGCCAAGATCGCCGCCGATTCACCCATAAAATACACACCGCAAAAAACGATCGACTGCGCATCAATGGTACTGACCATGCGTGCCAATTCAAGTGAATCGCCGCGCGCGTCACAATGTTCAACCACGGATTCGTGTTGATAGTGATGCCCAACCAAAAAGACACGCTTGCCAAGCGCGCTGCGTAAAGACACAATACGCTCGCGTACGGCAGGGTCTGCCAAAGAGGCTGACAAAATATTCATGTATCAAAATCCTTACTTAAAAAACAAAACCCTTGTGCCTTTTATGGAAAACGCGAAAAAGATTTTGTGTTTTGCTCACTCCCTATGCGTTTTTTTCCGAAGCATAAGGCACAAGTCGCATACTGAAGTCTGCGGCGGGTGCGGAATGAGTGATGCGTCCTACAGAAATAAAATCGGGACGGCGTTTGCCAAAAGGCACAACGGTCGCCAAATTGCGAATGCCGTGTAGGGTCACCCCACCACTGATTTCGCATTCAATTGTTGGGGGGATGTGCGGCAACGCTCGAGTGATGGTTGCCGTATTCATATTGTCAAGCATGACACGCTCGACATTGCAAGCCACCGCCTCATGCACTTCGGCAATATTGCGGCATTCCACCTCGATGGGGGGGCAGGGCGTGCAGTGTTTTCTTACAGCTTCGACAGCTTTGGAGATAGAACCTGCCGCATCAATGTGGTTGTCTTTCAACATCAACATTTCAGAAAGATTTTTGCGGTGGTTGGTTCCACCGCCGACAAGCACCGCGTATTTATCGGGGTAGCGTGAACCCGGCAACGTTTTTCGTGTATCAAGCAATCGAACGCCCGTGCCGTCCAACGCTTGTACATATTGCTTGGTCAAGGTTGCAACACCAGAGAGGTGACACAACATGTTCAACATCACACGCTCGGCACGCAACAAACACCGCGTCGGGGCAACAAATTCTGCCACCACAGTGTCTGAATGGACTTCTGTTCCCTCATCAACCAACGCTCGCCATGTATAGGATTTGTCACTTTGTTCAGATAAACACATATCCATAACAAGAGGCAAAACCGGCAATCCGGCAACCAACGTTTGTTGTTTGGCTACGATCTTGGCCTGCGCCTGATCTTCGGCATGAAAAATGCCTTCAGACGTCAAATCAATGCCGTCTTCTGCGAGACAAAGCTGCAACAAAGAGACAAGATGGTCATAGGCTTCAGCTTGAAAAAACTCTGAAAACGTCGTAAAAATCATGGCCTTCCTCATGATTATAAGCGGACTGCCCAAAAGGGTCATACTGTTTGCAGTGAAAAAAACACATGTTTAAGACTGGCTTAAAATACAGAAACATCGTATACCGCAACAACACTTGACACGATAAAGACTTTTTGCCGTTTTGACGGGCATCTATTATTATGCATTCCTGCCAAGCGAAGCAAGCGTTACCTTAGTGTTCAGTTTAGCATTCGTCAAGCGACTCGGAGGAAATTTCATGGATCGTCAACCTGAAAAAATATCATCACAAAAACAAGAAAACTCCCCCAGAAGCGATGAACATAACCCGATTCGCCACAAAATGACAAGGTATTCTCAGATCCTCTCTGTTGCGTCTGCACAGAAAAACACCCTCGGCACACATGATGAAGGCGGAGAAACTGACTTTTTTCATCCCGCCGACATGGCCGAACATCTTGAGAACATGTCTCTTGACGATCAGGTTTCGTTGTTGCGACGCTTGCCTGTCGACGAGGCGGCCGAAGCCTTGGCCGAACTTGACGAAGAACACGCCGGCGACGTGCTTGAAAGCCTTGAACCCAACGAAGCCGCACAAATCCTTGCAGAAATGTCTCCCGACGACGCCGCAGACGTGCTTGATGAGCTCGAAGCCGACCACCGTGACGAACTGTTGAGTCAACTTGATCATGAAGACGCCGAAGAGCTGCGTTCACTCATGGCCTTTGATCCAAACACCGCAGGCGGACTCATGAATACAGAAATCACCTTGCTTTCTGAAGACATGACCCCCGATATGGCCATTGCCAAAATCCGCAGCGAAATGGAAAAGCAAGAAATTCCTTACTACGCGTATGTTGTTGCGGAGAACGACATGTTATTGGGTGTGCTTTCGTTGCGCGATCTCATGTTGGCGCGTCCCGGCACCACACTGCGTGAGGACATCGGCGAACAAGATGTGATTGCCGTACGCTATGATCTTGATCGTGAAGAGGCGGCACGACGCATGAGCCACTACAATTTTGCCGCCATGCCTGTTGTGGATTATGAAGGGCGCTTGCTTGGCGTGATCACGCACGACGACATTTTAGACGTCATTCAAGACGCCGCCAGCGAAGACCTTTTGGGTATGGTGGGTGCAGGCCCCGACGAAACCATCGACACGCCGTGGCAACGGTCTGTCGGCATGCGTTTGCCGTGGTTGATGATCAATATGTTGACGTCGGCGCTATCGGCGTTTGTTGTCTATCTTTTTGAACAGTCCATAGCCACCATGGCTTCGCTTGCGGTCATCATGCCCATGGTAGCCAACCAAGCAGGCAATACAGGACAACAAGCCCTCGCGGTGATGATTCGACAACTGGCAACCGAACGTTTTGACCATAAACGCGCGTGGGGTGCCGTGTTGCGTGAAGGAAAAATCGGCTTGGCAACAGGATGTATCATGGCGTTGCTTGCGGGAATAGGGGTTGCTCTTTTTACGGGCAACACGCTTTTGGCGTGTGTGATGGGGGGAGCATTGCTTGGCGACATGTTGCTTGGTGCGCTGACTGGAGGCGCTGTTCCGCTCATTTTTCGGGCATTGGGGCGCGATCCGGCACAAGCTTCAAGCATCTTTCTTACCGCAATCACAGACAGTGCAGGGTTTTTTATTTTTTTGAGTTTGGCAACAAGTTTATTATTCTGATATTTCTTTCTTAAAAAAGATTGACATACCGAAAAAATGATTTTAAAAACATCTTGTTATTTTTTAATACTATGTAAACACGTTGATACTCTCTTCCTCCCGTATCTGCTCGTGTTCAAAGTTCAAATTATTGTAGGCCGTATATATAAATGTCGCTGTAAAAAAATACAGGGATTATGTTGTTCTTAATTTCTCTACCTTTTTACTGTGTTTTTATAAGTGAACAAATATGTCTTGTAACCTTACACAAGACATATCTCAATATCTGTTTATAGCGAATTCACGTAAAATGATTTTTTTGGATTATATCAAGAAAGACAAGCGAACTTGCGGGAATGTATACAGAAAGACATGACCGAAAAAATCGTAAAATCTGACGCAAAGAAAACCGAAAAAACGTTTATGTTGAACAGGCTCTAAATAAAAAATAATAAAAGGTTGTATACGCTGATGAGTCATAACTTAGAAACATTTTTTCAAGATATGATCGAAAAACTCAATATCATGAATGAAGATATATCAAAACTCAATTTTTTGGCAGATATCTGTCGCTTTTTTGATATATCTCACGCGTTTATCTATGAATATAATTATACCGGAGAATTTTTACGAAAAGAATATTTTGAAATCATCAACGACCACCCACTCCCCGAACAAGTTGATATGAAAAAAGCGTTGGGGTTTGAATTTTTAAGTGAATTGTGTTCTCAAAAAGTAGTCATCTGTAGAAATGATACAAAAAAAAGCGAGTTTGAAGAACGCCTTTCAGATATTTTCAATTTAAATATCTTGATATTTATCCCCATCTTGAATCAGCACTATGAGCTGGCAGGCTTTGTAGGCATCGGCGATCGCAGAAAAAAAGCCAGACAAGAAAATATCGACATTCATAAAGCGTGTTCGCTACTCAATACGCTTGCCAATACAGTCAAACTTGAAATGTTTCAAAAAGGCATTGAAAATACCGAGGCCGCACTCAGTAATGTCTTGAATCATTTGGGTATAGATATCTATGTTAATGATTATTACACGCACGATATTCTTTATGTAAACAAATCCATGGCCGCCCCGTATGGCGGTATTGAAAACATGATGGGCAAAAAATGTTGGCAAGCCATTTTTAACGACAAAGACGGCCAATGTGAATTTTGTCCGCAACCAAAACTCTTGGACGAACACGGCAACCTCAATAAAACCTATCAATGGGACTACGAACGACCTTTTGATAAATCGTGGTTTCGGGTTTTGAGCTCTTCTTTTCCATGGACAGACGGCAGAATCGCACACTTGGTTGCAAGCGTAGATATCACAGAAAGCAAAAGAAACCAAATGGTCATTGAAAGCCTTGCCCAATATGACTATCTGACCGGCTTGGCAAACAGACGCAGCCTACACGATGACATAGAATTGTTTATTCACGATGCCAAAAAGTTTAGCGGCCACTGGTATGTGCTTTTTTGCGATCTCGACGGATTCAAGCGCATCAACGACACCATGGGACACGAAGCAGGTGATGTGCTCTTAAAATGCATTGCAGGCGATCTGAAAAAACTGAGTACAAACGATCTCAAAGTATACAGACAGGGCGGCGATGAATTTGTTGTATTATTAAAAGATAATGACAATGATGACGCCATTAAAGACACCATACAACAGCTATTAAAGATCTTCCGTACAGTACACACCTATAACGGACACGAAATGAGTTGTGGGTGTAGTATCGGTGCCGCACATTACCCACTCGATGCAAACAATGTCAAAGACATCTTCCACTTGGCCGATACCGCCATGTACTGTGTGAAAAAAGAAGGCAGAGGAACGGTGCGCTTCTGTCATAAAGGCAAGTTTATGACAATGAAAGATTACTTCAGCATCAATAAAAAAGACAGAAAAACACCCGACACCACCCCCTGCAAGGTTCAATTTTGGGGGGAAACTCCCCCCGAAAAAGAAAAAAACAATTAACGCGAAGAACGAACGTTCAGTTTTGCAGGCGTGGTTGTTTTTACAGCATATTGAATACGACTTTCATCGCCTGCAGGCACGTCAAGACTCCAGATAACTTTCTTTTCAACAATATTCGGCACCGGCGTTGAATCCATTGTCAACTGAATGCGTTCATCACCAAGTTGCGGTGCCGAATCTTCGACTTGCACCTTTATGGCTTCTGCGTGAGTATTTTTAATTGTAATCGTCCAGTCCCAAGCAAGACTGTCTTCTTTACTGAGTATCCCTTCCGAACCGCTTTTACGATCATTCAAAAGCATGGTTGCCTTCACGCCGGGATCTGTCCCGAAAAAAAGTGTGTCTTTTGTTCCCATAAATGAAAAGTTGCCGTAACCCACCCGCGCGTTGTCAACCAAAAACGTCGCCGGACGTTCAGGCATTGTCAATGGCTTTTCACTCTCAAGCGTTGCCATGAGATAGGCCGACTCGCTGACCTGAGGACGTATCAAACGCACAAATTCTGCTCCAAGATCAAGCGTACTCAATGTCACAACAAGAGAATCACCTGTCAATACTTCCCGTTGACCGAGCTCCCAAAAACCATATGTCGCACCCGAAACAAAATCGACTTGATTGCTTGCACTCTCCGCTTTGGCAAGGGGAGGACTGTCCATCATCAACATCATGTTTCTTTCTTGAGGCATACGGCTGTCATCTGTATCAATACGCCATTTCGGCATGTATGCGGGCTTTATCGCAGCTGAAGGCTGGGCTGTGGAAAGTTGCAACACGGCGTTGTTCCAATCAATACCTGTCTGTTGCCGAATCGTTGCCAGCTGTGTGATTGTCACTTGATTGTTTTTTGGCTGAGCATTCAAGAGTGTCTGTGCCGTCCAACCGCACGATTCAAGACGATAACTCAATACACAATTGACACGCCCGCTTTGCTCGCCGTCAAAACGCAAACGGACTTCTGTTGTGGTTTCGTCTATACCGTTGCCACCGGCATTAAGTCGTTGTAAGCGTTTTTCAAGTTGTGCATAGGCTTTTTGTTTCGCTTTCAATGCGGTTTGCACAGCAAGGCTTTCGACTTCAAGCTCTTGAAAGCGCGTTTGCGCCAACTGTTCAACCTCAAGAAGTTCAGCAGCCGTACGACTTTGTAACGGCGGCTTGAGCCAAAACGTTTTCTGTGCATCCACAGTGAATAAACGCGACTGTAAACCTTCTATATCCTTTTGCAGAGCTTCCAATTCTTGACGCAATACGGTCAGTCGCGGCGGAGCAACAGCATCAACCTCTCTGAATTGCATATCAAGGATCTCACGATCAATAGCGTGAATATACAAAGATGAAGCTTCGGCACTTTTAGGTAATACAAAAACGGCTTCTCCTTGCTCAAGATGGAGTTCACGAACCTCTTCAACATCAGCATTATCAGGATATAACATGATGTACATCTTCTCTGAAGCCGCCGAGACATCAGGAACACCAGAAATAAAAAGGCCATTTATCAACAAAAATAAAAAGAAATGAAAAAAAAACATGCACTCTCCTTCTTAAAAAAATATAAATACTTTTATATGTTAGTTTTTTTATATACATAAACATATATACAAAAAACACAAGAAAAAAATAAAAAAAAATTGACATCAAACAATGAATGCTTAATGATTTTATATATCCTTGATAAATACTGAAAAATCGTTGTTAAACGTGAAACACATTGACAATACGGATAAGAACACACAATATCATGCAAAACAATTGTTGCATTTTTATGTGTTCTTTTTGCCGCTTGCAGCTTGTCGGTAATGACCGTACCATAGTCAAAAACAAACCGTATATACTTGAATCTTTCAAAAAGTTCCAGCGTCTTCACCAAAAGAATGCGCGGAGGCTAGACCATGCGTATGGATTCGGACAGTTTTTTGACCCACTTATACGCCACACCCGATTTGGCCTGTTTGCACGAATACATTCGTTCAACAATGCGTTCAACCGTGTGCCTTTCAACCTTTGCTAAAGAAGACTATACCTTGCAAGGCAATAGCCGCGCCGGAGGCGATCCCGATTTGCCGCAACACCGTTCGTGGCCTTGCATGAAAAATGGTAAACCCATGGTCTTTGTGGCACAAATAAATATGGCAACAACAACAACACACGACTGCTCAGGCTTGTTGCCGCCAAACGGGACATTGTTTTTCTTTTTTGGCGACGAATTGCCCTCAACACACATGGAACACGCTGTCATTTATGCCCCTGAAGGCGTACCCTTAGAACGCACACAACCCCACGAAACACCGTGGTATGTGGCTTCAAAACCTGAACTGTTCGGCCGTGTGGCGAGTCCTTCTCCTTTTGTGGGTATGCAGTTGCAGGCGTATGGAGGGGTAGATATTGCCTCGTTGCCCTATGCCGAATCCGCTGTTGAAGACGCGGCAGAAGAACTCGAAAATGACGACGAAGCCGAAGCCTTACCCGATGTCTACGACGCTTTTGCCCGTCAACTGAACACAGGTTGGTTGTGTAAATGCTTTGGCTACGGTGAAGAACAAAACGGTGATCTGGAATATGAAGCGGCGTTGTTTTTACATACCCAAAAAGCCTATGACTGCTTCCCGCGCAACGCCCTTGCAACACTGGCAGAACACTTTAAAGGCAACCGAGTCCGTGCCAAACAAGCCATAGAAGACACCCTCTTGTTGCTTGAAGTGCGCTCTCATGAAGACGTTGGCTTTTTATGGGG
This sequence comes from uncultured Desulfovibrionaceae bacterium, assembly GCA_964369685.1. Classification (GTDB taxonomy): domain Bacteria; phylum Desulfobacterota; class Desulfovibrionia; order Desulfovibrionales; family Desulfovibrionaceae; genus Avidesulfovibrio. Next base: position 30,615 of record CAYJFB010000018.1, on the reverse strand, counting down.
TTACAACGGAGTACTGCATTTTTGTATCGATCGACAAGATTTACTGGACAGACGCTTTGAACGAACCTATGTAAATATGTACTACAGCTGAGTGAAGGCGTGAACACTGCATAAAAAAGTAAACCCTGAAAGACATCGTAAAAAGAACACCATGAATAGGTTCAATCATGTACGCGTTTGCCTTGTTCTGTGTACCATACTCCTGTTGACGGCTTGTGCCCAAACACGACAAGATGTCCGGATTCGAACAAGCGGAAATATTGAAATAGGCGGAACGTATCGTTCACCTTGAACAAACTGTTCATTTTTTATTTTTATTTTCCTTTTATTTTTATTTTTATTTTTATTTTTATTTTT
>CAYJFB010000018.1:0-30158 GCA_964369685.1 uncultured Desulfovibrionaceae bacterium | reverse complement strand
CATTTTTTATTTTTATTTTCCTTTTATTTTTATTTTTATTTTTATTTTTATTTTTTCTGGGGGAGCTAAGCCCCCCCAGACCCCCCTTGATCCTGCGGCGCATTCCAATGCTTTGCATTGTTCTTGCGCCGCAGTTCAAGCGGCTCTGAGAGTCTTTTCACACAACAGTAAAAAATTGTGAAGCAAGGAAAAAAACTTCAACGCTGAATAGCTCGTGCTGAATAAATCGTTTGTATCAAGTGTTCTTGCCCATTGTTGAGGAGATGTCATAATGCGATCCGAAATAAAAGTGCTTGTGTGTATTGTCTTTGCGGTTGGATTTGCCTATTTTGTCAAGCCCCTATGGGCAACCGAACCGATAAAAATTGGCATATACCTCCCACTGAGCGGACAAAATGCCTTTGGCGGACAACGAGAACTCGAAGGCATACAACTCGCACACCGACAAGAACACACGCTCTTTAAACGCCCCATAGAGCTTGTCATCAAAGACAACCAATCAGATAAAACCATTGCCACACAGGTTGTACAAGCACTGGTGAATGAAGAAAATGTCCACGCAATCATCGGTACATACGATTCTTCGTTGGCCTTGGCAGGCGCCCTTGTTGCCGAACAAGCACACATCCCCATGGTCGGCACGTCATGTACCAATCCCTTGGTCACACATGGTAAAAAATATGTTTTTCGAGTCTGTTTTGTGGATCCTTTTCAAGGAACCGGCGCCGCAACCTACGCGCTCAAACACCGTAAACTGACAAAAGCGGCACTCTTGATTGACAAAGCCAGCCCATACTCCATGGGGCTTGCCGCGTTTTTTAAAAAAGCCTTCGTTCGCATGGGCGGCAGTATTGTCGCAGAAATCGATTATCACTCCGGCGAACAAAATTTTTCACAACAAATAACAGCCTTGATGGCTCAAAAACCTGATATCGTGTTCATGCCCGCATTTTTTGCCGAAGGCGCACTGATTTTACAAGAAGCCCATAAACAACACGCCAAATTTCTATTCATGGGCGCCGACGCCATGGATAATCCCGAAACCCTAGAACTGATCGGTGATGCCGCAGAAGGTTTTTTACACACATCGTTTCCCTATGATCCGACAATGAAAACAATGAATGCCGAAGCACAAATATTTACAAAAATGTGGAACGTGTCACATCCAAACAAACCGCCTAACGTCAATTCAGCGTTGGGATATAATGCCTATATGTTAATAATAGACGCCCTAAAACGCGCCGAAAGCACCAACCCACAACAATTGGCACAAGCCTTGGCCGCAACCAAAAATTTACGCACCGTTCTCGGCCCCTTGACAATCAATACCACACACGACGCCGAAATGCCCATCGGCATTATTGAATACAAAGACGGTGTCCGCACCTATATTGACGAAGTTGTCGTTTATTAACGTGTTTTTGAAGGATATACCAGCATCATGCGTACAACAATTACAGAACGCCGTAAGGCAAAATTAGCACGGGTGTTGTCTTTACGTCAGCCCGATTTGACACTTGTTTTGGCAAACATCCACGATCCGCACAACGTGTCTGCCATTTATCGCAGTGCAGACGCCTTTGGCCTTGCCGGTGTGCATCTCTATTATACAGACACGGCGTTTCCCGTTTTGGGACGCAAAAGTTCGGCGTCTGCCAGAAAATGGGTCGAAACATACAGACACGGCAACCGTGAAGAACTTGTCAACGCCCTGCGTGCGCAAGATTGTCAAATTTTGGCAACAACATTTACCGAAAACGCAAAACCGTTGCAAGAATACGATTTTACAAAACCGACAGCCATCATCATGGGCAATGAACACGCAGGCGTTCCCGATGAACTGTGTGCCGTTGCCGACGGAGAATTGTATATTCCAATGTATGGCATGATTCAAAGTTTTAATGTTTCTGTTGCCTCGGCGGTGGTGCTCGCCGAAGCCTCGCGACAACGGGTGGCTGCAGGCATGTATGACACACCGCGCTATACAACAGAAACCTATCAAGAGAAATTGGAAGAATGGTTAAAAAAATAAACACGCTCGGAAACAGCCGAAATATTGATTCACACGCCGCATTCATTCAACACGCCGCATTCAATGTTTTTTGTCTTGAAATTTACAAAAAGGTTGATTAAACCCCGTGGCGAGTGTGTGTTCTTGTTATCGTGAGAACAACCGCAATGTTTGATTGGAACGACACGGCGAGCGTTTTTTTATTTTTATTTTGAGGGTAACCACAATGTTTGATTGGAACGATGCACTGACCGCTTTTGAGGTCTACCGCGCCCCCGATGCCGCTTTGGCCGCCGCCTATGAACACATGAGCGACCAAGATCGCGCGTGGCTCAAACAAACTCAAGCCTTAGTGCATTGGTACTGGGGCGAACAAAGCGAAACACGCGTTAAAGAACGCCGTTCCGAAACCTTTGGCTTGGCGGCACGACAACACAGTCAACCCGTTCCCTGGGTATTGGTGGCTATTTCAAAACGTTTTGCGGCAGCAGCCAGACTGTCTGCCGCACTTTTGGTTGCACGACTAAGCGGCGTACACAACATCATTGCCGTTGTGGATTCTACAGATTACACCACACACGCGGCGGTGTCTGTGGCCTTGGAGCTGGCAGGCATCGAACACATTTTTGCTTGTGCGGATACAGCCTGCTTGCATATTGCAAAAACGTTGTGTTTGCACGGTCAAGGACGCTTTCTGTTGTTTGGTCAACCCGTGCCCTCAACAACCTTTTTTCCGCTCGCGCACACACACGGAATCCCTGTCTGGGAAGACCGCATGCCTCACATTCTTCTCCAACCGGAAACAAAACACTGTGAAACCCTCGTCCGCCAAGCACACCCTGACGCCGTGTTGCATTTCAATGCAGACAAAAAACAACACCCACAAGGCCTCAATGCCGAAATAAACAACGCACACCAACAACATTCCGACGCCCCATTGCTGTTGACACCGCCCCTGGCAGGTTGCTGGCTCCATACAGATTTAAGACCAATGTTCTTTCATAATTATCATGTATCTTTGATGTCAGAAGAAGGCGACACATAAAAGATGTCAGAAGAAGGAAATCCATGAACGTTGCAAAAAGTGACACACCATCCAAAAATACCACACAAAATGTCCAACAAGCCATTCATAATATAGGTATTATAGCCCATATTGATGCGGGCAAAACCACGCTTTCCGAACGCATTCTTTTTTATACAAAAAAAATACATCGGCTGGGTGAAGTCCACAACGGTACGGCAACCATGGACTACCTTCCCGAAGAACAAGAACGGGGCATCACAATCACCTCGGCGTGTACGTCGTGTGTGTGGCAAGACGCGACGATCAATTTGATCGACACCCCGGGACATGTGGATTTTACAGTGGAAGTGGAGCGTTCCTTGCGAGTGCTTGACGGTGCTGTTGGTGTGTTTTGTGCTGTGGGCGGTGTTGAGCCGCAATCGGAAACCGTATGGAATCAATCGGAACAATTTGCGATTCCAAAAGTGATTTTTATCAATAAATTGGATCGCGCAGGTGCCGACTTTACAGGAACACTTGATGCCATACGCACACGTCTCGGCGCACAACCCGTAGTGCTCAACGTGCCTGTGGGCGAAGCCGAAATGTTTACGGGGTTGCTTGATGTTGTGCGTGAAGAATATCTGGTCTTCAGCGACGACGATCAAGGCCGAACCGTCTTACGCACACCGCTGACAGAACAAACAACACTGCAAACACAACTTGCACCATGGCGTGAACAGTTGCTGGAAACACTCGCCGAAAACGACGACACATTCATGGAAGCCTATCTTGAAAACACATTCACCACCGAAGATATTCAAACAGCGTTGCGGCGCGTGACCCTTGCACGAACGTTGACACCCGTGTTATGTGGATCGGCATTGCGCAATATTGGTGTTCAACCCTTGCTTGAGGCGGTGTGTGCCTTTTTACCCAATGCATCTGTGTTGTCGGATTTACAGGTTTCTGCTCTTGAAACACAAGAAACGCTTGTCATCACGCGAGATCCCCACGCACCCTTTGTGGGATTGGTTTTTAAAATTCTTTTGGATAATGCGCGAGTGTTGGCTTTGGTGCGCGTCTATGCCGGCACGCTTAAAGAAGGCGACAGCGTGCAAAACGTGACACGCGGTACAACAGAGCGAATTGCACGCATGTATCGTCTGCATGCCGATCGGCGCGAACAAATTCCCGAAGCACAGGCAGGCGATATTGTGGCTGTTGTGGGTTTGCGCGATGTCGGCACGGGCGACACGTTGGCTGTGAAAGGATACAATGTGTTGCTGGAACCGATCAGAGCATATCAACCCGTGATCAGTGTCGCCCTTGAACCGAGTAACGCCACCGATGCCGCAAAACTCGATGAAGCACTCAAGCGTTTTTGCCTTGAGGACCCAACACTCTCAACAGAATTGGACGAAGGCTCGGGACACCGTATCTTGTCCGGCATGGGTGAATTGCATCTTGACGTGGTGCTCGAACGTGTGCAACGTGAATACCGAATCAAACCGCGTGTGGGACATCCACAAGTGGTCAAACGCGAAACACCAACTCGTGAGACCACCGCCGAAGCAACCTTCGATCGCGAACTTGGGAACCAAAAACACCACGGACACGTGAGACTGCTCGTCCAACCGACAGAACGCGGTACGGGAGAACACATCACCTTTGCAAACGGCCTTGAAACACTATCAAACACGCTTCGTACAGCCATTGTTGAAGGCATTGAAAACGCCTTGCAATCAGGACCGCAAACAGGCTATCCTTTGCAAGATCTTTCGGTTTGTGTATTGGATATCATACGTCTTGAGGGTGTCAGTACGCCTGTGGGCTTTCACATGGCTGCGGGCAACGCCACACGCCAAGCCTTGGAAGAAGCCGCCATACAAACCCTGGAACCGCTGATGTTTGTTGAAATCAACGTGCCCGAACAAGCTGTCGGCGCGGCAATCAACCTGTTTGCAACGCGCAACGGCAAAGTCGACGGCATGACCGAACGCGCAGGATTGAAAATACTGCACGGCGTGGCACCGCTTTCAAAACTGTTTGGCTTTTCAACGGCTTTACGCTCGGCAACACAAGGCCGCGCAGGGTTACTCATGCGCTTTGAACGTTTTGACGGCATTGAAGGATAAAATCATTTTTACAACAAATAGCCATGAGAGGCACTATGAATTGGGGCATATTGGTTGCCGCAGGGCGAAGTGAACGTTTACAACATTCGACACAAGGTGTGGCAAAACAATTCATGATCTGGCAAAATGAACCGCTCTATATGGCAGCGGCAAAGCGTTTTGTCGAATCTTCTGCCATTCACGGCCTGGTGTTTGTTTTTCCGCAACAGAATTTAGAAAAAGAACGAGCACGCGTACAAGCCTTTGAAGCCCTATCCGGAATACCGTGTCTTTGTGTTGCGGGCGGCGAACAACGACAAGATTCCGTACGCAACGGCCTTTCCGTGTTGCCCGAAACATGTCATCATGTGCTTGTTCATGACGCCGCACGTCCCTTTGTTTCAAGCACCATGATCGCGCGTATGGCAGACATGATCACTGCCTGCTCCCTCTCCAAAGACACCAACATACACGGTATTGTGCCCGCTTTGGCCGTCACAGACACCATCAAACGTGTGAAATCAACAGCAAACGGCGGCCGATTGATCGCCGACACGCCAAATCGTTCCGAACTTGTGGCCGTGCAAACCCCACAAGCCTTTGTCACAACAACCTTGCGTCAAGCACACGACAAAGCCCGGACAAACGGTTGGGAAGTCACAGACGATGCCGCCCTTTTAGAACGCCTCGGTGTTGATGTCTTGGTGGTTGAAGGTGAACACAAGAACATCAAAATAACCAACCCTGCCGATCTGCAACGTTTGCAACACGCTGCAACACCAAAATTTTTTGAAGCATCGAACCGTACGGCCAGACCCTGCGTCGGCTATGGTTATGATGTACATCGATTTATCAGTGCCGAAGAAGACGGTGCGCGTCCACTTTGTCTCGGCGGTATTTTTGTGCCTTGTGAATTGGGCATTCGGGCGCATTCCGACGGTGATGTGTTGTTACACGCGTTGATGGACGCCTTGCTTGGTTGCGCGGCTGCAAACGACATCGGCAGTATCTTTCCCGACAGCGATCCGGCGTATGCAGGGATCAGTTCGGTTGTGCTCTTGGACGAGGTGCTCAAACACATTCGCGCCGACGGCGTTCATATTGAACATGTCGACATCACCTTGGTCGCGCAATATCCAAAAATCGAACCCTACCGACAGGCCATTCGTTGTAATGTGGCGCGGTTACTGTCTTTGGAACAAACGCAAGTCAACCTCAAAGCCACCACAGAAGAAGGCCTGGGCTTCACAGGGCGCAAACAAGGCATCAAAGCCATTGCCTTGGTTACGGGCTGGTGCAAAAAAGGACGCGGCGAAATCATTAAACGAAATGAACTGTTCTGATGTGTTTGCGTGTTCAACGAATGTTGCAGAGTGATTGTAGACCTATTTTCTGTGTACGTAGGAGATTTTGATGCGTTTGCTTATTCAACGAGTCCTGCAAGGGCAGGTGATCTGCTTTGAAAACAACAAACAACAACACCGTGCGGACATCGGTCACGGTGTTGTTGTTTTTGTCGGCTTTGGCGCAAACGACACCCTGCTGTTACCTCAATCTCCGATTTGGAAAAACATGATTGACAAACTCCTCGGCTTGCGTGTTTTTCCCGATCACGACGGAAAAATGAACGTGTCTTTATTGGATTATCTCAAAAACCCCATAAAAAACACCTCTCTCACAGAAGACAAAGCACCGTTTGCGTGGGATTCGGAAACCGCTGAGGACGGATTGTTGTTGGTGTCACAGTTTACATTATATGCCGATTGCCGCAAAGGGCGCCGTCCGTCTTTTCAGGGTGCGGCGGAACCCACGATCGCTTTACAGCTTTATGAACGCTTACAAGATGATTTGATTGCCGCCCTCGGGACTCGCCTGAAACACGGCCTTTTTGGAGCCGACATGCGCGTGTCACTCACCAATTGGGGACCTGTAACACTATTGCTTGATTCTTTTGAACTGTATGGACAATAAAACGGTCAAAACAAACAACCTATTGTCATTCTTTCTCCTTTTTATTTTGCTTCTTTTGAAATGAGCGCACATCAAGACCTTTGCTCTCGGGACAAAACCTGTTTTTTCATAGCATTAATCATATTTTTTTATCAAAAAAGACAATATCAACAAGTTTTCTTTGGCAATATAGCGCGACTTGATTCCATGTATGTTTATTACAAGATGTAATCAAACAGTAATACAGTTTTCTACTTTATCATTTATAACAACATACATACCGTATCTGCAATTCATATCATAACAATACAGAATAAGAGTTGCCTTTTAAAAAGGATTTTCTTTTTACACATCGTCATTTACAATCTATATGAGCATAGTTAATCATGATTGGAAATAAGGGTTTTTATTGTAACGTTGTATAATTTAATCGTATTAGGATAGATAAAATAAACAAAAGTTTTCATAGCAATATACTGTAAAATGATTCTGCTGCTGTTGGAGTCAAAAATACATATGCCTAAAGCCTATTAAAATATAAGTACAAATAAATACTGCATTATGCTTTTGACTCTTTTTTTTAAAAAAAATAACTTTATTTTGTAGTAGAATTTTATTTTGCATTGACTTTTCTTTTTGCTTTTGGCAATCTCTTCAGAAGAGGAACCGCGTTACTCTCAAACGTTTGAGAGGAGATTCCGCGGGCGTAAGGATTTTTTTTTGAGAGGTTTTTTCATGGCCAAGTCTATTTATGTTGGTAATCTTCCCTGGTCTGCAACTGAAGAACAAGTGCAAAGTCTTTTTACCGAATACGGTCCGGTTGCTACAGTTAAACTCGTTAATGATCGTGAAACTGGACGTGCACGCGGTTTTGGTTTCGTTGAAATGGAAGAACCGGGTGCCACATCAGCTATTGAAGCATTGGATGGTTCCAACTTTGGTGGACGTACACTGCGCGTGAATGAAGCAAAACCTCGCGCTCCCCGTCCTCGTTACTAAAAATTATCGGCTTTGTGTGGATGCTTATTGGCAAACGCATGAAAATATATTCAAGCAGTACACTGTGAAGAATGGTTGCTCTTGTATTTGACAAGCAAGGTTTATACAAAAAGATATTGTGTAAATTTATTGCTAAAAAAGCACACCTGTATTTAAGATGTATAGCTTCCGGAATAAACAATGCTTCCGTTAATGTTTAGCCGAATATTCTGGCCGCTTACCTCGGCAAGGGAATGTATAGTTAAAAACAGGATCAAAACACCTTTTTGCCGGGCGATGCGCCAGACCAAAATAATGTACTCATGATGGTGAAACGCTTCTGCTCCGATTATAAAAGAACCTGCTTATCAGCAGGTTCTTTTTTTTTCTTTTTCTGAGAATCTTTTTATTCAAAGAAAAAGAGAAAAAAATATAAAGAGACGGACAACAAGATTGCGTAGCAATCTTGTTGTCCGTCTCTTTATTATACGCCGCAGCGATACGGGGGATTGGGGGAAATGATTTCCCCCGGAAAAAAATTATACTTCGACAGCAGCGACTTTTTTAGCCAACGGTGAAAGCAACATTTGCAGAGTACGGCCTTCGGCACGCGCTTCTTGTTCAACTTTTGCCAAATCTTTCGTATCGACGATGACACGATCCAGAATAGCCAATCCACGGTCTTTATGGACAATTTCACGCCCACGAAAGAACACCGTCACTTTGACTCTGTCGCCGTCTTCCAAGAAGCGACGGATATGACGAACTTTTGTTTCGTAGTCGTGATCATCCGTTTTCGGACGAACTTTAATTTCTTTAACCTGAATAACGGTTTGACGTTTTTTGGCTTCTTGGCGTTTTTTTTGCGTCTCGTATTTAAATTTACCGTAATCCATGATTCGGCAAACAGGCGGATCGGCCGTAGCAGCCACTTCTACAAGGTCACAGCCGTGTTCTTTGGCGGTTGCAATGGCGTCATTTCGGGAAAGAATACCCAATTGTTCACCTTCAGGACCGATGACCCGTACCTCGCGTGCGCGAATTTGTTCATTACGACGGACGCTGTCTTGGGGCATATCCCGACGCGGCTTGGCATTAAGAGAAGCGATAGCTCATCCCTCCACGTTTGAATGGTTCTGTACAATCGTTCACGATGGTTTCGGCAAGAGCCTCAACAGGCATGCTCCCCGGATTCTCACCGGAGCGCAAACGCACATTCACACTGTCTTCTTCAACTTCCTTGTCACCGACAACAAGAATATAGGGAATTTTTGACAATTGTGCTTCGCGAACTTTGTAACCCAGTTTTTCATTGCGCGTATCAGCCTCTACCCGAATACCAAGGGCAGCAAGTGAAGCGCGTACCTTTTCCGCATGTTCATTATGGGCATCGGTCACCGTGAGAACCCGAGCCTGTATCGGAGCCAACCATGTGGGGAAAGCCCCTGCATAGTGTTCGGTCAAAACACCGATAAACCGTTCGAGCGAGCCCAATATGGCACGGTGTACCATAACGGGACGGTGTTGAGCGCCATCTTGTCCGACATATTCCAACTCAAAACGTTGCGGCAACGTAAAGTCACACTGAATGGTTGACAGTTGCCATTCACGGCCGATGGCGTCGGTGACTTTGATGTCAATTTTCGGCCCATAAAAGGCGCCGTCGCCCGCGTTGATGGAATAGGAGAGTTCGGCCTTCTCAACAGCTTTAATCAATGCGTCGGTGGCCAAGTCCCAATCGGCGTCAGAGCCGATGGCCTTTTCAGGTTTCGTCGAAATAACAACCCGATACTCGAAGCCAAACAGTACCATCAAGTCACGCACCAAGGCAATAACTTTAATGATCTCCGCCTCAAGCTGTTCAGGCATACATATAATATGCGCATCGTCTTGTGTAAACTGCCGAACACGCAAAAGACCATGCAACACACCCGATTTTTCATGGCGATGCACAACGCCCAGTTCAAAATATCGCTGCGGCAGATCGCGATAACTGTGCATTTTCGATTTATAAATCAACATGTGTGCAACACAGTTCATGGGTTTGATGCCATAGATATCATCTTCAATATCTGTGAAGTACATGTTTTCGCGGTAATTATCGTAGTGTCCCGATTTTTCCCACAAAGAGCGACGCAAAATTTGTGGCCCTTGAACAAGCTCATAGCCGCGTTTCAAGTGTTCACGACGCAAGAAATCTTCCAGAATGGTACGCACCAACATGCCCCGAGGCAACCAAAAAACCATGCCTGCCGCGACATCTTCTTGAAACGTAAACAGCTCAAGCTCTTTACCCAATTTACGGTGATCGCGACGTTTGGCTTCTTCCAGGCGATTGAGGTAGGCTTTCAGTGCTTTTTCATCGGCAAAAGCGGTGGCATAAAGGCGTGAAAGCATTTTATTTTTTTCATCGCCACGCCAATAGGCTCCGGCAACAGACAGGAGCTTAAAGGCTTTAATTTTACTTGCATCGGGCAAGTGAGGTCCACGACACAAATCCACAAAATCACCGCTTTTATAGAGGGTGATGGTGCCGTCTTCCAAGCCTTCGACCAATTCGACTTTATAGCTTTCGTTCAGTTCTGTGAACAAGGCCAAGGCGTCGGTTTTGGATATATCCATTCTTTCAAAGGGCACGGCGGCTTGAATCAAGAGCCGCATTTCTTTTTCGATTTTTTCAAAATCGTCGGGCGTGAACGGACGGTTGACATCAAAATCATAATAAAAGCCGTTTTCAATGGCAGGGCCGATGGCCACTTTAGCCTCGGGAAAACATTTACGCACGGCGGCAGCCATGATGTGTGACGCGGAATGACGCAGGATCGACAAGCCTTCGGGGCTGTCTGCTTCAACGACGTCCAATTCGGGCGTTTCGCCATGGTGTGCCGCACAAATTACAGCAAGAGGCGTTGATAAATCATACAACGCCTCGCCGACTTTGCAAGCCAAAGCGGCTTTAAATTTTTTTCCCGAAAGAGCCTCTTTAAACACATCGGCACAGCGTAAAGCCGAACCGTGCGTTTCTTCGGAAGCGTCAATGTCTTTTCCGTCAATACGAACAAGCATACAAACACCTTCAAAATAGAAACAATATCGTGTTTTAAGCGTGCGAAATACAAACAGCCCGGAGTCCAAACAGCTCAGAGATTGAAAAAAATCATCGTAAAGAGCCGTTCAATGCGCTTTTTCGAACGCCGAAAACAAAAAAGGAAGGAGGTGAAACCCTCCCTCCCCATAATTTTGTATACATGGTAGGCACGAGCAGACTTGAACTGCTGACCCCTTCCGTGTCAAGGAAGTGCTCTGCCACCTGAGCTACGCGCCTATTCTCTCGAACAGAGAGATATTTACGCAATCAATAACAACAAGTCAAGTGTTTTTTTTAAAAAATCATATTTTTCTTCTTGTTCAATCTGGATTATCCGTGTGTTTTTTACTATCTTCAGCAAAGTTTCGGTGTTTATGTATGCACGGCTTTGGGGTTGAATGATTTTTTACACTTGTAAATAGATTTTTTCGGGAGATCCGCAATGCAAAAAAGATGTTTATATGTCAGCTTTTTGATCTTGTGTCTGTTTGTTTCGGGCTGTTCTGCCCTGCAATCGGCAACACTTCAACGTGGTTTTACAGAAAACACCTTCATCTCAACAGGTCAACCGCCCGTATCGATAACAAGTCCTTTACCCCTGAAAGCCGAAGGACAAGCCGACATTTTGATGAATATTGAAATGCAATTGAAAAAACAACAATCATGGATTGGCGTATACGGTGCAGAAAATGCAACAAGTCCCATGGCCATTGTTGCTTACAGCGTTGTTCCCGATCCAAACGACGCCTATCAATGGAATTATCCGTCAACAAGCTTTCCGGACGGCCCCGAATTGGGCAAAACCCTCTTCAGCGAACGTCCTTTCTCTATGACAGCGCGTGTGATCAATGCCGAAAACGACGCGTTCATGCCGCTTGTTTTGAATAAAGACACAGCAAAAGACGTGCAATGGTTGGCGGCGCGTTATTCGTTATTATCGAATGAACGCCGCAGTAAAATCATTCTTGAATACCGTGAGCCCCTGCCGCAATGGGCAGAAAACATGAAAAGCAATACAGCACTCTTACTCCTGCACCCCGAGTGGAAAGCCTTTGCCACACGCGCTCAGGAAGCGTTTCTGGTGGACTTTCGCCCCAACCCGATCAACCGAGTACTGACAAAAAACGTACTGAACACGATTGATTTACGACACCTTGCCTCATTTTTGGGCTCCATTTCGTATGTCAATCCGCCGTTTATCGAATAATTTTTTACATACTCTTCATTCAATATCTTGATGCAATGTGTATGCCCCCGGAGTCATTTTTTTCCTACAGGAGCATACACAAAATGCATAAAACACTATTTTTGGGCAAGGGCTTTATCGGCGGCGTCGAGCGTTGCCGCAAAATCGGCGTCGCTGTGCGCAAATGAAACCATCGCCGTTTCAAAAGCAGAAGGTGCCAAAAAAATCCCTTGTTCACGCATTGAACGATAAAACACGGCATAGGCTTTTGTGTCTGCGCCTTTGGCTTCTTCAAAGTTTCGTACGGGCTTGTCTGTAAAAAACGCCGTAAACATGGAAGCCACGCTATGCATCTGTACAGCCACACCGTGCTTGACAAATAACGCTTTCAATTGTGCGGTAAAATCTTGTACACGCGCTTCAAGAGCGGCATAGTCCGACTGTTTCAAAATACGCAACGTTTCAAGCCCCGCAGCCATCGCCAACGGGTTTCCGGAAAGCGTGCCCGCTTGGTACACATCACCGGCAGGCGCAATCCGTTGCATAATCTCAGCCTTACCGCCATACGCTCCCACAGGTAAACCGCCGCCAATAATCTTACCCAGTGTCGTCAAATCAGGCACAACACCACAACGCGTTTGCATACCGCCATACATCACGCGAAAACCCGTGATCACTTCATCAAAAATCAACAACGCGCCATGCTCGTCACACGTCTCACGCAATCCCTCAAGAAAACCCTCGGCAGGCAAAACCAAACCCATATTTCCCGCAGCAGGCTCCACAATGACCGCCGCAATACGCCCCTCATGCGCCTGAAACAACGCCTTGACCGCGGCAAGATCATTATAATCAGCCAACAACGTGTCTTGTACCGTACACTCAGGCACCCCCGGCGTCCCGGGAATCGAAAGCGTCGCAACACCCGAACCCGCACTGGCCAAAAACGGATCGGCATGACCGTGATAACACCCCACAAACTTAATCACCTTGTCACGCCCTGTAAAACCGCGAGCCAAACGCAACGCACTCATCGTGGCTTCTGTGCCCGAGTTGACCATACGAACCATGTCCATACCCGAAAACGCAGACACAATTTCCGCCGCAAGCTCCACTTCCAAAGGACAAGGCGCACCATAACTCGTGCCAAGACCCGCAGCACGCACCAACGCCTCCGTAACCTGAGGATGCGCATGACCCAACAACATCGGTCCCCAAGAACCAATAAAATCAATATAATCCTGACCGTCAACACTCTGAATGTGACTGCCCTTTGCCGAAGCAATAAAAAGAGGATCACAACCGACACTCAAACACGCACGAACAGGGCTGTTGACTCCGCCGGGAATCAACGCCGTCGCTTCACGAAACCATTGCTGCGAACTTTTCATGAACCATTCCTTCTCTTTCTTCGTTGAACACGCATTGCACGGAAAACACCCGCCAACACACAACACCACACTGTCATAAAACACACTCGCCGACAAACAACACGGCGAGCAACAAAATACATACGTCAACAGACACCGCTGTTACCGCCGTGTGTGCCGATTTATTTTTTCTGCTGTACGGCGTTTTCCAAAATACCGTTGATAAATTGCCGTGATTGCGGTGTCGCAAAACGTGCAGCAAGTGTTGATGCCTCATTTAACACAGCACCTTGTGGAATTTCTGTTTCATGCGCCAGTTCATAAAAGGCAAGCCGTAAAATCGTCAGCTCCACTTTTCCAAGCCGCTCAAGACGCCAATTGTGCGAAAATTGTGTGATGGCTGCGTCCAATTCCGCTTCACGACTCCATACCCCCTCAACCAAATTCCAAGAAAAACCATGTGGCATATGGGTATTTCCTGTCACCGTGCCCTCAATGTCGGCGTCTGTGGGGTCGGGAATGCGCTTGAACACTTCGCGAAGTTCATCAAGCGTTTCCACAGGCGTAAACTGTAAACTGTAAAGAACTTGAAACGCCCGAGCGCGGGCTCCGCTGCGTGATGTGGGCTTACTCATGAAACTCCTCTCTTTTAGACAGCCTCAACAAAAAAATGTCGACACTATCCAAGAATACATAAGCCCTTAAAGCACGAGGCGCCATGAACAATCACACGCGACACCGTGCCCCAAAGGCTCCAATAGTCCCCAAAAAAAACACTATGAAAAAAACGATGAAACAATCGATCTCAAGACCAATTCATTGGAACACTTGATGATCTATTTCGAGTTTGCGTCCAATTGACGCATCACTTGCACCGTTTCAAGCAAGGCGGCTGCCGCTTCAACACCCTTGTTGCCTGCTTTTGTGCCGGCACGTTCAATAGCTTGTTCAATGTTGTCCGTGGTCAGTAAACCAAAACCGACAGGCACACCACTGGCTAAAGAAACCTGTGCCAAGCCTTTTGTCGCCTCACCGGCAACATAATCAAAATGCGGTGTGCCACCACGAATAACAGCGCCAAGTGCCAAGATACCGTCATACTCACCCGATTGGGCAAGCTTCTGACAAACCACAGGCATCTCAAACGCACCGGGAATCCGAATCAACGTAATGTTCTTTTTATCGGCTCCGTGGCGAACCAAGTAATCCACCGCACCGCCAATCAAACGATCAACAATGAAATCGTTAAACCGTGTTGCCAAAATGGCAAAACGAATTTTCTTGGCGTCAAAATGTCCTTCAACGGTCTTGAGATCAAGCATGGTAACAACTCCAAATAAAATATAAAAAATTCAACATATTCAAAATATTAGGAAGGGATGTGCAACATGTGTCCCAATTTTTCTTGTTTTGTCAACAAATAGTCATGGTTATCGGAACCACACTGCATCTCAATGGGCACACGTTCCGTCACCTCAATACCGTATCCTTCAAGACCGATGATTTTGCGCGGATTATTGGTCATGATTCGCATCCGAGAAATGCCCAAATCCACAAGCATTTGTGCACCGATGCCGTAGTCACGTAAATCGGCTTGAAAACCCAAACGTTGATTGGCTTCAACCGTATCCGCGCCGTCGTCTTGTAAGTTGTATGCACGAATCTTGTTGGCAAGGCCGATGCCCCGACCTTCTTGACGCATATACAACAACACGCCCCGACCTTCTTGTTCAATCTGTGTCAACGCCGCACCCAACTGACCGCCGCAGTCGCAACGCAACGAACCCAAGGCATCCCCCGTCAAGCATTCGCTGTGGACGCGAACAAGCACAGGCTCGGCACCGCCGCCGACAGACGGATCACCTTTGACAATCGCCAAGTGTGTGTCTTCAGTGACTTCATTTTCGTAGGCGCGCACACGAAAATGTCCGTAGCGTGTCGGCAAATCGGCCTCGGCAATGCAACGCACCGCCGTTTGACCGTGGCGCATACGATAGCGAATCAAATCACGAACCGTCACAATTTTCAGTTTGTGTTCTTTGGCGAAGATTTCCAGATCGGGCATTCTGGCCATGGTGCCGTCATCACGCATGATTTCACAAATCACCGCCGCCCCTTTCAAACCTGCCAGTTGCGCCAGATCCACACCGCCTTCGGTCTGTCCCGCGCGCGTCAGCACGCCCCCTGCTTGAGCGCGAAGAGGAAAAATATGGCCGGGCGTGACCAAGTCATCGGGTTTGGCGTTGTCGGCAACAGCCGTCAAAATGGTGTGTGCGCGATCGGCAGCGGAAATGCCCGTGGTCACACCTTCGCGGGCTTCAATAGAGACCGTAAAATTTGTTCCAAAGCGCGAACCGTTGCGCCGTGCCATCAAAGAAAGCTCCAATTGATCCGTCAAATCGGGGCTCAAGGGCAAACAAATCAAACCGCGAGCGTGTTTGGCCATAAAATTGATGTGTTCCGCAGTGATATGCTCGGCAGCCACCACAATATCGCCTTCATTTTCGCGATCCTCATCGTCAACAAGAATCAGCATTCGTCCCAGACGTATTTCCTCAACGGCTTCTTCAACAGTGCAAACAGCCATCTGTTCCCCCGATCCACGCAACCTGAAACGTGTTCTGCTATACTTTTTCAATGAATAGGCCGATGTCAAACATCGGTATCACAGACTCTACATAAATATATTCGACAACATATCGAATAAAATAGGCATTAAACTTTTTGTCGATACCATAAAACGCTGAAGACTAAAACATATCATGTGTGTTCAGTACAACGGCACTTCAACAAAAATACAACGTTCGGTACAACGGCACTTCAATAAAAGATCAAACAGTTCTCTGTATATCAAACATGTTTACAAAAAACCGTGTTCACGAAGAAAATTCATGTCTACAAGGCTTGATGGTGACGTATGATCCGTGTGCGGCATCAGATTGCGACGGACATACTTTCCTAAAATATCTGTTTCCATATTCACATTGGCACCGACATGCCACGCAGAAGCCGTGGTCACACGCCATGTTTCGGGAATGACATTGACAGACAACGTGTTTGCCGTACAGCTGTTGATCGTCAAACTGATCCCATCAAGCGTCACAGACCCTTTGTTGACCACCTCGGGAGCAAAGCGTTCGGGAAAAGACAACACAATCAATCGCGACTCACCACGCATTTCTGTTTGCACCACCTGCGCCACGCAATCCACATGTCCGCTGACAATATGTCCGCCCAACCGATCACCGAGAGCCAGCGCGCGTTCCAAATTGACGCAATCACCGCAACGGCGTTCGCCGAGTGTCGTGCATGTCAAGGTTTCTTTTGAGGCATAGACCTCAAACGTTGTGCCATGAAATCGTTCAACCGTAAGGCACGTTCCGTTGACCGCGATCGACTCACCGATAACGATGCAATCAAGCGCATACAACGCCTTGATCCGCAAGCGACATTGATCAGACACAAAATCCAATGCTTCAATCGTTCCTTGTCCTTGGATCAGGCCTGTGAACATGTGGTATCCTTTATGCGTCGTGACGTTTCAAAATGCGTTGTATTATTGTATAGAAAGCGGACGTAAGGTCAACAAGCAATCTTCACCGCACAGTCGCGTATTGACCAGTCTTAAGCGCAACGCTTCTTCCAAACCCAAAGGACTGCGCCCCGAAAAGAGCGCACGCGCTTCGGCATCGCCAAGCACCAAAGGAGAAAAATGTAAACGCAATTCGTCAACAAAGCCCGCTTCCAAAAGCGATAAACCCAATTTACCGCCACCTTCGCACAACACATAACGGCATTGTTTTTCGGTACGCAGCCAACGCAACGCTGTCGAAATATCTTTTCCTGTCGGTGATTTCCAGTCATCGAGGCCAATCACAGACGCACCGCGTTCACGCAAAACAGCCGCTCGTGGTGTTGCCGCACCTGACGCGGTGGTGAAGTACACAGTTTCCCGAACCCGTTCGGAGGTCAGATGCAAGTTGTCAGACATCGGTAAACGCGATGCCAACACAACCGCCAACGGTTGTCTTTCTGCCAAAGCGTCGTCATGTAAACGCGCGCTGAGTCGGGGATTATCGGCTGTGAGCGTATTGCTGCCGACCATGACTGCACCGCCTGCAAAACCGATTCCGCAACGCAATTCATGCACATGACGCAAGGTTGCCGCGCAAGAAATCCATTGTGGATGTCCGCTGCGTGCGGCGATCCGTCCGTCCAGCGTGCTTGCGAGTTTTAATATGACGTAAGGACGTTCTGTTTGCTGCCAGACAAGAAAGTCGGCAATGGCGTCTCGACAGGCCTGTTCTTCAACGCCCGTATCGACACGAATGCCCTGACTACGCAAAAAAGCCGCTCCGCCGCCGGCTTCTGTTGTGGGGTCAAGCGTGCCGAGCACCACATGACGGATGCCTGTTTTTAAAATCGCTTCGGTACAAGGAGGGGTTTTGCCGTGATGGTGGCAGGGTTCGAGCGTCACGACCAGAGTACATGTGGCGGGATCAATACCGTTTGCGACCGCGTCTTGCAGACATCGCACTTCGGCGTGTGCGCTGCCGTAGCGTTCGTGCCAGCCGCGTGCAACAACGTGCCCGTCACGCACCAACACAGCACCGACTGTGGGATTCGGTGCCGTATGCCAACGTCCCCGTTCCGCTAATTCCAACGCCTCACGCATAAACGGATCAAAACATTCATTACTCATATCTTTTGCCTACCCCAAAAAGCTCAAAACGTTCAAACGTTTTTTATATCCCCAAAAGGGACTGTCTCTTCAAAAAAAGAGGAACGTTTGTATCATGTTTACAATTTTTTATATACCTAGGCAAGGCAACTGGGTGCAGATCACGCCGGCCTCTTTAAACAAGCCCACAGTGAGATCATCGGCATAGCCTGTCTTGTACCAAATGGTTTTTATACCGCAACTGATCAACAATTTTGCACAAATGAGACAAGGCAACGTTGTACAATAGATTTCTGCTCCCTGCAATGCGATGCCATACGTGGCAGCCTGCACAATAACATTTTGTTCGGCATGAACCGCACGACACAACTCGTGTCTTTCACCCGACGGCACGCCCAACAATTCACGCAAACAGCCTGCCTCTTTGCAATGCATGACACCCGCAGGCACACCGTTGTAACCCGTGGCAAGAATTCGTTGATCCCGAACCGCAACAGCACCGACTCGACGACGCAAACATGTGGATCGCTCGGCAACAACATCCGCTATTTTCATAAAATATTCCGACCAATCCATACGCGACATACGAGCGCCTCCTTTTTTTTTTTCGGGAGGGGGATTCGCCCCCCCCCGAAAAAAACAATTTACCAAGTAAACAGCGCGAATTGACGAGCATACGCTTCGACGTCGTTGCGAATGGCTGTCAGCTGTGCGTCATTGCCTGCGGCTTTGACGGCGGCATCGATCCATTCAGCCACTTTCACCATATCTTTTTCTTTAAAGCCGCGAGTGGTCAGAGCAGGGGTTCCCATACGAATACCTGATGTCACGAATGGTGAGCGTGTTTCAAAGGGCACCGTATTTTTGTTGACGGTGATGCCTGCTTCATCGAGGGCGTGTTCCGCTTCTTTACCTGTAATATTTTTATTGCTCAGGTCAATCAGCAGCAAGTGGTTGTCTGTGCCGCCGGAAACCAGTTCAAAGCCTGCGGCGGTCAGATTTTCTGCCAAGACTTTGGCGTTTTTCAGTGTTTGTTCTTGATACACCTTAAATTGTGGACGCAAAGCCTCACCAAAAGCCACAGCTTTGGCGGCGATCACATGCATCAACGGACCGCCTTGAATTCCGGGGAAAATTTGGCTGTTCAAATTTTTGCCCAATTCTTCACCGTTTTCGCCAATGTTCTCTGCAAGAATCATGCCTCCACGAGGACCGCGCAAGGTTTTGTGTGTGGTTGTGGTGCTCACATGGGCGTGACCGATGGGGGTGGGGTGCAGACCTGTTGCAACCAAGCCTGCAATATGAGCCATATCGACCATCAATTTGGCGCCAACTTCGTCGGCAATGGCACGAAACTTGGCAAAATCCAGTTGGCGAGAATACGCGCTTGCACCGGCAAGGATCATGGCAGGGCGATGTTGACGAGCGAGTTTGGCGACTTCTTCATAATTGACATAGCCTGTTTCACGTTCCACGCCGTAGGACACGATATTAAAAAGGCGTCCCGAAAAGTTCACGGGGCTGCCGTGTGTCAAGTGTCCGCCGTGTGACAGATCCATACCCAACACGGTATCACCGGGTTTGAGCAGGGCAAAATAGCTCGCCATGTTCGCTTGGCTGCCGGCGTGGGGTTGCACATTGATATAGCTGCAACCAAACAACGTTTTTGCGCGTTCTATGGCTAAATCTTCTGCGATATCGACAAATTCACAACCGCCATAATAGCGTTTTCCCGGATAACCTTCGGCATATTTGTGTGTCAGGACAGAACCCATAACTTCACGCACGACAGGCGAAACAAAGTTTTCAGAAGCAATCAGTTCCAATTTACTCATTTGTCTGGCGCTTTCAAGCGCAATGGCGTTGGCTATGGCAGGATCTTCAAGTAACGTATGGTGCATGGTCATTCTCCGAAAACACGCAATCTTGTGTTTGTATTATTGAGTTAAAACATCTCCGAACTGTCCAATACCGATGAACTATCGAAAAACATTGTGCTTGGGGTTATCGTGTTGGCGTACGCCCCAAAGATATCCCCAAAGACAATCATACATTATAAGACATATTTTTTAAAGAGCAAACTGGCGTTTGTTCCTCCAAAACCAAAGGAATTGGAAAGTGCGTATTGTGGATTGAGTTGTTTTGGACCTTCAGCCATATAGTTGAGATCGCATTCGGGGTCAGGCTCGGTCAGATTGATTGTTCCCGGGACGATACCGGTATGCAAGGCCATGACGGAAAAGACCCCTTCAACACCGCCTGCCGCACCCAGGAGATGTCCTATTTGCGATTTATTGGCAGAGATGGCGATATTGTATGCGTGTTCGCCGAAAACGTGTTTAATGGCTTTTGTTTCACCGAGGTCATTGAGGGGTGTTGATGTGCCGTGGGCGTTGATGTGCGTCACCTCTTCGGGACGAACGTCGGCGTCTTCGAGGGCACGGCGCATGGCGGCAGCCATACCCATACCGTCTTCGCGCGGTGCGGTCATGTGGTGGGCGTCGGCGGAGGCGCCATAACCGATGACTTCGCCGTAGATGGTTGCGCCGCGTTGTTGGGCGTGTTCGAGCGTTTCGAGCATCATAAAGCCTGCACCTTCGCCCATGACAAAACCGCTGCGGGTGGCATTGAACGGACAAGAGGCGTGTTCGGGATCATGGTTGTGCGACATGCACAAGGCTTTTAATGCGGTAAAACCTGAAATACCCATGGGCGTGATGGTGGATTCAACACCGCCTGTGATCACGGCGTCGTAGCGCCCCAAGGCCAAATCGGTGTAGGCTGTCCCGATGGCATGGGTGGCAGACGCGCAAGCACTGGTCAAAACCATGTTGCCGCCTCTGGCGCCGGTGAAAATCGAAATTTGTCCGGGAGCCATATTAGATATCAACATGGGAATCATAAACGGAGAAACACGGCCGGGGCCTGCGTTCACGAGTTTACTGTGAAACACTTCAATCGTATCCAAACCGCCCAAACCGACACCCATGATCACAGCCACACGATCGGCATTGTCATCATTGATGACCAAGCCAGAATGTTTGACCACGTCGATTCCCGCTGCAGTCCCAATTTGCACAAAGCGATCCATACGACGGGCTTGTTTGCTTGAAATACCGAAATCTTCGGTCTTAAAGCCTTTCAATTCTCCTGCGATGGTGCTGTCAAAACCTGTAGCATCAAAAAGGGTGATGGGTGCGATACCCGATTTACCGTCCAGAAGGTTATCCCATGCGGCAGAAAGCGAATTGCCGAGGGGAGTCAATGCAGAAAGTCCTGTTATAACAACACGTTTGCGGGTCATCGTTCATATCCTCAAAACATAAGCGTGTTAAAGTCATTGTGTGACAAGGCCGTTGCGCACGGCAAAGGACTTGTTTTGCCACAGAAACAGCGACAACTCATTCGGCACACGTTGTTTTTATATACAATGCGTGTTGTTGTTGCGTCTGTTTATCCATGTTATAATGGTGTGATAAAAAGCATACAACCGTTCTTCAAAAAAGAACGGTGTTGAGCGTAAACACAACAGATTGATACAATAAAAAAAGGCGTCTTCATGACACAAGCCATTTGGACGCCTTGAAGCTCTTTGTCACGCTGTTGTCCCTAAAAACCTCACGCCGAAAAAGGCAAAAAAGGTTTTTAAGAGCTTTCAGCTCATCGTGATGAGTCTCAAAGCTTCCGTTGGCGTGTATACAAGACTATGCAGACAATTTTTCCACATAGGTGATGGCGTCTTGTACTTTAAGGATTTTTTGTGCGTCTTCATCAGCGATTTCAACGTCAAAGGCTTCTTCCATAGCCATAATCAGTTCGGTAAGATCGAGAGAATCGGCACCGAGATCTTCAACAAAAGAGGCTTCGGGTTTGACTTCATCGGCAGAAACGCCCAATTGATCGACAATGATATTTTTGATTTGTTCTGAAACAGACATGGTATCCTCCAAGAATGTGTTTTTTTAGATAATATGTTTATAGTGGTCAAGCGGCGTGCTTATGGAAAAGCCCCTAACAATACATGCCGCCGTTGACGGCAAGCACTTGTCCTGTGATGTACGCGGCACCGGAAGACGCCAAAAAGGAGACCGCCGCAGCCACATCTTCGGGCGTACCGATTCGTCCCAAGGGAATTTGTGTAGTAATGGCTTTACAAACCGCGTCGCTGAGTCCTTGGGTCATATCGGTTTCGATATAACCGGGGGCGACGGTATTGACGGTGATGTTGCGTCCTGCAAGTTCTTTGGCAGCGGATTTGGTCATACCGATCATCCCGGCTTTTGCTGCTGCATAGTTGGCTTGTCCGGCGTTGCCCGATTGGCCGACAACAGAGGCAATGTTGATGATGCGTCCGTGGCGTTGTTTGGTCATGAGCTTGGCCGCTTCACGCAGGCAAAGGAACGCACCGCGCAAATTGACATTGAGCACCTGTTCAAAATCGCTGTCTTTCATGCGCAACAACAAGCCGTCTTTGACGATGCCTGCATTGTTGACAAGGACATCCAATTTGACACGTTCTTTGATTTCAGACTGAAAGAAGGCCACGACAGCCTCGGCATCGCCCACGTCCAAACGCAAGGCGCGTGCTTGTCCACCGTTTTTGACAATGCCTGCGGCAACCGCTTCGGCTTCATCGGGTTTGCTTACATACGTCAGTAAGACTTGGTAACCGTCGCGTGCCAAGCCTTCGGCAACGGCACGACCGATTCCGCGAGAACCGCCCGTCACCAAAGCTGTTGAAATCAATTCACTCATGGAGAATCCCTTTATGCGTTACGAAAACACAAGAACTGTTTTTGTCCTCTTTGTCAATATATTACAGTCAATAGCCTGTGTTTGTATCTGAAAACAACCCAAAATACAAGAAGTCAAGCACCGCTTTTTGTATTTCTCTTTGCGTTTCCATGCTGTGGGTGGAGGGGCAAGAGGGTTTTGGGTCAGCAAAAGGCACTCACATGCCTCTGACAACACAACAACTAGAATTGTAAAACCGCACCGCTCCACGTCAAACCGGCACCAAAAGAGACAAGAAGTACTTTCATACCCGGTTGAATGCGTTTGGATTCCAACGCTTCCGCCAAGGCCAAAGGAATGGAGGCCGCCGAGGTGTTGCCGTATTTTTGGACGTTAACAAACACGCGATCACCCGTGATATCGAGTCGTTCGCCCACGGCTTCGATAATGCGTAAATTCGCTTGATGCGGCACAAGCAGATCGATATCACTCAAATTCAAGCCGGCCTGTTCCGTGGCACTCTTGGCAACGGACACCATATTACGCACAGCCAATTTAAAGACTTCACGGCCTTTCAAACTGAGAAAAAAGTCTTCACGGATCGTTTCGCCCAAAAGGTATTCATGCTGTGTCCCGCCGCCGACGACAATCAAGTCATCATATCGGCAGTCTGTCCCAAAATCCAAAGACAACAACTGTGCCGACACGTTCGCCTGTGGCAACGGTTCTTTTGTCAATAAAACACTGCCCGCGCCGTCTCCGAAAAGCACACAACTGCTCCGGTCCTTCCAATTCATACGGCGACTCAGCGCTTCAACACAAGCAAGCAACACACGACTTTGCGGTTCCGTCACCAATAAGCTGCGCCCAACATGCAAACCGTACATAAAGCCGGAACAAGCCGCACCGAGATCAAAAGCCATCCGCGGTTTGGCCGTCAATTTGCGTGCAAGCGTGCAGGCATCGCCCGGGCACAAGGTATCCGGTGTGCAGGTTGCAAGCATGATATGACTCAGGTCTTCGGAAGTAAGACCGACGCGTTGCAATGCTTGCAGCGAGGCTTCTGTCGCCAAATCGGAACCGCTTTGGTCGGCAGCCAAAACATGACGTGCTTCAATACCTGTTCGGGAAACAATCCAGTCATGGGTGGTATCCACGTAGGCTTCAAGGTCTTTGTTGGTTACCTGACGTTCGGGAACACAAGAACCAAAGCCTGAAATATATAAGGGAAAACGGGTCATGCTTGCTCCAAAAAAACTATAGACACGTTTGATTTTCAGTAAAAAACGTGTTGATGAAAAACATATTCAACGAAAAGGAACATCTTCAATAGAGGCAGCAGCACAATGACCATCGCAATCGGGTCAAGGTTGCCTGTGCACATGGTTCAACACGATGAACGCCCGTATCGAGTCAATTCTTCGTTGGCACAAATGGTTTCTGTCATGCGTTGATTCGTTTGTTTACGCACAAAAACGTCGGCCATGTGAATGGCGTTGCAAATGGCTTTTGAATTTGATGAACCATGACAGACAATAGAAACACCTTGTAAACCAAGCAAAGGCGCGCCGCCATATTCGGCATAGTCCACAACTTGTGAAAAGCGTTTGAACGCACTGCGAGCCAAAAACGTCCCAAATTTCGGCAACACACCGGAATTCAACAGCGAACGTTTAAGCACTCGAGCCAAAGACGTACTCAAACCTTCGCTCAATTTAAGTGCAATATTACCGACAAAGCCGTCACAAACCACAACATCAACGTTGCCCGTAAACATTTCTCTGCCTTCGATATTGCCGACAAAATGCATATGTTTTGCAAGTTTGAGCAATTCGTAGGCTTCTTTGACAAGGGAGTTGCCTTTACCTTCTTCTTCACCGATGCTCAAAAGGCCGACACGCGGTGTTTCGCGTTCAAGCACGTCACAGGCAAACGCCTCACCCATCAAGCCAAATTGAAAAAGGTGGTGCGGCTTGCAATCGACCGTCGCCCCGACATCAAGCAACAACACGGGGTCTTTTTCCGTGGGCATGACGGTTGCAAGAGCAGGGCGCTCCACACCCGGCATGCGTCCGAGAATGAACATGCCACAAGCGACCGACGCTCCGGAATGGCCTGCGCTGATCAGCCCGTGGGCTTCGCCGTCACGAACGAGACGACAGGCAACTTGAATAGAGGCATTTTTTTTACGGCGCAAAATATCGGAAGGTTTTTCATTCATGCCGGCCACGTCTTCCGCATGAACAATATGGACATCGAGTCCCGAGGGGGTATGGTTGGCGAGTTCGTCTTGAATGACGTCTTTTTTGCCGACAAGCAAAATCGTCGCATCCAATTGTTGTGCGGCAAGCAAAGCCCCGGGCACAACCACAGAGACACCGTAATCACCGCCCATGGCATCAACAGCAAGAATTCTTTTTTCAGCGGAAACAAAAGACATGCATCAAACCTCATCGGTGACACAGCCTACAAAAAATGGCTGCCGACACACAAAGAAATCACTCATACTCACATACAAAAAATCGTATACAAAAAAAGAGCAGGCCGTCGAAAAAAGTCGACGGCCACAAAAAAAGCGGAGCGGGTTATTCTGAATCGTCGGCAGAAGCCACATTCACAACCTGACGCCCTCTGTAGACACCGCAAGAAGGACATGCGGCGTGAGGAATGGTGGGTTCACCGCAGCTGCAATAAACAACGGTGGGAATCGCGACCCGATCGTGAGAACGACGCATACCTTTTCTGGAACGAGATTTTTTATTTTGTTGTACGGCCACGGCGGCCTCCTTCTGTTGGTCACAAATCGTATATTTGTGAGCTTATTTTTTGGTAATTGTAAGATTGCGCAACACCGCCAAGCGAGGATCGCCCTCTTCACCGATACAAGAACAGGCTTGACGGTTTAAATTGGCTCCACAAAAAGAACACAACCCCGCACACTTTGCATCACACAAAGGTTTCTGCGGCAAAGCAAGCACAAATTCCTGCCAAACAAGTGCGGCCGGATTGATTTGACATTGTCCCTGTTCTACTCGAGTGACCGCCTCATCAATACTTTCACCAATGAGCTGTGCGTCTTCAACGGCAACGGACGACACGCCAAAAGGTTCAAGCGGAAACGGTTCAAAACTTTCAAAAGAACTGTCGATACAAACCGTCGCATCTTCTGCACAAGACGTACAAGGCACGGCAACCGTTCCTTTCAAGCGTCCGCGCACAAGACAACCGGCACAACCGTCGTCATCCTGTTGTGGCAAGACAAAGATTTCGGCTTGCAACGGTTCCAAAATACGACAAGGAATGGCAAATTCTTGTAACGGGGTTTCCCACACGTTTGGATCATCCAACAATATGGTCAAACCGTCGTTCGGTATCTCACGCACATTCACCCATGAGTCGATCATATCCATGATCCCCCAAAAAAACGCAACAAGCGTATAGTGTGTAACACGGTATTGTGTCACATCATACACGCATTATGCAAAGACTAATCGCCCATGTATAACTTCGCGTTTTTATACTGTCAAGTGCTTAAATCGCTTCCTTTCTTTTGGGACGGGCGTTTATATTGTATATGTTGTTTGTGGTGTTTTTACTTGACAATGTGTGTTGATAATGAAATATTTCTTGCCGTTATTTGGCATTTTTTTGTTGGATGAAATGCCGCTGTCATGTGTTGAATGACACAATAAAACTTTTTTTGTGAGATGGAAGGGACTTCATGAAAGCCTATTACGATCAAGATGCCAATTTGGATGTGTTGAAAGGCAAAACCGTAGCGATTGTCGGTTACGGAAGCCAAGGGCATGCGCACGCTCAAAACCTGCGCGATTCCGGTGTGAAGGTTATTGTTGCGCAACGCCCGGGCGGTGCAAACTATACGCTTGCCAAAGAACACGGTTTTGAACCGATGAATGTCGCCGAAGCGGCCAAAGCGGCTGACATGATCATGATCTTGTTGCCCGATCAACATCAGGCTCGCGTGTATCGTGAAGACATTGCACCGTATTTGACTGCCGAAAAATCGTTGCTTTTTGCACACGGTTTTAATATCCATTTTGGCCAGATCGAACCGCCAAAAGATGTTGACGTGTTCCTTGTTGCGCCGAAAGGCCCGGGGCACCTTGTCCGCCGTACGTTCACTGAAGGCGGCGGTGTGCCGTGCTTAGTCAGTATTCACCAAGACGCAAGCGGAACAGCCCTGCAAAAAGCCTTGGCGTATGCTAAAGGCGTTGGCGGCACACGTTCAGGCGTGATTGAAACATCGTTCCGTGAAGAAACAGAAACCGATCTTTTCGGTGAACAAGCCGTGCTGTGCGGCGGTGTGACCGCGCTGATTAAAGCAGGTTTTGACACACTGGTTGAAGCCGGCTACCAACCCGAGATGGCTTACTTTGAGTGTATCCACGAAATGAAACTGATTGTTGACTTGCTGCACGAAGGCGGCATGGCCAAAATGCGCTATTCCATCAGTGATACCGCTGAGTTTGGTGACTACCGTATCGGCTCTCGCATCATCACCGATGAAACCCGTAAAGCCATGAAGCAAGTGTTGACAGAAATTCAAAACGGCACCTTTGCTCGTGACTTCATCCTCGAAGCACAAGCCAACTACCCCACCTTCAAAGCCAGTCGCAGACTCGAAGCCGAACACCCCATCGAAACCGTGGGCGCAAAACTCCGCGGTCTCATGCCTTGGCTTAAAAAATAAGTTTCTTTTTTTCGGGGGAGCTCAGCTCCCCCGAGCCCCCTTATCGCTGCGGCGTAGAAAGAAGGACACGGATGACGGCACTGCTCGCCACCCGTGTCCTTCTTTCTACGCCGCAGGCTCTTCGGCTCTGAGAGTCTTTTGTCACGTCAATAAATCATTGATCTCATAAAATCAGCATGCGTTCGCTCGAGGCGACATGATTTTCTGCATCAACACTGACAATCCTGTATTCATGCATAGCTGTATCGTGCAAATGATCTTCAAAGGTAAAAGGCTCCATACCTGTTTGCGGTTGATGCGGTATTTCTGCTATTTTTTTTCCATCACGCCATATTTCATATTGTTTAAGCGGCGCTCCGGCAGCAAACGCCGTGTGCCACTGTAAACAAACTTTTCTCCCCTCATCAGTAGGGGTAACTTTGGATTGTAAACGTTGTGGTGCAGATAACGCTCTGGCAGCACTTTGAAAATAATTGGTCTGCCCATTTTGGATATGTTTCGTTATGTCTTCTATTTCATGACGCTGTTCTGCTGTTAAAGCATCAGGAGTAACCTGTGCGGCAAGAAGATTTTGGTACAGTTGACACTTGGTATTATCATCTGAACAGTACCCTATCCCCACAATAACAATATCTACGCCGGGCGTTGTTAACGCATATTGTATTGGTAAATGGCTTGGTAAAGTAGCATCACCAATGGTACAAATATTTTCTTCAGGCGTCCAAGGGAATGTAGGCAAACGACCGTACATGGTGCCGTTAGAAAACACTTTCATACCGATCACAGCAATATTTTTAGCTTTTGCTACAGGAATGACGTTGTTTTGCATAGTAAAATACAATTTATCATTTGGATTAATAGCAACCAACATGCCATCCAATGCATTGTGCTCATCCTTTTGAATCATATACATCATAATTTCCGGGGATAGATGACCAGAAAAACCAATATACCGAATAAGCTTTTCATGGTCAGGATTAAAACCCGTAAAATTGGTGCCGTCACGATAATCACGCAAAGCCGCAAAAGTCCCCACACGCGCAGAAGGATGCTTGTTGTCATAACCTTCGTATAACGCATCGACATCTTCTTTGGTGTCAATGGAATGCATCATAAACATATCGATATAGGCTTCCTTAGGATAATAGCCTTTACCGTCGCCAAAAATTTGGGTCATACTACGCTTCAAATCATCAATACTACCGGAACCATAGGTATTATTCGTTCGATAATATATATCTTCTACAAACGTGTCTCTATTCGCAAAGCGGAGGCATGTTTTACTATTAATAAAAATGGCTTCTCGTTTTTCTTCACTATAATTCGCTTGCCCGGGCACTAAGCCAAGCTGCCTAAAAGCAGCACCAAAATGCAATTGGCTTTTCTCATACATATTGGAAGTATCGAAATAATTTATGCCAAGCTCATAAGCCTTAATAATAATAGACACAGGGTCAACACCTGAAGGTGTTTTTTGAATAGTGCCTTGCCCGCCCAATCCCAAGGTGGTTGCATGAAAATCGATGCGTCCCAATTTTCTTTTCAGCAATTTTGACGGATTCAACATCTTTATCCTCCAAGTATTCAATGTAGAAATTAAACTTGCAAAAAAACACCGGTAAAGACAAGCTAAAACTTTCAATACGATCTTTATTAATGTGTGAAATCTTCTTTAGTTAAGCGTTCAAAGATCGATGCGCCGTTTTTTCTGTTGCAGGATCAGAGACCTATTATGAATACACAAATTCCTCAAACCGGTTTTTTACGCCTTCCCCAAGTCCTTGCCCTGATTCCTGTTGGTACAAGTACATGGTGGGAAGGGTGCAAGTCTGGTAAATTCCCTAAACCCATCAAGCTTTCTGAACGCACCACCGTATGACGTGTTGAAGCCAATAAAGCCGCCGCAGAAGAAGCCAAGCACATACTTTTCAGTGACTGTGACTCTGAAAAAGACGTAGCCCATGCCTGCTGACTTCCTTGAGCATACTCACAGCGGTAGCATGGAAGACAAGGCAGAAATTGAGGCTGGCAAGGCGCGAGACAGTGTCGTCAAAGCGCATGGAACATACGCGTCTGTGGCTTTTGATAATGCCACCACTCAAGCGGTAATTATGCAAGCTTATGGAGGCTGGCCAAAAATATGCACTCACTGCGGCGTAGAAGAAAGCGAGCATTGATTTCGTAAGAACTTTGCCAAAACATGGACGGCGTATGCCCGACAGGGTATGTTGTAAATCTTGCATGTTGACAAAGTAAGGAATAATCCTTACCCTTTATTGAAAGGAGTATGTATGCAAAATATTCAAAATATCGCAACCGTCACCAG
>CAYJFB010000017.1:12910-46376 GCA_964369685.1 uncultured Desulfovibrionaceae bacterium | reverse complement strand
ATAAAAGACCTTTCTTTTCTTCTGGGGAGCTACATTTTCCCCAGAAGAATTTAACACCAAATATTACTTTATAGAAAAGTCACTATTGAAACCCCCTCTCTCACTATTCCGTTTCTTCTTCGAGGGAGCGCGTATATTTGCAACTTTTGACAGGACATGCGATAAAATGCCCTTTTGCACTGGTATATTTTCGTACGAGAAGGGGTGACTCGCAGGATGGGCACCGTTCATTGATGGGATAGTCCCAGAGCGCATAATCGCATTGAGGATAGGTGCTGCAAGAATAAAATAATTTTCCGCGTTTTGAACTTTTTTCAACAAGTGAGCCTGTGCAGTCAGGTTGGGGACAAGGAACGCCTGTTGAAAAAGGTTCGGCATAGTCGCATTTAGGATAAGCCGAACAAGCTATGAAGCGGCTTCCTGTACGCGCTTTACGCAAAACAAGATCGCTTTTGCAACGTGGACATTCACCGACTTTTTCCAGTTCCGGTTTAACTTTTTCTTGAATGTGTACTTTTCCTTTTTCATCGCGCGTATAGTCGGATGTAAAGGTACACTCGGGGTATCCCGAACAAGCAAGAAATTGACCGGTTTTACCAAATTTGATCATCAACGGTTTACCGCAAGCAGGGCAAGGCAAATCGGCAGAAAGTCCTGTTTTCACCTGATTCATCGCTGTTTGTGCCGCTTGAAGTGTCGGCGAAAAATCGCTGTCAAATTCCTTCAGCAATTGCACCCAATCTTGTTCGCCTTCGGCCACATGGTCGAGGCGTTCTTCCATTTGTGCGGTAAAGCTCACATCCATCAACGTTTTAAAGTGTTCTCTCAGATGTTGGACAACAACCGCACCCAAGTCTGTCGGCACAAAACGTTTTTCTTCCAAACGAACATAATCACGATCTTGTAATGTAGAAATGATTGCAGCATACGTCGAAGGACGACCTATCCCCAATTCTTCCAACTCCTTCACCAATGACGCTTCAGAAAACCGTGCGGCAGGTTGAGTAAATTTTTGCTCTTTGGTCAAACTTTCGAGGACAAGTTTTTGACCTGCTTCAAGCGGTGGCAATAACGCGTCTTCTTCTTCCTTAGTGCGCGGTAATGCTGCGAGGAATCCGGAAAACAAAAGCCGCTCGCCTTTGGCTTTCCATAAAGCCGGTCCCGATTCAATACTGACCGTTGTATCATGAAAAAGAGCCGGAGCCATTTGCGAAGCCATAAAGCGTGACCAGATCAGTCTATATAATTGATATTGATCGGGCGCAAGATAGGGTTTTACCGAATCGGGGGTGATGTGTGCATCAATGGGGCGAATGGCTTCATGGGCGTCTTGTGCACCCGACTTGCCTTTAAACACACGCCCTTTTCCGCCGGGAGCCAAATATTCTTTACCATAATTTTCAGTAATAAATTCAATAGCTTCCGAAACAGCCTCTCCTGAAAGACGGACTGAATCGGTACGCATATAAGTGATTAGAGCCGTGGTGCCTCGTTCACCGAGATCAAGGCCTTCATACAAACGTTGGGCAATGTTCATGGTGCGTTTTGAGGAATAGCCGAGGCGTTGGTTAGCTGTTTGTTGCAGTGTTGAAGTGATAAAGGGCGGCAACGGCTGGCGTTTACGTTCTTTTTCTTCAATATTAAGTACCGTAAAGTCGTGGGCTTTGATGCTTTCATGGAGCGCTTCGGCGGCTTCGGCGTTGGGCAATAGGGGTTTTTTTCCGTTAACTTTCCAAAGATCCACCTTAAAAGGTGGCGGAACGGCAGCCGCGAGCAACACTTTAAAAATCCAATACTCTTCGGGAACAAAACGTTGACGCTCTTCTTCGCGTTCCACGATCAACCGTAACGCCACAGACTGTACACGTCCTGCAGAAATACCACGCTTAATTTTTTTCCACAGTAAAGGAGAAATTTTATACCCCACCAAGCGATCCAAGACACGTCGTGCTTGTTGAGCGTCAAAAAGATGTTGGTTCAGCGAACGCGGTGTTTTGAGTGCTTCTTTAACAGCTTTTGCCGTAATTTCATTGAATTGAATGCGTTGCAAGTTGGTGTTTTGTTCTTTCAATAATTCGGCAACGTGCCACGCGATGGCTTCACCTTCGCGATCGGGGTCGGGAGCAAGATAAACGACATCAGCTTTTGCGGCGGCTTCACGCAACCCGGCGACAACTTTTTCTTTTCCCTGAATGATTTCATATTGTGGCGTAAAATCGTTGTTTTCATCCACTCCAATTGTTTTTTTCGGAAGATCTCGAATGTGGCCGACACTGGCCTGAACGGCATACCCTGCGCCAAGAAACTTCTTGATTGTTTTTACCTTGGCCGGAGATTCCACAATAATCAAATTTTTAGCCATGTTTTATATCCTTCGCCGAAGTGCCTGCAATACGTTGTTTTGGTATGCGGCGTTTTTTTTGTGCTTTTCATTCTTCATCAGAACTGCATGTAAGCCAGAAAGAACATACGACACTTCCCCATAACGTCAAGTCATCTTATTCGTCAAAACCCAAAAAAGCTTCATTCTTTGTCGTTATTTTGACATACAGTTTGTTTTTTTCATTTTTCATTTTTTATTTCAAATAGTTATTTAAATGGATCGTTTTTTGCTAAACACTCAACTATCATGTCAAATGCGAGAATTTTGGCTCGCAAGGGAGTTTTCTTTCATGAAAAGTTTATTTGAATCGCATGTCACGCTTGTGGGTAAAGTTTTAGATATGCAAATGCAGCGACAAAACGTGATCATGAGCAATATTGCTAATGTGGACACACCAAAATATAAGCCGCTGACTCTTGATTTTGAAGACACCCTACAAAAAGCGCTCGGTCTGGATATGAACGGAGAAATGACCCGCACCTCAAAACTGCACATGCCCACGGCGTTTGATCCAAACAGTTTCCAACCGGAATGGGAAAAAGCCGTCGAACCGCGTGTGGCTCATGGTGAAGACCGCGTGAATCTGGATAAAGAAATGGTAAAAATGGCGAAAAACACCTTACAATACAATGCCCTCGCTCAAGTGATCAGAGGCAACTTGGAAGGTATCAAAACGGCAATTGCAGAAGGAGCCAAATAATATGGATTTCATGACAGCTCTTGATATCGGCGCGTCAGCTCTTACGGCAGATCGAACACAAATTAACGTGACCGCCATGAACTTGGCCAATGTCAAAACCACTCGTACGCTTGAGGGCGGCCCATACCATCGGCGTACAGTCATTCTTGCCGAAACCGATGTGGATTCACCTTTCAGCAAACACATGCAGTCGGCTTTGGACAGAGAATTGAAAGGTGTACGGGTTACAAGTGTTGTGCCTGATCACCGTCCGTTTAAAGAAGTGTACGAACCGGGGCACCCCGATGCCAATGAAGACGGATACGTTTCCTATCCCGATATCAATGTGGTGGAAGAAATGGCCAGTCTTATGACGTCTCAACGCAACTACGAAGCCAACACAACCACCATTGAAACAGTCAAAACCATGTTTACCAAAGCCCTTGAGATCGGCCGTTAAACGTGTTGCTTTCCTCATCTTGAATAGAGGCTTCACTGACAACGTTTTGTTTTTCTGCACGCATCAAAGCTTTCACGGAGAATCGTTATGAGTATTGAACAACTTGGACTGAAAAATTATGCCAGTGCCATGGCTGAATTTACCGATGCACAAAAACATTTTGAACGCATCAACTCAGCTGCAGCAGCTCCCGCAAAACCGGAAACAAGTTTTGCCGAAACACTGCACAATTCTCTGGAAACCGTCAATGATTTACAGGGTACAAAAAATAAGATGATTCAATCATTTGCATCCGGTGAAACACAAAATGTTCATGAATTGATGATTTCCTTACAAAAGGCCGGGTTAGCTGTCAACATGACCTCTGCCGTGCGCAATAAAGTGCTCGAAGCCTATAAAGAATTGACGAATTTACAATTCTAAGTTGTTTTCCAGAACAATTTTTTGCATTCATGTCTGTGTTTTATGTTGTCTTGTTATACCTTCATAGTTTCTTTTGCTTTTGGAGTTTCGTATGCCATCATTTTTTACCACACAGTTTGACGCTCTTCGCAGTCTATGGGACAGTTTCGGTCGTACACAGCGCGTGCTGTTTACAACGCTTGTTGCGGTAGGAATTGTTGGAATACTGGGCTTGGCATTTTGGATCAACAGACCTGATTATCGTATTTTGTATTCCAACTTGGGTGCCGAAGACACCAATCGCGTTGTTAAAATTTTACAAACCGACAATGTTCCGTATCAGTTAGCAGAAAACGGAACGACAATTTTAGTGCCTGTCGATCAACTGTATGACTTGCGTATTAAAATTGCCGGCGAAGGCAATTTGGTCGGACAAGGCATTGGTTTTGAAATTTTTGATGAAGTCAAAGTCGGACAAACCGACTTTGTACAACGCATCAATTATCAACGCGCTCTCCAAGGTGAATTGGCACGCACAATCAGTGAATTTCCCCATGTCGAAAGCGCTCGTGTACACCTGTCTGTTCCCGAACGGAGTTTGTTTATTGAAGAACAACAGCTTCCTTCGGCTTCGGTCGTACTCAAACTCAGTGCTGTAGGGCGGACACTGGAGAATAGGGAAGTACAAAGTATCGTCAACATGTTGACTATGGCTGTTGAAGGCCTTGAAAAAGAACGGGTTTCAATCTCTGACAGCGCCGGTAATTCTCTGTATTTTCCCGATGATTCATCGCTTGCCGGACAATCCGATGCGCAACGTGAACACCAACAACGTGTTGAACGCGGTATCGAACGGCGCATTACCGAATTACTGACCCCCGTTTTGGGCTCCAACACCGTCATTGCCAAAGTCAACGCCGAACTGGATTACAGTCAACGCACGATTCGTCGTGAGTTGTACGATCCCGAAAGCGCAGTTGTTCGTTCAGAACAAAGCAGTGAAGAAACCAATATCGGTTCGGCAAACCTTGAAGGCGGTTCTCCCGATGCAAATTTCCGCGGCGACGGTCTGACAGGTTCACTGAGCACACAAGAAGGCGCCCGTGAAACACGGACGACCAACTATGAAATCAACAAAGAAGAACAAAATATCATTTCTCAAGTCGGTGAAATCAGTCGTTTGACCGTTGCCGTTGTTGTTGATGGCACGTATACAACCGATCCCGCAACAGAAGAAATGGTCTTCACACCGCGCTCGGAAGAAGAAATGGACCGCATTCAGGCCTTGGTTGCCAGTGCTGTCGGGTTTAACGGTGCGCGTGGTGACAGTGTTGAAGTGTCTTGTATACCTTTTGAACAACGCCCACTGACCGAAGAAATATCTGCTGCCGATCTTCTCGGTCAATATGTGGATAAACTCGGCAAACCGCTTCTCAATGCCTTATTGGTCTTTTTATTCATCATGCTGGTTGTTCGCCCCATCATTTTGGCAATTATTCGTCCAAAAGTCGAAGGCGGAGAAATCATTGAAGGCCTTGAAGGCTTACCTTCTGCAGAAGAACAATTTGCTCTTTATGAAGCCCAAGAAGAAGCCGCGCGTCAGGCAGAAGCCGCAGCCAAAGCGGTTGTAGAAACGCCTTTCCTTGTCGACGAAGAAGATTTTGAAGAATTTCACATCGAAGACGTTAAAGTACATACTCTACAAATAGCCGAACACAATATGGAACAAACCATGTTGGTGCTTCGCGGATGGATGAAAAATGAAAAAGCAGCCGCAGCAGCCCGTGCCTGATGCCGTTTTTGAGGCCGTACCTTCTCAAGCTGCTTTGCCTCCGGCTAAAAATGGCAGAGCAGTGAAAAGACCGACACTCACACCGCAACAAAAAGCCATGGCAAACAACCTACGAGCCATTCGTACTGAAGCTTTGGAGTACCGTCGCAGTCTTGAAGGTTTGCGTGGACAAGCTTTGGAACAGGCTCAACGAAATATGGACATTGTTTTGCAAGTCTTAAAACATTGGATTCATCAGGAATCATAAGTTCTTATTTAATAGAGCATTTTAACACTAAAATGCTCTATTAAATTTTGTCATTTCCTAAAAGAATGACAGGTATCCATAATGACGGTCTTACCGATTGCAGCGTTATATGAACTGTCCGTATACATTTGTAATATTATCATAAACACAACTACCGGGAGACTTTTTTATGATTGCTTTTGAGCGAGGCGGTGATGCTGCCACGATGGCGTTTGAAGCCTTGCGCCGAGTTTATGACACAACGGTTTCCGTACAGACAGTGTTGATCAAGCCCAATGTGGGACGAGTATCGTCAGCGGGCAGCGGCGTGTGTACCGATCCTGAAATTGTCCGTGGAGTCATTCGCTTTTTTGCATCACTTGGCACAAAGCGTATTATGGTTGGCGATGGCTCCATTTGGGGTGTTCATCTTCACGAAGCCATGGAAAAAACAGGTATCAAAAGAATTTGCGATGAAGAAAACGTTGAATGTATTGATTTGGATGCCTATGGCTCAATGAAAGTGGCCATTCCTCAAGGTGTTGTTGTGAATGAGTTACTTTGTTCTGCGGTTCTTGCAGACGTTGATTGTGTGATTTCCGTGCCCGTCATGAAAACACATATGTATACAGGCGTTACACTCAGTATCAAAAATATGAAAGGGTGCCTGTATAAAATGGAAAAAACCACACTGCATCGTCTCAATAAGTTTGTACCCGATCAAACAAAAGGACGAGTTCTTGATTATGGGATCGCAGACATGGCTACGGTTTTAATGCCGCACTATACAGTCATTGACGGTATGGTTGGTCTTGAAGGTTTGGGGCCGAGTGTCGGGACACCAAAGCCTTTGGGAATTGTGCTGGCTTCAAAAGACGCTTTGGCTTGTGATTTGGCAGCGATGTTTCTTATGGGATTTGAACTGTATGAGGTGCCACATTTGTGGTTGATTCGTGACGCACAACAACCTCATTTGACACTTGAGACGTTGACTGTAGACAATCCCACATTTTTTAAAACCCAAACGCCATTTAAACGCGCACTGATGGAAAATCTTGAAAAAGACTATCCAAATATTCGGGTTGTTGAAAAAGGAACATGTAGTGCTTGTTCGGCTGCTTTAATGACTTTTTTACGTACACACGGTGATAAATTTACCGATTCGAATCCGTTTATTTTGGCAACAGGTAAAGATTTATCGGCAAACGATTTTACCAATCTGCAAGGCGAAACATTTTTCATTGGTAACTGTGCTTTAAACGTTGCAAAAAAAGAAGGACGCCCTTGTTGCCAAGGATGCCCTCCTATCGGGTCAAGTATTCTTGAGTTCTTGCAGAAACACAATGTATAAAATAGCGTCAAAACGCTTCTAATTGACGATACTCAATTGGCTGTATCTTTTTTCCAAAAATATACCACTCTCAATGCGGAAGTGTTTCTATGAAAAAACTATTTTTGCCTTTTATCATAGCCTTTTCTTTACTCTTTTCTGCCTGCACGCTACATCACTTTCCCAAAAACAATGAAGAGCAAGCACCGATTGTCATTTTACACACCAATGACGTTCATGCCGGTGTTGACGATCATATAGGGTATGCCGGGCTTGCGGCCTATAAGCGCGAAATGGAAGAAAAATATGGCACAGAACATGTCATCTTGGTCGACGCAGGCGATGCATTTCAAGGAACCGCTGTCGCAATGCTTACCAAAGGCGCTTCTATCGTCGAACTGATGAATGAAGTGGGTTATGATTATTTTGTCCTTGGAAATCATGAGTTTGATTATCAACTCCCGCGACTCTTTGAACTTGCCGAAGACTTGGACGCAAACATTGTTTCATCAAATTTTATAGATCTCCAAAAACAAACATCAGTCTATGCACCCTATAAAATACATACTATAGGCAATATCGATATTGCCTTTGTGGGCGTAACAACCCCTGAATCATTAACAAAAGCAAGCAGTCAATATTTTCAGGATGATAGAGGCCATTTCATCTATACCTTTGCCGAAGATGAAAACGGTGAGTACTTATATGATATTGTTCAAAAAACGATTGACGAAGCTCGCTATGCCGGCGCAGAGTATGTGGTTGCTTTGGTGCATTTGGGTACAGACACCGCCTCCACGCCATGGCGTTCATATGATCTCATTGCCAATGTTTCAGGGATTGATATTGTCCTTGATGGGCATTCTCACTCGTTGATTGAGGGAGAAATTCATCAAGATAAAGAAGGAAACACTGTTGTCCTTTCTCAAACCGGAACAAAATTAGAGTATATCGGTAAAATTCTTATTGATCCAAACAAAAAAGACGGTGAAGACATCGTTGCAGAGCTCATTGATAAAAATGAAACAACAGGCAAAAAAGATTCTGCCGTAGAACAAAAAATCGATGAAATAAACGCGGTATTTAAAGAACTTTTAGAAAAAAATGTCGCCTATAGCGAACAAGATCTGATTGCAACCCAAAATAATACAAGCATCATCAGAATGGAAGAAACCAATCTGGGTGATTTGGTTGCCGATGCCTATCGAATCCTTCTTGATACCGATGTCGCCATCGCCAACGGCGGAGGCATTCGTGCCGATTTACTCAAAGGCGACATCACTTTTAAAGACATCATTGATATACAGCCCTTCGGTAATTACATCATATCTATGGAAGTCAGCGGAAAAACATTAAAAAATGCCCTAGAAATGGGAGCAAAACATTGCCCTGTCGAAGACAACGGGTTTTTACAAGTGTCCGGCATGACTTATGAAATAGACACGTCCATACCTTCTTCCGTGCAGCTCGATCAATACGGAAATTTCGTCGGCGTGAACGGTGCTTACAGGGTAAAAAATATCAGTATTGGCGGTAATCCGTTGAAAGAAAACACGCTCTACTCTGTGGCGTCTCATGATTTTTTGCTGAAAAATGGTGGGGACGGCATGACAATGTTTAAAAATTCAAAAATAATCAAAGACATGTTTATGACAGATAATGAAGTGTTGATACGGTATATAACAGAACATCTGGGTGGTAATATCGGTGCAGCGTATATAAATCCCAAAGGAGCCAAACGAATCACTCTGTTACCCTAAAAGATATTTAGATTGACTGTTCTTTTTTTGGGGGGAATGTTCCCCCCAAACTCTTGTGAGGTCGTGCCTCTGATTTTAATAGGCGTGATCGTCTGCCTTGATGCTTTCTTCGGTAACCGGTTCAGAGAAGGTGATATATGTCCAGAATTGATAGATAATCACAACAGGCAAGAGTGCAAGCACCACACCGAGCATGATTTTAAGGGTGAGAGGGCTTGAGGCGGCGTTAAACACCGTGACGCTCCAAGCCGGATTGAGACTTGATATGATCATACCCGGGAACATACCAAGCACACCAAAGAACGTTGTACAAAGAATAAAGACCGCACTACAAATCCACGCCCCAAGATATACCTGTGCCTGAAGCATCACACGCACGGTGATGAGGCTTGCCGCAGCAAGAATTGGGAATATAAAGAGGAAAGGATAGTGCAAGAAATTATCATAAAGTTTTGTGTAACTGCTTGTGAGTACCAAAAAAAGCAGAATCAAAATCAACAACGGGAGCCATAACCCTTTTGCGGCTCGAATAGCCCGTTCGTGCATCACTCCGACAGATTTGAGTGTCAGCCACAATGCGCCGTGCATGGCAAACATCACAACAAAAAGTGCACCACCGGCAAGGCCATAGGGGTTAAGCAGTTTTAAGATATTGCCGTGATAGACACCATTTTCATCAATGGGGATACCCATAAACAAATTGGCAAAAGCCACACCAAGCAACAAGGCCGGAATAAAGTTTCCGAGAAACTGGGATGTATCCCAGAGTTTACGCCAACATCCACAATCGATTTTGTTGCGAAATTCATACGAAACAG
The DNA here is from genome assembly GCA_964369685.1 of uncultured Desulfovibrionaceae bacterium. GTDB lineage: Bacteria > Desulfobacterota > Desulfovibrionia > Desulfovibrionales > Desulfovibrionaceae > Avidesulfovibrio. The sequence continues at coordinate 36,526 of CAYJFB010000017.1, read as the reverse complement.
CGCGAAAAATTAATGCAAAAAGAAGAATCAACAAAGGCGCATACAACGCACTGAACATCACAGCATAGGCTTTGGGAAAGGCTGCAAACGTGACGCCGCCTGCGGTAATCAACCACACTTCATTACCATCCCAATAGGGGCCTGCCGCATTATAAATTATACGTTTTTCATCATCTGTTTTTGCAAGGAACGGAAGGAGTGTTCCCATTCCAAGATCAAAACCGTCTAAGATAAAATAAACCGCCCAAAGCAGTCCCCAGAGGACAAACCAGAGAGTTTCCAACATAAGAGGCCTTCCTTTTGGTTACTGTTTTTGGGGTTCGGCTTCGATGTTTTCGGGTGTCGGTGCCGAAGCGGGGCCTTTGAGAGCGTACTTGCGTAATAAATAGATATCCAAAGCGCCAAGGAAAGAATAAATCACAACAAAGGCGAGTAAAGATAGACCGACAGAAGACGAAGGCACAGGCGAAACAGCATCGGAAGTACGCATCAATCCGTAAACAATCCACGGTTGACGTCCCACTTCAGCAACAGTCCAACCGGCCATAATGGCAATATATGGCAAAGGAATACACCAAACCAGTGCGCGAGCCAAAAGTGGTTTTTCATCCAAACGATTGCGGAAAATGTAGGCCAACAATGCCAAAAGAACAAAGATCCCCGCCGTTGCTACCATGAAACGAAATGCCAAAAATGTGATCAACACAGGCGGACGATCTTCTTTGGGGAAATCATTCAAACCGATAACTTCAGCATTACTGTCGCCAAAAGCCAAGAAACTCAACATGCCGGGAATGGGCAGGGCTTCAATGGCGTTGCCATCTTCTGTGCTGTTAGGCCATGTCAGCAAATACATGGGAGCGTTTTTTTGTGTTTCCCAATGCGATTCCATGGCAGCAAGTTTTGCGGGTTGGTATTCGGCAACAATGGTTCCATGTCCGTGACCTTGCGCACCGAGCAATAAGACCATAATCAGAGTGAAGGGGGCTGCAATTTGAACACTGCGCGTAAAAAAGTCTTTATGGCTACCGCGCATCAAGTGCCACGCAGAGATACCCAAGACAAAAAAACCACCAAGCATCCACGAAGCCAATAGATTGTGAACAAATTGGCTGTGTGCAAACACATTGCCGACAACAGCAAAGAAATCGGCCAATTCAGCGCGTCCGTTGCGAATGACATAGCCTACGGGATTTTGCATCCAACCATTGGCAGTGATAATCCAAAAACCCGAGATATTCGTGGCAAAAGCGACAATCCAAATGGCTGTAAGGTGAACCTTTTTACTGACTTTTTCCCAACCAAACGCCCAAACAGCAATGAAGGTTGACTCCAGAAAAAAGGCTGCTGTGGCTTCGATTGCCAAGAGTGAGCCAAAGATGTCGCCTACATATTCGGAATAGCGCGACCAGTTTGTACCAAACTGGAATTCAAGCGTGATCCCTGTAACCACCCCCAATGTAAAGTTGATTAAAAAAAGTTTTCCCCAAAATTTGCACATGCGTTTATAAAGCTCGTTGCCCGTGCGAACATAACAGGTTTCCATAATAGCCAACAACACGACCAAACCAAGCGTTAACGGCACAAAAATAAAATGAAAAAATACTGTTGCCGCAAACTGCAACCGTGCCAAAAGCACGACATCCATACCCACCTCCATGGTTAGAGCATTTTTTATGTCAAAAAAAGCTATACTATATTTGCTTTTAATGCTTTAGCGACGGTTCGCCCCAATTCGGTGCATTGTGCCAATTGTTCATGATGTGGCACAAATAAGCACTTGAGAGGTTCTGTCGGCAACTCAATATTCATACTTTGTAGCCATTGTTGAATTGTTGCCGCGCCTTCTCCAGACCAAGCATAAGAGCCAAAAGCCGCCCCAACACGATTTTGTGGGCGCAAGCCTTTGATATATGTCAATACTTCGGCAATACTCGGCAAAACATTGTTGTTGTGGGTCGGAGAACCGACAATCAAGGCACCGCAATAAGCCAGTTCTGTCATGACATCACTATGATGGTTATGACGCATATCCATAAGCCGTGTCGGAACGCCCTCTTCTTCAAGGCCTGAGGCAATCGCCGAAGCCATACGTTCTGTAGAACCCCACATGGTATCATAGACAATAACAGCGCGTTGTTGTGGTTTTTGTTCAGCCATTTCTCGGTAAGCATTGAGGACAAAATTGACTTCATCTTTCCCCTTCCAAATCAAACCGTGATCCGGAGCAATGGTTTCAATATCTATACCCATGGCAGCGATAGCATCAAGAGTTTTCAATACCTGCGCTGAGTATGGTAAAATAATGTTGTTATAATATTCAATGATGGCCTTATGCAAAAAAGAGCGATCGTATTCAGAGGTATACCGCTGCGAGCAGGCAATATTTTGCCCAAACGCGTCATTACTAATCAATAATTTTTCTTCAGGAATGTAAGAAACCATACTGTCAGGCCAATGCAACATTCTGGTTTCGACAAAATGAATATTACGTTTTCCAATATTGAGTACGTCACCTGTCTTGACTGTCTCAATAGGCCAACCTGTCGTGTCAAATTGAGCTTCTAGGTATTTTTTGCCCATCACAGAAGTGATGACTTTTTCAGGTTTGCAACGTGCAACAAGTTCTGCCAGCGCACCGGCATGATCTTTTTCGGTGTGATGAACAACAATATAGTCCACCTTTTCAAGAGGTGTAATTTTAGCCAAACGGCAAAGCATTGTGCCGGCATAGCTATCATCAACTGAGTCAAAAATGACAGTCTTTTCATCTTTGATAACATACGCGTTGTATGTTGTACCTTGTGGAGAAAGGCTGTAGCCATGAAAATTACGTTTATTGTAGTCGACAGCACCAATCCAATACACATCATCAGCAAGTTTGAACGGTTTCATTCTAAAGCTCCATGATTGCCACGGACTCAGTCTGTTTAAATAAATCATACTGTAGTCGTAGCATATCCAACGAAAACGTGGACACTGTAGTTGAGTTGTTAGTTATATTAGAACCAATATATGTAAATAAAGGGGCATGACATCAAAGCCATACCCCATTAAATGAAATCAAAGGGTCACACAACAGAATCATAACGGCCTGTTTGCAGTGTCCAATATGCGACTATCTACTGCTAAAGTTCAAGACAAGCCAAGGCATTGCGTGTATAAGGCTCTATTCAGCAGGTGCAAAATCGTCCTTGGAAACACCACAAACAGGACAAGCCCAATCATCGGAAACATCCGCAAAACTTGTTCCGGCATCAACACCGTGATCAGGATCGCCTGCGGCGGGATCATATTCATAGGCGCACACATTACAAACATATTTACTCATGACACATTCTCCATAACGTGTTGAAATGTTATCTCAAAATGATTTTAATTTGTTGCTTTCCAAAGACCGTGCAAGTTACAGTATTCATGCACAGCAACTATTTTTTCTCCTGAAGGACAGAATTTCGCTTCAGGTGTTTCTCCCGGTTTAAGATATTGCCGAATAAGACGTCCGTCTGTTGTCAGCATATCAATCCACTCAATATAATGTTTTTCTTCCATGGGGTGTGCGACAGAACCGACTTTAACAGTTGTTCCGCCTTCTGCAAGTGCTTCCATAACAGGAACATGTTTTTCTTGTGCAGCGTCTATTTCTCCGGGGATAAGATGCTTCATTATTTTTTCACAGCAACTCAATTCGCCGGTACTTTCATGCACAACTTGGACAATATTGCCACATTGTCCACATTTATACATTTCATGTTGTTTAGCCATCACTTTCACCTTTAATTATTTTAGAGAATTATAAAAACACAAATTCAAACTAGCTCATCTTTATCGAACAGGCAATGAAAAATTTTTCCTTTTGTGAATTATACAGTGTGTTTTTTCTCTCATATCACAAAGAAAAGAATTTTATATGAACATGATTTTTTCTTTTTTACTAATAATAACTTTTATCATTTGAGTCAAGAAAAAATTCACCTCTGTGATTTTTGAATTATCTATAAAAAATGACATAAATAAAGTTTTTATTAAAAATATGTTCATGAAATAATCACTAAAAAGTGATTTATATTTTTTTGTCCTATACAGGATGCTTTTTTTGTGTTAGTTTTTAGTAAAATTGCCTCAAGTAAGACAAACTTTCATAAACACATGAATACGTAACCTATCGCTTATTATCATTTTTATAGCTACAACAAATATAGACTATAAAAAGGAAGTAAAAATTATGACACTTCTTTTGCCTATGAATGTTGAAAAACAATATGAAACAACACACCATGTTGAAGATCTCTCTTTTTATAAAGAAGCACTGCATGGTATTCCATATCCTATATTTATAAAAGATGAGTCTTTGCACTTTGTTTTTTTTAACAAAGCCTATGAAGAATTTTTTGGTGTGAACACCTCATCGTTATTAGGAAAATCTGTTTTGGATTTAGAGTATCTTTCTATGGAAGAACGCGAACTGTTCCAAGCAGCCGATTATGAGTTGGTGCAAAAAAACACAACATCATTTGAAGAAAAAACATTTTCGACGCATGTCGCCGAAGAGGTGACGGCACTGTATTGGCGTTGCGGTTTTCAAACAAAAGATGGTACAAAAGGACTGATTGGATCGATTGTAGACATCAGTAAGCAAAAAGATATTCAAGCAACCCTGAAAGAAAAATTGCGTCTTCTTGCCAAATCACACCGCATGGAGCAACAAAAAGGACTCACAGACGATCTGACGCAATTGCCAAATCGTCGTTGTTTCAGACTCAGCATCAACGCTATGTATGAAAATGCACAACAAAACGGAACAACATTTACGCTGTTGCTGCTGGACTTAGACGACTTTAAACAAATCAATGATACATATGGGCATCATATCGGTGATTTGGTATTGCAAGATTTTTCAACAATTTTACGCAATACTTGTCGTCGAGGAGACATTGCCGCACGGATTGGCGGTGAAGAATTTGCAATGCTGTTACCGGATACAGACAGTAAAAAAGCCAGTGCCGTGGCACGACGAATCCTTATGATTGCCCGTCAACCGAGTTCTTTTCCACACGGGTATCAAGTGACATGCAGTATCGGCGTGTATGAATATCGAAGCGGAGACAATGATGTGAGCATGTTGGAACGCGCAGACAAAGCCTTGTACCATGTAAAACAAAATGGTAAAAACAGCTATCATCTTTTTAAAAAATAAGTTTTTACATCTTGATTTTTTTGAAAAAGCCTTTATCGACACCTGTCAATAAGGGCTTTTTTTGTGCCTTATTTGCAGAAAGATAACAATGCAGGATAGGATGAACATTGAAAACAAAGACAATGACTCTAATCTATTCTACTTGTTGTGCATACGAAGAGAAGACAAGGCACAAGGAGAGAACGTTTCTGTGCCGTGTATACTCGCAACAAAGCATTCGGCAAGCTCCATGGCTTCTTGGAAAACATGTGGGCTTCTGTCGTCGTTGGCAAGCAACAAATCCAAATAACCGCTCAGAGGCTGTATCAACGGTGAAACAGAATGCCACAATTGACCGTTTTCTAATACATTCGTGTTTCGCAAACCACGAGAAAGTTGCGCTGCAAGGTGTACCGCACCTTTTTGTAAACGTTCAATGATGTGTGGATAGTTTTTCAATGCATGAAATGCTGTAGGAAGCCGTGTCGGATTGTGTATTGGCGCACCGCCCAAAGCGTTTAAAAAAAAGGCTTGCCAGTAACGCCCTATAGCGAGTCGTTGTTCGGCGTGTATGTTATATTGTGCTTCATTGAGCCAAAACAGACCGTTTTGACGAGTGGTTTGCCCCAAGCGCAAACCGGGTAAATGAAAGCGAAACACGTTTTCATTGTGCAAAAGACTCATAACCACATTGGCAATTCTCGAAGGCACAAAGGCTGAACGACACGGTATGTGAGGATGTGGGCAGTGCCAACAGCCCGTACAACTGATTCGCGGACGCAACACCCAATGCCCCGGCGCAGGGGGTGCGGTTTCCCAAGCATTGGCTGTGCCCATAGAAATATTGAGTGTCAACGTTCCCGCCCATGCCGCAAGATGCATGGGACCTGTATCGGGAGTAACCAAAAGATCCAAACCTTGAAAAAATTCTACCAATTCAACGATAGAAAAACGCCCTGCTAAATTTGCCGAGTGCGGCAAACCGCTTTCTCGCCACGCTTCTTCTGCCAAACCTTCTTCCTGCATCCCTCCAAGAAAAACAGGTTTTAAGCCACGTCGCGCCAAACGAACAGCCAATGACGCCCAAAATTGTGGATCGGGACGTTTGACTTTTTCGCTTGCGCCGACAAAAAGTCCTACACGTCCGGTACCTCGCGGTAATCTGGGATGCGGAAACAGCGGCAAAGCTTGCCCACTCGAAAAAATGTCCAAACAAGGCAGATCTGCCCAGTGAAATAAATTGTGTCGATTGTTTTGAACCAAGGCCGCTCGATACAACGCCCACACACCACGCGTGCGCAAGACGCCTTTCGAATCATAAAAACATCCAATCCGTTCGCGCTCAACGTACGGTTTACCACTTAATCGCGCTGCCTCTTCTCGATGACTCAAATTGATAATTCGATGAAAAGGAGTGTGCGCCAATGTCGGTATGGTATCGGGATGCATGTATAAGACGCCGTTGGGTGTCAAAGGCATGAGCGCTTCAAAAAACTGCGGTTCGGCTAAAATCCATATAGGACGCTCGGGTTCTGCAACCCGTAATCGTGCAACCAACGGAAACGTAAGCACAAGATCGCCCATACGCTGTAGTTGAATAATTAAAGTAGGACACATTGCACTCACCTTGAAAATCACCCTCTTCATCTATAACCATTGTGATAGGCAAAAAGACAACCGAACTCGGAAAAATCCGCCGCTTTGATATAAAAGACTCGGCAAAAAAATCCTGCATAGATAAAACTGAACATATAACTATTTAAAATATTATATTTTTTTTATTTTGGCATCTGTGTTGCAACAAGACAAACATCCGCTAATACCTCAAGGAGGTTCCCTATGTCTTTGGTCATTAATAACAACATGATGGCTGCCAACGCAGCTCGGACCCTGAACAACAGTTACGCTTCTCTTGCAAAGTCAACCGAACGTTTATCTTCAGGATTACGTATTAACTCTGCAGCAGACGACGCCGCCGGTCTCGCTATCCGCGAACTGATGCGTTCCGACATCACCACCCTTAATCAAGGCATTCGTAACGCCAACGATGCGATCTCGCTGATTCAAACAGCAGACGGCGCCATGGCTGTTATCGACGAAAAGCTCATCCGTATGAAAGAGCTCGCTGAACAAGCTGCAACGGGTACCTATACCTCAACGCAACGTATGATCATCGACTCTGAATACCAAGCCATGGCTTCGGAAATCACCCGTATCGCCAACGCGACCGACTTTAACGGCATCAAGTTGCTTGATGGAACGTTGAGTGCTGTACCCGGTGCCGGTGGCGCAGTGTTTGATGCATTTGGTAATCCTTTAGGTCACGATGGCTCCGGTATGGTTTCTGAAGGGCCTTTGAAAGTCCACTTTGGTGTGGGTAACGACTCTGCAGAAGACTATTACTACATCACCATCGGTGACGTGACCGCATCGGCTCTTGGCGTAGGCAACAGCTCCGATCCCACTGATGCAGGACACAACGTTTCAACACAACAAAATGCTCAGGAAGCTCTTGAAGCTCTGAATGACGCCATCATTTCCAAAGACAACATTCGTGCGCACATCGGTGCCATGCAAAACCGTCTGGAAAACACCATCAGTAACTTGGAAACCCAAGCGCAAAATTTACAAGCTGCCGAATCGCGCATTTCAGACGTGGACGTTGCCACAGAAATGACCGAATTTGTACGCAATCAAATTCTGACGCAATCCGGCGTAGCCATGCTTTCGCAGGCCAACTCCCTGCCGCAGATGGCCATGCAGCTTATCGGCGGATAAGAATGTCCCTTTCATGGGAATTGGGGCAGACCAAAGACACCGGTTTGGGGATTGGACACTCATCCAAAAAGTGTGTTCGGCAACACAAAAAAGTTGTACAAAACACATCCTCCCCAAACCGTGTGGTCTGGCCGCAATCTTTCCTCTCATGAACAAGCACAAAGCAGGTTTCGCCATACACCGTGGAACATCGTTATGCCTGTGCTGTCAGCGATGAAGCAATATCATTTTATGCGAGTTGTTGACTTTTTAATGTTTCAAGAGCTAAAGCCGCCGCTTCTTGCTCTGCAACACGACGGCTCCGCCCTGTTGCACGAAAGCGTTGTCCATCGGGCAATTCTACAAAGACCGTAAAACCTTGTTCCGAATCTTGAGATGTTTGATTTTCGGGAATATATCGTGGCAAGGCATAATTCATGTCGGCTAATTTTTGTGTATATTCCTGTAACGCGGTTTTACTGTTTTTGATATGGTGCTGTTCGTTCATATGTTTTGGCCAATGTTCGGTATAAAGACTCAAAATAACTTTTTTTGCGGCTTCAAAACCGCCGTCTTGGTATATCGCGCCAAAAAGAGCTTCCAACGCGTCGGCAAGCATAGAATCTCGTGCTCTTCCGCCTTGGCTTTCCTCACCACGTCCCATGCGAATACAACGATCAAGGCGCAACGCACGCGCCAGCGTAGCCAAGGTTGTTTTATTGACCAAAGAAGCTCGCAATTGGGTCAATACGCCTTCTTTGGCATCGGGATATCGTATATATAATTCAGACGAAATACTCAATTCCAAAACAGCATCACCTAAAAACTCTAAGCGTTCATTGTCTTGTTGTTGTTGTGAAAGGCCTTGAGCAGAACTCGATTCATTAACCCATGAACTGTGCATTAAAGCCATTTCAAGTAAATGTTGATTCTGAAAAGTATATTGTAAATTCGCTTCCAATTGCTCCATCGTTATCTCACTCCTTCCCAAACAGCATTTCCATGCTTGACAGGCGATCACTTCATATCTATGTATTTGGTTTCTCTTGCTGTATCAAAAAGCAGAGCTTGGGACACCCAGCATGATGTGTTTGTATGCATCCAAGGCATCTTGCCTTATTCCGAAACGAATGTCATCTGTATTGCTTGCGGTGTCTACCACATTTTGATCGTCTGACCCAAGGAGACATTCTCATGGCCTATGATATTCGCCTTGTCAAGATTGTAACCGGTGAATTGATTATCGGTAAATTTGCCGACACTCAACTCAACGACGTTGCCATCCTGCAAATGGTTCCCGCTCAACAAGGTATGCAAATGATGATGCTGCCCTATGGTTATCCCTTTGAACAAGACTTTAAAGGTTCCATAACCTCCAATCATTTTCTTTATATGTATGAAAAGCTTCCCGAAGGACTCGAAGAAAAATACCTCGAAGCCTGTACAAACCTCACTCTCTCAGGCGTGAACGGCATGAACATGACAGGCTCTTCACCCCTTGGCGGCAACCTCATTACTTAAGCAAAACAATCCTTGTGGGAACAGCAAATACACTGTTCCCTTTTTGCTTTTCTCATACAGACACAACATACTTTCACTTCAAAAAGTATAGCCCCTCGACTTTTTGTAGACGACATAATCCGTAGAAAAAAGTATATATACGTTCTTTTTACGTGTTAAAAGTTCTCTCAACAAACAATAAAACGGCTATATCTCCCAAGGCACACAAAAATCCATGAAATCGATCTTACCGCTTTTGCCAAAACCAAGTCACTACCTCGGTACCGAAGAGGGTTCTGTTCATAAACCATCTACAGATGTGCGTTTTCGCTGTGTCTTGGCGTTTCCTGATGCCTATGAAGTGGGAATGTCGTATTTGGGACACAAGATTCTGTACGGTATTCTCAATGCCATACCTGAAATACAGGCGGAACGTGTCTTTGCACCGCCACCGGACGCGGGAAAAATTCTCAAAGCACACAACGTGCCTCTCGCAACCTTGGAGTCTGACACTCCATTGGCTGAAACACACATGATTGGTTTTGCAATCACGCATGAACTTTGTTGTACAAACATTCTTTACATGTTGGATTTGGCAGGCATACCCTTGCGCGCAGAACAACGAGCCCAAAATGACAGCCTTACACAATGGCCATTGATTGTCGGCGGTGGCGGTTGTGCTGTTGCCGCAGAACCCATTACACCGTTTATGGATGTCATGCTGCTTGGTGAAGGCGAAAATTTGGTGCCTGAATTTTGTCATTTACTCATGCACGCCCATGAAGCAGGCTGGACACGAAACCGTTTTTTACGTGAAGCGGCTTTAATTCCCGGGGTTTATGTGCCTGAATTTTTCGTCCAAGATGCGCAAAATCCTACTGTTTTACAACCTATTCACAGCGATCTGCCCCAACCGACACGTCGAATTGTGGCTGATTTTGATGCTGCACAATATCCTGTACAACAGGTTGTGCCTTTTGGTGCGGTACATAACCGTCTCAGCCTTGAAATTGCCAGAGGATGTACACGCGGCTGTCGTTTTTGCCAGGCAGGTATTTTATATCGCCCTGCTCGTGAACGAAAAATGACACACCTGCACGCCATTTTAGACGAATGTTTACGTTGTACGGGGTTTGACGATGTTTCGTTTCTGTCATTGAGTGCCGGTGATTTTTCCGGACTGAAAACCCTGTTTTTGGATGCTGCCGATCGGTGTGCACAAGAACAAATTTCACTTTCTCTGCCTTCGTTGCGTGTGGGATCTATTGATGACGCGATCATGCGACGTATGGCCGACATTCGACGTACAGGCGCCACGTTGGCTCCCGAAGCAGGCAGCCAACGCTTGCGTGACGTGATCAATAAAGGCATCACTGAAGAAGGCTTGATCATACATACACAAAAGCTGTTTCAAAACGGCTGGCAACAAGTCAAACTCTATTTTATGATTGGTTTGCCTACGGAATGTGATGACGATCTTTCGGCAATCACCGATTTATGCCGCAAAGTGCGCGATGCTGCAGGACGTGGTATGCCTCGGTTGCAAGTGACAGCTTCATTGTCACCGTTTGTACCCAAAGCCCACACGCCCTTTCAATGGGAAGCCCAAATCTCCAAAGAAGAAATGGTGCGGCGTATCAATCTGATTCGTGATCAGTTCAAAAAAGAAAAGAACTTGAAAGTGCGTTGGCATGAACCTGACGTGAGTGTTCTTGAAGGCCTCTTGTCTCGCGGCGATCGTCGCCTTTCTTCAGTGATTGAAGCAGCCTATCGCAAAGGGTCTGTTTTTACGGATTGGATGGAATATTTTTCCATGGAGCCGTGGATTGAGGCGTTGAATGAAGCCCATTTAGACGTGGAAACATTCACACGCGCCCGTAGCCTTGATGAAACCTTGCCTTGGGATCATCTCGGTAGCGGCATTTCGCGTGCGTTTTTATACCGAGAACGTGAACACGCCTTGAATCGTGTGCTTACAGAAGACTGTCGCTACGCACACTGTCTCCAATGCGGTGTTTGTGACACAAAAGCCGCTCCGTCACTCTTGGCACGAGAATCCACAGAAACAAAACACTGTAATCAACTCAATTTCGCACAGCGAGATCAAGAAGACCACCAACCGCTCCGCGATGAACAAGGGAATCTTTTGCCACCTCCACCACGTCGTAAGCCCACAGCACCGCCTGCCATCGCCGCAGGATTGGCAGAACGAGCCGTGCGGTATCGAATTTGGCATACCAAAGAAGGTGAAGCGTCCTTTCTCAGTCAATTGGAATTACAATCATTTTTAGATCGATTGTTGCGTCGTGCGGGATTACCGCTTTCATTTTCTCAAGGTTTTCACCCTTTACCGCTCATTTCGTTTGGACGCGCCCTGCCTGTCAGTGTTGAAAGCCACGCTGAATGGTTTAGTGTCACATTACGTCAGCCGATGTCACCGACAACACTCCGAACGCGCCTTGAACCATTCTTTGAACATGGCCTGCAACTGAAGGATCTTGAACTCATTCCGATTCATGACAAATCCTTTGGTGCAAAACGTGAAGAGTTTATTTTGACATACACACCAAAAACAAACACCATCCCTTCAACAACAGAACTCGCTCAAGCCTGGACAACATTTATGGAAAAAAAAGAATACTTGTTGACCAGAAAAATGAAAAAAAATTTGCGTACAGACGATATCCGTCCCATCTTTGAACAGATCACGCACAATCCGGACGGTTCATTACAACTCACCATGGATTGGACAACAAGCTATATTTCACCGCTCACACTCATTCGTGAAATAACACCAAATGTCAGCCCACACGAAATACACCTTCTGAAATGTAAACAACATCTATAAAGAAAAACAGACTGAACAGGTTTAAAAGACAACGGAGCAAAAGAACATTCAAAAGAGCTTTTACTCGTTCGCAAAAAAAAACGGCACATGCTGTCGTGCCGTTTTTTTAGGGGGGAGGCATACAGTCAATACTTGAGAGGGGATTGGCTGTATCCGTGACAGGTTTTTGCGTTATGAGAAGGAGAAAGCAAAAAGACTGTCATAACTCAGCGAGGGTACCGAGTCTTGTTGAGATTGCACTCAACAAGCTTGTTTCCGCAAGAGCCGCTGGTTATTCAGCGGCTCTTTTGCCGAGAAAGGTTTTATTTAATGCTCATTAGCGTTTCATATTAATGACTGTTTCAAGCATCAAGTCAACTGTCGTGATCATTTTACTGTTTGATTGGAATCCGCGTTGGGTCACAATCATGTTTACAAATTCTCTGGATAGGTCGGTATTTGATCCTTCAAGAGTCATGGCACTGATGGTGCCTTTGCCGTTTGCACCGGCGACGTTGACTGAAGGTTGCCCCGAATCCAGTGTTTCACTATAGAGGTTACCGCCTTCGCGCCGCAGAGCTTGTTTGTCTGTAAAGTCATAAATGGCTATTTGATACAGCGGCAAGGTTACGTTATTTGTATAAATACCTGAAATAACACCGTTTGCATCAATGTCATAGCCTGCCAAATCGCCACGTCCGTAACCGTTTTGCCCGACACTGATGGTCACGTTACTCGACCCTGAAGCTGTGAACGCGTTTGATTCTTTAATTGTCGGTTCGGTCATGTTTGCCAAATTACCCGGATCGGCCAAGATGGCATTTTGTGCATATTTTGTACCCCATTCCACGCGTCCGCTTGTGGTATCAAGAGACAGAATACCTGCATCAACAAGTGTTTGAACGTCGGCAGGAGTGTTTGGCGGTGTCCATGTTTGAGGTGTTGCCAAAACCGTTTCCAACGCCGTGAAGATTGCGGGATCTAAAGCGTCGAGCGCACCTTTATCATATAAATATTGCGGAGAGGTCAGTGTCAGGGTGTGTTCACCGGTTGCGCTGATACTGTAGTTGCTGTCTGAATCCGCATAGTTGGGATTCAAATAAATGTATTCCGGACCTCTGTTTTCTGTCGCCGAATAGTTGGGATTGGCTATCCGATTGGCGGCTGTATATTCATAGGGACCCATTTTGTCATTGGCAGGATCATAGAGTGCGGCATTGGATGTCGTTGGAGGTTCCAACGTACCAAGAGAACTGTTATTTTGCCAAGGATTACTATAATTTGACACTTTCAATCCAAAATCCACTTCCATCAGATATCTGTCGGCATCAGGCACAGAACCCACCACATCGGCACCGGGTTGCCCTGTGAAGTTTGCCACCAACATCGGATAACCGTTGGCAGAAATTTCTGTCGGATACAGATAATCTGCAGGATTGTCAGGATCTATGATTGGTACAGGGTTACCGTCGTCGTCCACATTGTATCCGTTACCGGCGATAAATCCTCCGCTATTTGATTGAATAGGCGTTTTTGTACCGTTGATGGTGTAAGCTGTTTGGTTGATCAGGCTTCCGGCACCGTCAAAGGTCAGTGTGCCTGCCATGAGCAAACCGCCGGATTTGGTATTTTTCATATCAACAACGGTATAGGGTTCTTCACCACCGCGCATTTCAGGCCATTGAGTACCCGTACCTGTAACAGGATCATAACCGAAAACGTCTTCAGGCCATGAATGCGGATCAAAGGCATCAAGCAAGGTGAGGTTGGGATCTGCGGCTGCCGTGGCAGGAACAAAAGTATATTTGGTTGTATCCAATGCATAGCCTGCTTGCAAAGTCGGCTCTGTTGTCGGCGGATTTGGTATCGGGGTTGTAAAGACTGAAGCACTTCCGACAGGCAACGGATCGGCAGGATCGCCCTCTACCGCGCCAACTTGCCATGCGGGATTGGGAATCGAGGCTTGGCGCATGTCTTCAGCCGGATCCATGGTTAAAATATACTCATAAATGCTTTGGTTGCTGGCTGCACCTTGATAAGTGTCTTTACCCACCTGATCGATATACATGGTCAAGGTGTGTTTACCACCTGCTTCATCATACACATCAATAGGTACGGCATATGAATAGGCACTTTCGGGGATAGACGGTGAATTTGGTGCAGGAGGTTGTGTACCATTCCAAACACTCAACAGCGAAGTAAACGGATTTTCCAAATTGGAAGAAGCGTCGCTTGTCGCTGTGGGTGACAAGTTTACATTAAAAGAGATATTTGTGGTTTGCAGAGGCGGAACAGTTCTTGTATCAAGCACAACGTCTGTCGGCAGACCTGTACCTTGAATTTGTGAGCTGTTTGTGACCGCAGCTTGCGTGCCGCTGGCTCGTGTGGGGCCTTGGCTGTTGTCAATCTTCCAACCTTGTAAAACAAGCCCTTCGGGATTGACCAATTGTCCTTGATTATTGAAATCAAAATTCCCTGCCCGTGTATAATAGGATTGTTCCAATCCGGGCACGTTCACTTTAAAGAACCCTTCACCCGTGATCGCCAAGTCAGTGACGCTGGTTGTGGATTCCAGTGTGCCTTGTGCAAAATCACTATGGATACTGCTTATTTCCACACCGCGCCCAATCTGGGTAATCCCTGATGCGCTGTACGAATTTTGATATACAAAATCTTGAAAGTCCATACGCTGGGATTTAAAGCCAACTGTGTTAACATTGGCGATATTGTTCCCGACGACATTCATTTCTTCGCCATGAGTAATCAAACCTGACACACTGGTCCACATGCTGGCTGTAAGTCCCATTTTATCCTCCAACAAGAGGGGCATTCCCTCTACTTAATATCCGTATTGTCACGGTGACTGTATGGTTATTTCTAATAAGGCAATTTTTGCCCACTTTTTAAGCTTTATTTCATTTCTACAATTCTCTTGCAGATTCCATACCAAGTTATATTTTGCCGTCCTTTCTCATCTTGACTGTTGATAACAAAAAAAAATTCTATAAAAAAAATGCGCTATACAGAACATATTCTATACAAGCGCACAATATAAAAAACATCTCAAACCAAAGCACACTCTTTTTTAATATATAATTATATTAAAAAAGAGTGTGCTTTCTATACAATCAAAATGTCATTGCAAAAATATTATCGTCCATAACGACATTTTGCATAGGAATGATGCTTTATATTAAAAACAAGTCTATTATGTTTTTATTTAGTTATGGATTAACGGAATCTTGCACTTCCGTCACTATTGTTTCAACATCTTCTGCAGTTGTTTCATCATCGGTTGTGTCATCGCCACCCGTAAGGCCATCAATGATATCATCAAGCAAGCTGTCTTCATCTTCGTCTTCATCAGCGTCTTCAGTAGAGGTTGTGCTTGTAACCGTTTGTGGAGCCATAACCTCACGCACGTTCAATAAAGAAACCATACGTCCGTCATCCAGAGTCAGAATTTGTTCACCGTTGTATTCGGTCACACCTTGAACAGTACCTGTCACGTTGGTATCAATAAGTAACGCGTTACCATTCACGTCTGTACCCGCTACATACACGGTATACACGCCATCAGGTGCGGTTTCTCCATTGGCCAACTTGCCATCCCAATCAAAATCATGCACGCCTGCAGCCATATTTTCCAGTTCACGACTTGCAACCAAGTCGTTGTTGGCGTTATAGATAGAGATCGAACCTTTACTCATGGTATCATTCAACGAATATTGCAAAGTTGATATTTTCTTTGAATCGTCTTCTTGGGTTTGAACACTCACACCATAACCACGTGCCGAAACTTCACGCCCTATATAACCGGCAAGACTGATACGTTGATCAAGCTCGGACATATCCAATTGTTGTTGCATGAGTTCGTTGGTACTCATTTGTTGTTCCAGTGCGGTAAACTGGGCAAGTTGAGCGATAAACTCTTTGTCTTCCATGGGGTTCAGTGGATCTTGATATTGAAATTGGGTCACAAGCAACAGCAAAAACGCGTCTTTATCCATGTCATCAGTGCTGGTGGTGGAGCTTGTTTGCCCTGTTGCACTTGAATAGGTTCCGTCGATGGCTGAAGTCATAGTGATTCTCCTGTTGCTGTATATATAGTGCCGTTATATTTATTTTCATACCGTTCTATACATTCTGTTTTCAAACAGCAAACGGCAAAATTTTCCTGTAACATGACGTATGGCTGATATAATGCAGGATATGTGCCAATAAGACAACAAAAAATATTCCGAATACATTCAGGTGTATCCGCATCAAATGTCACGAGCTTTTCCCCTGTATCTATAGATACAGGGGAAAAGCTCGTTTTTTCTTCATTGAACACCAAAATTCGTTATAGGACGACACAATCTCTAAGCAAAGAGCCTTTTCACTTCGTCAAGCAAAACTTTCGCTTCAAGGCGTACCGTCACGTCCGGATTCACATAATTAAACACCACTTTTTTATTGGCATCCAAAACATAAACGCTTGGAACGGGCAAGTTATGATGTGTTTCTCCACTATCTTTTTCCAAATCAATCTTGTATTCCTTGAGATACAAAGCAACAGTCGCGTCATCAAGATGAAACGCAAGACCAAAGCGTTCAATCATCTCGACACGAGTGTCAGAATATAACGAAAAATTCAGAGATCTTCGATCAACAACTTCTTGTAATTTCTCAGGCAAATCAGGCGATACAGCCAAAATTTCTACACCTAACGCACGCAACTCTTCAGCAATTTTTTTGACTCCCACCAACTGTAGGAGACAAAAACGTCACCAGTTGCCTCGATAAAAAACAATAACTGCAGGTTTGTTGTCAATAAGTTCATACAATGAACGTGATATACCATTGATATCAGTAAGTTGAGCGTCAGGAGCTAAAGCCCCTTTTGCCAACGGTTGTACGGTTTCGGCAGATGCGGCAACAGTCATACATAGCCTCCTCTTGAGTTTCCATTCATGGTGAATACCAAAACACTGTTATTTCATTGTGTGAATATATTTTGCCAAAGAAGCTTGTTCTTTATCAGACATCTTGGCAAAAAGATCTTTCATTTTTTTTGCTGCACCGGACGTAAAATTTCCTGATTGAAAATACTGAAACCGTTTCAAAAGCGCGGCTTCGTTTTTACCAAAAAGATTGCGTTGCTGTGCATTGTGACATGATGAACATTGCATATATAACTCTTTCCCCATTCCATGTCCGTCAGCAAACGAAATCCCATGAAGTGAAACAGAAAAAAAGAATACAGAGAGAACAGAAGAAATCAGTACAGTACAGAATGTTTTTCTCATAAAAGCCTCCACAATATCATTTCAATGTTCAAAAAAATTATTCCTATACTTTTATTACATTGGAAAAAGTTTTCTTGTCAAGGAAAATAAAAAATCATTTCCAATATAACAATAAAAAACATTTCTATTTTTATTGTTATATTGAAAACAATTATCGCTTTGATACAGTAACGTTATTGTTGCAAAGGACTCGTAACAAGAGGCTTATCTAATGGTACAGAAGATGTGTGTGGTGGCGGAATGATCTCTTGCTGCCCTGCTTCGACGTCAACGCTCCTCCCAAACTCTGAGTCTTCATTATCAACAAACGAAAAAAGTAATGAACGACGAGAGTCATACATGGCAAGAGCTTCAATTTGCATAGGCCTTGAGCGCGTATCTAAAATAACCAGATAATAATCTTGTTTGGTGGGCGGTGAAGTGTTGCTTATTCGGCAAAGGACAAACCAGTCTCTTGTGCCATCGGCATTCCAATCGGTGCCGCCAAGGACTGTAACCGTCGTTTCTTCCACATCGTTCACTCTGTTAAAACCGTGTGCTTTGAAGGTGACACGATCTGTTAAAGTTTGCGTGGCCATAAAACTTTGTGGTTGCAGATCCGCTGTCAGATTAAAACGAAATGCAGGCGATAAATGGAGATACAACTCTTCTCCACTCGGTGCCCCAACAAAAAACGGCAAAACCGTCTCTGCATGGTAGCTTCCGTCTGTCGCCAAGAGACCTCGAGATTGAAGCAATGTTGTTAAACGAAGCCCCATACGGTTAAACTCTGTACCATCAAGAACCTGTATGTTTTTTACGCCGCACGCACACAACATAAACAAACACAACAGGCTTAAACAAACAATACCTATTCGCCATTGAAAGAACGCGTTAACGTGTCCATTCAGCACCGCAATGTTCCTCAAGATAGGCAGCAACCGTTGTCGGTAAAAGATGCTCAAGGCATGAACGGTGACTGCAATCATTTTTATTACAAGGTTGACACACCAAGTCGGCATTGACTGTGTGGTGCTTAGGAGAGGGATATGTCCACGCGCTGTCTGTAGCGCCTAACATCGTGCAAGAAGGCACGTCCAAAGCCACAGCCATATGACGCGGCGCCGAACAGTTGCCGATATGCAAACGCGCGACACCGATACACGCGGCCATTTCACGCAAACTCAAGATCCTGTCAGGCAAAAGCAGTCTGTCTTTGTGTCCGCCACATTCTGTAAAGAGTTGACATAATGTTTGAATATCTTGTTCCTCACCGGGACCCCAAAGCGGCATAAAGCGTATCTGGGGATATTTTTCTGTCAATATTTGCATCAATGAGGCATAGTGTCTCGCCGGCCAGCGTCGAGTCAGACGTCGGTGAGTGGGATCAAGTGTGATGAGGCGGTGTTCCGATTGTAGACCCAAATCATGTAAAAGACAGCGAGCAGCGTGTTGCTCGGTTTCAGTCAGATACAGCTGTGGCCGTTCGTTGTTATAGGTAATGCCCAAAACACGGAGCACATCGGCCTTGGTTTTTGCGGCATAGCCAGCTTCTTTGGGACCGTGGATATTGTACAGCGCGTGTGTATACCACGGTGGCGTATATGAAAGACGCATGGGCGCACCCGAAAAACCGACAACCCAACGACAGCGCGGCAACTGCTGAAAATCAACAACCAAATCAAAGTCTTGACGCGCAACACGCCAATAATACACAATTTCATGCAATAAGGTCGGCAACGCTTTTTTGTCCAACCCCCATATTTTATGTACATGTGGATTGTTTTCCAACAACGGAACACATTTTTTTTCGGTAAACAAATGGAGTTCGGCTTGCGGGTAATGCTCATGCAACAGTTGCAGTGCTGGTGTTGTTAAAATCACATCGCCGAGTTGGCGCAGTTGGCAAACCAAAATGCGTTTGGGAGCAAAATCCAACGGCAGTGTTGTTTTCACCGTTTTCCAACCTCCTGCACGATTTGCAAGCAGGTGTCTGCCTTATTCAACGTATACAGGTGAATCCCCGGTGCACCGCCGTCAATCAGTGTACGAATTTGTTCTACCGCATAGGCGATACCTGCTTCTTTTACAGCTTCGGAGCCACCGCGTTTGTGGGCGTCTTCCAAATCAAAATACAATTTTCCCGGAATACTGGCACCACACAACGTCAACGTTCTACGAAGCGATGCCAAACTCTGCACGGGCAAAATACCGGGAATGACAGGTACCGAAACACCCATGTCGTCAAGCCTGTCAACAAAAGCAAAATATTCACGCACATCAAAAAATAATTGTGTGATCACCACATCAGCGCCTTCACGAATTTTACTGACTGTATGACGCCAATCGCTCGAAAAAGAAGGGGACTCGGGATGCGGAGAAGGATATCCCGCAACGGCAAGCCCCATATTAGGGCACGCACGGCGTACAAAACGCACCAAATCTATGGCATGTTGAAAAGAAGACGACGCTTGTTCAGGGCTTGCATCACTCGGTAAATCACCACGTAAGGCCAACACATTGTCAACGCCAAGATGTTGAAGCTTTTCAATAAAAGCTTTAATGCGTTCTTCAGCGGCACCGATACATGTTAAATGCGCCATCAGTTCAAGCTGAAAACGTTGTTTTAGGGTTGCGATCAATTCCAGGGTATTCTCTTGGGCGGAACCCCCTGCACCATACGTTACAGAAGCAAATAACGGATCGATTGCCATCAATGTTTCTACCACCGTAAAAAACGATTCCCATTGTTCTTTTTCTTTTGGCGGAAAAAACTCTAAAGAATAAAAAGGTGTTGTCCGTTCGGTGATGGCTTTGATGATTTTCATGTTTGCTCCTTACCTTATATTCCCTCACGGCGTGCGTGAGGCTGTGCTACAGACGCGCGGCCTTTGAGCAGTTTTTTTACTGTCTGATACAAAGAATGTTCTTGTAAACCGAATGCACCTTTTTGCCAAGAGCAAATGCTGTCCTTGCCTCTATGCGTCAAATAGCCTACACTTTGTGGAAAACAGAATGGTTGTTGTGACAGGTATTGTGGTTATGAAGGACATTTTTCTTTGCTTTTATGGTATTTTTTGTGTGTTGTTGTTGACAATATTGAACAATACACACGCCGCCGAAAAGGTGGCCTCGACAAAAGACACCACCCAAAAAAACATCACGCTGGTTCACAGTCCGCAATGGCGAGTCTTGGAACCCGGCATGGAAAGTTTGGTTTGCTTGGCACGCACGGCTACGGGCAAAAAAGCTGAAGTGCGTGTTGTGCGTTTTGATCCCTTTTTTTTTGATTTTGTCATTCTTACAGCCACAATGTATAATGAACGCTCCCGCTCTTTAACCGAATGGGTTGAACGGTATGATTTGCTTGCGGCGATCAACGCAGGCATGTTTTTACCGGATAATCTAACCAATACAGGGTATCTGCGCACCGGAAAACATGAAAACAATAGGCATATCGCAGAAAGACTCGGCGCATTTTTTATGACAGCTCCACGACGTTCGGATTTGCCTTCGGTGGCGTTGTTGGGGCGTGATGAGGTTGATATCAACGCCATGTTGTCCCAATATGATATGGTCGTGCAAAATTTTCGTTTAATCAGTGCCGACAGAGAAATCCTTTGGAAAACCCACAATGCAGAACACGCCGTTGCAGCGGTGGGACGCGATGCACAAAATCATATTCTATTTATTTTGTGTCAGGACGCTGTCAATCCCCACGAGTTCGGACAAATACTTTTGGCAATGCCTTTAGACATCCGTTTGGTGATGTATGTTGAAGGAGGCGCGCAAGCCGGCATGGCAGTTCGCCAAACAGACAATAACGTGTTGGTTTGGATGGGACATCATTTGATGGATCTCTTGGCTTTGGAGTTCAATCAGCGTTCGCTTCCCAATGTGATTGGGGTACGTCGCAAAGTGTTTGGCAGGTAGTTTTATGCATAAGATGTATGTTGTTATGGTCGGTTTACCGGCTCGAGGCAAAAGCACGTTGGCAGAGCGGATTTGTCACGGTCTGAACCAACAGGGTATTTTGACACAAATTTTTAATAACGGCGCGTTACGTCGTGAATTGTACAAAAAAGAAAGCGCAACCCCTGAATTTTTTCGCCCAAATAATCAAGAAGGCAAAAAAATGCGTGTCGAAATTGCCAAAATCAATATGGATAAAGCCACAGCCTGGCTTGCCGAATACGGCAAAGTGGCCATCATCGACGCGACACACGGAACCCTCGAACAACGCAATCTCATTCTGCACGAATACAAAAACTATCCGTCATTATTCATCGAATGTGTGAACAACGATCCCTATCTGTTAGAAGCGTCCATACGCCGTAAACCCGATCTTCGTGAATTTGAAGATGTTTCTCTTGATGAGGCGTTATGCAGTTTTAGACGACGAATTCAATATTATATGGAAGTGTATGTTCCGCTCAAAGCAGAGCCGTGTTGGATGCGTGTTGAAGCAACGGAAAATCGCATTCTTGATGAAGCACCGCAAAACGGGTTGCCCTATTATGCGGCAATTCGTGATATTATTTCACTTCGCTGGGTACGTCATTTATATCTTGTGCGTCACGGGCAAACAACATTTAATGAAGGCGGACGCTTGGGCGGAGATTCGGCCTTGACGGCAAAAGGTGTTCAACAAGCACAACTCTTGGCACAGCATTTTCAAAATCAACAAATTGCCTTGTCGCATGTTTTTACATCAACTCGCCTGCGCACTTTGCAAACGGCAAGCCCTGTCTTGGAAGCCTATCCTCAAGCTGTGAGTATGAACTTTGCCGAATTTGACGAAATCAATGCAGGCACCTGCGAAGGGATGCGTTATGATGAAATCCAACGCCTCATGCCTGAAGAATATGCAAAGCGAGCCAAAAACAAATACGACTATGTCTATCCCAACGGTGAAAGCTATGCCTTGCTGAAAAAACGTGTGGTGCGTGGTTTACGCCGTGCTTTGTTTTTGGCCGGCGAACAAGGGCTTATGATCATTGGCCATCAAGCAACCAATCGTGCGATCCTCTCTCTGTTTCTTTTTCAACGAACCATGGATGTGCCCTATACATACATTCCACAAAACCAATACTATCATATTACCGTCACACAACAACGAAAAATGTTTGAAATGATTCGTTATGCATAACACACAGAGATAAACAGTAAAAAGCTCCGTACATGCCCACCACACCGACCATGCAACATGTGAAGAAACACCCGCACCACAAGGACACGTTCATGAAACACAATACCATGATTGATAAAGACATGTTGCTCAAGCAAATCCGTGCCATTCCGCACCCTGTCGGCCTTGATGAAATTTTACGGGTAACGGGGTTGTCACGAAAGGTAAAAAAACACATACAAGAAACATTGGCGACCTTAGCATTTGAGGGAGCCCTTGTGCGTGTTAAAGGCGGCAAATGGGCAAATGCCGAAGGATTGCGTTCTGTATGCGGTGTGCTGTCTGTTACACGAACAGGAGCAGGTTTTGTCCGCCCCGAAAAAGATCCCGCTACACAAAAAAACACCACACAAGACATCTATATCGCTGCACACCTGCTTGGTGAGGCATGGCATGGCGATCGGGTTGAAGTTGTGTTGTTGCCGCGAGTGGCTCAAAAAGACGCTTTTTTTCAGAAAAATAAACACCATAAACATCAAAAAGAACGTCGCGCAAAACAAAACGAAACAAATAAACACCGCCCACCAAACAACAGTCCCGAAGGACGGGTGGTGACTGTTTTGACGCGAGGCTTGCAAGAATGTGCGGTTCGTGTGACACGCAAACAGTCAAAACGCGGTTGGATTTGTCAACCTACAGACAGCCGCTATACGTTCATGTTTGATGTAGACACAGCCTCTGTCAACGACGCAATTCAACACAATATTTTGCTTTTGGTACGTCTTGATGGCATGAATCTCGGGAAAAAGCTTGTTGCCGCAACAGCAGTGCGCTCCTTGGGTATGGAAAATGAGGTCGCGGTGCAAGAGCGACTTGTACGCTTCAATCATGATATTCCGCTTGAATTTCCGATTGCCGTAGAGCGTGAAGCACAACACCTTGAACAAGCACAACTTGA
>CAYJFB010000017.1:0-12810 GCA_964369685.1 uncultured Desulfovibrionaceae bacterium | reverse complement strand
CTTGAACAAGCACAACTTGAGCACTCGCCATTTCATTTTCATACACTTGAAACATTAAAAACAAATAGTCCTATTGTGTCCACAGGACAGCGTGTCGATTTGCGTCATATACCTTTTGTGACAATTGACGGGGCAGACGCCAAAGATTTTGATGACGCGGTATGTGTTTCTCGTCATGAACCGCATGTGTTGTGGGTTGCCATTGCCGACGTGTCGCTGTATGTCCGTCCGCATTCGGCGTTGGACAGAGAAGCACAAGAACGCGGCAATTCGTATTATTTTCCAAATTCGGTGACACCTATGTTGCCTGAAATTTTGAGTAACGGTTTATGCAGTTTGCGTCCGCATGAAGATCGTCCCGTTATGGCGGTACGCATGGTTTTTTCTCCACAAGGAGAAATACAAGAGGCGGCTTTTTTCCCGGGGATCATTTGTTCACGCGCACGGTTAACCTATGACGCTGTGCAAAATGTGCTTGATCAAACGCCTTCCTCAAAATCTACACCTATTGAAGCAAACACCATCAGTGAAACACCGCCGTTCAAACCGATACCCGAACTGACAGTTGAACTGACAGCTGATTTGCACAGTGCCGCAAACTTGGCACAACAACTGATTGATCGCCGTAAAAAACAAGGAGGTCTGGACTTTGATGTCCCCGAAGCACAATGTATCTTGGATGAACAAGGCCGAATCCGTGATCTGGTTCGTCGTGAGCGTTTATTTGCCCATCGCCTGATTGAGGCGTTTATGCTTGCCGCCAATGAGGCTGTTGCACGTTTTTTGTTGCAACAAGCATTGCCATTTCCTTTGCGTGGGCACCCTGCCCCCGATCAAGAACGTTTACGGACACTGTTTCGTACCCTCAAGCACACGGAGCTGGCGACAAACCTTCCCAAAACACCCAGCGCCTCTGTATTACCAAGCCTCTTACAAGAAGCCGCAACAATGCCGCAAGCCGCGTTGGTTGGGCGTCTTGTCTTGCGTTCCATGATGCAGGCACGCTATATTTCTGCCCTTGCAACAGACGAGGCAACAACACACTTCGGCCTCGCTTCTGATGCCTACTGTCACTTTACATCACCCATACGTCGCTATGCCGATCTTATGGTACACCGTACTTTGAAAGTGGCTCTTGAGGCCAACGACAAAACACCACTGCCTGACAGACAAACATTGCTTGGATGTTGTGAACGTTGCAACATTAAAGAACGCGTGGCTCAAGAGGCCGAACGTGAAATCATTCGGCGTATGGCGTGTTTGGTGTTGGCAGATCGTGTGGGAGAGAGACTTCAAGGAATTGTTTCCGGAGTCACCGATTTTGGTTTATTTATCGAGCCGGAGAATCTGCCTGTTGACGGTATGGTTCGTCTTGAAACATTGGCTGACGATTGGTATCAATATGACGCCGATCGTCAAGAATTGTACGGAGTGCGTTTTGGCCGTCGTTTTCGTTTGGGGCAAAGCATTACAGTTCATGTAAGCCACGTCCATGTGGGAAGATTAGAAATCAATTTTACCGTTGCAGACACACCACAACAGCCCTTACCCAAAAAACAACGTCCTCGACAACAAAAAAAAACATTTTTCAAAAAAAATAAACATAAAAAATAAAAATCATTTACCCCCCAGAAAAAAACAATCATAGCAGAAAAGTCAAGAAAAGGGTGTATTGCAAAAAATAGCATTTCGTTATAATTCTTTCTGAGAATCATGTATTTTTTGAAAAAACACAAGACACTCCCCTATGTTTTCACCATCTCATAAAAAACGGGAAGCGCCGCGTCGCTCACCCAAAAGAGGAGCGGGCCTCATGCATTTTTTCACTGCTTGCTTTGTCAGTGTTGCCATTACAAGCCAACTCTTTTTTCTTTCTCAACCGCTTGAAAGTCAGGCGGCTGCACAAACAACCAAACCCATCAATAACATTGTCGCCGTTGTCAACGGTGAAATGATCACACGCTTTGACTTTGAAAATGCCACAAAGGCCGAATTACTCAAAGCAAATATAGATCCGACAAATATTGCACAACAAGCTGCGGCTGTACAATTGCAAAATATTGTTCTTGAAAAAATGATCAACAGTATCATTGTTGAACAAGAAGCAGAACGTCGTAAAGTCACAATCAACGAAAGTGACGTGACAACAGGCATGCAACGATTTCAAGAAGAACATAATTTGACCGACAGTGAATTTCTTCAATATCTAAACAAAGAAGGCTTCACACTCGAAACATTCCGTGACCAATTGCGAACTCAACTTCTCCAACAAGAATTGCTTCGTACGATGGTCGGACGGCAAGTTGTCGTTACTCAAGAAGAAATTGAACAATTCTATCAAGACAATCCGGAAATGTTCGCTTCGGGAAGCATGATTAATGTGGCCTTATTGGTTTACCCCACAGCCGCTGAAGCTGAAAAATGGGCTGCTGATTTGATTCAAAATCCCGCTCTGTTTACAAAAACAGTTCAAGAGCTTTCCATTGGGCCAAATGCCGAAAATGGCGGCGAATTGGGATCCATGGCTTTGAGTGATTTGGCTTCTGCTCTACGCAATCAGGCTATGCAAATGCCGATTGGCGATGTTTCACAAATCTTCGATCTCGAAGGCATGCCGGCACAAATAAAATTGCTTGCCAACGCACCTGACGCAGAAGCCATGGCTTTGGAAGAAGTGCGTCCTCAAATTGAAAATCATCTCCGTGCTCCAAAACTGCAAACACGATACGAAGAATACATGACCCAATTGCGCAAACGAGCTGTTGTGGATATTCGACAATAATGCTGTTCTTTATAGGTCATGTGTTTTTTTAAAGCCGTGTGATCTCTTTCTGTTCTGTACAAACATGTTGACAAAACATGGCAGAAAAAGAGCACACGGCTCCATATCATATTGTATTCACTTGTCTTTTGAACATACTGTTTTACCAACACCCTATAAAACGCCTCGCAAAAAAGAAACGTCATGGAACAAGAAAGCACCACCATCTCAAGTCCCAATGCGTCCCAAACAACGGAAGACGATACGCTTGCACCACCACAAACCGCACTTGCACACCTTGGTCAACGCCTGAAAAAAGAACGTGAACATCGACATTGTTCTATTGATGAAGTGGCATCCTTACTTAAAATAACAGGACGTCTTGTTCGTGCTATTGAAAACGGTGACAGTACAGCACTGCCTCATCCGGTCTATGCCAAAGGCTTTATAAAAACGTACAGTACGTTGATGGCCTTAGAACCGGAAAGTATTACAGCCGCACTTGAGGAGCTGGACAACACCGACACCCAAAAAACAAAACAACATATCACAAAAAGAAGGCGTTCTGCTGTCGGTGGGTGGATCGGCACCTTTTTTTCTGTGTTTTTGTTGCTTGCGGCACTCAGTTTCAGTTTGTTTTGGTTCAGGGAACCGCTGTTTGCACTTTGGGATCGCTTCAGTTCACCGAATACAATACAAACAGCGCCTGAAGTTTCTCAAACATTGCCGCCCCAAAGAACCTTGGACAACGAAAAGACACTGTCAGAAATGAGTAACCCATTGCCCTTGCCTGCCGTTGAAGTTGAGACAACACCTGTTTTGCAAGCGGCGACAGTACAACAGCACGGCGATGCAACAAAAAAAAACATAACAGAAACAAGAGCATCTGAACATTCCATATCGAAAATAAACGTCTCCGGACAAAACATCTCTGAAACAGACTCATCTGAAACAAGCACACAACCTGTCGCAACTGCCGACAATCTGCCTCCGCAAGAAAGACAACATCAAAAGACCATTCATCCTTCTGAAACAAGCTCTTCAGCAACCCAAACGCCAAAACAACCACCAATAACCGAGCCCCAAGCAACCGCACATTCAGCAACAGAAAAACAACAACACCAAGTCATTTTGACAGGTTTAGCCGACTGTTGGGTACATTCTACCGCCGACACAACAGTAACGCGAGAGCTCTCACTGGTAAAAGGAGAAATATTTGCACTCTCGTTTCAAAAACAATTGGAACTCAAATTGGGCAATGCCGGT
The DNA here is from genome assembly GCA_964369685.1 of uncultured Desulfovibrionaceae bacterium. GTDB lineage: Bacteria > Desulfobacterota > Desulfovibrionia > Desulfovibrionales > Desulfovibrionaceae > Avidesulfovibrio. The sequence goes on along the minus strand of CAYJFB010000017.1, from coordinate 8,783 downwards.
GGTGTGCGTATTGTTTATAACGGCAAAACATTGCCGCCTCCGGGAAAATCAGGCCAAGTCATCACCTTACATTTTCCGATAAAGGAGAATTCATGACGGAGTGGGTTGATTCGGCTGTTGTTTTAAATATGGGACGTTTTCGAGAAAATGATGTATGGCTCAAGCTACTCACTCGTAATCACGGGTTGATGCACACGTTTGCCTTTGGTGGCAGCCGCAGTAAGCGCCGTTTTGGCGGTTGCCTTGATCTGTTGAATGTGCTTAGAGTTCAGGTCGTCAGTTCTCGAAACAAGCAGTTTTTGCATCTTACGGAAGCCACACTGCAAGGCGGACCGCGACGAATACGCAGTGATTTTCAGCGGTTTGGTTCAGCCATGAATTGTATCCGTTTTCTTGAGGCGTTGAATGTGCCCTCGGATACATCTGAAAAGACGTTTCATTTGCTCTGTAACATGTTACAGTGGTTTGAATCGTGCCCTGTAACGCCTTCTTCGGCTTTTCCTGTATTATTTCGTTTGCGCTTAATTTCCGAACAAGGTTATGCACCTTTTTTCTCTGTATGTAGCCATTGCGGACAACCGTTACTGCATGGCACATCACCACAAAACATGCAAGGCAATCTCAGCTTTGCACTGGCTGAAGGAACTGTCTATTGTGTCCGGTGTGCACAAAAAAAACAAAACACAACAACAGTCCCCCTCTCTGCCACAGGTGTCGCCGTATTGACAAAAGTGCAACAGATGCAACCTGCACTCTGGAATTTAGAAAACGACACAACAAGCAGTTTACGCGATGCTGTGCGTGTGGCTGATGATATCGTTCGTTACCATGTTGGTTTGGTGTGGGAACATGGACGTTTTCAAAAGCATTAAAGTCTTTTCTTGTTCCTGCCCCCCAAAGACTCCCGTGTCTCAATGTATATCATTACAATGATAAATTACCGATACCAAGCCAAGGCCCTGCGGTATACGAGCCCAAAAGTCGAAGCGAAGTACAAGACACAGCCATGGCGCCAAGCAGTGCGGCATGCGCCTTTTGTGTCAAATCGCATTCCACATCAACAAAAAACGCATATTTCCATTGTGTCGACAAACCATTATATTTTTTCTCACCGAGCGGACGCGATTCTATCTTCCGCATGTTGACTCCATACTCGGCAAACAAACACAACAAACGAGCCAGTGCACCGGGTTGATCGGGTAACGTAAACAACAATGACGAACGCGACTCTGCCCCTTCATTGATGTCTGCCAAAGGCGGCCAAGGGCTTTCGGGTAAGGTGACGGTAACAAAACGTGTCCAGTTGTCGGCTTCGTCTTCAATGCTGTTTGCCAACGTGTTTAGCCCGTAGAGTTCTGCGAGTTTATAGTGCCCGATGGCCGCAGCACCTTTTTCCTGAGAAGCGCGTAAAGCGGCAGCGGCTGTGGATTCTAGAGGAACAGTAGGAATACCGGGCAAATGTTGTCGTAACCACCCGGCACATTGCGCCAAAGGCTGTGCATGCGAATAAACCACACGCACGTGTTCACGACTGTCTTCTTGACTCAATAAGGTGTTGCTGATTCTGGCAAAAGCTTCACCACGAATGCGTAACGTATGATGTAAAAAAAGATCAAAACTAGGGCCGACTGTGCCGCGTAAAGAATTTTCCAACGGAATCATGCCCAAATGACATGTGCCGTTTGCCACACTTTCAAAAACATCTGCCAAGTCAAGACACGGAACCAGCGTCGCATGTGATTCTTGAAGATGTTCACGAAGATATTCTTGACCTGTAAAAAATGAAAAGGTGCCTTCAGGGCCAAGATAAGCCATTTTATATTCTGTATGCATCGGCATGCCCACACTCCCTAAAACAAACGTTGACAACATTCGAAGCTCAAAGAATACTAGCCTTTGCCCATGTTGGCAAGTTGACGGGCACGGGTATTAAAATAAAGCACTTGAGGAGGGTTTTCCGGTTGCCATATGCCGCGCGGCAATGCATGGCTGTAAAATTGTCTTCCAAGTAAAAGTTGTGCTTGTTGTGAACCGTTTTCTGTTTCTTCTATGTATAGGACGTAACCATTATTTTCAAGATGGCCGTATTCTGTCCCCCGACCGCAGGGCATCCCTTTGTATTGTTGTGCCTGGCGTACAATAAGCGGTGCATAAACGTGTAATTCAAGCGGCAAAGCGTTGTTATTACGCGCAAAATATGCTGTCAAATGCACACACAGCCGCATGGGTTTACCAAACATGAAGCGTGAACGGCGGTGTTGCCAATCCCTACAGGTACAAATATGTGCCTGTATATTAAAGGATTCTCCCGAATCGTCCGCAGCCGACAAAACAGTACCGGGTTCACTGTGTGGATCAATAAAACCCGGATCTTTTCCCCGAAACCACAACCAAAAAATAAAAAATACTCCAAAAATAAACAAAGCGGCTGCCATAAGCTTTGCCTCTGAAAATGTTTTATTGTTCTTTGTTCATCAAAAAAGTTTATCTGCTGTCTGCAAAAAAGAAAAGAGGCCTTTGCCTGTAAAAAAATCCTTCTGCTCGTTCTTTTTGAAAAGGGCACTCTCACAGTATTTTTTTGAGGAAGTGTTTTTCAATGATTTTATCTGCAGAAACATGGCCTTCCAACCTGAATCGAGCTTCGTTTTTTTGCTTCGGTTCTGAGGTGTTCAACGCTTTGCTTGCTTGCCTTTATTGAGTATGCTAAACATCAACGATTCAACAGTTCTCTACAGAATCTTGCTTGCAAGGCTTGTCTTTGTGTACGGCTGGATAACAAAAAATGACGGAGCTTTTTCATTGTGAGTGAAATACAATCTGTTTTGGATAAAAAAATCAGCGCATTTGTCAATGCAACAGGTCCAATCCTTGCTATCGATATAGGAAGCGAAACCCAAGATGCGTTATTGGCTTTACCACAAGAACATCCCGAAAATTGGCCACGTTTTGTTTTGCCTGCACCGTCACGTCTGATTGCCAAACAACTGACTAAATATACACAACAGAAACAACATGTCTGGCTCTATGGAAACAACATGGGAGGCGGTTTTGGTAAAGCCGTACACACCCACTGTGCCGCAGGTTTAAAGCTTGCTTCAACACTCGCGGCGTCGGCGGCGTTACATGACAATCCCGAACGGGTTATAGCAATGGGGGTGCAGTTGACAGACGACTGTCCTGACGAACATGTCCCTTTGAGGTTGAGTGATTTTTCAATAGAACGTTGGCAAACGTTGCTTACGGCCATGTCTTTACCACAACCTGTACGCATCCTCGCCGCAGCGCAAGATCATGGACATCACCCCAAACCAAATACCAATCGCAGCGGACGCATGGCACAATGGCGCCAACTTTTGGAACAAACAAACAATCCTGCAGAGTGGCTGTATACATCGCCTCCACCGTTGCTGAGCCGCCTTGCCGCATTGTATGAAGCCACAGGCGGAATGGTTGCAGATACGGGTACTGCGGCAGTTCTCGGCGCACTGTTTGTTCCTGAAGTCGTTGAAAAAAGTCATAAACAAGGCGTTTGCATTGTCAACATGGGCAACAGCCATGTGTTGGCATTTTTAGTGTATCGCGAACGCGTTTACGGCATTTATGAACAACACACAGGTTTACGTCAACAGTCAGAAATTCTTCATGATTTGCATGAATTTTGTCTTGGTTGGTTGCCTGACGAGCAAATTCGACAACAAGGTGGCCATGGTGTTGTTTTTCATAAAAATATGCCTGCCGAGGCCGAAGGATTTCAACCGCGCTATATTTTAGGGCCAAGACGTGAATTTTTACGCGGGCAAGGACAGTTTATTGCTCCCAAAGGTGACATGATGCTTGCCGGTGCCTATGGGCTACTTTATGGCGCAGCCTTACAAAGCATGCAAAAATAAACAACAAATAACTCTTCTTCATTGCAATCAATTTTTTGAAAAACAATGGCGTAACTTCTAAACAGTGGATGAGATAAGAATGGAACTTTTTGATGAAGCACAGGGTTGGAATTGCCAGCAAATTGCCGACACACAACTCGCTCGTTTACGGACGACGGTTGCCAAAGCCATGCAAACACCTTTCTATAAAGAACGTTTGGAAAAAGCCGGAGTCACTCCCGAAAGTATTCGTACTTTAGATGATCTGCGACGTATTCCGTTGACCGATAAACATGATTTACGCGCACAATATCCCTATGGTTTGGCCTGTGTACCACAAAATGAATTTGTACGCATGCATTGTTCAAGTGGTACTACAGGAACGCCTGTTGCCATATGCTACACACAAAACGATGTTGCGACATGGTCAAACCTGATGGCACGGTGTCTGTTCCTTACGGGTGTTCGTTCGACGGACGTATTTCAAAATATGTCCGGTTATGGTTTGTTTACGGGTGGATTGGGCATTCATTACGGTGCCGAACGCTTGGGCTGTATGACAATTCCTGCCGGTGCGGGCAATTCTAAACGCCAATTAAAATTGATCCAGGATTTCGGAACGAGTGTTGTCCATATTTTACCTTCTTATGCCTTGCATCTTGGCAGCACTTTACAAGAAGAAGGTCACAATCCTGCAGAACTCCCGTTGCGTATCGCACTCATCGGTGCTGAACCCTACACCGAACAAACCAGACAACGGATTGAAAGCATGTTTGGCATGAAAGTGTATAACTCTTTTGGTCTTTCAGAAATGAACGGCCCGGGTGTGGCTGTAGAATGTCAAGTACAACAAGGTATGCACATTTGGGGCGATGCGTATATTGCAGAAATTATTGATTCTAAAACAGGTGAACCTGTTGCGGAAGGTGAAATGGGTGAGTTGGTCATGACCACGTTGACTCGTGAGGGGATGCCCATTTTACGGTATCGCACGCACGATTTGACACGTTTTCTGCCGGACCCTTGCCCTTGCGGTTGTGCCCATCCACGCATTGACCGCATTACAGGCCGTGCCGACGACATGATTATTGTCAAAGGTGTGAACATCTACCCCATGCAAGTAGAAAGCGTGTTGATGAGTTTTGAAGAAGTCGGCAAAAATTACCATATTGTCCTTGAACGCGAAGGGTTGCGCGATACCATGATTGTGCAAGTTGAACTGCGTGAGGAACATTTTGTTGAAGACATGCGTCATTTACGAGGTTTGCAAGAATCTATTGCTCGTCATTTACGTGACGAAATATTGATTACGCCCAAGATTCATTTTGTGCAGGCCAATTCTTTGCCTCAAAGTGAAGGTAAAGCGATTCGGGTGACCGATCTCCGCGATAAAAAGTAACGCACAGATATAAAAAAATGTTATTCCTTGCAGGAATAACATTTTTTTATATCATTATCGCTTAATAATACAATTATGAAGCAACAAAGTAGGCTTGGGGATGAGCACAAGCAGGACAGAGATTGGGTGCTGTGGCATTGTGTTTAACCACGCAACCACAGTTCAAACAGCGCCAGCTATGCACTTCTGAATCTTTAAAACATGTACCATTTTTCACGGCTTCTGCAAAAGCAAGAAAACGGGATTCATGATAGATTTCAGCATCGGCGATGGCACGAAGCACACACGCGATTTCTTTAAAACCTTCTTGTTCTGCAATGGCGGCAAATTCGGGATACATAGAGGAATGTTCGTGATTTTCACCTTCTGCAGAAGCCACAAGATTGTCATAGGTAGAACCAATAACGCCGGCAGGAAAACCACCGCTGATGGTGATTTCGCCGCCTTCCAAAAATTTGAAAAGACGTTTGGCGTGTTCTTTTTCTTGCAGAGCGGTTTCAGCAAAAAATTGAGCAATTTCAACGTAGCCATCTTTTTTGGCTTGGCCGCTAAAGTAATCATAGCGATTGCGAGCTTGTGATTCTCCTGCGAACGCTGTAAGGATATTTTTTTCTGTTTGAGTGCCTTTCAGTGATTTCATGTGTTATCCTCCCAAGGGGATTGTTAGAAAATGATGATTGTATATAAAAACAATACATATGAATACAATATTCTGTACATGTATGCAACACATTTACTCTAAGCATTATGACAGACAGAATTCCATGTTCTTAAACGTGTGAGGACATAGACCTCAATCATAATTCAACATATAATATGAATTTTCTGACAACAGAAATGTCGAATTCCAAGACAGACAAGCTTTTTTTTATATGTTACATTAAAGGTGTTGCTGTTGAACTGTTGTTATGCATATCCTGCCCGGCAGAATGTTGTTGCGCTGCAGAGCAACCGGCACAAAGTCCCTCAAATTCTAAACGAATACCTGTAATTTGAAAGCCTTCAACCTGTATATCATGCACTTCGGGTACAGGCATGGGAATTTCCACATCGGTAATACATCCGCAAGCCGTACAACGAACGTGTTGGTGCGGATGGGTGAATCCGTCAAAGCGACGAATAGAACCTGCAGATTCAAGTTTTAAAATAGTGCCATTTTCAGCCAGAAAATCTAAATTCCGATATACAGTTCCCAAGCTGATGCGTGGAATACGTTTTCGAACCATGGCATAAATATCGTCTGCTGTCGGATGCGTATGAACACTGCGCAAAGCTTCCAATATCATCATCCGTTGACGAGTCATGCGAGTTTGTGGGCGCATGGATGTATCCTCTCGGGGGAAGGTGTTGTGTTATATACGTGAGGCATATCCATCAAAGCGAAGTTCTTTTGTGTAAGAACAGTATGAACGTCACCATTCGACGAATATCGGCAAAGGCAGCTCCACTTTTTCCCCTCAAAAAGACTTCCAATACCGATGTTTTCTGTTGTCTTCTTGATAACAGTAATGATTCCTTTTCGTGCTGTCAACAAAATTTATCATATCTCTAAAAAGACTTAAAGACTGTCGTCACATGATGATTTTTCACACTGTATCAAAGAAAATAAATAAACATTGAGGGAATGTATATAGACATACATAACCGAAAAAATTCGTGAAGTTTGACGATGAGAAAGACAAAAGGGCATATTTGACAGTCTTGTCTAACATACAGAAAACAAAAATCACCTCTCTACAAATTGAGAAAGACTTGCCAAGCGACTGCAAAGTTGGCAAAGTATCGTGACGTTGTTTGTTTTTTTTTGAGAAAAGGTAGCCATCATGGATTTGAGTTTTTTTGCGGTATTGGAACACGCCACCTTGGTGGCTAAAATGGTTCTGGGTTTGCTTGTGCTGATGAGCGTCAGCAGTTGGGCTTTAATGTTTCAGAAATGGTTCATGCTGAATGCGGCACGAACAAGAATCACGCACGGCGCAGAACGTTTTGAATCTTCCAGAGAACTACGCAGTGCCGTACAATCTTTAGGTAGCGATCCCACGTCACCGCTTTATACCGTAGCACATGAAGGCGTTACCGAATTTAATCGTGCCAAAGAAGCGGGAAATGCCGGGAATATTGTTGTCGATAATGTTCATCGTGCTTTGAATCATGGGGTGGGAAAAGAGATTATGCGCTTAAATGCCAGTTTGTCTCTTTTGGCAACCACGGCCAATACCGCACCTTTTATCGGTTTATTTGGTACGGTATGGGGCATTATGAATACCTTTCATGCCATTGGTGCCATGAAATCGGCATCACTTGCCACCGTTGCGCCGGGGCTTTCGGAAGCGCTCATTGCCACGGCTGTCGGTTTGGTTGTCGCTATCCCTGCTACGGTCGGTTATAATGTGTTTCAAGGAAAACTCAATGATCTTGAAGTGCAATTGAACAACTTTGCCGGTGTTTTTCTGAACCGTGTACAGCGTGAACTCAACGCTCAGCGCTCATCCAACACCACGGCGTAACACCATCAACAACACACGCCGATAACACGCGACAAAAAACACGTTGTACGTAGACGTTTACAAAAAAATCGCGTTTTTTAAGGATACAGTCATGGCCGGTTCTGTCGGTAACAAAAGCAAATTTGTTGCAGAAATCAATGTCACGCCTTTTGTGGATGTTGTTTTGGTTTTATTGATTATTTTTATGATCACGGCTCCGATGATGTCTGAAGGTTTAGAGGTTGATTTACCCACAACAAATTATGTTGAAAACCTCCCTACAGAATCAGATAATATGGTACTTACAGTACGTAAAGACGGCATTTTATATTTGGATACCTACACGGTGCCACTGGAAGAGTTGCAAGAAAAATTAATACTTTTGGTGAAAGAGCAAAATAAACAACTCTTTTTGCAAGCAGATAAAGATGTTCCTTACGGTTTGGTTGTAGATATTATGGGCAGAATTCGTTTAGCGGGGATTGCCAAGCTCGGTGTTGTAGCTCAACGTGAAACACTATCGACAACGCAGAATCCTTAATGGGTTGTTATGAATTTTTTTAGTTATATTCTGTCCTTTTGTCTGCATGCATCTCTTGTGGGTGCTGTCTATTTGTGGCCTGCCTCTCCGCCCATTAGCCTTACTGCACAACCTGTTCAGATCAGCATCAATTTAGGTATGCCCGGCGGCGATCAGCTACCGAGTCCCGTACTCGGCCCGCAGAGTCAAATTGCACCTTCTCAGGCAGTCCCTCTACCTGCGCAACCAACAGCACCAAACCAACCGGCTATACAGCCATTGGTCGCTTTAAACACACAAGCACCGCCTCAAGAAGCGCCTGCCAGACCACAACCAACTCCCGAAGAAGCACCGCAACAACCGCAACCGGCTCCCACACCTATTCCGGCACAACCGATCGCCTTACCGCAACCGACAAAACCAGAGCCAAAGCCAGAGCCAAAGCCTGAACCAAAACCTGAACCAAAGCCAGAGCCAAAGCCTGAGCCAAAGCCAGAGCCAAAGCCTGA
>CAYJFB010000016.1:0-48433 GCA_964369685.1 uncultured Desulfovibrionaceae bacterium | reverse complement strand
GATACCTTCTATGTGGGCACCATTAAAGGCGTTGGGCGGATTTATCAACAAACTTTTGTGGATACTTATTCCAAAGTTGCAGCTGCAAAGCTCTATACGACAAAAACGCCTATCACTGGAGCAGACCTTTTGAATGATAAAGTTTTACCGTTCTTTCAATCTCACGACACAGGCCTTATCCGTATACTGACCGACAGAGGAACAGAGTATTGCGGTAAAGTTGAAAGTCACGACTATGAGCTATATTTAGGGGTAAATGACATAGAACACACTAAAACGAAGACCAGACATCCACAAACTAACGGCATTTGCGAACGTTTTCATAAAACCATCTTGCATGAGTTTTATCAGGTTGCATTCCGTCGTAAAATATATCAATCTATAGAAGAGCTACAAACTGACCTTGATGTATGGATAAACCATTACAACACTGAGAGAACTCACCAAGGCAAAATGTGTTGCGGCAGAACGCCCATGCAAACCTTCCTTGAAGGAAAACACATCTGGAAAGAAAAGGTCGGACAACTCAACTAATCTGACAAAAGCTAACATCAAAACGGAGTCTATTGTACGACCAAGTCTAAACCACTACAAATGGATGAACTGTCAAAATAACTTGCGTTTAAGAAAGCATAACAATACCTTGTTTACACTTGCTCACTTGGCTCTTTCCACATGATGGGATTGGCAAAAGGCTCTGTGATACTAGAAGGGGTTTTACCCACTTGAGCCAAGACACCTTGCCCCCTACCTTGAGTACGTTCACGAGCAAACCAACAATCAAGCGGTGCATTGGTTGGAACAGGAAAGCCCACTTCATGTGGTGTATTATAACGGCGAGCATAGTGCATGGGGTCACCCAGTACAAAAATAGCATCGGCTTGTTCTTGCTTTTCTGCTTCTTCCATAAGTTTTCAAGGCGTCATCAATTCTTGCTCTATTGTTCTTATATAGACACTGCCTAGACGCGTTGTTTAAGAGAAGGGTGGAGTTGCAATATTTTTTTGAAGTATGAGAATGTTCTGTCCATTTTCGCGAATATATTCTATGCGATCCATAAGTTTTTTTACTAAAAAAACACCTAACCCGCCAACGGTGCGTTCTTCAAGAGAAGCGTGTACATCAGGTGCTTGTGCCTCTAAAGGATTAAAGGGAATTCCAGAGTCAGAAAATTTCAGTATAAGTCGTGAGGCTTGGGTATTATACGCTATTTCTACAGTGAGATTCAGTGGAGTTGTATCGGTATTTTCTGGGTGAGCATATTGTACACAATTTGTAAAAACTTCATCTGCAACAATAAAAAGCTGTTTTTTGAGCTTTTCTGTGAATGTGAGTTGTTGGGCTATGTCGCATAACCACTCGTTTAATAGAGTAAATGCTTCTATTTTAAGGGGCAGTATGAGAGCATCTTGCCCATGGTATTGAAATTTTTTTATAATTTCTTCCATACAGTGTTTTTTATTCTAAAGTTAATATAGTATCAAACCCTGTCATGACAAAGATTTCATGAATATCGTCGTTGACATTTCTAATAATCATTTTTCCATGTTTTGCCATATATTTATTGGAAATAAGAAGCGTGCGAAGCCCTGCGCTCGCCACATAATCAACAGCCGCAAAATCAAGAATGAGGGTGTTGATGCCTTCTCTTTTGGCTTCTAACTGACTTTCAAGTTCCGTAGCTGTTATCGTGTTTATACTTCCCGTAATGAGAGCAATAAGTGTAGTATCTTCTTGTATAAATTCAATTTTCATGACTATTTTCCTTTGAGTCAGTTTTTTCATTTTGTTTAAACGCGTTCTTTGTTTATAACGTTATGCCAATCTTTTCAGAGTATCAAGAACTTTCACATGAGAAATAAGACTTTACACAAAAAACAGCCGATATAAAATATCAGTCAACCAGCCCCGACAACCCTGGGGAATTCATCCATTAACTATCTATCATTATTAAAATTTGTAGGATAAAAATTTTGCCAACACAAACGCCTTCACAGATAAACATTTTGGCGGCAAGGTTACCGAGTCTCGACTATCAAGAGGCTGAGTGCATCTTACAGCCTTTTTTAGCTCTATTACCCTCTGAGCAAGTGCAGAGTATTGTCGCAAATCGACGACCTTTAGACCGAGCGTTACGACTTTTGGTTCGTGTCCTTTTAGGGTATGCATTGCAACAAAGCACCGGAAGACCCGGGCGGGAATTTTTATCTAAACTCACAGTCGATACCTATGGGCGCCCCCAATGCGAAGGGTTTTGCTTTAGCTTCAGCCATACCCTGCCTTATGCTGTTTGCGCGGTCGCTCCTCACGGATGGGCAGGACGTATAGGGGTAGATGTGGAATCAGTACAAGCGTTAAATCCAGAGGACTTTAGCAACGTTTTTACTCCAAAAGAAATGGCTGAAATAATGGCTACATCATATCCATCTCAGGAGTTGATTCGGCGTTGGACCATTAAAGAGGCGGCTTTAAAAGCTGATGGTATGGGTTTTCTTGCTGATCCGTTGGCTATACATACAACTTTTGCGTTTAAGGGCAAACTGGAAAATGGTTTATTTTGGAGCCACTTACCGTTAGCGGAAAATTTTTGGCTCACGGTGGCCAGTTGTAGTAAGCAAAATATTCATCTGGAAAAAGTCAAGGCGAATACCTATCTAAAACTACAATAACTTACAAGCAAATCACAATTCACTCATGACATTGATATAGACAACAGTTCAGCTTTACCGGGAGTATATGACTTTAACGCTATCGTCGCTCATCATGCCTTCAATGAAGCCTACCCAGAGACTCTCTGAATACAGTCCCCTTGCTTAGGGTTAAACAACAAACAGAATGCGTCGCTCCAATAGAAACGTAAGTCCTATCGGGGCGACGCATATATACACTCAACACATAGCCTTCAAGAGGCCATGTCTATTTTGTTGTTTTGAGGCTTCTTGTAAGTTTTGTAAGCTCTTGAGCTTGTTCTTTGAGTTCTCGTACTGATTGCGTGGCACTCCCCATGCTCTGCACGGTAACGAGCGCTATATCATTCACTTGGTTCATATTGTCTTTAATGTGCTTTGTCGCGACAGATTGCTCTTCTGCCGCGGTGGCAATAGAGTGTACTTGTTCTGCAGAATGTTGTGTCATATTCGCAATTTCTGTCAATGTTTCACCGGATTGCATAACAAGATCTGTGGCTTTTTCAATGGCAGCAAAAGAGGCTGTCGTTTGCGTAAGGCTTTGACTCGCATTTTGTTGGATTTCATTGATAATTTTAGCAACTTGATTGGTAGAGTCCATGGTCTTTTCTGCAAGCTTACGGACTTCGTCAGCCACAACAGCAAAGCCTCGACCGGCTTCACCGGCTCGTGCTGCTTCAATGGCGGCATTCAGCGCTAACAGATTTGTTTGATCTGCGATTTCTGATATAACACCCATAACTTGATCGATGGATTTAGCACTGACATCAAGGCTCTGCATGTCTTCCATAAGTCTTGTGGTCAAGCGCTGTACATCTTGCATACTGCTAATGGCTTCATTGGCAATGCGTCCACAATCGTGAGCTTTACTGCCTGTTTCTGACGTCACGTTGGAAGCGAAACCGGCACTTTGCGCCACCCCATTGACCGTCATACTCATTTCTTCGATTGCTTCGGCAGTGTTTGTGATCTGCTGAGCTTGTGCGTTGGCACCATGCTCACATTCACGAATGGTTTGCGCCAATGTTTCAGAGGCAAAAGACAGTGTATTCACAACCTTTTCCAAATTATCTGCCACTTGAAGCATGTGTTCTGTTTTTGTATTGGCACTTTGTTCGGCCACGGCGGTTGCTTCTAAGGCTTTTTGAATATGAGCGGCATTTTTTTTGCTTTCGTCAATGGCGTTTTCAGCGTCTTGAATTTTTTCTCGCAAAGAAGACACCATGCGGTTTATGGCATTCGACATGATATCAACTTCATTTTTACTGGCCGCGAGCATATGGTCTTGTGCATGATGAACAACAAGATTTCCGGCGTTTAAATCACCTTCGGCAACTTTTGCAGAAATGGCAGTCAAAAGTGAAATAGGTCCTGTAATCGAGCTGATAATCTTGATAGAAACAATGAACATGATGATGATAAAAACCAAGACAACAAGAACAAGATATAGCTCAATAGTATTGGCTTGCTCGGTCATGCTTTCATGTAACTGTTTTTCCAAAACAGCCACATTCTCTGTGTAGACGCCGGTACCAAACCAATAATTTGTCCCTCTGATCATAACGGCATAGGCGGTTTTTTGATCAATTTCACCGTCAGGTTTAGGATACATGTAGGTCACAAAACCACCACCGGACTTGGCGACATCACGCAATTCTTGAATAAAGTATACGCCGACAGAATCTTTTGAATCGCCTATATCTTTACCTTGAATTTGTCTGTTAATGGGGTGCAAGCGCACTGTCGTTTCTTCATAGAGAAAAAAATACCCCGAGTCATTGGTATCAAATCGTGATTTTGTCAGAAATTGATTGATAATGTTCAGTTGTTCTTCTTTCGATTTACCATCTATCTGATCTTCAAGTCCTTTCGCTGCGGCTAAGGTAATGTCTTTAATGCGATCTTTTTGCAATTCATACATTTGCTTGCCGGCGAGGGCAGTACTGTTGTTCGAAATATAATTGATGCCAAAATAAAAAGCTACGACAATACCAAGCATGATCGTTATGGCAGAAAACAAAATTGTGTAAATTTTAAAGCCAATGGATTTGTTCTGTAACACGATTTGTTCCTTTTTTCTGATGCACATTGAGAGGTCATCCTACTGTCCATGATGCCCGTGCAGTTTTAAACAGAATCTTATGGGTTTCCCGAATACGAATCTCTAAAGATGTTTTTTACATAGCTTACCCATAGTTACCTCCTACAAAAAAATAAAACAGGAGAAGAAAAAGTCAAACAAAAACTGTTCTGAGGGCTGTGTCTAAAATATCCGTTTAACCAAAAAGCGGTATGCAATGAGAGGAACTGCCGCTCTAATGGCCAGAACAAGCTGGCCATATTTTGTAGAAAACTGCCTATATTCTTGATTAAAAAAATATAGAAAGACGAGGTTATCTATAAATAGAGCTGTCATCATTGATTACAAAACAATCCCTAGATAATGTCGACACTATCTAGGGATTGTTTTGTAATCAAACATTTAAACAGAGACCCAATCACGAGTCGGCATCTCTTGTGTATCGGTATGTTTTAAGTCAGTGAACCTTACACACTTCAATGTTGAAGTGTAAAATGACATTCATAAGGGATAGGAATACATCGGGAGCTTATAGAGTCTAAGGCCTGGCCAAGGCAGCAAACATGGGCTGTAGTTGATAAAAATCTCTGGTTATAAAATTCTTTGTTGCCAGTTGCGCACGTTCTGCGTCTATACTTTCTCCGCGTTGAATTTTTGCCTGCTCCTGAGCTCTGAGCGCCTGAACGGGCGTCATCTCATCAGCAATAGTTTGAAACATTGTAGCCAATTCGTGCGCAGTGCTTGAATTTGAAAGCACGGAACACGTTTCGGCATGCCTTTTGGCATCGGCAAGGCGGCTTACGGCCGCAGCGATGGCGTCGGCATCAAGTTTACCTTGTAAAGATTTTGTATATTCCTCAACGTCTATTGCAAGAAGTTTATCCTTAATTTCTTGTGTAATAAAAAGAGGTTTAAACATTTGATTTACACCAAAACCATATGCAAATCCAGGATTTCGAGAAAAATCCAAAGCACCGGAACGGGCTAATCCGTCAAGCTCTTTACTGAAACAAAAATCATTATCGATACCTGTAATTTTGACGGCTGTCGTGGTAGGATTCAAATCAAAAAGATAGTTGCCTTCATGTCTGTCAAGTTGGCCTGAAAGAGCGTCTGCCCATTCAAGTTTGGTCAGCTCTTGTATTAAATTGATGGCAAAGGTTTTTTGTTGCGCAGGCGTTAAGGCCCTCGGCAAATCCGCCAAAGAATAAACTTGGCCGTTCACTGTGAAGCCGGGATGCGGGTTTCCGTCTGTATTTTTTGGTTCCATCAGATCAACAAGAATACTCCCTCGACCTTGTTCCATAAAAAGACCGAATTGTCCATTGAGAGCACCTATTTTTGATTGGGCTATAGCACTTTCACAGCCAATCTTTGCGGCAACTTCTGTTGCTATAATATTTAAACCAACGAGAGGAGTATCACGTTTATAGCCAAGACCTGCCAGACCAAAATCAAAAAAACCTTGTCGTCCATTATATTCACTTTTAAACACATAGGAAGCTTCTTCACCTGTAGTCGGCGACTTATATTTACATAAAAACACGGTGTTCAGCGCACCTTGCCCAAGTTCCTTGGGGTCACCTTCCAAATTACCGTCTACAGCAAGTTCGGCTAAAGCAAAATCAGGAGAAAGACCGCGCAATTTACTTTCTGCAAGCGTCGAAACACTGATAGGCGAAAGCAACATTTTGTTAATGGCATCTCCTGTTTCGTATGTGTTTGGATTCGCAGATGTTTGTATCTTTTTAGCGATTGCCAAAAGTTTTTCACATTCGTTGTGAAAAGCCTTCGCTATTGATTTAGACTCCCCCTCTAGCTGTGTTAAGTCAGAGAACAGACTTCTGAATAACTTATTATTTCCGATTATTTGATCCACAATTGCCGTTGTGGCCTCAATATCTATTGAATGTGGCTCTTTATTTAATGCAGTAAAGAGCGTTTGCAATTGTTCAAGACAGATTTGCTTTGAAGGGTCGAAGCGGTTGGCGTTGATTAATACACCCCACCCGTCGGATGTTGTAGGTAATTGATAACTTTTTTGCAGGCCTTCTGCCATCCGCATAAATTCTCTATTTATATTCACGCGTTCAAATTCATTGAGACGCGCTCCGGCGCTATCCAGTGAAGTTCTTATGGCATCCAAGGTTTGTGGGTCGTATACAGCACCTTTTTTTCCTTGTGCTTGTCTGGTTTTTTGTTCCTCAAGGAGTGCTTCGGTCTTTTTAAGAAGCGTTTGTAATCTTTGGACTTCTTTTGCAAATACTCTCGGTTTCAGGGTATCTTTTTGTGCTTCTAAGGCATCCATTCTTTTGTGTATTTCTGTAAATTTTTTATGCACTAAACTTGTGGTGCCGTGCATATCAAGACGCATTTCATTCACGACATTGGAAACACTTTGCGTTGCAAGCGCAGTAGGGACATCTTGATTTTTCTTTGCGGCTTCTATCAACGAACCTGAAAGATTCATCAATTCTGAAATTTTTCGATCACAATCCATTATTTGCGCGCTAAGGTCGTTTCCTGATGCATGAGCGTATTGAATAAAGGCTGTACGCAAATCATATTGCGCCGTAATGGCTTCTTTTAAGGCTGTTTGTGCTTCTATGGCATGCCCATTCGCTGCGGTCATGGCTGTTTTCGTTTGATCACTGAGATCTTTGAGCGTGATTCTTTCCAGCTGTTCCAGCTTTGCTTTGGCAGTATTTGCAATGCGTTCGGCCGTGGTTAACGTCCTTGAATTGATACTAATAATGTGATCTTTAAATGCCGGTTGACCCGCTTTAGGCGCGGGCACAGTCACCTCTAAAGAGTATTTGTGGGTGTGTTTAACGGCACCGGAAGTGAGACGATGAAGCAAGGCTTGTGTTTTTTGTAGCAGACCTGTTTTTGGCTGGGTTGTCGATGCGGGAGCCGGGGCGTCGCCGACTCTTGCACCGCTTGCGGTTTGCGGTTCTTTGGGTGAAATAGGGGTAGCAATATTGAGTGAAGGGATATTTGTTCCGATGGTAGGTGACATATGTGATCCTCTCTTATATGATGAATTATGAAATACAATAAACAAATTGTATCTTATCAATCTTTTGAAATCACATTTGATATAGCAAATTGTATGCCATCAGTGTTTTATAAAGGTTTTTTCTTTTTTGACTCGATTTTTTGTGAATGATTAAACAAAGCAGCAATGGAAGTGCCAACAACGTTTTTATTGCTGCCAACTTTATGTGCCTACAATAACGTTGTGAAGTCGTCGTTAAACGGCAGGTTCATTGTATTGTATTTTTTTCATAAAAACCATTCCCAACCACACGGCGAAAAAAGCTGACAACGGTTGGAAGAGAAGATACACCACGGCAAGTGGTTTGTTCCAAGCAGAAAGTTGTGCCGTTATGAGTACAAATGTTGAAAAGGTGGTGTATCCGCCAAGAAACCCTGTGATACAAAAAAGCCGTATGTATGTAGCGTATACCTTTTCTTGCTTATTAAGGAAAGCCTGCAAACAGCCGATAGCAAAACATCCTGTGCCGTTAATGACAAGCAACCCAATAGGCAACGCAAAAGAAACGGTCGCAGAAATCCATAGATCAACATAGAAACGCAACAAGGTACCCAATGCACCTCCGCAGGCAACGGTGCACACGCGATAGACTTCATCACGAAACATATTCATCTTTTCTTTTATTTTTTATCAAAATTCCGTCTGAACAAGGAAAAGAAGTCAAACGTAAATGACGCAAAAATCATCAAAAACGCGTTTAGGTCAATAGGCTCTAATCATCTTCAAAGTGTTGTTTCGTAAGGCGTTCTAAACGGCTTTTGTCACGCAAAAGTGCCGTATGCAACCCAAGTAACCCCACCCAAAGTAAACCAAAAGCGAAAAGCGAAGCAAGAAGTGCCACAAGCATTTCAGGCTCCAAACCACCACCTTCAGAAGCAAAAACCGCAGGATGAATCGAACGCCACAATCTGGCAGACAGAAAAACCAAAGGCACGTCCACAAAAGCGGCAATCCCCACCACTGCGCAAACAGTTGCTTGGCGTTCTGCAGACATATCCATATGTCTCAGTACGATATATGCGGCATAAAGAAACCACAAAATCAATGCTGTGGTCAAACGCGGATCCCACGTCCACCAAACCCCCCAAGAATGACGCGCCCACACAGACCCCGTAACCAAAGCCAATGAACAAAGCATCAAACCCAATGAAGCGGCGGCATGAGCCAAATGATCCCATTTTTCATGACGTGTTCTCAAGTAAAAAATGCCACCGATACACGTTACGCCAAAACTGATAAACGCCCACCATGCCAAAGGCACATGGAAATAAAAAATCTTTTGTACAATTCCCATATACGCTTCAACAGGCGCATAAACAAAAACTAAATATTGACAAAATGCCAAAGCAATACCGCCCGCACAAGCCAATAAAGCAAAACGTGATGTGCCCGAAGCAGGCAAAGCCGCACGTTGTATATCGTGAATCATGTTGCATCTCCAAAAACAAAAGGAAACAGCGCCATCGCCAATCCCAAAAAAACAGCGTCATACGCCACAGCCAAACCAAGCCAACGCAATAACGCGACAACTTCTGGATTTTGCATGGCAAAAACCGCCGCGCCTGCTTGAATGCCTGCCAATAACAAAGGAATCATCAAAGGAAAAATAATAACAGACAAAAGCGATTCTCTGGCAGATTGCCCGCTTGACAGCGCACCGAGAAACGAACCCAAACCGGCCAAACCCACATCAATCAACACCACAGACAATAACGCATAAGGCCATATGGCATTCACTTGTTGTCCCAAAAAAATCAATAAAGCAGGAAAAAAAACACATTGCGCAAGAACGATTAACGCCAAACCGGCACCCAATTTACCAAGCCAAACCGCTTGAAGCGGTACAGAAAGCAAAGAAAGCCCTGTTCGTGCTTGTGTCGGCTCTTCCAAGGCATATAACATATTAAACGCCAACACTTGGCAAAAAGCCGAAGCCAACCAAAAGATTGTTGCTGCCGTTTGTCCCGAAACATGCTCGCCGGGCGGCAAAGAAAGACTGAATACAAAAATAAGCAACAAACCCAACAAAAAAGCCTGCATCCACGCCCCACCGCGCAACAACAGCATGCGTAAATCTTTTGCCATGATGACCCACGCGCTTTTTAGCATGTTGTCTCCGCAGTCTTTTCTTGCCTTGCAGTGTGTGTTGTATCGTGTAAAAAGGCTTCATATTGATCGGAAGAGCCGTCAAACATCACGCGTCGTCCGCCAAGCGCCAAAACCCTATCGACATCAACATAAAACACATGGGGATCATGGGTGATACACACAACGGCAGATCCGCTTTTGCGTAATTGTTGCATTTCTTGCCATAGCATGGTTCGTGAACGCGTATCAAGGCCGGTGCTCGGTTCATCAAGCAACAACAATTTCGGTTGTCGCAACAACACACGTGCAAGATTTAAACGTTGCACCATACCGCGTGAAAATCCACCCACAAATTCATGAGCAAACTTGCCCAGCTCCACACGCTCAAGCATATGCAACAACACGTCTTCAGCAGGTGTCTCACCCATGACCGATTCCCAAAAATGCAAATTTTCAAACGCCGTCAGATTGTTATACATAAACGTGGCATGTCCCAAATATGCCATGTCGGCAACATCACAAAAGCACGTCCTTTCGCCGCTGTCAGGTTCTGTTAAACCTGCCATCATACGTAACAACGTACTCTTCCCTGCTCCGTTTGCTCCGACCATTAACGTCAAACTGTCGGAAAAAATATCAACAGACACGCTACGCAACACCGTACGCATCTGAAAATGCTTACCAACATTCTGCAAAGACAGTAACGTCTCCGCCATATCCATTCCTCACTTATGGCTGTTGCAACAGGCTCATATTCAACACTTACTGTCGTTTTCTGTATCGATAAAAAGACTCTCGGAATCATTTGAACTGCGGCATGTAAACACTGCTGCGCAGTGTTTACATGCCGCAGAATCAAGGGGGTTCGGGGGGGATTATCCCCCCCGAAAAAAATTAATCCAAATCCGCTTCGCGGCGGGTAGCCGTTGTTCGCATCATAAAGAATGGAAGAATTGACAACAGAGCACCGCCGATCCAAATCCAATTGACAAGCGGGTTACTGCTGATACGGAAGATACCACGCTGATTTTGATCAAGCCCAAGGAGTGAAGCATAGAGCTCATTCCCAAGAGAAAATTGCGTTGACGCTTCAGCAAACTGCATTTTATTCCATTTATCATAGATACGGCGTTGAGGCGTCAGTATGCCTATCTGTGTCCCGTTTTTACTGATTTTCAATTCACCTTCAATGAAATGAAAACCCGGTCCCGATCCTTCAAACATTTGTGTAAATTGGATTTGATATTGACCGAGTTGTACCGATTCACCTTGAGTCAGTGAGACTTCACGTTCAAGCTTATACGGTCCAGAAAAGCCAACACCAATCACCATGAGCGCCACGCCTGCATGGATCAAATAGGCAAAAAACGTGTTTGATACACGACGCACATTGCGATCAAAAACCAAAAGACACACACCAACCACGACACCGACAGACGCAGCGATACCGAGCAGTGCTGTCGGCTGGCGATAGTTTAAGCCCCACAAAGCGCCTGCGGCGAGTCCCATAGAAGCAAGGACAAGAAAGAACCCCTTACGGCGCTGCAATCCACCGGACCACCGCAACCACGGACAAATCGCCAATAATGCGGCAAGCCCCGCAAACAACGGCAAACAAACACGATTATAAAACGTTGCCGTCAATCCTTGTGCACCGCCATGGTCATGTCCTGCAGCGTCAAGTTGAACCTCACGAGTCAAACCCATAATCGTTTCATTCCAGAATGCCGTAAACACAGGCCACATGGTCGCCACAAGAATAATAACCCCAAGAGCCAAAAGCAACCAAGACGTCAAGACCAAGAAGCCTTCACGCGTTTCAATTCCTTCAAGCGCAGGAGCACTCCGATCGCGCGTGGCAAAAGCAATCCAAAAGGCAATGACTGTCGAAAAAAGAATAAACAACAAAAGAGGCGCGCCCACTCCACCGTCACCAAATGCGTGTACCGATTGAACCACACCGCTACGCACAAGATATGTGGCAAAAAAAGCAGAAATGGTGGTCAAAGCCATAAGAAACGTATTGACAGCTCTGAGTTTTCCGCGACGGGTATCAATAAGCAACGTATGTAACACCGCCGTCGCGATCAACCAAGGAATGAGCGAAGCGTTTTCAACCGGATCCCATGCCCAATATCCGCCCCAACCAAGCTCCATGTATGCCCACCACGCACCGAGCACAATCCCGACAGTCAAAAACGCCCACGCCGCCATGGTAAAAGGGCGAGCAACCGTTGTCCATGAGGCTTCGTTGTCGCGTTCGTTACTGAGAGCTTGCGCCAAGGCCAAGCAACCGGGAATAACAAAGCCGCCATAGCCCAAAAAAAGCAACGGCGGATGAAAAATCATTCCCGGATTCTGTAACAGAGGATTGAGACCGTTTCCGTCAAACGGTGCATGACTGTAAACCAAAAAAGGATTGTTCCATGTTGTCAATAAAAGACAGAAAAACCCCATAATACTATGAAAAAACACCCAGTACCAACGTTTTGTCGCGTCAGTGAGATTGAGATAGGCAGGCGTATATTGAAAAAGCCAACCACACAAAGCCACAGAAAAAGCCCAAAATAAAAGAGAACCGGGCTGTCCTGCCCAAAAGGCGGTTATCCGATAAAAAAGCGGTAACAATGTATCGGAATAGCTCGCCACATAAACGACAGAAAAATCGTATGAAATAAATGCGTATAAAAGAATGGCAGAGGCGACAGTCAATCCAATGGCTGTTATAGAACCGGCCATTTCAATAGCGCCGAGTGCGGATTGTTTTTTGCTTGAAAAACTCAACGTTTGTCGCCATACACCCAAGGCGGCTCCACCGAGAGAAGCAAACATCCCCACAAGCAGCAGAGCAAAGGCAAACGTGTATAAGAAATGCGTGTTATCCATTTAAAAAAACTCCGTTTTTCGGAGCGGCACAACAACAGGTACCACGGCATACACCTTGAGCCTCAACAAGATGTCAGGCACAAGTTAAGGATGTTGAACCGTAGATCAACGCCCTAAGGTTAGCCGCGATTTTCTTTTTGATATTTTGAAGGACATTTTGTCATCAGCGTTTTTGCATGAAACACGCCGTCAGGACGCACTCCACCCTCAATAATGACTTCGGCGCCTTCTTTAAAGGTGTCGGGAATCACGCCGACATAGTGGATAGACATACTTTTTTCCGGTTCTTGATTGTCAATCAGACGAAAAGACACCGTTCTTCCGTCTGTTTCTCGAACCAAATCGTTATCAGAGACAGAACCAAACAAGCGTGCGGTTTGCAAATTTTCCGGACTGACAGCCAACGCCTCAGAAACATTTAAAAAATAGACGCTACCTTCGGAAAAACCGCTGTATGCAAGCGTACCGACTCCGCCAAGAAACAACAGAATCGCAATCGCATAAACATGCTTACCGGACTTTTTTGCCATAATATTTCACCTTTGGTGTCTCCTCTCTCCGTCGTAAAATTTAACAACAGCTATGATAAAAGTCAAACGTTTCTTTCTTTTTCTTTACTCTATTTTTACAGAAGGGATTGCAGGACTATATCTTTTGAGTTAATAGAGCGTTTTCCATGCTTGAAGACTTGCAAAAGCCTTTTTTTTTTTGTAGGTTCACCTCCTGCGAATTGTGTTTATTTTTTGCTGAAAATCATCTTGTTGCTGCTTGTCGAGACAGAATTTATTTGTAACTCAGATGAATCAATGCTTTTATATCGACGGTAATGATGAATACGCAAAAATAAACAGACGGTGACAAGGCCGATTCGTTAAGATGTTTTATCATCAAAAGGGCTCTGACGACTGCATAAGCAGGCGGCTATTATGAAGGCGTGGACGAATTTTTTGACATTATTGCCATGCCGTTACATGTGTGCCTCAGAAAAACGTTGAAAATAAAATTTTAACGTTCAAGTGAACTAAGGAACAGAATTTACACACTTTTGACCTTTGAAATCACGATATTGCCGAATACTTAAAGCACATTTTGACAAACACTTTTTATGGGTATGACAAACGCTTTTACGGTGAGCCGTGTTTTCTTTTTTCCACATTTTAACAAGCCAGCGGAGTGAGAGATGATTTTTTCGTTACTCGTTGTTTTGGCTTGCGGTGCTTTTGCTCTGTACTACGCGTACACGACATCAAAAACTGTCTTCGCAGCCGGAACAGGCAATGAAGACATGCAACGCATTGCCAATGCTATTCAAGAAGGTGCCAAAGCGTATCTTGATCGTCAATACAAAACCATTGCCATAGTGGGTGTTGCCGTTACGGTGTTGCTTGCACTGTTACTTTCGACGGTTGTGGCGTTCGGTTTTGTTTTGGGTGCCGTCCTTTCCGGTTTGGCCGGATATATCGGGATGCACGTATCGGTTCGTGCCAACGTGCGGACAACAGAAGCCGCTCGTACAGGTGGACTGATTCCTGCGTTGAAAGTCGCTTTTGATGCGGGTTCCATCACGGGACTGCTTGTTGTCGGTCTCGGACTCCTTGGCGTCGCGGTGTATTATGCATTGCTTTCAGCCATGGATGTGGAACAAACCTTGTTGCTTGAAGCCTTGGTGGCACTGTCTTTCGGTGCATCGCTGATTTCTATCTTCGCTCGTCTTGGCGGCGGAATCTTCACCAAAGGTGCCGACGTGGGCGCAGACCTCGTGGGTAAAGTCGAAGCCGGTATCCCCGAAGACGATCCGCGCAACCCCGCCGTTATCGCAGACAACGTCGGTGACAACGTCGGTGACTGTGCAGGTATGGCCGCCGACCTCTTTGAAACCTATGCCGTCACCATTGTGGCAACCATGCTTTTGGCAGCCATCTACTTTCAAGGTGAACTGCAAAGCTTAATGATGATGTATCCCCTGTTGATTGGCGGGGTTTGCATTATCGGTTCCGTGATTGGCACTCGCTATGTCAAACTCGGCCCCGACAACAACATCATGAAAGCCTTGTACAGAGGTCTTTTCGCCTCGGGCGCGATCTCTGCGGGATTGATTGTTGTTGTTTCTGTTTTCCTCTTCTGGGGTGCTCCTGACATGTCTATTCAGGGTCAATCCTTTGGTGTGGCAAACTTGCTTGTTTGTGCATTCACGGGCTTGGCGGTCACCGCCTTATTGGTGTGGATTACCGAATATTACACCGCAACGATATATCGTCCCGTGCGCAGCATCGCCAAAGCCTCCGAAACAGGCCATGGTACCAACGTGATTCAAGGTTTGGCTGTCTCCATGGAGTCGTGCGCGTTGCCCGTATTGGTGATTTGCGGCGGCATCATTTTGACCTATGTCAATGCCGGCCTTTTCGGTGTGTCCATTGCCGCAACAACCATGTTGGCACTCGGCGGCATGATTGTTGCCCTTGACGCCTACGGCCCTGTCACAGACAACGCCGGCGGTATCGCTGAAATGTCCAACCTTCCCGACGAAGTCCGTGTAACCACCGACGCGCTTGACGCTGTGGGCAACACCACAAAAGCCGTGACCAAAGGCTATGCCATCGGTTCTGCTGCGTTGGCTGCTTTGGTACTTTTCGCGGCCTACACCGAAGAACTCGACCGCTTCTTCCCTGATCTGCAAGTCAGCTTCTCTTTACAAGATCCCTATGTTCTTGTCGGCTTGTTTATCGGCGGTCTGTTGCCTTATTTGTTCGGTGCCATGGGCATGATGTCTGTGGGACGCGCAGGCTCTGCTGTTGTCGTTGAAGTTCGCCGCCAATTCCGTGAAATTCCCGGAATCATGGAAGGCACAGCCAAGCCTGACTACAGCGCCGCTGTTGATATGCTGACTCGTTCTGCCATCCAAGAAATGATTAAACCCGCCATGTTGCCCGTGTTTGCACCTATTGTGGTGTATGCCGTGATCACCATGATTGCAGGACAAGTTCAAGCGTTTGCTTGTATCGGTGCCATGCTGATGGGCACCATTGTGACAGGCATTTTTGTGGCTATTTCCATGACATCCGGTGGCGGTGCATGGGATAACGCCAAAAAATATATCGAAGACGGCAACCACGGCGGTAAAGGCTCTGACGCGCATAAAGCGGCTGTCACAGGTGATACCGTGGGTGACCCCTACAAAGATACAGCAGGTCCCGCAATCAATCCGATGATCAAAATCATCAATATTGTTGCGATTCTCCTACTGCAAGCCTTGGCTCACTAGACACGTTTACGATTGACTTTTCTTTTTTTGGGGAGAAATAATGCCTACGAGGCATTATTTCTCCCCAACCTCCCCTTGATTCTGCGACGTATACACACGGCTATGCATTGTTTGTATACCACAGAATCAAATTGCTGTTTAAACAGTCGTTTTATCAAAAAGATACAACGACAACTGTCTCAATATGCTTAGGAAAAGTCACTCTATTTTTACAAACAACCTTATGAAGCAGAACCTCAAACACTGCCTCCTTTTTCCCTCAACAAAGACAACATGTATGTTGATACTTTCATTGAGGGAAAAAGGAGGCAGTGTTTTTTTTCCGAAACAAACATTTTTCTGAGACAAAGAAGAGTTGTAAGAATGACTATGAACCGGTTGGGAACATTTTCTATACATGCACAAGACGGTGCGGCACGCGCAGGCGAATTGCACACAGCACACGGCATCGTTAACACACCAATTTTTATGCCTGTCGGCACTGTGGGTAGCGTCAAATCCATCGCTCCCGACGATTTGGAGGCCATGGGAGCCGAAATCATTCTTGGCAATACCTATCATCTTTATTTACGCCCCGGGGACGACGTGGTTGCACGCCGCGGTGGCTTACAACGTTTCAACGCATGGCACAAACCCATTTTGACAGACAGTGGCGGCTTTCAAGTGTTTAGTCTCTCTTCGCTACGCACGCTTACCGAAGAAGGCGTTTTGTTTCGTTCGCATCTTGACGGCTCTAAGCACCTTTTCACACCGGAAAAAGTGATTAATATACAAAGAAACCTCGGTTCAGACATCATGATGTGCCTTGATGAATGTCCACCGCACGATGCAGATAAAACCTATGTTAAAAAATCCCTTGAATTGACAACCCGTTGGGCAAAACGTTGTCGCGAAGCACACCCAAAAACAGCCTTACAAGAAACACAACAAGCACTGTTTGGCATTGTCCAAGGCGGCATGTTTACAGATTTGCGCAGTGAATCGGCAAAACAATTGATCGATCTGGATTTTGAAGGCTATGCCATCGGTGGATTGTCTGTCGGCGAAAGTAAAACACTCATGGTAAAGATACAAGAACACACGACACCACTGTTGCCCATCAATAAACCGCGCTATCTCATGGGTGTCGGCACGCCTCTTGATATTGTCCGAGGTATCGACGCAGGCATCGATATGTTTGACTGTGTCCTCCCCACAAGAAACGCACGCAACGGCACCTTGTACACATCGCAAGGAAAAATCAATATCAAAAGAAAAGAGTTCGCCGAAGACGACAACTGCCTCGATCCACAATGCTCTTGCTACACATGCAAAACCTTTTCCAAAGCCTATTTAAGACACCTCTACCACGCACAAGAACTTTTGGCGTTTAGGCTCAACTCCATTCACAATTTGACCTATTTTCTTGATGTGGTCCGCGGCGCACGTCACGCCATTCGTGAACAACGCTACACCGCCTATCGACAACATTTTGAAAACCTGTATGACAATTAAACACTTTGAACAGCACACAATGTTTTTGATGTCTGTACAAAAATTGAGTTCCTTTCATGAAGCATTCAATGTTTACGGCTCCGGCTTTTGTGAAAACCACCTTGTTGTTTTTTCTGATTTTTCTGACAACCATGCTGTTGGCCAGATTGGTCATGTTGGGGCTTGTGTGGCCGACATTGCAAGAAGACGCCGTCTCTGCACAACAAATCATAAAAAGCCTTTATATCGGTACAAAATTTGATGCACGCATAGCGGTATTTTTCTCACTGCCTATCGGCTTGATACTGGCTTTGACTGTCAAGCGTGACGTGCCATTCATTCGTCATGGCCTGATGACGTTGTATACAGTGTTGTTTGTAAGCCTTATTTGTGTATATCTTATTGATTTTGGATATTTTTTTTATATTCATCAACGTTTGGACAGCTCTTTTATCGATTTCCTAAAAGATGCAGACATTGCCTTCAATATGGTGTGGCAAAGCTATCCCGTTTTATGGATTCTTTTGGGCATCTTGATATTACTGGCGGCAACGGCACGCTTTTTCAATAAACGCCTTTTGCATCACAAAGATCTTGTTCAACAAGACCGTCTCCGCCCCGAAGTGTTGTTACGCTGTGCGTATTCCACCAAAAAGCGTACGCTACTCTGGGCTTGCGCACTGATTCTTGGATTAACACTAACCGCTTACGGACAAGTGAGTGCCGCTTTCTTTCCTTTGCGTTGGAGTAACGCATATTTCAGTAGCAACAACGAACTTGTTTTGTTGGCACTCAACCCTATACAAAATCTCTACGATACCATGCACTCCATGCGTGTCAGTCAACCCAATAACACCGCAGCACAACACGCATACCCGGAAATGGCACGCTGGTTGCGCGTAGACGCGCCTCATCTGCAAAACATGCACTTTTCCCGTACCGTTGTCCCCATGCCACAAACAAAACAATGGAATGTGGTTATCATCTTGATGGAATCTATGGGCTGGCCAATGACCTCCTTTGCACACGGCAAAGCCGACCCCACACCAACCATGAAACATTTGGCTGACAACGGCGTCCTTTTTACAAACTTTTTTGCCCCCGCAAGAACGACTGCCAGAGCCATCTTTACAGTTATGACAGGCATTCCCGATGTCAATCGTGAAGGCGGCACAACCTCACGCAATCCCAGATTGGTCAGACAACACCTGCCAATCAACGAGTTTACAGATTACAGTAAATATTATTTACTCGGCGGCAGCGCCAGTTGGGCAAACATTCGCGGACTGTTGACACATAATGTTGAAGATTTAGAACTTCTTGAAGAAGGTTCGTGGAGCTCACCGAATGTTGATGTTTGGGGTCTTTCGGATTTGGATTTGTTCAGAGAATCCATAACGGTGTTTAATGACGCAAAAAAACCCTTTGTGTCTGTGATCCAAACCGCAGGTTTTCACCGTCCGTTTACGATTCCCGACGACAATGCAGGCTTTGTGTCTCATGAGGTCAGTGATTTGACTTTGCACAACTATGGGTTTTCAAGTCTTGAAGAATACAATGCACTGCGCTTTTCCGATCACGCCTTGGGTGAATTTTTTCGTTTGGCACGCAAAGAACCATGGTTTGAAAACACCATTTTTGTGATCACGGGTGATCACGGATTGAGTAACCGACCTGCAAACATGTCACCGGGATATGTTGCTTGCGGCTTACAAAGCAGTCATGTTCCGTTGATTTTATATGCCCCCGGTTATATAGAACAAGATGAACACCATTTTTTGGCAGGACACCCCGATATATTCCCCACAGCGGCCGCTTTGGCAGGACTGCCCATCAAACACCAAGGATTGGGGCGTAATCTGCTCGATCCCACAATCAACCATGACGCACGCCTCTTCCTCGCACAAAATGATGAAAATTTTCGGTTGTTACTTGAAAACAACTACTGTTATATCTATCGCGAACAAGAAACACTCTATAATCTGGAAACAGAAACACTGCAAAACCTCCTGACAGAAGAACCTGAACGCGCTCAAAGCATGCGCAAAAAAGCCGATGATATGTATCATACCTCAAAATATATGATTTTTAACAACCACTAAATAAAAACGCTATCCCTTTTGAAGATATCATTGTCTTGTCACCGCTTGTTTTTTCAGGAGTCCTTTTATGGTTCATCCCCTCTCTGAAAAAAACAACGACCTTAAGACTTGCCAATCTAAAAGGGAGTGCTTATCTTGCTGTGTTTGGTTTTAAAAAACACGTTGTTATCACAGGCTTTGTTTATTGATTCAAAAACGTATAACCCGGACAATATATTGTTATGACTGAATTTCTGGCTTCCTGTAAATTTTATTTTCGATACGCCTTCTTTTTCAGCATGTTTGTAAATATTTTACAACTGACCTTTCCCATTTACATGCTTCAGGTGTATGATCGTGTATTGACGAGTTACAATCTGTCTACCTTGGCAGTCATCACTGTTGCAGCCGTAATTTGTCTGACAATGCTCGCGTCTTTGGAGTGGTTGCGTTCTCGGCTGTTGGTGCGCGCCGGCATTGAATTCGATCAAAAATTGAGCGGACCTGTGCTGCGTGAAAACTTAAAAAATGCGTCTTCGCCTGAAACGGGACCCAAACAAGGCACCTTGCGTGATGTGCAAACCTTGCGGGGCTTTTTGGGCGGCAACGCGGTCTTTGCTTTTTTTGACTTGCCTTGGATGCCGCTGTATTTTCTATTAATCTTCACCCTGCACCCTGCTCTGGGCATGGCTGCGACGGGGGGAGGGATTGCAGTGTTTATCCTTGGTGTGCTCACCGATCGTCTGACAAGAAAACGTCTTGAACGAGCGAGCATGTTGAACGGCCATTCCACAGAATTTTTCAGTGCCGCTTCACGCAATGCCAGCATTGTGCGTTCGATGGGTATGATTGGTGCCGTTGCTCAGCGTTGGGAAAACATCAATAATCTTGTCATCGAACTGCAAACCAAAGCCAGCCATGCCGCAGGCTTGCTTCACGCAATCAGCCGTTCTTTGCGTGTCGGTTTACAGGTTTTGATTTATGCTGTCGGTGCGTATTTGGCTGTCACACAGGAATCTACACCCGGCGTCATGATCGCGGCTTCGATCATTATGGGACGCGCTTTGGCTCCCATTGATCAAGCTATGGGCAGCTATAAACAATCCCTTGAGGCACGCAGCGCGTATAAACGCCTGAAAGCCATGCTTGATACACCCGTGACCCCGCCGCCTATGGATTTGCCCCCACCCCAAGGCATCATTGCCGCGGATAATCTTTTTTTCAACGTGCAAGATCGCAGTATATTAAAAGGCATCGGATTCACCTTGCCGGCAGGACAATCCATGGCTGTGATCGGCCCCAGTGCAGCAGGAAAATCAACGCTTTGTAAAGTTCTCTTGAATATTTGGGCACCGACACTCGGCAAAGTTCGTATTGACGGAGCCGATATCACCACATGGGATATGGAAAAACTCGGTCCGAATATCGGCTATTTACCACAAGATGTTGAATTGTTTTCAGGCAGTATTGCCGAAAATATCGCTCGCATGGGCAACGTTGAATCTGAAAAAGTGATTTATGCCGCTCAATTGGCCGGCGTTCATCAAATGGTTTTACAACTGCCAAAAGGCTACGACACCCAAATCGGTGCTCACGGAGCCATGCTTTCCGGCGGACAACGCCAACGAATCGGCTTGGCGCGTGCCTTATACGGCAATCCACGCATTGTTGTGTTGGATGAACCCAACTCCAATTTGGATGAAGAAGGCGAACACTGTCTTTTACAAGCCTTGCTTAATCTCAAAAAAATGAATGCAACTGTCATTCTTGTCACCCACAAGCCTGCCGTGCTGTCTATTGTTGACAACATCATGATCATGATGGATGGCCAAATTTCCAATTTGGGTCCGCGACAAGAAATCCTCAATATGATGGCAGCAGCCAAAAAACAACGACAAGAACAATACCAAAAACAACAAGCAGAACATCAGGAAAAACGACAACAAAACGTCCAACAAGGACAAACAGCACCGTTGCCGCAAACTTCCCGAAAAGGTTAGCCTCATGGATAAAAACGAACAAACAACACCGGCGCACGATGCTCAAAATGTGCCGCAAACAATCGCTGCCCCCCTCACCGTTCAAACCGATGTGTTGCCCGATGAACATAAAATGAACGAAAAAAAAATAGACCGAAAAAAAAAGGATCAACAATCGGGCATCGAAGATCCTCATAAAATCATTCGTACGGGTTTATTTTTAATATTCTTTTTCTTTGGCGTTCTCGGAGCTTGGGCAGCCATCGGTGAGATAAAAGGTGCGGTTGTTGCACCGGGAAAAATTAAAATCGAAACAGAACGCAAAACCGTACAACATCTTGAAGGCGGTATCGTTGAAGAGATTCTTGTTCGTGAAGGCGATGAAGTCAAAGCCGGCGAACCGTTGATCGTGCTTGAGAGTATTCAAGTTGATTCTTCTGTTGCGGCATTGTTGCAACAATTGGTGGCGAGCGTTGCTGCCCATGCCAGGTTCCTTGCCGAAAAAGACATGCAAGAAAACGTTGTTTGGCCTGAAGGCTTAGAAAAGATGGCTGCCGAAGCCAATGCCCAAGAGGCTCTGAGCAATGAATTGAAACTGTTTACCGCCAGACACGACGCCGTACAAGGACAAGTGTCTTTGCTTAAATCACAAAAACAACAAATTAATGCACAAATTTCCGGTTTGAATGAACAATATCGCGCCGAAAACGCAATCATTGAAACGTTGAAAGAAGAGCTGGAAGCCAAACGCGCTCTTTTTGAAGAACGCTACCTTGAAAAATCCCAAATTCTTGAACTTGAACGTCTCTTGGCCTCACACCAAGGCACACGCGGACAACTCAGACAAAATATTGCCGAATCCAGACAAAGACATGACGAAACCACGTTAAAAATGGATGACGTGATCAACCGCTTTATTGAAGATGCCAGCACCAATATTGCCCGTTTGGACAGTGAAATCGCTCAAATTCAAGAAAAACTGCGCCCCTTGCGTGATGCAAAAACACGCTTGAACATTGTGGCGCCGGTCAGTGGTCGAGTTGTTGATTTGAAAGTGCACTCCAAAGGCGGTGTCATCCGTTCGGGCGAAGAACTGATGGATATTGTGCCTGCAGACAATCCGTTGATTGTTGAGGTGCAAGTGCCCGTCAATAAAATCACTGAAGTGTATCTGGATCAAGAAGCCAAAGTCCAGCTTGATGCTTTTGATTTGCGTGTGACGCCGCTGATTGCGGCAAAAGTTGTCTATATTTCTGCAGACCGCTTGGAAGAACAAACCGCAACAGGCACAATGCCTTATTATTTGTGCCATGTTGAAGTTTCACAAGAAGCCATTGACGACGCCGAGGTGTATTTGTCCCCAGGAATGCCCGCAACGGTATTTATCACTACGCGCTCGCAAACTGTCTTGGGATACATCGCCGAACCGATTATCAAAAACTGGGAATTGGCACTGCGCGAATAAAAGATCTTTTGAGGGGAGAAAGACAGACTCACTCCCCTCTTTATACAAAAAACACTCTATTCGGAGACAATAATGGGGTTTTCATTTTTTCGTACCGAAACACATATTGACTTTGTCGGAAAACGTCGTTTCGCTTATGGAATTTCGGCTCTGCTGTTAATATTGGGACTGTGCAGTATCTTTATTTCCGGTATTCGTTACGGTGTTGACTTTGCAGGCGGCGCAGCCATTCAAATTCGCTTTGAACAACAACTCGGTGACGAAACCATCAAACAAGCCTTTGATGAACTCAATCTTCCCGGCCTGTCCGTACAACAATACGGCAATAACGGACACGATTACCTCATACGCTTTTCAGAAAGCAAAACCTTGGCCAACGAAGAAATTCGCGGCACAGTCGTACACCGTCTGCAAGACGCTTTCCCTGACAATCCTGCCGTGATTGAACGCTTTGAAACTGTCGGTCCCAAAGTCGGCGCGGATCTGCGTAACGCGGCATTGGAAGCGATGTTTTATGCGCTCTTGCTGATCACTGTCTATATCTCTGGACGCTTTGAACACCGCTGGATGACCGCCGCAGTCATGACTGTTGCCTTGGGACTTGGCATGTATGGTATGGGCATGGTGGGGCTTGACATGGCTTGGCGTGTTTTGGGTTGTCTTATCATTACTTTATTGGTCTGTGCCAAATTGCGTCTCAATTTTGCGCTCGGCGCCATACTCAGCCTGTTGCACGATGTTCTTTTAACAATAGGGCTTTTGACATTTTTGGGGAAAGAATTTGATCTCAATATTATCGCTGCATTACTCACTCTCGTAGGGTATTCACTCAACGATACGATCATTGTTTATGACCGAATCCGCGAAAATTTGAAAAATCAACCACACGACGCCCCTGCCCCACTCCAAAACATTATCAACCGCAGTATCAATCAAACACTCTCACGAACCATGATGACATCAGGCACAACCCTCGCCGCATGTCTCAGTCTCTTTTTTCTTGGGGGTGGTGTGATTCATGATTTTGCATTCACTATGTTGATTGGAATTGTCGTCGGAACGTTTTCCTCGATTTTTGTGGCAGCACCGATTCTTTTGTTGCTCGGTGACACACATCACTATATGAAACCCTTCATCACCAACGAAACACAAACCGAAATCATCGGCGAACACGGCGTTGTTTAATCACCTTTTCTGTTTTATTTAAAAAACTTGTTGGATATATAAAAACGCCCCGTCTTTGTTTTACCTTGACAGGGCATTTTTATATATATGATAATAACATCCTGAGATGACTGTTATTCAGGTGTCACTTCATAATAACAACGCTTGGGTGAATAAACCTTGCCTGCTTCTTTCAATGCGGCGATCGCTTTAGAAACGTCTTTACTCTCGATACCCAACGCTTTGGCTATATCTCCCGGACGTACAGGTTTTCCCGCTTCTTTCATTGCTTGTAAAACAGTATTTTCCATTGGATGATACTCCTTTTTTTATTTAACAGTAATCGTTCCTAATATATTATATTGTCTTTGTCAAGGTTCAGCCTCGCTCTTGAGCCCATTCTTGGCATCCTTTGTTTTTCTGATTATATATTGTTTGTTGTTCCTTCACATTGCAAGGAATGGTCTTTTCTTGTAGAATTTTTATTTATCCTGAATGTCTTTCGTCTTTATGTACAGTTTTTTTGTCAACATGCAATCAAAACAGATAGATTCAGTCGGTTACCATGAAAAAACGTCTTATTGTCGGAATGAGCGGTGCCAGCGGTTCTTGTTTGGCTGTAGAATTGCTGGAAGCCATGGCAAAACAGCCACAATGGGAAACTCACCTTGTGGTGTCAAAGGGAGCCGCACGAACGTTTGCTTATGAAACAAAACTCACTATCGAAAAGCTCAATAGCTTGGCAACCGTTGTCCATACACAGAAAAATATCGGCGCCAATATCGCAAGCGGAACCTTCCACACCGAAGGCATGGTGATTGTTCCTTGTGCCATGAAAACGCTTGCCGGTGTCGCACACGGGTATTCTGATAATTTAATACTCCGTGCGGCAGACGTGACTATCAAAGAACGTCGTAAGCTGATTTTAATTACACGCGAAACACCGCTTTCACCGATTCATTTGCGCAACATGCTTGAATTGGCTAAACTTGGCGTTGTTATTATGCCGCCCATGTTGACTTTTTATAATCATCCCCAATCTATACAAGACATGACTCGGCATGTTGTCGGAAAAATCCTTGCTGAATTTCATATCGAACTTGAAAATTTTACACGATGGAATGAACAACAAGACAAATAAATCCGGGCTAAACACAATTATTATATTTTATATATTAAAAAACAAATATATTGTTTTTCTTTAAATGTATCAAAATTTAGAGTAAAAGACATATTCCCAAAGGGGCTTCCGTGCGATAAAAGATCGCTTTGGGGATTCCGTTTAACAACAATACATAAAAACAACATATGCTTCATAAGGAAACAAATTATGGCCAATATTTATATCGGTGCGGATCATGCGGGTGTCGATTTGAAAACCACATTGATTGAACACCTCAAAAAACAAGGGCATACAATACACGATCTAGGTACGACTCCCGGTGAGGCGTGTGATTATCCGAATACTGCCAATGATGTGTGTGCCAAAGTGCTTGCAGAAAACGAGGCTTTTGGATTGTTGGTTTGCGGAACGGGAATCGGTATGAGCATGGCTGCCAATCGGCATAAAGGCATCCGTGCGGCTTTGTGCTCTGTTGAATTTCATGCCCGTGCTTGCAGACAACACAATAATGCCAATGTTCTTTGCCTTGGCGAACGCGTTACAGGCAGTTCTGTCGCTCTGAGTATTGCAGACGTCTTTTTCTCCACAGAATTTGAAGGTGGAAGGCATCAACGCCGTATTGAAATTTTTGATTAAAGCATTTCCTCACAAACGGCTTCAGATGCTTTTTGCTTTGACTTTTTTACGCTGATTCATGGTTATCATTTTTCTTTTGAGTGCAAAACTCTCAGAGCCACTTGAACTGCGGCGCATGAACAGTGCGAAGCACGGAATGTGCCGCAGGATCAAGGGGGGTCTGGGGGGGCTTAGCTCCCCCAGAAAAACGATCAATCAATCGCAAACCCGTTTTAATGTTTTTTAATGGAGTTTTCATGCAGTTATATAATACCTTGACTCGCAAAAAAGAACTGTTGACGCCGCACCGTGCGGGCAAGGTGAGCCTTTATTCGTGTGGTATTACGGCGTATGCTTTGAGTCACATCGGTCATGCTCGTTCAGCGGTTGCTTTTGATATTTTGGTGCGTTATCTGCGATATAAAGGGCTTGATGTAACCTTTATTCGCAACTTTACCGATATTGATGACAAAATCATCCAACGCGCCAACAACGAAAACCGCAGCAGCAAAGCGGTTGCGGAAGAATTTATGGAGGCCTTTCATGTTGACATGGCTCGTCTTGGCATAAGCAAACCCGATATAGAGCCCAAAGCCACCGAACATATTCCGGATATGATTAAAATGATTGAGCAGTTGATTGCTCAAGACAAAGCCTATGCCACACCGCGCGGTGATGTTTATTTTCGTGTTCGTTCATTTCCTGAGTATGGCAAACTGTCGGGACGCACTCCCGACGAATTGCGTTCAGGTGCACGGATTGCCGCTGATGAAGAAAAAGATGATCCGTTAGATTTTGCGCTGTGGAAAGCCGCAAAACCCAATGAACCCACATGGGATAGTCCATGGGGTGCAGGGCGTCCCGGTTGGCATATTGAATGTTCGGCGATGAGTGAAAAATATGTGCCGCTTCCTTTAGACATCCACGGCGGCGGACTGGACTTGATTTTTCCGCATCATGAAAATGAAATAGCCCAGACCGAAGCAGCCTTGGATAAGCCTTTGGCGCA
The DNA here is from genome assembly GCA_964369685.1 of uncultured Desulfovibrionaceae bacterium. Lineage (GTDB taxonomy): Bacteria > Desulfobacterota > Desulfovibrionia > Desulfovibrionales > Desulfovibrionaceae > Avidesulfovibrio. The sequence goes on along the minus strand of CAYJFB010000016.1, from coordinate 21,463 downwards.
AATGTGGGTACACAACGGTTTTGTACAGGTCAATGCCGAAAAGATGTCAAAATCGTTGGGTAATTTTAAAACCATTCGTGATATCTTAGAAAGTTATTTGCCTGAGACATTACGGTTTTTCCTGCTCGGTAAACACTATCGCAGTCCCATCGATTTTTCGTTTGACAACATGGATGAAGCAGAGCGCGGACAAAAACGTGTTTATGAAACATTATTACTCATTGACAAAACACTCGCTCGCACATCATGGAAAAAAGGTCAAGACAATCAAACTTTGCTTACCGAAGTCCAAAATATGCAACAGGCTTTTATTGACGCACTTGATGACGATTGTAACAGTGCTGCCGCTATCGGGCACCTTTTTGGCTTAATCAAACTGGCAGGGCGCGTGCTGGATGACAAAACATTGCGAACAAATACAACAGGACAAACCGTCCTTCTGAAAATTCGCGAAGCCACAACACTCTGGGACACACTCTTGGGACTTTTTGGATCTGAACCTGAAACGTTCCTTGCTGATTTACGCGCAATCCGCATTGCAAGAAACAAAATAGACGTTAAGCAAGTGGAAAAACTCTTGCTCGAACGGCAAGAAGCTCGAACAACAAAAAATTTCACACGCTCCGATGAATTGCGCACTGCGCTTCATGAGATGGGTGTTGAAGTTCGCGATACTTCTGAAGGACAACAATGGGATTTGGCGTAAAACCTTTTCTTGAAAAAAATACCCTACAAGACATTGCCTCCCCCCGAGTAAAAATACCGAAGCTTGTCGCAATATCAAGTTTGTTTTGGAGGAGGCAATGCCTCGTCGGGTACCCTCACCGAGCAAAAACACCAAAACGTGCCGCAGCCTTAAAGAAATTCATGGGGCGGCAACGCCTCGCAGGTTTTTCCTCCCAAACAAAAAGCATGTGCGTTCTTTTATTGGTTATCTGTTTTTTTTTCAGAAGTGTGTTCCCTGCCGCAGCGTTTTTCAGTGATTTTGGCATTCATGAAGAAAAAGAACTGGGACGCAAATTTGACATCACCGTGCGTTCACGAATGCCCCTTATTGAAGATCCTGAAATCAAATATTACGTCCGCTCTATCGTTGAACGTTTGAATGCCACATTGCCGCCACAACCGTTTACATTCACAACACATGTGTTGCTTGACAGAGCCATCAACGCCTTTGCCGTGCCCGGAGGATTTATTTTCGTGCACAGCGGCTTAATCATGAATATGAATCATGAATCAGAACTTGCCGCTGTTTTGGCGCATGAAATGGCACACATCACCCAACGACACATCGCAGGACGTATAGAACGTTCACAAATCAGTTCCTTAGCCACCTTGGCAGGCGTTTTAATCGGCGCGTTCCTTGGCGGTTCTTCCGGCGGTGCACTTGCAACGGGAAGCATGGCGGCAGGACAAAGTGATATGCTGCACAACAGCCGTTACGATGAAACCGAAGCCGATCATGTGGCCTTGCAATATCTTGTCGACGCGGGGTATCAACCGCAAGGCATGGTCAGTGCCTTCAAAATCATTCAACAAAAACAATGGATGTCTGGCCTGGAAGTGCCCGAATACCTTTCAACACATCCCGATGTGGGCGGCAGAATCAATGAAATTTTGGCGAGGATCCCTGCCTTGCCGCTTGACGTCCGACAACGTCCTGAACATGACGAACGCTTTTTACGCGTAAAAACACTTCTTTGGGCGCGTTACGGAAACATTGAAACAGCTGAACATCATTTTCGTCATGCATCGGCAACACGTCCTTTGGAACTCATGGGCAAAGCCATGCTCTCTGCACGCCGTAACCGAATGCAAGAAGCCCAAGAACTCTTTAATCAAGCACTCCATGCAGCACCGCACGACGCTCTGATTCAACGTGAGGCAGGCATTTTTTTCTATTCTATCGGAAATAACCGTGCCGAATCCTTACTGCAACAAGCCCTGAATCTGGATCCGAAAGACGCCATGGCACGTTTTTTTCGCGCTCGCTTACTTGCCGATAACGGCAATCACCACCAAGCCCAAAAAGATTTTCGGGAATTGCTGAAAACCTATCCCGATGACGCGGAAATCCACGAAACCTATGGTCGATCACTCGGCGCATCGGGACACACGTTTTTAGCCTATTTGCACCTGGCTTACAGTGCTCTGTATGAAAACAATATCAAAAAAACAAACAATTGGCTTGATAAAGCGAAAAAAATGATGAAAAATGCAGCAGAAAAAGACGCGCTGGAACGCTTTCAAAGCGTCTATACCCAGCGGCAAGAAATAATACAAGAATAATTCGTGCAAAATATACCTGTTTCTTTTTGCTCAAAGAGCATTTATACCATATATGCAGAATACACATTGCATACACGCAACAATACATGGCTTTCAATGCCGTAATTTGGAGAAAGAAATTGTTATGAAATGGATTACACACACAAGCGTACCTGTGGCTACAGCGTTGTGTTTCGGAATAGATCCTGCTGTTTTGATTGGTTTGACTGCGGGAACGGTTTTACCCGATGTGATAGACAGAGTGCTTTCAGGTGGTGACAAAAAACGTTGGGCTGCCATTCACCGCAAATCCAGTCACTGGTTTGGCTGGTATTTGCTTCTGTTGCTTGTAGCCGTATCGTTTGATACAAGCTTAAATCATTTCAACATCAACAGAGAGTTTTTGGAATTTTTCAGTTTGCGTCAATATATTCCCAAAGAAATCTTGCATATTACCCAAATATTACCATTGGGCGCAATGTTGTATGGTTTGGCTTTGGGTGCGCTTTCGCACATTGCTTTGGATGCGTTGAACCCTTCCGGAGTACCCATTTATCCACATGATGCCCGCCGTCGTTTCAAGGTGTCGTTACTGAGTACGGGATCGTGGCAAGAGATGGTTTTTACAGCCGCTTGCTTGTTGACCGTTGCTGCGTTTGGAGCACATGAAAACACCTTACCGATACTCAATCGTTTACCAAATATGTGGCGTTAAATGAGTGAGACTTTGAATCACCAACTCGACAAAAGAACATTTTTTATTTATCCTTCTCCATGAACACATGGTTCAATCCATAAGCCAAATTGCTTTTTATCTATAACACATAAAAACAACACTTTGAACCGCCTATGATAGCTTTGTCTTTTTGTATTCGACGTACCTTGATAGGTTTTGCGTTCGGTGTTGTCTTTATGGCAACGCCGGCTTGGGCTGAAAACTGGAAAACAGTTTTGCGCGATCTACCGACAACACCACCTGCAATGGTTGTTGTTGATAAAAGTCGTCAACAACTGGTCTACTTTAAACGACAAAGTCCTCTTCAAGCGCAAGATAAATATGTGTGTACAACAGGCCAAAAAGGAGGACGCAAAGAACTACAAAACGATTTGCGCACTCCGGAAGGCGTCTATTTTGTTATTGATAAAATCCGTATGGCTCTTGATTATATGGAATATGGCAACATAGCCTATGAATTAAACTATCCAAACCCTGTGGACAGACTCGATCAACGCACAGGCTATGGCATTTGGATCCACAGCCGAGGACGTGACATCACTCCCATGGAAACGCGAGGTTGTGTTGCGGTCAATATGAGCGACATAGAAACCCTCTCTCCCAAACTGGTGGCAGGGTTGCCCGTTGTCATTGCCGATGCCGTCTTGAGCGATGCGGCTTCAAAAAGCAGTCAAGACGTGCTCACAAACCAAATTCTCGAACAAAAAACAAAAAATTGGAACAAAGCTTGGGCCGCTCGTTCCCAACGCTTTTTTGACTTTTATCATCCTGATTCCTATACCAAGGCGCAAGGAGAAACCTTCGCGGCCTTTCAAGCACAAAAAAAACGCCTTTTTGCACAATTGCCATGGATTTCCATCAATCACGGCACCGTAAACATTCTACAAGGCCCCGACTATTGGGTCAGTTGGTTTACACAATATTATCGTGCGCCAAATATAACATCAGAAGGATTACGACGCCTCTATTGGCGGCCGATCAACGGTGAATTTCGCATTGTGGGCATGGAATGGATTCCGGGAGAATACGGCATGGAAGCACAATATCTCAGCCAAGTGACCCCCTCGGTTTCACAATTTGTCGAACAATGGCGCATAGCATGGCAAAGTGCAAATCTCGATACCTACCTTGCCTCATACGCCTCCAAAGCCACACAAGGCCGTATTGTCGGTAAAGACGCTATTGCACAACAAAAAACAACCCTTTGGACACAAAAAAAACCCATACATGTAAAACTTGACGGCGTACGCATCAGTGTCAAAGCCACAGGTATTGTGGTTGATATGGAACAAACATATACCGACTCAACAAAATATACCGACCACGGCATAAAAACACTGTTTCTTCAACCACACGGCGGCACATGGCGCATCGTGGAGGAAACATGGCACACAAAAGATTCATAAAAAACTTCTTTATGCGTGTTCGATGCTGTTGTGATCTTTATAAAAAGGACGTGCGTTGCAAACGTATCCATGTCTGTACGAGTTTGTAGCCTTGTCGCAAACAAACTCGCACGCTGTGAGCCCACGGGAGAACATCCTTGACGAGTCAATCAGGAAAAGAAAAACTCAGTCTCATACTCATGACTGATGACAGCATTCCTCATAAATGGCGTATAGGTAAGCAAGCCTTCATTTTTTTAATGACCGGTTTGGCTTTGTTGCCTTTTCTGACCGGTGGATTATTGTTTTTAACATGGAATGTGTGGAACGAATATACCCTGACAAAACAACAGATCCACACGTTACACATTGAAAACATGACCCTGCGTACAGAACTGGAACGCTTGCAAACCTTTAAACAACTCCTTGAAGATGATCAACCAAACACGACTCCGGCTGAAACAACACCTCAGCAACGTGAAAAACAATCCACTACAAAGAATACAACCCAAACGCCTCAATCCCCATCGGTAACACAACACACACCTAAAGCCGCCATAACCAGCCCAAAAGACACAATAATAAAAAAACAATTGATTGATCTTGGTATTGTGCGCGTCGCCGATGTGAATACACGCCTCAATACCGAAGGACAACTGGAAATACACTTTGATTTGTATAAAGCCGCCACAGAAAAAACATCATCACCACTCTCCGGAACCATAGAAATATCCCTCATTGACCGCAACGGAACAGAAACAAAACTCAAACATGACGATTCGACATTTCGTATCCTCAGACTGAAAAAAGTAGAAAGTCTTTCAACACTGCCCAAAAACGTTCGGGTGGATGGAAGCAAAGTGATGGTCAACATTTTTGTTGACACCAAACTGGTTTTTCGCACTCTTGTACCGCTTGTGTCTTGAGCCTCTCCGGCCTATGCCTTGGGTCTTTCGCTTCCGTGCCGTGATGATTGTTCTCTTGTTTGTTTTGTTTATTGATAAGACAATATGACATTGCTATAGCTCCCTTTAAAAAAAGTGACACACTCATGGAAGTTAAACAACCTCTTCCCGAACGTTTACGCCCAAATTCTTTAGATTTATTTGTGGGACAGACACATCTTGTCGATAAACTTGCCGTATTCATGGAAACGGATCGTTTGCCGAGTCTTTTATTTTTTGGTCCGCCCGGGTGCGGTAAGTCTACATTGGCTCTTTTATTGGCACATGTACACAGTGAACGAGTTTTGCGTTTGAGTGCGCCCGAAGTGGGCTTACAGCAATTACGTAAACAGTTGGAGTCTATTGAGGTTTTAGTGCTTGATGAATTGCACCGTTTTAGTAAGGCGCAACAGGACTTTTTTCTACCGCTCTTGGAATCAGGCAAATTGACGATGTTGGCTACCACAACCGAAAATCCTTCCTTCAGCGTCACAAAACAACTTCTTTCACGACTTCATGTACTGCGTTTACGTCCTCTCAGTGCAGATGAAATGTTGCTTTTGGCAAAACGCGGTGCCGAAAAACTCGAAGTGCATTTGACGGAAGATATACTCACTTTTTTGGCTTCTGCCGCACATGGTGACGCACGCACACTGCTCAATCTAATTGAGTACACAAAATCGGTCTTGCCTGAAAAGCGAGTGCTTGAACATATCAAGGCCTCATTGCCTGAATTGTTGGCACGTCATGACAAAGACGGCGACAGTCATTATGAATACGCCTCGGCGTTGATTAAGTCGATTCGGGGGAGTGATCCCGATGCCGCGTTGTATTATTTAGCGTGTTTACTGGATGGCGGTGAAGATCCGCGCTTTGTGTGCCGGCGTTTGATTCTTTCGGCATCTGAGGATGTGGGTCTTGCCGACCCTGCGGCCTTGCCGTTGGCTGTGGCGTGTCAGCAGGCTGTTGAATTTGTGGGAATGCCCGAAGGATATATTCCTTTAGCGGAAACAACCGTCTATTTGGCTCTCGCCAAAAAAAGTAATACAACATACGCCGCCTATGCCAATGCATTGCGTGAAGTACGGCTCAACGGCGCACAACCTGTGCCATTACATTTGCGCAACGCTTCGACAAAGTTACAAAAAGAATGGGGATACGGAAAAGATTATAAATATCCGCATAACTATCCGCAGGCGTGGGTGGAACAGAATTATTTGCCACCACAGTTAGAAGATAAAATATTTTATCAAGCAAAAGAACAAGGCGAAGAAGGGCGTCTCAATCAATGGCTGCGACGCACGCGTCAGGTACGCAGAGGCATACAAAACAAGTAGTAAAGCATGATGAGCAACGTTGACTGGCGGTGTGTATATTTTGATACAATCTTTTTAGATTTTTCTTTTTCAACAGGTATGGAGCAACAACGATGACAAAGCCCTCAACGCCTTTTTTTATAGCAGACGACTACAACACGCCTGAGCAGACACCAAATATTTTTGCACGCTTTTTCCCAAGTGTCAGTTTTTATATTGGCTTACTCAATTTTTTTATGAGTGCCGGCTGGCGTGCCAAACACGGTGTGTACACAGGGGCGGATTGGGCGCAAGACAGTTTATTGGTTATGCGCCATCTTGAACGAGTGGGATGTCATTTTCAAATTCAGGGTTTAGATGTCTTGGAAAAGGTCTCTGAGCCGTGTGTTTTTGCGGCAAACCATATGGGCACCTTGGAAACAATGTGTCTTGCAGCGATGATTCAGCCCTATAAGGATGTGACATTTGTGATCAAACAATCGTTGCTGAATTACCCTTTATTAAAACACATTTTGTTGAAACGCGAACCGATTACACTTGAACGCACAAATCCGCGTGAAGATTTAAAGAAAGTGCTTGAAACAGGTGTTGAAAAATTGAATGCGGGGACATCAATCATCATATTTCCTCAAAGCACTCGTTCTCTTGTTTTTGATGCACGTAAATTTAACAGTATTGCCGTGAAACTTGCCAAAAAAGCCGGCGTTCCTGTTGTTCCTTTGGCATTAAAAACCGACGCATGGTCAGGCGGGGGAGCATTGTTGAGTGATTTTGGCAAGATTTATCCACAACAGGATATTTATTTTCGTTTTGGAGAAGCCCTTTCTGTCAACGACAACCCAAAACAAGCACAAGAACACATTGTTCATTTTATTCATGAACAATTAAACAGTTGGTGTGCTCAATGCGTGGCTTTGCCTGCCAAGACAAAAGAAGACCCCACTGCAGAATAACACATTTTGTTCAGAACAACATTGCCTTCAACAAAATAGACTTATATTGTAAAACCATAGAGTTCAAGCAAGCCTTCAGGCGGTGTGATGCGTATACACTCTGCATCCAGATCAACGGCAGCAACAAATTCGGGAACGGCAGGCAAAAAAAGTTCTTTTTTATCTGCCGCAACAATATGCCACAATTCTTGCGCACCTTGGTCGTCGATGCCCTCAAGCGTGCCCACGAGTAACCCTGAATCATCCAAAACAACCTGCAACCCAAGAAGTTCATGCAGGTAGACTTCGTCATCATCAAGCGGCGGCAACATGCTTGCAGGTACAAAAAGACGTTGTCCGCGTAAAGGTTCCGCTTTGGTTCGGTCGTCAAAGCCTTCAAAAATGACAAGCGGAATCCCTTGATGCAAACGCCAACGTTGCACAACGATACGCCGCGGAGGCTGTTTTCCCGTCCCAAGATACAACTCTCCGTCCAAAAGTTCAGTCGAGTCGGCAAAATATTGCAACCGCACTTCGCCGCGAATCCCATGAGGTCGTCCCAACACCGCAATCTCAATCAAATCGTCATTCATGATTCAGTCACCTTGTTTTACACACATTGCAGTGTGATGAGGCGAAAGCCTCAGATAAAAATATTTCCTTTTGTAACGATATTTTTTGAAGAAAACAAGGCTCTCAAAGTCGGCTGACAAAGCAAGGCCGTCTCTCATGCAACACGCGATCGAGCGTATTAAAAACAGACGACGCTTTCAGATCGCGTGTTGCATGAGAGATGGCTTCGGTACGGCAAGAATCCTTGAGGAAATGATGTCCATCTTAAAGAAAAACAAAGCTAAACCAATGTATTGAGTGCCGCATAGGTTGTGTTTCCGCTTTCGCTGTATGCCATATTGATTGACGTTGCACTACCGCTGTCTGCAAACCAGTGGGAAAGCGATTCCATTTGAACCCGTTTGCGTGCTTCTGTCAGATTAAAATTCTGTGTTTTGCGTGCTTCTTCAAGTTGGCTCAGGGCTTCGATTGCTTGAAACATTTCCACGGCTTGTTCATTGGTATTAAAATATCCTTGAATGAGATCCGCATCGGGGTGCTTTGAGACAACTTCAATCTTCGTCCCGTTGTTTACCAGTGAAAATTCAACGGCACTGCTGTCTGTCAAATTTTCAATATCGCTGTACAGTAAAGCAAAATCAGGATTGTTGTCAAAAAAGTTCTGCATCGTTGTTTGCACATCGGCGTCGATTGCGCTGATCACCACTCGGCCGGATTCTTCCGCCTGCATATGAAAATCTGCGTCTTTAGACAAACCGGCTGCTTCGAGTTCCGCTTCTAGGGTTTCTTGAAGATTTTTACTCAAATCAGTCCGATATTGTAACATGTTACTCCGCGTAGGGGTATACGCCAATGTCAATTCTTCCACACGAGCAGGCTCGGAATCAAACCATTCTTTGACCGCCAAAGCCAGCTCCGGATCATCCGCAGTCACAACAACACTCCCTTCGCCATCGGCCTGAATCGTATAGGCACTGATGGTTTGACCTTCCGCTTCAAGATCCACTTCCAATTCATCATACAATCGTCCAAGACGAACATTTGTATACGCCTCGGTTGAAAGACCGACACCCAACGCTTTCAAATCGGCATTGACTGCGCTTTGAAATTCTTTTTGCATTTCGTCACGACGTGTCAATAAATCTTGAAAGGTTACAGAATCCTGTGCATCAAGCCCCATTTGCTGAAACACAGCCAACAACGAATCAACCCAAGCTATCGGATCATTCGCTGTATATGCCTGCAATAAATCGTTGGTCGACGTAGCCAAACTCGACGAACCTTGCCATTCTGCACTTTCCGAATCCGCCACCGAAGAGGATGTCTTGCTCAACACACTGACCAATGACGAAGAACTGTATTGTCCATAAAGGTTTGCCAATTGTGCTTGTGTTGGTGAATTAATGCCGGACATAAGACCTCCTGAGGCAAAAATGACAGGTTTATTTGTTTTTTTACCATAGCAAGCAAAAAATATACCAAAGATGTGAAAGATTCATTGACAAGTGGCTGGACGAGTTGCGTAAAATATTTTAGGATACAATGGCATTGTTACTGACAACATCCGCTCTGCTATGCCGTATGTGGCAAACAGCAAAGAACGGATACATGGTGTTTTACGTTTGTATGCTGTCATTTTATGAACGTTTTCTTATTCGAACGCATGCCTTATTAACCCCTTTTACCCGTGCCGTATCGGTCACCCATAAAACATGCAAGATTTTGTAGAAAACAGTATTGAAACCCTCGATTTTGATGATCCGACCCTTGCCAATCTGCTTTTTGGGCCGCACAATATCAATCTGACTCAACTCGGGCAACACACCGGAGCGGAAATTTTTTCCCGTGGGACAACCCTCTCTATCGCCAGTGAGGATACGGCTCTGCGTGAACGCCTACTCAACTTGTTTACACAATGCTATGCGCTGGCTCGCGCAGGACATCCTGTGGACATCGCAGCGCTCAAGCAAGGACTCGATATCCTGCGTGATACACCAAACAGCGACTTGCGTGACATGTTCCGCCAATCCTCACTCATCACCCTTCCGCGCAAAACCGTTGCCGCACGCAACAGCACCCAACGGGCGTACATCGAACTTTTGCGCAACCGTGACATGATCTTTGCCGTGGGGCCTGCAGGAACAGGCAAAACATATTTGGCTGTGGGAATGGCCTTGGCTATGCTGCATTCACGACGTGTTCGTCGCATCATCCTTACCAGACCTGCCGTTGAAGCCGGAGAACGCTTGGGCTTTTTACCCGGTGATTTAGTCGAAAAAGTCAATCCCTATTTACGCCCGCTCTATGACGCCTTACACGATATGATGGGCGCGCAAAAAACCGCCGCACTACAAGAAAGTGGCGCCATTGAAGTGGCTCCGCTGGCCTTCATGCGCGGACGAACACTCAATGATGCCTTTATCATTCTCGACGAAGCCCAAAACACAACCCGTGAACAAATGAAAATGTTCTTAACGCGCTTGGGCTTCGGCTCACGCGCCGTCATCACGGGCGACGTGACACAAATAGACTTACCCGCAACCTTTGATCAACCAAACACTGCCCGCTCCGGGTTAATTCATGCCCTGAACGTTTTACAAGGTGTCGAAGGCATCGCTTTTCAACATTTCAGTGCTGCCGATGTGGTGCGCCATCCTTTGGTCGGACGCATCGTTCAGGCATATGCCAAAGACGCGGGGTTGCCGGAAATAAAAGGCAAAAAATAACCCCTCGGTTTTTCCCTCAACCTCAATCCTTGCAGAGCCTGTTTCCGCAATCTGTTTTGCGTCATTGTCCCACGCGTCACAAAACACCACGGTGTGTTTAACAAAAATGACGCCATCATAGAGACCCGACGCCTTGGAAACAGCCTCAATACAGCTCGCATACTCTACGAGATTTGGATGAAAAAATCGCCGTTAAGCCTGAGTGAATTGTTTTTTGTCTTCCGTTCGCTCTACACCTACCATCACAGTGGTCTCGGTTTTCTTATTCTTGTGATGACTCTTTTGTTTCTGTCCGTTTTGGCAGGGCTCAATACCCCCGTACAAAACCAACATTTTGTCGCCGGAGAAATCGCCGAAAACGACCTGATCGCACACCGAAACCTGATGATAGAAGATAAAATGGCCTCACGCCGTCAACGCGATCGCATCGCGGCGCAACAGCCTGTCGTCTTTGACCTCAGTCCGACAGAATCCGCCACACTGCGTAACCAGATGTATCTCCTTATTAAGGAAATCAATACCTATTCTTCTTCCTCAGAAGGTGACCGCAGCCTTGCAACGCTAAGCAAAAATATCGCTCTGCAACTCGGCAGTGAGGTGGACGACAAAACGATCGAAGCCTTACTCGATCCACATGTCCAAGATTTTGTGATCGGTACGGCTCTACCGTGGTTTGAACGCCGTCTCATCGAAGGCGTTGTTACCGACTCCAGACAAAGCTTACCACAACGCGGCGATCTGATTATTCGCAACCTCGCAACAGGCGAAGAAACCTTACGCAATGATGTCACCCATATTCTTGATATTCCTACATTATTAATACAATTCAGCCATGTGATGCGCGACGACCCACGCATTACACGAGCCTCACAGCGTGCCTTGGATCAACTCTTTGTTCTGTTGCTCAAACCCACTCTGACCGTCAATCGTGACGCCACAAATTCTTTGGTCAGCGGTGTGCTTGAAACGGTCAACCCCGTTTTTTACCACGTCCAAAAAGGAGAAGTGCTCGTCTATAAGGGAGAACGAATCAGTTATGAAGCACAAACAAAACTTCAAGCTCTATACCATAAGGGTGAAGGATACTTACATAAACGCACCGTAGGCGGTTTGTTTGTCATTGCCCTTTTTCTGACAGCGGGCTTTTTTATGGCTCCGAGCGGACGCCGAGGCTCACAGATGCGCCGCAAGGACTTTTTATTTATTGCGTTGTTACTGCTTTTCTTTGGCGTTTTTGCCAAAGGCGCTTACACACTGGCGGGACAACTGCTGCCACAGACAGAGTTGTTACACTGTGCCTATGCGTTTCCTCTCGCAGGCGCGGCAGGGCTTTGCGCACTCATTTTTGCCGCCAAACGGTATTGTGTGATTGGTTTACTGTTGGCGTTTTTTTGTACGTTACTGATGAAGGGCGGTTTACCGACGTTTCTGTTTTTCTATCTTTCGGCCATGTTGAACACATGGCTTGTGTTGCGCGCACAAACCAGACAAGACGTGGTTTGGAGTGTTGTTCCGCTTGCTTTGGGACTTGTATTTCTCAGCTTGGGAAGCGGTTGGCTTGAAGGCTTGCGCGGTGCCGACGATTTTCTGATTTTAGCCGGTATTGCTGTTGGTAACGCATTTCTTTCGGTGTTATTGCTTTTTGCGCTTAGCCCCATTTTAGAACTGGTTTTTGGATATACGACCCGTTTTCGCCTCATGGAGCTCATGAATCTGGAACAACCCTTGTTACAAGAATTGATGATGACCATCCCCGGTACCTATCATCATTCTTTGGTTGTCGCCAATATGGTTGAAGCCGGTGCCAAGGCTGTCGGAGCCAACAGCCTTTTATGTAAAGTGGCGGCGTTGTACCATGATATCGGTAAACTGGCCTATCCCGATTACTTTATCGAAAACCAATTTCGCGGTATCAACAAACACGATAAATTGGCACCTGCCATGAGTGCACTGATCCTTTGCTCACATGTCAAAAAAGGAACGGAATTGGCACGCAAACACCGCGTCGGTGACGAAATTGAAGCGATCATTCGTCAACATCACGGAACAGGTCTCATGCGTTATTTTTATAAAAAAGCTTTAGATCACGGCGATCAACCCCGACGTGAAGATTTTTCGTATCCGGGACCGCGCCCCCAAACCCGTGAAGCGGCAATCATCATGCTGGCCGACGTTGTCGAAGCCTCCAGCCGCGCCATGAACGAACCCACACCGGCACGCATTCGTACGCATATCGATTCCATCATCAAAGGCATTTTTGCCGACGGACAGCTTGATGAATCGGAATTGACTTTTAAGGATCTCCATGCCCTGACAGAATGCTTTGTACGCATTCTGATGGGTATTTTTCATCAACGCATCGTTTATCCCGAAGTGATCCGTAAAACAGACACAAACGTTCCGCACGAAGTAGCCACCCCCGATAATCACCATGAAAAAAATAAAAATGACCAAACCGACCGCCCTCTCGATGTGAAAGAAATGCCACAACTCCAAGCCAAAAAAAAACTCACTGAAAAAACACTCCTCACAACCCCAACCCAAAAAATCGAAAAACAACAAAACATCGAACAAACAAAGAAAAACACTGACGATAAAAAAATAAAAAACAACACCAAAGACACAAACCCGTATCAAGACGATGAAAAAACGATTGCCATCGATACAGCATGAAAAACAAAACTCCTCCCACACACGCCACATTCGGCGTCTCCAAAGGCTTTGTTGAGCCGTCATGTCTTGTTTATGGCACAACAGTTCCGGAGTCTTCAGAAGCTTCTGAAGACTCCGGAACTGCAACCATTTTTATACACGGTTTTGAATATGTATGGCGTTTTGGCTTGCATGTGTTCACTCGATATGAATTGCAAGGACACTTGGAAAACATGTTGCGTCGTGCCACGGCGGAATTCGATTTTTGCCCCGCTGTAGACGTTTTTTTTGTTCGTGACGGCCTGATGCGCACAATGAACCGTGAACACCTTCATTGCCACAGTCCCACAAACATTTTATCTTTTCCCGCAGCGCCGCCGGCCTTCCCTCTGGACAAGCCCAAGGCAAGCCTTATAGTAAGTGTAGATACTGTGGAGCGTGAAGCCATGTTGTATGGGAAAACCATTAAAACATATCTCTTTTTTCTTTTGGCACACGGCATTGGGCACCTTATGGGTTTTGAACACAGCACAGAAATGGATACTTTTTGTTCAACGCTTTTACCATAAACAGCGTTCGCTGTATGGAGATTGATCAAGAAACCTGTTTTGCCCTCTTGCAATCTGTACGTTTTTGTGGCACATGAACAGAATTGCGACGGGGTATAAGTACCGTCATTCGTTTTATTGCTAACATCGAGCACAACGTTTTTATTTCGTTGTCCTGAATCCGTCCTAAGGAGGACTTTACAATGGCTGAAGTGAGCTATAAAGGCAAAACGTTTGAAGTGGACGAAGATGGTTTTCTCTTGAAATTTGAAGAATGGTGCCCTGAGTGGTTGGAATATGTGAAAGAATCCGAAGGGATTTCCGAACTCGGTCCCGACCATCAAAAAATTCTTGATTTCTTGCAAGATTACTACCGCAAAAACGGTATTGCCCCAATGGTCCGTATTCTCTCCAAAAACACCGGCTACAAACTGAAAGAAGTGTACGAACTCTTCCCTTCAGGCCCCGGTAAAGGCGCTTGTAAAATGGCAGGTTTGCCCAAACCTACCGGTTGCGTATAAACAAAACCGTTTGAAAAGATAAGCGAATGTCTCTTTTTGGGACATTCGCTTTTTTTTTTTGCTCAACGTATTTTTCATCAGGACATTTCTCCTTGTCGTTGCATGATAAACGCCGTCAAGGTTGTATGAATGCCGTCTATGACTGTTCTCAGTTCGTTTTCTGCAAGGTTGTCTATATGAATGCCACAAGACACGCTGACCGTCACACCAAACAGTCGTGCCAGGGTGTCGGCGGCTTGTTTGGCAATCTCGTCTTCTTTGTGCCCTAAAAGAGCGATAACCGATGTTGTTGCACTTGACGTACCATCACTTTTTAAGCTTGGCCGAGCCTGAGCCACGGCAACGGCACCAATATGAGGGCGATCACCGCCATAAATGCACACACACAAATCATCACCCATTTGAATGGCTTCAATAGTGATTGTTGTCTTACCGTATTGTTTTTGTATACATAATTTTTGTGACATGGTTTCGCCTTCAACAGCATAAAAGCCTCTTGAACGTGAGACAGCATAACATAAAACCGTTGTAATGCCCCAATTGTTTCACTGAGAGAGTATCTTAATTATATATAGATTTTAACTTTTTGCAGATGATATACGCGCGGAAAATGAAACATTCATATTCTTTTTGTGTACAACAAAATATCAATAAACATTGCTATAAAAGATAATCTTTTTATAAATAAAGATTTTCAGGGAGCATTGCCCCCTGAAAAAAAGAAAATTACACAATTGTCAACCGAAGAAAACGTTTTTTGCCCAGTTTGATCACATAATGTCCTACATTCAGCGATGTTTCCCCGTCATCGAGACGTTTTCCGTCCACACTCAGTGCGCCTTCGGCGATGAGTCTGCGTGCTTTACTGCGAGATTCGGCCAACCCTGAATCAGCTAAAAAAGCAAAGGGTTTACTTTCATCACCGGCAGTGCATTGAAACGTCGGCGCGTCGTCAGGCACGGCTCCCGAAACAAACACGGCATTAAAACCTTGTCTTGCTTCATCGGCAGCAGTTTGACTATGGTAACGGGTGACGAGTTCGTGTGCCAGATCTTCTTTCACTTTTTTGGGATGAGCGCGTTCAGCTTCCACATCCGCACGCAAGGCTGCAATCTCTTCAAGCGTTTTGGCAGAAAGCAATTCATAGTAACGCCACATGAGTTCATCTGAAATAGACATTGCTTTACCAAATTGCACCGAAGGTGCTTCGTCAATGCCAATATAATTATCATACGATTTAGACATTTTACGCACTCCGTCCAAACCTTCAAGCAAAGGCATGGTCAGCACGCATTGGGGTTCAAGTTCATATTGCCCCATGAGCGTACGCCCGACAAGCAAGTTAAACAGCTGATCTCGGCCGCCCAATTCAATATCTGCCTTGAGTGCTACGGAGTCATATCCTTGAAAAAGCGGATAAAGCAGTTCATGCAAAGCGATAGGTGCGTTTTCACGATAGCGTTTAGAAAAATCATCGCGTTCCATCATGCGCGCCAAGGTATAGCGTGAGGCAAGACGCACAATATCTGCAGGCTCCAGTTTACCAAGCCAGCGCGCGTTAAACTCGACAACAGTGTTATCGGGATCAAGAATTTTGAAAACTTGTTTTTTGTAGGTTTCGGCATTGGCCAAAACTTGTTCCTCTGTAAGAGGCGGACGCGTGATCGAACGTCCGGAAGGATCCCCTATGCGTCCCGTAAAATCACCGATAACAAAAACAACCGTGTGGCCGAGTTCTTGAAAATGACGCAATTTATGAATCAAAACTGTATGCCCAAGATGCAGATCCGGTGCTGTGGGATCAAAACCGGCTTTGACAACCAGTGGTTTACCGCGTTGAATTTTTTTCCGCAGTTCTTCTTCGTCAATAAGATCCACACATCCGCGTTTGATCAACTGCATTTGTGAAGCGACAGAATCCATGAGCACACCTCGATAAGCATAATAGCTGTATTTTTTGAAAAACAGCTGTATTTGTCGCAGACATTGAATACACTGTCAATCGGTGTTTTTTGTAAGATATTTTGTGAAAGAAAAGACGCCAGTGACAACAGGTGACAAATCGCTGTAAAGAAATTATCTATATTCTTTAAGAGTGATTGTTCTACCTACTGCAGAACAATGAACAGACAAAAAAAGGACGCCTGTCTTATTTTGTGAGGGTGCTATGCGTATACAAGCGATAACATGTAAACGTGGCGACTGTTTACCGCTTCTTGTCCGTGAAGCGGCAGAAATGAAACATCCCCTTTTCTTTGCAGCGCATTGTTGTGAAAAAGACACACTGCCCCTTGAGGTTCCGCAATATGTCGTGGGTACCATTCTATATGACACGATTGGACGCGCGGTTTTTCGTATAGAAGGTCGACAATTGATTGCTGTACCTCACACAAGACAGGGTGGCGTGTTGTCTTTAGGGCAAAGTGCCCTTATGTTACGAGCTTTGGTTGATATGGAATCGGGCATAGAGATGTATTATACAGCACGAGTCGGTTTTGCTTTGGCTTGGATTTCTTTATCAGACAAAGCCGCTCAGGGATTGCGACAAGACACGGCAGGCCCGTTGCTTGCCGAACTTGTGCGTCAGAGTGTTCCTTTGTGCCATGAAATGGGCTTCTTGATTCCCGACGATCCCCAAACACTCAAAAGTCTGGTCATGGAATTGGCTTTAGGACAGGGCTATGATCTCATTATTAGCACAGGCGGCACGGGCGTTGCTCCGCGTGATCGTACTCCGGAGAGTTTGCTTCCCCTCTTTGATCGCCGTTTGCAAGGTCTTGAAATCGCAATGATGTCTGCCGCTTTGGAAAAAACACCAATGGCCGGCCTTTCTCGTGCGGTAGCGGGAACCTTGGGACGCTCGATTGTTTTGACCTTACCGGGCAGCCCCAAAGCTGTGCGTGAAAACTTAACGACAATTCTGCCTGCGCTGGTACACGGCTTGGAAAAATTACACGGTGATCCGACAGACTGCGCCAATCTTTAATGTTTTTTCATGTTGATGTATCTTTTTTGAAAAAAAGATATCCTATTACGGAGTGTATTGATGATACAAACAAAGGGCATTCGACTGTTGCCGCCTGAATTACGTAACCAAATCGCCGCGGGTGAAGTGGTAGAACGCCCTGCCAGTGTAGTCAAAGAATTGGTTGAAAACAGCCTCGATGCAGGGGCAACACGCATTGAAGTCACGCTTGAAGGCGGCGGACAAACACTCATCCGTATTCGTGACAACGGCAACGGCATTCCACCGGAAGAACTGGAATTGGCGGTCACACGGCACGCAACCAGTAAATTACATTCTTTGGAAGATCTTTGGCACATCGCTTCATTTGGTTTTCGTGGTGAAGCGTTACCGAGTATTGCTTCCATTTCTTCGTTGCGTATGGAATCGGCATGTTCTTCCGAGTTGGGTGAGGTTCTTGGCGGTTTTATTTGTGTGGAACACGGACGCATCACAGCACAAGGGGCTTTGGCGTTACCTCAAGGAACGACCGTTGAAGTGCGAGATTTATTCGCCTGTATTCCTGCTCGAAGGAAATTTCTCAAATCACCGCCGACAGAAAATAAACGTTGTCAAGACTGGTTGACCCGGCTTGCCTTGGCAAAATCAGAAATCGCATTCAACCTCTATAACGGTTCTCGAGAAGTGTTTCATTTCACCGCCAATCAAACCCTTTTGCGGCGTTTGGCGTGTATCTGGCCTGAAGAGCTTGTCGGCACATTACGCCATTTTGAGTTTGAACGACACGGCGTACGCGCTTTTGGTCTGGCTTCGCCTCCCGAACAAACACAATCACGGTCGGATCGCCAATGGCTGTATGTCAATGGACGTGTCGTCAACGACAGACTGTTGTTGCGTGCGATCCGTGAGGCATACCGAGGTCGACTCATCAGCAAAGAATTTCCGCAAGTGGTGCTTTTTGTCGAAACAGACTCACAAGCTGTGGATGTCAATGTACACCCCGCAAAATCAGAAGTCCGTTTTTGTGATGAACAATCTGTGTTTACAACGGTGTTGTCTGCCATACGACAAGCCGCAGACTATAATCCGTTACCACATTTTGTGCCCACCCCCCCGACACTGCCCACCGAAAAAACACCGACAAACAACACGATGGCACCCAACGCGCAACAGCCGATCCTGAATCCTCCCGGATTTTGGGGCAATGCAGATTATGGACGTATATTGCCACAGCCTATGGCCAATGCATTGGAAGGCTCCGACGAAACAAGTCATTTTATTCCCGCCACGATACAAACAAATGACCATGCAACAACACATGTTGTACTGCCTTCGCCTTTGTGGGAAGAGAGGCCTATCAAATCGTCAGCGGCTACTCAGGCCGGAACGAACGAAGAGCAAGAAATGGTTATGTCTGCAGATTCCATGCACACACCTGTTGCCGTGGCACTCACGGAAAACGCTGTCGGATCTGTTATCGAAAGAGGACACACAACACACCTTGCTGCCACAAAAGACATGACAGTGGCACAGGGTCTTGTGTATCTCGGCCAATTGGACAAAACCTATTTATTGGTCAGCCGCCATACACAATTATTGATTTTAGATCAACACGCGGTACATGAACGAGTGCTTGTCAACATGTTTCGCCGTCAAGGTTTTATGGGACAAGGCCAACAGCTTTTATTGCCGATTTCTGTACGCCTTGAAGCTGACAAAAACGAACGCATTCAACCATATATGGAAGCACTGACGTCGATCGGTTTTGATATATCGTTTTGTGAGGGAGGCTTTGATGTGCGAGCTGTTCCACCTTTGCTTAGCCGCAGTGTGACCGAAACATTTCTGCAAGAGCTTTGTAACGACACTGAACCATTTGAAAACGGCACACACACGCCGGATGCAACAAAAATACTCGATGGCAACAAAGGTCTCTGGACACGCTTGGCCTGTAAAGCGGCCATCAAAGCAGGAGACGAATTGACAGAAGATGAAGCCGTCGCTTTGATTAAACAATGGCTCGCGGTAGAACACGAACGAGATTTTTGTCCTCACGGTCGCCCGTGTGTCCTTACATGGACAAGCCGCGAACTCGCCAAACAATTTAAACGATAGACACTGTCTTTACAGACAGCTCTCTTTTGCTTTACTGTTTACTTTTCATAAGTATATTGAATGGATTCGCTTTATTTTAAAAAGAAGAAAGGATCTCAAAAAAAACCTCGAATTATATTTTGGTGAGGCTTTGACGGCTGCGTTGTTTTGCCAATTCGCGCAAGTTCGGCGCGACATCTGTTTCGTCAACAATTTCTTGTCCCAGCATTTCTTCAAGGATGTCTTCAAGGGATATGACGCCTGCAAGACCGCCAAATTCATCAAGTACAGCAAAAAGATGTTGCTTTGACCCCAAGAATGTACGCAACAATTTATCTGCTGTAAGGCTTTCATGTACAAAACGAATAGGTTGCATAATGTCATTGAGCTGTCTGTCGTTTTGTTTATCGGCGACAGCTTTGGCTATATCCCGACGCATGACAATACCCACAATGTCTTCGTTATTATCACCGTAAACGGGAATACGGCTGTAATGCCAAAACTCGGGGTGTGTATAGGCGTCTTCAACAGTTATGGTTGTGGGCAAAGAAAAAACCATGGTGCGTGGTGTCATGATTTCATGCACATATTTTTGATCTAAAGCGAGGATGTTTGTTATGGCATCTTCTTCATAGGCTTGGATGGTTCCTGTCCGTCGTGAAAGACTGGCTATAGCACGAATATCTTCTTCTGTTGCCAACGGTGCTGTCCCGGAGCTTGGCGCAACCAATTTTGTAAGTAAACCCGAAAGCCATATAAAAGGTGTAAATAACACAACCAAGCCAAGAAGCGGACGCGCCAAAATTTCTGCAACTCGCGGAGAATAGGTGACTCCCATGGTTTTGGGAATGATTTCTCCAAAAGCTAAAATGAGCAGAGTCAGCCCACCCGCAAACCAACCGGACATGGTATCACCGAGGGCTTGCGCGGCAAAAGCGCCTGCCATAGAGGCTCCTGCAGTGTTTGCCACGGTATTGAGGGTCAAGACAGCGGCAATAGGTCTGTTGATGTCTGATCGTAACGCATAGAGGATTTCGCCTTTACGCGCTCGTGTTTTTGATTCATTTTTGCGTAAAGACTCTATGTGTGTCCATGGGACAGAGTAGAGTGCGGCTTCTGTCATTGAACACAATGCAGAAATGAGCACAACGGCAGCAACAGTCAAGCATAAAATAAGCATGAGAAAGATTCCTCAAATAAAGTAAAAACGAATAAAAAGACGTGATAATCATTTTTTCACATTGGAGTAAACGATACATAGAAGTACATCTTATTGCAAGGAGGTTTTTATATGAAAAAGAGATGTACTTTGATTCTTTGTTTATTGTTTGTTTTTTTGTGTGGCAGTAGTTTTTCGGTTGAAGCTGCCGACCCCAAACAAAAGGCGTCGCAACAAGCAATGCCTGAAGATGTCTTTTTCGAGTACGATGTGATTTTACCGTGGTATATGCAACTGAATGAAACACAAAAAGCCAAAGCCGACACGCTGATTGAAGCCTCGGCGGAAAAAAGTAAAAAGATTCATGAACAGTTGCTTGCAAAAAGCATAGAACTTAAAGCACACAGCCATACCACAAAACCCGATCATGGTGTTATTACTGAGCTTTCGCAAGAAATCGCAAAACTTTACGGCGAATTGAAAACGGAAGGCCATGATTTGGAACAACGCTTGCGTAAAGACTTTGGCTTTGACAAAACCTATACACCATTGCCATTTAACGATTTTATTTGGCTGTGGACAATCACACCGTATACTCCTGCTCCCAATACACCCATATCAAAATAATTTTGACTGTTTTTTTT
>CAYJFB010000015.1:0-60427 GCA_964369685.1 uncultured Desulfovibrionaceae bacterium | reverse complement strand
CGAGCGTGCAAGGGAATGCTCCGAGTAGCTATGGTGCACCGAGTGTGCAAGGGAATGCTCCGAGTAATTATGGTGCGCCGAGTGTGCAAGGGAATGCACCGAGTATAGTGGGAAACACCAACCTCAATGGGAGAGCAGTAAACAAACCCACAATCTCAAATCTGACTTCGTCATCAATGTCAGTTTCTGATACGATGACAACTCAAGGACTTACAAAACCAGCATCTCAATCGTCTAAAAAATCGACAAACGGCAGCGAACGTAAAGTTTTGCCACCTCTTGATGCTGAAATAATTCAAGCTTCTTTTGCAGGTTATGCCGATTTGGCTTTAAAAAGCATGCAAGTGTTTTTGCTTGATGCTCCCGGGATGTTGACTGAAATAAAAAATGCCATTGCACAAAATGATAACGCAACATTGGTTGTCAATGCTCATGCTTTTAAAGGTTTAAGCAGTTACTATACGAAAGGCGATATTTATAAAACAGCTTATGCACTGGAGCAGATGGGACGCGAGGAAGCGTTGCCTGAGAAGCGAACCGAAGCCGACCAAGCTTCTGAAAAATTGGACGTGTTGTTTAATGATATGGTACAAGCCATGCAAATCTATTTAGCTAAGTAAACACTTTAGCAAGTAAGTAGCACTATGCGAATTGTTATAGCTGAAGATCAAGAAATGGGGAGAATGATTCTTGCTGAGCATTTGCGCCAGTGGGGACATGAAGTCATTGAAACGTGTAATGGTAAAGAAGCACTCGATTTTATTGTTCAAAATTATGACACGATTGATATTTTGATTACGGATTGGAGTATGCCTGTGATGGATGGGGTTGAGCTTGCTCAACGTGTTCGTCAACTCCATGGTTCGCATTACATTTATATCATTTTGTTGACAGCGCGCAGTTCTTTAGATGATAAATTGGCCGGTTTCTCACAAGGCGGTGTTGATGATTATATTATCAAACCGTTTAAAAGTGATGAATTGCATTTGCGTTTACAGGTTGGTCAACGCGTGATCAGTGCTGAGCAAATTCAACGGACGTTGAACAAGAATTTACAACGTCTTGTTGAGGAACAAAGTGCTGTGCTTACTGAAACACAAGAAGAGATCATCAGTCGACTTTTTAATGCCGTTGAAACACGAGACGGTGAAACAGGTGGGCATGTCAATCGTATTGCATATATGAGTGCTTGTATGAGTACGCTTCTCGGTTGGACAGATGAAGACACCTTGTGTATAAAAAATGCGGCACGCTTGCATGATATCGGTAAAATAGCCATTCCGGATGCCATATTGTGTAAACCGGACAGACTCACTTCGGAAGAGTTTGAAATTATTAAACAACATGCCGCGATCGGCGCCAGTTTGTTGAGTAATTCACACATCCCTTCAATTCGCATGGGTGAAGTCATTGCGCATCATCATCATGAAAATTGGGATGGCAGTGGTTATCCTTGTGGACTTGTTGGGGAAAATATTCCCATTGAGGCAAGGATTACCGCTATTGTTGATGTTTATGATGCCTTAAAATCAGACAGAGTGTACCGTCCGGGGATGCCTGAAGAGTTGGTGATTAAAATTTTACTTGAAGGTAACGGGACGAAATTTGATCCGTATCTTTTGCATCTTTTCCTTGAAAACTTGCAATATATAAAATCATATACTCAAAAACATATGAGTTAACGCACAAAAAACATGATGAAAAAGCTAACCGCAAACATTGAAGACATAACCTCGGAAACTCTTTTGAAGATATTTTCTTAAAAAAGAGAGTTGACAAGGTTTTGTCTTTTTTATACTCAAAAACATCAATAAAAATTGATTTGAGAGCGTTCCGTGACACAATATGTTGAAACTGCAAAAATTTTTAAAGCCTTATGTGATCCGACTCGTGTCGCTATTATCAATCTTTTACGGGAAAAAGATTATTGTGCTTGTGAGTTGACAAAATCATTACATGTTGCGCAATCAAAATTATCATATCATATGAAAATTCTTTGTGAAAGCGGACTTGTTGCTTCGTGGCCTGTCGGCAAATGGACACACTACACGATCAATCGAGAAGGTTGTTTGCGTGCACAAGATATTTTGCAAAAATTGATACAGCAGGACAGATAAAACGTTTTGCTGCAAATATTTTTGTCTTTTCAAATCAATTTTTTTTGATTTGTTATTTCTTCACTCTTTCTCTTGGAAAAAGGAAAAAAATGAAAAAAACGAAAATGATAGTTCCATTACTTATTTTTATTGTTGTTCTTGGTATTTGGTTTATAAAAAATCTACAAGAACAAGCTTTTTCAGAAGGTACAGAGTCTCTTAAATATCCTTTAACCGTTACTTCGGTGAATATTGATACTCTGCAAGAGCACAATTTACCGATGATTATTGATTTTGGTGCAGATTCTTGTATTCCGTGTAAAGAGATGGCGCCTGTATTAAAAAAACTGAATAAAGAAATGCAAGATAAAGCCATTATTCAATTTGTTGATGTATGGAAAAATCCTGATTCTGCAAAAAATTTTCCTATACAAGTTATTCCTACACAACTTTTTTATACAGCCGATGCAACACCGTATGTGCCTTCAAATTCAATGAAAATTCCATTTACATTATATAATGATAAAAATACAGGAGAACATCTTTTTACAGTCCATCAAGGCGGTTTGACAGAGACACAAATGCGCAGTGTGCTTCACGACATGGGAGTTCATTGATGGACAGCTTTTTAGAGCACCTTGCAACATTGATGAGTAATCATTATTGGTTTGCACCGCTTATCGCGTTGATTTCCGGAATACTTACTTCGTTTACGCCGTGTTCGTTATCTACAATTCCTTTAGTTATTGGTTATGTTGGCGGTACGGATGCTCAAAATCCCAAGAAAGCGTTTGTTTTGTCTTTTATTTTTGCTGTCGGTTCTGCAGTGACATTTACGGGATTAGGCATTTTGGCTGCGCTTGCCGGCAGTTTGATCGGTACGCAGGCGAGTGCTTGGTATCTTTTTTTGGGTGTTCTTATGGTTTTAATGGCACTGCAAACATGGGGGATTTATGAAATCATTCCCTCATCATTTTTGATTGCACAAAATAAGCGCAAGGGACAAGTTGGGGCTTTTTTTGCGGGAATTCTTGGTGGTATTTTTTCGTCACCATGTTCTACGCCTATTTTAATTGCTTTACTGACGCTTGTTGCTTCAAAAGGCAATCTTGCATATGGCGTGTTATTGTTACTGCTTTATTCAATAGGTCATGGTATTCTTGCTGTTATTGCAGGAACCTCTGTGGGTTTTGTGCAAAAACTTTCACAAGATGAACGGTATGGAAGAGTCGGTTTTTTTATAAAAATTTTTATGGGTGGTTTGATTTTGTTTATGGGATTTTATATGTTTTATCTTGGTTTTTAACTGAAAAAGGAAACAATCATGGGTATTTTCGGTTTTGGAAACAGAAATGACAGCAAACCATGTTGTTGTAGTTCCACATCGTGTGAATCAACAGCGAATACACACCGTTCTACACAAACTTTCAAACAGGATTCTGCGGCAGACAGAAACATTCTTGTTTTGGGTATGGGTTGTCCAAAGTGTAAAATATTGACTGAAACAACACAACATGCGCTTGAAGCACTCAATATGGACACAACGGTCAAACATATCACCGATCTTGCCGTTATCTCTGAGTATGGAGTCATGTCAACCCCTGCATTGGTTATAAACGGCAAAGTTGTTTCTGTCGGAAAGGTTTTGAAAAAAGAAGAAATAATGTGTCTTATTCAAGCCGCATGCGAATAAAAAACGATGAATAAATCCATTAAGGAATGAAAACAATGACGATTGCAAGAGAGAAGAGCGTTGATAGCACTGTTTTATTAAAAAAGCTTGCCTTGAAGCATACAGGAAAGCCCAAAGTTGCTTTTATTTGTAACCACAATTCATGCAGAAGCCAGATTGCCGAGGCGTTGGGAAAACATCTTGCTTTGGACGTATTTGAAAGTTTTTCGGCAGGCACGATCATCAAAGATCGGATCAACCCTGATGCCGTGCGTTTGATGAAAGAACTGTACGGGATTGATATGGAAACGACACAATATAATAAAAAAGTTGAAGACATTCCTCAGCCTGATGTTGTTATTTTTATGGGGTGTAATGTGAGTTGTCCGTCTGTTTCTTTTCAGCATGCCGAAGACTGGGGACTGGATGATCCCAGTGGCTGTGATGATGACATCTTTAAAAAAACAATTCAAACAATTCATCAAAAAATTATTGAATTGAAAGAAAAAATATAAATTATACCATGTGCTTTTTCTGGATAAGGTACAGAAAAAATGAAGTCATGAGCGAAATTGTGACAACGTTTTATCTGTGTCTTTGCGGTTAACATCATCTGTTTAGACAATTTTTTTAATGTGTTGTAAAAACAGTTCTAAAATGATTAATTTAAAAATAGATATCGTATTTTAAGTAAAAATACAATACTCTTGCCGAAACAAATTTTATAGCTATACTTTACGTGCTACAAAAGAACGCACCAAGCAACATACGGAATGCATTTTTAATACATTTCGGTTTGTTTGGATTCTTTGTGAAAATTTCGTATTTCTAAGGAGCTATACAATATGTCAAGATCGCGTCAAGATGAACCCATGGAAGAGAATGACATTGAACAGAACGTACCAGAAGAAGAGATGATTCCTTTTGACAGTCTTGAAGCACAATCCTGTCCTCTTTGCGCGGCAACAAAAGCAGAAGCCGAAGAACTCCGTCTCCGTTCTCTTGCTGAAATGGAAAATTTTAAAAAACGTCTTCAGCGTGAAAAAGATGAGCATCTTAAATATGCTGCCGAACCCGTTTTGGCCGATATTTTGCCTGTTTTGGATAATCTTGATTTGGCTATTCAATATGGCGGTAATAATGAAGCGTGTAAAGACTTGCTGACAGGTATTGTGATGACTCAAAAAGTGTTGTTGGATGCGCTCAAACTGCATGGTTTGGTTCCGATCGGCGAAGTTGGTGAGGTGTTTGATCCCACCATGCATGAAGCGGTGGCACAAGCTCCGCGTAATGACATGCCTGCAGGTTGCGTTGCCATTTTACATCAACGGGGATATCAACTGAAAGAGCGTCTCTTACGTCCCGCAAAAGTTGCTGTAAGCATCACTCAATCATAAGTGAATCATGTCACAAAATCTCTCTTCACATGTTCCACAAATGATAATCAGCCACACGCAAAACAATGGTTTGCGTGTGGCTTTTAGCGGTGACTGGCAGTTGAAAGGAGCACCGCCGCCAAATATTGATGAACAAATGCATCTGCTTCACAGCTTGCAAAAAGTGAGTGTTGAATTGACGACACACTCGCTTGTGGCATGGGACAGCGCGTTGCTTGCAACAGTACTACGTATTCTTGAAGTGTGTCGTGCACAAGAAAACAATTGCTCATACGACGGATTGCCCGAAGGCGCACGGAATCTTTTGAATTTAGCTCTTGCTGTTCAACCAAATACAGAAGCACAACGTCAACGTGTTCGGGAGTCTTTTTTGTCGGTGCTTGGGGGATATGCACTTGTCATACCGCAACGGCTGCAAGCGATCTTGGAATTTACGGGCGAATTGACACTCAGTCTCGGACGGTTGTTTAAAGGTCGTGCCGCCTGTTCTATGCAAGATGTTTGGAAACAAATGCAAGATTGTGGAGCCGAAGCATTACCCATTACAACGTTAATCAGTTTGCTTGTTGGGCTTATTCTTGCCTTTGTCGGCGCATTGCAGTTGAGTATGTTTGGAGCCGAGATTTATGTATCGAGTCTTGTTGCCATAGGCATGACGCGCATCATGGGAGCGGTCATGACAGGGATCATTCTAGCAGGGCGCACAGGTGCATCGTATGCCGCTACTCTGGGAACAATGCAGGTGAATGAAGAAATTGACGCCTTGGTGACGCAAGGCATCGCGCCTTCTGATTTTTTAGTCTTGCCGCGCATGATTGCGTTGAGTCTTATGACACCGTTATTGGTGCTTTATGCTGATTTTGCCGGATTACTTGGTGGTTTTGCTGTTGGGGTATTGGCGCTTGGGCTTGAGCCTGTGGAGTATATTACGTTTAGTAAGATTGGTTTTAAAATGAACAATCTTTGGGTTGGTGTGACTCATGGTTTTGTTTATGGAATTATTATTGCTTTTATAGGATGTTATCAAGGATTGCGTTGTGGGCGCAGTGCGGCCGCCGTGGGCATGGCTACAACTTCAGCTGTTGTTTTTTCTATTGTCGGCATTGTTCTTGCCACAGCACTTTTAACTCTTTTATTTAATGTGTTGCAAATATGAATCCTTCACCTATGCTTACCGTAACCGATTTAACGATTACCTATGGCAATTATACCGTGCAAAAAAATCTTTCATTCACGGTCAATAAGCAAGATGTTTTTATTATTATGGGTCCCAGTGGTTGTGGGAAAAGTTCTTTGTTGCGGTGTCTGGTTGGGTTGAATAAGCCTGCACAGGGTTCTGTTTTTTATGGGACAACAAATTTTTGGCAGAGTACACCGACAGAAAAAGATCGTATTTTACAAAATATGGGTGTGTTGTTTCAAAGCGGTGCATTGTGGAGTTCTATGACTTTAGCTGAAAACATTGCCTTGCCGCTTCAGCGTTATACAGATTTAAACGCACGTGATATTCAAGAACAAGCCAAACTCAAATTGGCACTTGTTGGTTTGGCAGGTTTTGAAGACTATTATCCTTCAGAAATCAGCGGTGGGATGCGTAAACGCGCCGGTTTAGCTCGTGCTTTGGCTTTGGATCCGGAAATTGTTTTTTTTGATGAACCCTCAGCAGGACTCGATCCGGTGAGTGCCGCATTGCTTGACGAACTCATTTTGCAGTTAAAAGAAAACATGAATATGACGGTGATTGTTGTTACCCATGATTTAGACAGCATTTTTACAATCGGCAACAACAGCCTTTTTCTTGATGCAGCAACACATACTATGCTTGAAAAAGGTAATCCTCATGACTTACGATTTTATGCTAAAAATAAAAGTGTCCGTCGATTTTTGAATCGCGGTAAAGAATTGCAAGAGAAGGCATAAACAATATTTTTTACCGATATAGCCATTTTACTTAAGGTGTATAAGATCTTATGAGTACACAACCAAATAAAACATTAATTGGTGCATTTGTGCTTGGTGCTTTGGTGTTGCTTGTTGTAGCAACATTATTTTTAGGAAGCGGCAAGCTTTTTACTAAAGATATGACTTTTGTTTTATTTTTTGATTCTTCAGTGAAGGGTCTCAATGTTGGTGCACCTGTACAATTTAGAGGGGTTCCCATAGGTAAGGTGACAAGCATCAATATAAAAAATGATTTTGCCAATCAAAGTATCAATACGGTTGTATTTATTTCTATTCAAGAAAATGACACTGCAAAAATTTTGTTCCAAACAAATAGAGAAACAGGTAAACACGATTATCTTTTGCAACTTATTACACACGGTCTGCGAGCGCGCTTGGCATCACAAAGCTTGTTGACGGGACAATTGAATATTTCTCTCGATTTTTATTCGCCAAAAATTGCAGGCACCCCGATAACACATTTACAAGAATATGATGATGACGTTTTTGAATTGCCTACGATTCCCTCACAACTCGACAATTTTATGCAAACAATGAGTACGTTACCTATTACATCCATAGTAACAAGCTTTTCAAAAATTGCGGCCAGTCTTGAACAATTGTTGGCAGACGATGCCATGTCTCAAACGCTTATCAACCTTGCAGGCATCACAGGAGAACTCAATACTCTTTTGAATCCAAAAAATACTCAGTTGGGACTGGATATCATGCAGAAACTTTTGGCTTCCGCAACAGAACTGCTCCAACAATTGCAAACAACAAGTCAGAGTTACACAAAGCTTGCACAGCAAACAGAATCCGACACACATGCTTTGATGACACAATTCTCGGCAACCGCCACAAAAGCTGACACGTTGTTGATTCATTTAAATAATACTGCAGACATGTTTAATAGTGTTATTGATCCGTCAGGTTCTACGGTTATTGGATTTTCACAAACGTTGCGAGAAATAAGCGAAGCCGCGCGTGCTGTGCGTGATCTTGCGGCCTTACTTAAGCGCAATCCCGAATCACTGTTGTTGGGTAAAGGGAGTCATTAGGCATGAACATGTATAAAAAGCAAAAAATGTTCTTGTATCAGTGGTGTGTTCTTTGTTTGTTATTGTTTTTTTTGGGCGGATGTTTTCGTACGCCTCCGCCGGATATTTATATGTTTGATTCTGCTGTAGACAAAGCCATCGGACAGACAGATGCCGTTGAGCTTTCAGGGCCTCGTGTGTTGGTGGGACCAATCAATATTCCAGGCTATGTAAATCATACACGATTGGCTTTACGGGAAAAAAATAGTGTACAACTGTTGTTTTTGGAAAATGCTCAATGGGCTGAACCGATTCAAGAAGGTATAGAACGCATTGTTTGTGAGTCTTTATCACAGACAATCCGTCCATTGGGTGGTGTTGCGTTTCCTTTGCGCTCAACCGTGTTACCGACATGGCAAATCACTGTTGAAGTCAATCGCTTTGACGGCGCACTCAATGGAGAGGCAATACTCAGTGTAACATATGCGATTTCTCCCACACACGGTCAACCGCTTTTTGTCGGGAGTTTTACAAAAAGTTATAAAACAGGCGCGACACTCAATACACTTGTTCATGCACAAAGTCATTTATTAAAAGATTTTGGGACACACCTTGGAGACATTGTTATGATACTTGACAATAAGCAGTAATTATATTGTTTACTATGCTAATATATTAAATAATGATGACGGTAGAACGCGATGAAAGGTGAATTCGTCGATTGTGTTACACCTCTTCTTAAGATTCGCCAATGACTTGATAGAGTAACAAGAATTTTTGTGCTTTCTTTTAAAGATCTCTTTTGGCACCCTTGTCAACAATGTATTTATGGATATATATATTAAAAAATATGTGCTATGTGTTTTGAACCTGCTGGTGCATAAAGGTGTTGTAGGCGGCAGCATGTGCTTTAACGATGCTTCGGTGAATGAACAATATGTAAAAACAGTTATAAGGTACAAAAAAATTTCTTATGTTTAGAATTTATGTGTTGCTTGTCATTGTGTTGCTTATGGCTTTTATTTTCTTTTTTATCAGTAAATATATTCCTAAGAAGTATGTTTTTTTAGGCTTTTTTTGTTTTTTTGCCTTACAGGGTATGCACATGTTTTTGCGTCATCAAGGTATTACTTTTGATGAACTTACAGTGGGCAAAGCATGGCTTTTATCGACAGGGATATTCCTTGCTGTTTTTTATGCCCTAACCTCATTTATTAATAGGAAAAAAGAAGTTTTTGACCCCTCACGGCGTACCGCACTGTTTGCTATGGGTGCCATGTTGCCTTCTACATACGGTATTACACAAGGTACGCGTGTTCCCGATGTGGTGTATCACGAGTTTTCTTCACATAAATTGAAAAACAGCAGTGCAATAAAAATATTGCAGGTTACCGATATGCACATCAGTGGCCTTTTTGGTAAAGCATGGTGTGAAGACCTTGTTGCAAAAATCAATAAGGAAAATGCCGATATTGTCGTTTTTACAGGCGACCTTTCCGACGGTTTTTTACAAGACAGATATGATGACCTCCTTCCGCTAAAAAATATTGAAGCTCCTATGTATGCCTGCCTTGGGAATCATGAATATATTTATGATATTAAAGGGTTTACAAAACTTTTTACAGCCTTTGGCATGCGTATTCTTGCCAATGAGTCAACAACACTCAATCTTTATGGAGAAACAATTAACCTTGTCGGCTTGACCGATCCAAGAGCAAAACAAGCAGGCGCTGAACCACCGGATCTTGAAAAAGCGCTTAGAGATGTTAATACAGATAATCTGACAATCATGCTTAATCATAGACCGAGCCTTACGACTGAAAGTGCAGCAAAAGGCGTTGATTTACAGCTTTCTGGGCATACACACGGCGGACAATTTCTTGGGCTGAACGGTATTGTAAAACTTGCCAATGAAGGCTTTCTTTATGGTTGGTATACCATTGATTCTATGAAATTGTATGTTAGCTCAGGAGCTGCGCTTTGGGCCGGTGCCCCTTTTCGACTTGGCGTTCCCAGCGAGCTTCCTGTCTTTCTTTTAAAAAGTGAGATAGAGTATTTTTAGACTAACTAATCAGTCTGTTTCTCATGACAACAACAGACAGCAGAGGGAGTGTTGAATGGTAAACGTGTCTCACTCTTTTGCTTCTGATGGGGTGTTGCGGTATGTGCAAGCAATGTGTTGTGAGCATGATGTTGAGTTATTGTATTTAACGGTGTTTGGTTCTTGCTTATATGGAACATCGTGCGTCAGCTCATCTGATTTGGATATTCGAGGCCTTTTTTTGCCTTCAATGCGTTCTTTTGTGTTAGAAGACGTGTCTCATTCGTTACATTTTTCAACACAACAACAAATACTGAAAAACACGGCTCATGATGTTGATATTGATTTGTATTCTTTGCAACGTTGGCTGTTAGATTTATTACCTCAAGGCGATGTTGGAGCATTGGATCTGTTATTTTCTCCAAGTCATGAAGCGTGTACCCTGTATTATGATGCAAGAATGAAGTTCATTTTTTCTAATCCTTTGTCTTTTATTGATCGTAGCATCATTTCCGGTGCTATGAAGTATGCCATGAAACAAACCAAAGCCTATGGTATTAGAGGATCACGAATTGCTGCTCTTCGAGCTGTACAAGCGTGGTTACAAGACTGCGTTATAAAAGATCCTTCGGTTCAGTATCTGGGTGAAATATTGAATGCATTGTTGCATGCTTGTGCGGACGAACGTTTTTGTAAAGAAGTGTTTATCGGCTCACATAAAAATAAAAAACAAACTGCCCATGAGTCCAAAAATGATGAACGTGCATTGTGTTTGGCAGGAAAAATATATCCCGAACACATGCGCATATTTGATGTTTGTAAAAAGGTTGACCATGAGGTGTTTTCTCATGGTCAACGGGCAGAAGCGGCAGATCATAATGGAGGGCTTGACTTCAAGGCCATTTCGCATGCCGTGCGAGCTTTGGAACAAGTACAGAACGTATTGATGTTTGGAAAGATCGACTTTCCTTTGGCAAATAGGGAACATCTTACAAATATTAAACGCGGTATATACTCTTGGAAAAAGCTTGAAAAAGAAATTCTTCAGAGGTTCGCGGACATTCATACTCTCCAGGCCATGGAGAGTACACCTGAGACAACATGTAGAACTGCTTTAAGGCAAAAGGTGATTCTTCATTGTTATGACTTGGATGAATAAATAAAAGTAATGATTTCAGTATTTTTTTTTAAAAATCAGATTTTTTTAAAAAAACACTTGACGTATGACGTCTGTTAGGCTAGTTTTTCTCCTGCGCCACATGGTGTACATATTCCCCGATGGCTCAATAGGCAGAGCGGGTGACTGTTAATCACTAGGTTCGCGGTTCAAGTCCGTGTCGGGGAGCCAGTAAGTTCAAGGGTTTACAATGAAAATTGTGAACCCTTTTTCTTTTTTGGTTATAATAATTTGAAAACGGTAATAACAAGAGTCCTGATATGATGTTAGAACAACGTGTCCCTTTTTCTCTGATCTTTCTTGTCGCCGGTCTTGGTGCTTGTGCTCCTTTTGCCATTGACACGTATCTTTCTTCTATGCCTCGCATAGCTGAAAGTTTTCATACTGACCTTTCCAATATTGCGATCACTGTCAGTCTTTTTATTTTCGGTATGTCTGTCGGTCAACTTATCGGCGGTTCTCTGTCAGACAAAGTCGGTCGTTTGTCTGTCATTCTTTTGGGATTGAGCATGTTCATCGTTGCAAGTATCATGCTCATGCTGGCGGGTTCGCTAAACACGTTTTTGATATGGAGAATTATACAATCCCTTGGCAGCGGTATGGCGGGTATCTGTGGTCCTGCTCTCATTCGTGACCATGTGGACGGTAAAGCCTCGGCAAAAGTGTTTTCGTTAGTAGCTCTTGTTACGATGCTTGCACCGGCTATCGCACCGGCTGTAGGCACAGGCATCATTCAGTTTGCGCCTTGGCAAGCCATTTTCGGCTTTTTAGCTTTGCTTGGTTGTGTTCTGTTATTTTTCTCGCTCAAAACACTCAACTTTGAAAAGCCAAAACATACAGCCTCTCTTAATCATAAAACGCGTGTTATGGATATTATTACTAATAAACGTTCTGCTCTTTTCTTGATTATTCAGTCATGTACATTTTGCGTGATCATGATCTTTTTAACAAACGCATCTTTTATGTATCAAGAATATTTTCAAACAACAGAAGAACTTTTTACAATGCTTGTCATTGCCAATGTTATTGGCGTTATGATTATCAACAGACTATCAAGCTTTATGCTCAATCATTATGCACCTGAAAAACTTTTGAGTTTTTTTTTATTTTTACAATATATCTGTGTTCTTGTTGTTATGTATGGAGTGTTGTTTGATTCTGAAAATTTTGTACTCATTGCAACGGCTCTTGTTTTGATGATGTCCGCCAGTGGCGGCATCGGACCAAATTGTACAGCGCTTTTTATGCGTGATTATGCACATTGTGCAGGACTTGCGGCATCACTTTTATTCAGTCTGCAGAGTATCACGGCTGCCATTGTAAGTGCATTTGTCGCTAAATTGGCCTCCACGTCGTTGCTTCCACTTGCTTTGGCCTTTGTATGTGTTGTAAGTAGCGGATTGATATGTTCAATCCTTGTAAAAAAGATTAAATAGATAACAAATACTATCTTTTTATATGTAAAATATCTTTTTCATTGATAGTATATAATTATTTCTGCCTTAGAAAGAAACAAGAAAAGACGGTTTACATGCGCATTGTTTTTCTCAACCTAAGACAATTCATGAATTATTACATTAAGGTATTATTATGAAAATATGTATAATTACTGGGGGTGCACAAGGTTTAGGCAAGGATATGGCACAAAGATTTCTTAAAAAAGGTCATAAAGTTATTGTGTTAGATGTTAAGCAAATACAAGAAGACGATATAGACTTTTTTGAAACAAATCTTGCAGACCCAACGTCAATTGAAAAAGCCTTTTGTTATATAAAAGAAAAATATAATAAAGCACACATTTTAATCAATAATGGTGCAATCTCTGCCTTTGTAAAACATATAAATAACGTCAGCCTTGAAGACTATAATCGTATTATGGATACGAATTTACGTGGAGCATTTTGGTGTGCTAAAGAATTTATACAGCTTAATCAATTTGAAAACTATGGTCGAATAATCAATATATCTTCTACAAGATGGCATCAAAATATGGAAGACTGGGAGTTATACGGGATGAGTAAAGGCGGTATGGTGTCGCTTACAAATTCCCTTTGTGTTTCTTTAAGAGGAACCAATATAACAGTCAACGCCATAAGTCCCGGACATATCCATACAGGCGTTTGGAAAGAACTTGAAGAACGTGATCATGAAATCCATCCTTCAAATCGAGTAGGAATGCCGCGTGATATTTCCAATGTTTGTTTATTTTTGGCAGATCCCGAAAATGATTTTATAAATGGTGCTAATATAGTTGTTGACGGTGGCATGACAAAAAGAATGATATATTAAAAACGATATATGAAAAATAATAAACTATTGTATATTTTGAATATGGTCAGTCGTCTAAATAGTGATATGCGTGTTAGCTCATTGTTTGTTGAGCTATGAGCTTTATGCGGTATAAATAG
This sequence comes from uncultured Desulfovibrionaceae bacterium, assembly GCA_964369685.1. GTDB lineage: Bacteria > Desulfobacterota > Desulfovibrionia > Desulfovibrionales > Desulfovibrionaceae > Avidesulfovibrio. The sequence continues at coordinate 46,655 of CAYJFB010000015.1, read as the reverse complement.
ATTTTTTGCAGTATTACAAATAGATAGGGTATGATGTGTTTTCTTTATTTGGGAAGAAGTGTTTCATACATGGCAAAAGCCAAAAAAGCAAGGAAACCAAACAGTCTGCTTGGCTTCCTTATCTACCTGCTATATAAAGAATTTATACTATTTTTTTTAACAGATTCAATAAAACACCGCCTTTTCAATAATTTTTATCCTTTGAATAGCCTTTGTGAACTGCGTAGATATGTCTGACGTAATATTTCTGATGGTGTTGTTTCTGCAAGATGTAGATAGAGAAGATGCAAATATTTATTATGAATACTTCCGGCTTGTTGCAAACGCGTCGGCACGGGGTTGTTTTGCATCAGGCGCCGTGCAAAATCGGTGAATGTTTGTGCTCTGTGATGCGCCCTATGGTGTGTATTGATTGTATGTAAGCCTTGTTGTGCTATTTTTTGACATAAGGTTGGATTTTGGAGTGCGTGCCGAATGGTATGCACAACAGCATCAAGCTCTTCGACAGGATAAACAAGCAGATCTTCTCCTGCCGTAAAAAGTTCTGAAAAACCATGTTCAACATGAGGCGTGATTAAACACGAACCACAACCCAACGCTTCAAAAACACGAAAATTTAAATCTCCGCGTTCACAATAATTTAAAACAATTTTTGCGTGTGGATAGAGTTCAAGATAGTTCCCTGAGGTGACATGCAGAGGAATGTGTTTGGCGAGATCTTGTAAAAAAGACACTCGTTGTGGTGTTGTTTCAGGATTGACAGTACCGACAAATAAACAATCCCATTGTGTTTCGGTAACTGTTTTTAACGGTGCACAGTCTGAGAGTGTTTTGGTTTCAGGAAGATCAAGTGCAAAAGGTGGTGACCAAAGCAACGCGTCTGCAGTTAAGCGTTGTTCCATTGCTTGCAGATGATCTTTTAAACTGATCAAACAGCCGTCAAAGGCTTGAGCATAAAATGGATACCAACTGTGAATGTGGGTATCGATTGCATAAAAAAGTGTCAAACAAGGAAAATGTTCCATTCCCACAACAAAAGGTGGCGTACTTTTATCGGCTACAACCAATACATGCGGTTCCCATCCAGCGATCTCAATCAATTGATGCCATTCAAATACGCTGGTTGATGTAAAATCAGAGTGAATACACACTTCCCAATCTTCAGACGACAAACTGTGAGCAAAAAAAGGATTGCCCAGCCACAATAAACGAGGTTTCATGAAGGTTTTCCTATATTGTTCAAGATGTTATGATAGATGGGGGTATAGGCTTCTGCCATGCATGTATCGGTAAATGTATGCAATGTTCTATCACCGCCTGCTACCAATTGTTGTCGAAGTTTCGGTTCTAAAAGCACACGCTGCATGGCCAGCGCCAACGCATGGGGATCACCGCTTTTAAACGTCAGCGCATTATATGTGTCTTGAGCCAGTTCAGTATTGGACGGTAAATCGCTGCTGATTACGGGGATGCCTGTTGCCCAACCTTCTTTAATGACAGCACTGCTGCCTTCACCGTCTACAGAGGGTACGATGAGAGCTTGGCTTTGTGGTAATACGGTACGGCTTTCTTGTCTGCCCGACATGACAAGATGTGTATCAAGATGTAAGCTTTCGGCTTGGTGTTGTAAATCCGTAAGCAACGGCCCCGTTCCGACAAGTTGTACACGCCAAGAGGGCACGTTTTTTTGTTGTATAAGGAGGGCACAGGCATTGAGCAGGACAGAAAAACCTTTTTGCGGTGTTAAGGCTCCGATAGCTAAAAAATGAAAACAATCTGTATTGATTGCTGTTGTTTTTTTGTATGTTTTGGGATCGATGCCTGAGTGAATGGTGAAAACGTTCTGTGCTTCAAGGCCTCCATAAATCAGTTTTTCGCTTATTTCTTGACTCACGCCCACTACGGCATCAGCCTTACGATATTTCCAAAGGCTTAATCCTGTACCGAGAGGGTATGATACACGTCTGGTGTGAATTAAACAACAATTCGGTACCAATTTTTTAAGCAATGCACCCAATAATGCTGCTTGTGCATCGTGTGTATGTAGGATTGTGACTTCGTGTTTTTTCAGTTTAGTAACAAGTTGTTTGATGAGGCAAAGACTCCAAGGTCTGCATGTTGATAGAGGCCAAACTGGAATATTTTCTGCTGTGGCTACATTATACAAAGCCGAATTGTTTGGACAAGCAATAATTGGTGTTATACGATCATTTATTTGTTGATGTTTTGTTAAATAAAGAACCTGACGTTGTCCACCACGCAGATGTTTTCCCAAATCAAGATGCAACACTTTCATAATATGCCTTTTTTGAGCCTTAACAACTGTACTGAAAATTGTGAAAAGTAAAGTTTTTGCAATGACAATATTTGAAAAATGGGGCAACGAGCTGTGTTTAAAATAGGAATTGTGCAAGCGGTATGCCCAAGAACATAAATAAAAGAAAAACAATGCTTAAAATAACGAGGGTATATTTTATCACACTGTTTCTGTCAAGCCATAAAGTGTTTCCATAAAGGACAGCAGCATAGGGTGATGTGGCAGGGGTGAGCAGGGCAATATGCATGGCAAAAGTGAGTAAGGTTGCCAGTGCGGCGTAGGGGATGTGTGCTTGAGCATAAAAATGTTGCAAAACAGGCATCATCAGTACTCCCATGATGACGTTATTGGCTATTTGAGCGAGTCCCATACAAAAAGCCAAAATGAATATAGTCAACATAACACCTGAGACATCAGTAAACAAGACTGCCAAAGATTGACTGAGAAATGCGGCAATACCTGTAGATGGTGTAATTAAAGCTTCAGCAATCACACTGCTGAGACAAATGAGAAGATAGACATCCCAGATCACATATTTACTTAACATTTCACGGATATTAATTATTGGTTCACCTTTAATTGTGAACACACTTAACAGAATAAGGATTGCAATTTCAAGTCCCCAAGGTCCCATTTCACGTAAGATATGGATGAGTTTTAGATTAAAAGGAAGGATATTGGGTAACAGTACGAGCAACAGATAGCCAAATAATGTGACAAAGAGCACTTTTTGTCGAGTATCCATTGGCGGTAATGGATTTTTATTTATTTGTTCTGTTGTAATAGCCGCAATCTTCGACATATCCGGTTTTAGGACATATTTTATTACTAAGGCATAACAAAGAATACCAAGGCTACTCATGATAAAACCAAATGTCATATAGAGCAGATAATCCATCTGCAACAGTGAGGCTTTTTCAAATGATGAAACAATCAACATGGGCGATCCCATGAAAGGTTTGGCAGCTTGACCGGAAATACCTCCAAAAAGTGTTCCGATCACCATGATACTGCTGTATGCATCGCCTTTTTTATAGCCAACATCTTGTAACACACTGTAAAGTGTTGCCCACATAAATAAAATAGGCGGCAGTACGTTTGCCGAAAGTGCTGCCAAAACATAGGTTGTATAGATAAAGATAAAGCTAAAAAGAACCGGTTTCCCGTTAATGATTTTACGTGTTAAAAACCACCGACTGATATATTGCGGAACACCATAGTGCTGTATGGCACCAAAAAGCACCATGGCAAAAAAGATCATGATTGCCACAATATCGCCAAATGCGACAGAAAGTACGGTACGCATCGGTGCATAATCGCTCAAGCCTATAGCAACCAATCCCAACAAACTTGGCCATAAAATACCGACACACGTCCATAAGAGCAACACACCGATAAAAATACCCAAAATTTGCATCCCTATAGGTGTGATGGGATCAAAAGGCGGAAGATACGTAAAACCAAACATGATACTGAGAGACAAAAAAATAATGATTAACTGAAATCGAGAAAATGATGCCGCTTGCATGAAAATCTATCCTTCTTGTTTCCGAAAAACTGACTGATTCTGCAACAGTGTTGTGGAGCCAGCGTGCAGTGGGTCTATCGTAACGTGCAGTATGTTCTTATGTATTGTCAAAAAGACCTGATAAAAAACATATCGCTCAACGAAAAAGGCGTTATATCAATGTGAGATAACGCCTTTATAGTTTAATGAATAAAATATTTTGAGTACTGTTCATGACGATTTATATTTTTTGAGTAAAAAGACGTCAATGATGCTTCTCAAAGCTACTTAGACTGCGGCAGGTTTCAGTGCGTAGCAATAAACATGCCGCAGAATCAAGGGGGTTTGGGGGAGTTTAACTCCCCCAAGAAAAAAGAAAATCATTTAGAAACAGTCCCTAGCATGCAGATCTGGCTTCAAGGGCGGAAACCGCAGGCAAAATTTTGCCTTCAAGCACTTCAAGGAAGGCACCGCCTGCTGTTGAAATATATGAGACACGATCAATACAACCGTATTTTTCCAAAGCAGCAATACTGTCTCCGCCACCTGTTACAGTGTAGGCGGAGCTTTCGGCCACAGCTAAAGCAATAGCCTTTGTGCCTTCGCCAAATTGATCGATTTCAAATGCACCCACGGGGCCATTCCAAACCACTGTACCCGCTTTGGCAATGAGTTCGGCATACATTTTGGCTGTTTTTGGGCCAATATCAAGAATCATTTCGTCTGCACGTACGTCAGCCACATTTCGTATTGTAGCAGGTGCCGTTTCAGAAAATGACGGGCCGACAACAACATCAACCGGCAACGGAATGGCGGCACCGCGTGCTGCGGCGGCATCCATAATGCGTTTTGCGTCCTCTAGCAAATCCACTTCGCATAAAGATTGACCGATTTCATAGCCTGCAACTTTCAAGAATGTGTTGGCAATGCCGCCGCCAACAATGAGTTGGTCCACGCGTGTCGCAAGATTTTCCAAGACCAAGAGTTTTGTGGAAACCTTTGAACCACCGATGATCGCCAACAACGGTGTAGCCGGTTTGTCAAGAATGTTGGTGACGGCTTTCAATTCGGCCGCCATCAGCGGGCCTGCGCACGCAACAGGCGCAAAACGCAAGGCGCCTTCTGTTGACGCTTGAGCACGGTGAGCTGTGGCAAAAGCATCCATCACATAGATGTCTCCCAAAGCGGCATAGCGTTTTGCCAAGTCTTCGGCGTTCTTTTTTTCGCCTTTTAAAAAACGAACATTTTCAAGCAGAACGCATTCGCCGGGTTTGACGCGAGCCTCATCAAGTTGCACCAAGGGGACATTTTGTCCCAACAATTCACTGAGTCGTTGGGCAACAGGTGCTAAAGAAGCGTTGGGATCATATTCACCTTCTGTGGGACGTCCGAGATGGGAAAGCACAATGACGCCGGCACCTTGTTCAAGAGCCAAACGGATAGAGGGCAATGCTGCAGTGATGCGTTTTTCGCTGCCAATGCGGCCGTCCTTTAACGGAACGTTCAAATCTTCACGCAATACTACCGTTTTACCCTGTAAAGACAAATCGGACATCAAGCAAATGGACATAACAACTCCTTATCTCTGGCTTGTCAAAAAAACAAAAAACAGTTTTGGGACGCGGTCAACCGGTGTCTCTTGGGAAGAATAACAATCAACACATTGAAGTCATTATCTTTAAAATATCAATAATGGCCTCAAAAGCATATATTAAACATTTTTCGTATTGAAACACCAAAAAAAGTCAATGCTCAGTTCTCTAAGCGTTCTCGACACGACCAAAAACAGACATGACAACAAATTTTGTTCAGAAAGACTTTATCAGTGAAATCTGTAACAATCAATAATGCCATGTGCCGTCATGATAACGGGTCAGTTCACGAATACGACGCAATTTGACTTCTTTAAAATTGCCGGCCAAGGCTTCTTTTTTGCTGGCACCGACACTTTCAAATTGTTTTTCAACATAAATGATATGACCGACATACTCACAACTTGGTGCATCGGATTCATAGATTTTTGTTTGCAAAGAGTAGACATCCAGTTCGGAATAAAAAGCCACATAGCCTTTATCGCGACGTTTGACTTCTTTTGTTGAGCGATTTGGGCGTAGGGTTAAGTTTGCGCGTTCCAAGTGTTCTTTGGCAAAGGTGTCAAGGGCATCGTGTGCTTGTTTTTGTAATAAGGCGGCTTGATGAGAAATGCCTATCACTTCAGATTTTGTGACAAGCATTTCGGACTTTGAGTTGTTTGCTGCGGTCAGAGAACACGCTGAACCAAATAAGACAACACTTGCCAAGGCCAGAGAAAAAAGTTTATTGTACATGTGTATGACATCCTTATTCATATCTGTTTTTATTGATAAAAAAGTCTATTTGAACTCTTTTACAGAGAAAAGTCTTCGCCCAAATAGATAGTGCGTGCTTGAGGGTTATTCACGATATCTGAAGGCGTGCCTGTAAGAATCACGTTGCCACGATGCATGAGATAAGCACGATCACAAATGGTCAAGGTTTCTCTCACATTGTGATCGGAGATCAATACACCGATACCACGTTCTTGCAACTGACGAATGAGGATTTGAATGTCGCCGACAGCCACAGGATCAATGCCTGCAAAAGGTTCGTCAAGCAAAACAAAACTGGGATTGCGAATCAGTGCGCGTGCTATTTCAAGACGTCGACGTTCACCGCCTGAAAGGTGCATGGCGTGTGTTTTTTTCAAACGAGTCAGTCCAAATTCTTCCATTAAACGTTCAATACGAGTGCGTTGTTCTTTTTTAGGAAAAGTGGTGTGTTCCATGATTATTTGCAAATTTTGCCATACGGTCAGTTTACGGAAAACAGAACTTTCTTGCGGCAAGTAGGAAATACCTTTACGCGCTCGTTGGTGAAGCGGCCATGATGTTATTTCTTGTTGATCATAGAGTATTCGCCCTGATGTTGGGTGAACGATACCTGTCAACATATAAAAAGATGTCGTTTTCCCGGCACCGTTTGGTCCGAGAAGCCCGACGATTTCGCCCAAATGCACCTCGGGAGACACCCCACAGACAACGTCGCGCTGACCATAACGTTTATATAAATCCACACCGGCAAGAACAGACATTTATGGCTTTCCTTTATCCGACGCCTTGAATGACGACGATGATCCGGAAGAAGAAAAGACAGCTTCCACACGGCGTTGTCCGCCAAGAACTTCACTACGATTTTCCTTGGTAAAGTATTTGATTACATCGCCTGTGATGGTGTTTTCACCGTCAGAAATTTTTGGTGAACCTTCCAGTTGCAACACGCCGTCTTTTACGGTGTAAGTGACTTTAGAGCCTGTACCTGCATAGTCTTCGCTGGAGATGCGCACGTTTTTATCGGCGACTATTTTTTCAATATCTCCTGCGGCAAGTCCCGAGTGTAAACTTTTTGAAGACGTTTCTGTTTTGGGCGTTGCTTCCAAATATACGGTCAGGCGGTCAGCCCACAATTGAAAATCGGGGCGTTTGACATGAACGTCGTTGATAAAAATGACCTGTTGTCGATCTGCGTGATAGCTCATGTTGTCTGCGGTGATACGTGTTTCTACTTTTGTATCAATTTGTGGTGCGGCAGCCGCAAAACTCAAGCACGGTACCGCTGTCAACAAAGCTACACACAGCTGGCCGACACGACAACTCAACAACAACGGTTTTTTTATTTTTCGTAACATAGTTTCCTCAGTGCGATAACCGTCTGAAAGACTCATTGCTGTGCTTTCAACACCAATTCAACACCGTTTGTGCTTTCAATGGCATTGGTGTTGAGATTCCAACTCACAACGGACGCCGTGCCAAAGCTTTTTGGAGCTTCAAAACGGACACCTTCGGGAAAGCTCATGATTCGACTTTGCGAGTCGTATTGGGTTCGTGAAGTTGTCAATGTTTCTTCAGCTCTGGTGATAACGACATGCCCCCACAAATCCACATAGCGTTGATTTTCGGTAATGCGCCCTTTATCGGCACGGACATCAAGGTAATCTTCCTGTGTGGGATCACCCAGTGTATAGCGCACAACAGGTTGATCAACAAGGATATTTTCCCCTTCTTGTTCAAGATGTGCCCATGAGGCTTTCAGCCGCCAAAGTTCGATACCGTTTTCGCCGTTGACGAGACTAACGCCTTTTAAGGCCAATCCGAGTGCTTCGTCAATGGATTGTGTTTGAGGTGTTCTTTCTTGCGCACTTATCGAAGACACGCCAAAAGTACTCAGCAAGCCGACACACAATCCCAAGACACAGAGTGTTCTAAAAAATGACAAAACAGCCAAACCTTGAACATTAGGTAAGTTTTTTCCAATATTCAAGCAGTGCTTCCTTTTGACCTTTGCAATCAATGATGTAATCGGCAAGTTCACGCACCGCACCGGAACCACCTGACGCTTCTGTGACAAAAGCCGCCATTTCTTTTACTTCAGGGCGTGCGTTTGCCACCGCAACGGGCAGCCCTACGTGAAGCATGGCTGCCAAATCAACCCAGTCGTCCCCGAGAAAGGCAAGTTCTGTCCATTGCAGGTTGTATTTTTGGCGAAGACCGTCCAACACTGTGGCTTTATTTTCAATGCCGCCGTGATGTTCGGTAATGTTTAAAATTTCCATACGTCGTTCAACGCAAGGCGCACTCATGCCCGAAATAACAACAACTTCAACACCAATATGTTTGAGTAAATTGATACCGATGCCGTCTTGAACATTGAATTTTTTTTGACATAAACCTTTTTCGTCATAATAGACGCCGCCATCGGTCAACACGCCGTCGACATCAAGAGCAAGCATACGGATGCGTGCTGCGCGTTGTTTGATTTCATCATCAAAAAGGTGTGATTGATTATGCTGCATGAGGAATACTCCAGATGTTTACCAATTCTTGCAATAGCGCGCCAAGACGAGCGGTCGGCCAACTGTTTGGCCCGTCACACAGGGCTTGATCGGGATTGGGGTGACATTCAAGAAAAATGCCGTCAACGCCTGCTGCCGCGGCTGCGCGAGCCAATGCGGGCACATGTCGACGTTCGCCGCCTGAGCAAGTGCCTTGTCCTCCGGGAAGCTGGACAGAATGGGTTGCATCAAAAATGACAGGTACACCAAAATCACGCATAACGCCAAGTGAACGAAAATCAACAACAAGGTTGTTGTAACCAAACGAGCTGCCACGCTCTGTCAAGAGGGTAAAGGTGTTGCCTGCATCGGTCAATTTTGTTTTGACCGATCCCATATCCCAAGGAGCCATAAATTGACCTTTTTTGACATTGACGATGCGGCCCGTGCGAGCCGCAGCCACAAGCAAATCAGTTTGGCGACACAAAAAGGCAGGTATTTGTAAAACATCGGCCACTTCGGCAACAGGTGCGGCGTCTTCGGGTAAATGAATGTCAGTGACAATAGGTAACCCTGTTATTTTTTTTATTTTTAATAACCATTCGAGTCCTTGCTCCAAACCATGCCCGCGAAAACCTTGTCCCGATGTGCGATTGGCCTTGTCCCATGAGCTTTTGAAAACAGCACAAAGTCCAAGCTTGTTGCTTGTTTCAGCAATAATTTCAGCAGTCTCCATGGCGAGTTCAAGGCTTTCAAGCGCACAAGGGCCTGCAAAAACGAAATGTTCTGTCTGAAGTTTTGCATACAATGCCGCAGCATCCATAGTGTTCCTTTTTCCTTTTTTTATTTCTTTTTTTCTGTAGGGGTACTCTGTGAGGCCGTGTTTTTCCTACTTCTCCTGAAGCCACACAGCAATAAAGACATGTGTTTTTTTGCGTTGGTTTTGTGTCTTTTACGCGGCATCTAAAGTTCTCAAGGAATTTTGTTTTCCCAGAAAATCGAAATAAAAGAATTATAAAATATATTTACAAACGAGACTGTTACAGTTAGTCTGAAGTATAGATTTTTTCTACACTTTAATAAACACAAAGAAGGATATACAAAAATATTTAAAAAAACAAGTTCCTATAAAAAAGGTGTTTTTATAGGATATATAACATAATATATATACGGGTGGCCGAGAACTGCACTACTTCTATGAACACGTTCTTAGGGGTGTTTTTAAATAAAATATTTCGAGTGTTGTTCATGATTATTTGTATTTTTTTGGATAAAAAGACGTCAGTGATGCTTCTCAAAACAACTGAGACTGCGGCAGGTTTCAGTGTGCAACAATGAAACCTGCCGCAGAATCAAGGGGGTTTGGGGGAGTTTAACTCCCCCAAGAAAAAAAAGTATTCGGCAGCAAAAAATGAAGTCCTGTCTAATTAGGTTTTTTTGTTGTTTACAGCTCACTCAGTTTTGATTTGATGGTTGTAATACTCGCCTCAACAGTGTTTAAAGCTATGGTTGCTTCAGTCATGTTTCTTGCTGTCGTATGGGATAATTCATTGATGGAGTTGACCGATGAAGACATGGTTTCTACGGTAACAGATTGTTCTTCTGTTGCGGAAGCTATACTTCTTATTTGATCGGCAACTTCTTCGGAATGGTGTAAAATTTCTTCAAGTTTGGCTTCACATTCATTAATTTGCACAGAGGCTTCCGTTACTCGTTCAACCATGGCACGCAACTTTTTATCACCGACTTGGTTGCTTGTTGTAATAGAGTTAACCACTTCACGTACATTTAATGTAGAAGCCATGGTTTTTTCTGCTAATTTGCGCACCTCATCGGCAACAACGGCAAAGCCTCGACCGGCTTCACCGGCTCTTGCGGCTTCGATGGCTGCATTGAGTGCAAGGAGGTTGGTTTGATCGGCAATATCTGAAATGATGCTCATGATTTGAGAAATATTTCCTGTGTGTGCGACCAAAATGTCCATTTCTTTTTGAAAATCTTTGGTTTCATTTTGTACATTTTGTACAGCGGCAACACAGCGTTGAGCAATCTGTGTTCCTGCTTGTGCGCTTTCTTTGGAAAGGGATGCGCTGTTTGCCATTTCTTCGGCGTTTTGTGCGATACCGGCGACAGCCTGATTAATTTCATTGAGCCCTGTCACGGTGGAACTTAACTGCAATGATTGTTGTGCCACTCCGTCATCGACATGTTGTGCCACACGCAAAAGATTTTGAATAGAAATGGTGACTTCTTCGACTAATGAAAAAACATGCTGTGTGATTTCAGTGATATGTTCGTGTTTTTCATGAATGCTGGCTTGCATCGCTTCGGCGTTTAGCCGCGCGGCGTCAGATTCTTGTTGAGCTTGTTCAGCGCGCAATGTTTCTTGTTTTGAAGCTTCATGCAGTCGTTCTTCACTTTCAAACATGTCACGAAGAGCGCGACCGATACTTGATATTTCATCATTTCCGTCTACCGTATAGATTTTTTTATTTTTTATGGCTTCAAGAAGTCCCGTCAACGGTACAATGATGGACTTGACGACCATTTGGAAGCACGGAGCAATGATGCAGATGATGGTGATGGCAAACCCGATAAAAAGTTGCCATGCAAAATTTTTAATAATACCGTAAAAACTTTCATTGGTGCGTTGGGCAACACCGTCGACTTTATCAAGATATGTGCCTGTCCCCACCCAATAGTTTGTTCCGGGGATATACATGGCACTACCTATCTTTTCTCCTGTAGAGCCGTTTGGTCGTAAAAATTCATAGATGCTGGTTATGTTTCCTTGTTGTAAATTTCTATAAAGAATGGCAACCGCTTCAAGATCTTTGAGATCTTTGCCGACAAGTTGGGGTTGTGCGGCGTGAGCAACGCAAACGGTGCCCTCATAGACATAATAATAGCCTTCTGTACCGTAACGGGCTCCATCAATAAGTTTTGTCATTACTTGTTTTTGTTCTTCTTTGGGGAGTCCTTTTATGTTATCGGCAAGTAAGTTTGCCATCACTTCTGTTAATTCTGCAACGCTGTCTTCTGCCAGTTCAACCAACATGGAAGAATTTTGTTTTGTGAGATTGGTTATTTGATTTGAACCAAGCAGAGAAAGAATACCCAATAAAACAACAATACTCACCAATAGAAACAGTGACAATAAGCGAACTCTGTTTACAATGCTGATTGTTCTCAGTGACATGGCAGAAACCTCCATGATTGTAAGTTGAAAATGATTGTGATGAAAAGATGGTCATAAATAAAATGTGTTGAGAGTTTTATAATGTATTTATTATTTTGTTGTATTTTTATTTGAATAACATATACATAATAAATAAAAATACTGTTTCGTTTTTATTGTATATTTTTATATGAGAGTCATGTTCAATAATATATATAATTATATCAAACAGTGTATGTATTTATATTATACAAAAATATAAAAATTTTGATTATAAATATATACACTGCAAGTATGAAAAAAGCAATATGTTTGATGGGCTGAAACAAGAGTTAAGTGAAGATATTTTTATTTATCTTGAATTACTTGACAGATTTTGCATGTTGAGTATGTTTTGATGTTGCTTTATATTCATAAAAGGTGAATAAAGAACCATTTTCATAATGATAAATAATAAAAATTTAAAACACCTATGAGGAGCATTGCTATGCAAAAAACACTTGTTGTCATTGATATTCAAAACGATTATTTTGCAGATGGAAAATTTCCCTTATGGCAAGCAGAAGAAACACTTGCCAATATTAAAAATGCTATTGAAAAAGCAATACATTTAGAGACTCCTGTTGTTTTTGTGCAACATGTTGCAGACAGTAGCAGGGGTATTGCTCCTTTTTTCAATGCCGGCACATTGGGTGTCGAACTACATCGGGAACTGTTACCTTATATCCATAACTCAAAGATTGTGCAAAAACAATATGCCGACGCTTTTTATCAAACGGATTTGGAGTCTGTTCTTACACAGCTCGGCTCCGAAGAACTGTTGATTTGTGGTATGATGACACAAAATTGTGTGACACACACAGCCATATCAAAAAGTGCAGAAAAATATACTGTATGTATTATTCCGGAATGTTGTGCATCGGTCAGTGAGGCTATTCATCAGATTGCTTTACATGCCGTATCGACCCGTGTGCCTTTAAAGAGTGTGGAAGAGGTATTGATATAACAGGGAAAAATGTATATATGTGTGTATATACGATTTTTTATGATTGTCTTGAAATATAAACAGCTTTTTGTAGGAATTTTTTATGTCACGAAATTTTTTATCACTTCATCCCTACTATGAAGACGGTCCTATTTTGGGACGTAAGCAGGCTAATACGGGATTTATTAATGCTCTTTTTAAAAAAGATCCCTTTGATAATTATCATTTTTATGTTCATGATCCAGAACAACTTATGACTATGTGGAGCGCAGAGCCGGCAGCTCAACCGCTTTTACAGCGTGGTGCGCTTCAAGCTTTTTCCCGTATACAACTTGAAAAACGTCTGAAAATTGTTCCTTATACGGTGTGTCATTTGTCTGATCCCATGACGGAGTTTGCTGCCGTGTGTCAAGTGCGTAATGCTTTGTCATCTAAACTCTTTCCTGTAACTGCTGTTAATCATACGATAAGCTATATTGATTATGCAAAAACAACTTTGGGGCACATTTGGCAAGGTTGCACACCTCGTGATGCTATAGGTTGTACTTCTGCAACAAGCCTTGCTGTGATGGATTCTTGGTATCATCATGCAAGGCGAGTGCGTGATCTGCCTGATGACTGGTATCAGCCGCAATTAAAAATTATTCCTCTCGGTGTTCCTGATCCTGATTTGGGTGATAATAAAGAAATGCGTCAAACCTTTCGTGAAAGTCTGCAACTCGCTCCTGAAACCGTAATGATTTTACTTTACGGGCGAATCAGTATTGCAGACAAAATGGATGTACGTCCTTTATTGAATGCTTTGCGGCGTATACGCACAAATTATCCCGAACATTCTTTCTTTTTGTACATTGCCGGTTCTATGAATGACGGCGACAGTATTAAGGAAGAACTCATTCATCTTGCTCAGGCTTGGGATATTCCTTTTACCATTGAAGCAAACCCTTCGCGAATACGTAAAAAAGAACTTTTTGCCGCAGCAGATATGTTTGTTTCTCCTGTAGATAACATTCAAGAAACCTTTGGTTTAACGCTTGTTGAAGCTGCGCAATCCGGTTTGCCTGTCATCGCCAGTCATTGGGATGGATATAAGGATATTGTCCTTCATGGAGAAACCGGTTTTCTTATTCCAACCTTTGCGCCGACAGAAACACCGGCACTGGATATTCTTTCCGGGGTGCTTTTTAATACCGAACATCAATTGTTTCGTAGTCAGCAAACAGCCATGCATATACCGTCTTTGGAGCAAGCGCTCTTGCAGTTGCTTTCAGATGTGAACTTACGCAAAAGCATGGGCATAAAAGCAAAGAAACGAGCTGCCAAGTATTATACCTTCGACAAGGTTGTGGATGAATGGATACTCTTTTGGGATGAGCTTGAAAAAATGCCTATCAGTGAAGAGCAAGAACGGCGTATTCGTTCCGCAAAACACCCCTATATACTCGACTTTGGCAAAACTTTTGCTGTCTATGCGAGTCATCATCTTAATCATGAGATTCATTTGCAATCAACGGCACTTGGGCGTGCTTGTTTGCAACGCAAAGCGCCTTGGAATAATTATGGGCTTGCTGCTGTAAATATGACAGAAAGTCTCATTCATTCCCTTATAAAACGCACTTTGGACGGATGCACAGTGGCAGATCTTTTATATATGAGAAAAGAATATGCTTGGGAAAAAAGATTTTCTGAAGAGACTGTTCTTGCTCATATCTATTGGTTGTTGAAGCAAGATCTTGTGGAATGTACGTTGCCTGTCCATCATTAATGCCTCCCAAAAAAACTTTGTGTGTGGAGAAAGTCTTATGCGTTTACTTGTGATCAACGGTCCCAATCTCAATCTTCTCGGTCAACGAGAACCGGGTATTTATGGTATACAAAGTTATGCCGAACTGTGTTCTTCGCTTCAGGGGTTTGCTGCCGAGCAGGACGTGGAGTTGGATTTTGTGCAGTCAAATCATGAAGGCGTGCTGATTGACGCCATCCATAAGGCTGTCGATTGTTTTGATGGCATTATTATTAATCCCGGTGCCTTGACGCATTATAGTTATGCGTTGCATGACGCATTGAAAGGGGTTGATGTGCCGAGTGTTGAAGTACATATTTCCAATGTCCACCAACGTGAAACTTTTCGACATCATTCTGTAACGGCACCGGCTTGTGTCGGACAAATTTGTGGACTTGGATTATACGGTTATAAGGCCGCTGTCTCTTTTTTTCTTGAATCCTATAAGGAAAGAAAATAATGAGTTCTATCAACGAACACACGCCATACGATTTAGCTGTCATTGGTAATCCGATTGCTCACAGCTTATCACCACAAATGCATACCGCCATGTTACGTTTTTTGGGAGAACCTTTCGTATATGGACGGTTTTGTGTGTCGGAAGAAGATTTGCTTGGTTGGCTGCATACGCCTGAAGCCAAAAGGCTTCGGGGGTTTAATGTAACCATGCCACATAAAACAGCCATGTTGGATGCCGTCCATTTTGTGTCACCCGAGGCTGCGCGTATCGGTGCAATCAATACGGTTGTGGTGCGTGAAGACGGATTGTACGGGTATAATACAGACGGTATCGGTGTTGTACGCTTGTTGGACAGTGTGGGCATGGCGATTGAAAAACGACATGTAACAGTTTTAGGAGCCGGCGGTGCGGCACGCGCGGCTGTTTGTGGTTTGCTTGGTGCCGGTGTCGCGTCTGTCACAGTTTGTTGTCGGGATCCGCAACGGGCAAATATGTTGGAAGAGGCGCTTGTAAAGCCTTGGTCGGCGTTGACTGAGGTGATGTCTCAAACCGATCTTTTGATCAATGCAACCCCACTTGGTATGCATGGAGTAAACAGAGATTTCGATAATTTTTGTTTTTTAGACCAGTTGCCGCATAATGCTTCGGTGTGTGATTTGATTTATATGCCGCGTATGACAACCTTACTCATAGAGGCAGAACGGCGCGGACTTGTTGTTGTCGGTGGTTTGGGTATGCTCGTGCATCAAGGGATTGCCGCATTAGAATTGTTTCTTGGGCGTGAGTTGGACAATTCTGTGCTTGAGCGTGTGGCTATGGATATTATGCCTTGACAATAGATCCTTTTTTTTTCAAGATATATAATATGTAAAAGGCTTTGAATTCTTTTTAAACGATGTTTTTTGCTTTTAGGGAAGAGCATTTTAAAAAAAAAGGACTAAAAGAAAAACTTCACGAGTAAAAAGTTTTTCGCTTTATTCTTGACATAAAATTGATCTGTCGCCTACTACAAGAAAAACATTTTTATTTTATGATATGTTTTTATGTATGTGTTCATTGGTATTTTTGTGTTCTAAAGAAACACGCTCATTTTTAAGGGTAGACGTATTGCGACATAACGTCTATGTAAACACAAGCAAAGAACATTGACAGGATGTTTTTTGTAAAACTTGATTTTTGCAGAAGCTCTCGAAATATTCGTTTGTAGATTCTGCAAAGTTGGCACGAGGCCAGTTTTTTTCCGCAACTCTTGCTCAAAAAGAGGCGACAGGTATGGAGGATAAGCAAAAGTGTACAGCACCCGAACAGGGTGCCTGTCATCCGTGCGCTTCCCGACTATGCGGTTTTGCACCGCTTATTTTGGGTTTCGTAGTGGCTTTGGTGTTTGGTTGGTGGATTTTTCCGGAGTTGATGTACGCATCACGGGAACAGCCCGTTGCATTCAGTCATGAGACGCACGTCACGGAAGCGGGTATGGATTGTGTGGATTGTCACTCTCTGCGTGATGACGGCACTTTTGCGGCCTTCCCGACGACACAAGACTGTGCCGAATGTCACATCGTTGCTCTCGGAGATTCTGAAGCCGAGCGCTTTTTTATTGAAAACTATGTGGAGACAGGGCGTGAAGTTGATTGGCTTGTGTATCAAAAACAACCTGATAACGTGTATTTCAGTCACGCGACCCACTCAATGGAAAGCTGTAACATGTGTCACACGTTTTCACAGCAGGAGTTGTGTCAATTTTGTCACATAGCCCTTGACAAAGGCTATTCTCCGGCGATGGAAGAAAACAGGATCAGTGGTTATAGCAAAAACACCATGAAAATGTGGCAATGTGAAGCATGTCATGCCGACCCTAATCACCTTGCCGGCACCAATGCCAACAATGCGTGTTTTGTCTGTCACAAGTAGTTGAGGAGGGCGCCGGAATGTTCGATAGACGTGGTTTTTTGAAATTTGCCGGGGGAGCGGCAGCCGGAGTTTTGGCAACGCCGGTTGTTTGGCAAACCTTGGATGATGTATCCATTTGGACACAAAACTGGCCGTGGATTCCTTCCCCAAAGAAAGGGAATAACCTGAATGAGTATATTCGTACAACAAGCAAGCTGTGTCCTTCTGCTACGGGATTAAAAGTGCGGCTTGTGGACGGACGCCCGATTCGTGCTCTTGGTGATGCGGATCACCCGTTGAGCTTGGGTGGACTTTCGGCATTGGCGGCTGCAGAAGTGCAGTTGTTGCATAGCCCCGAACGCTTGCGCACACCGTTGAAACGCAGTTCTGACGGAGCCTATGTGGCTATCAGTTGGGATGAAGCCGAAGCCTTGCTGGTTGCCGAATTACAACGCACGCGCAACAAAGGTTTTGTCTGTCTTTCAGGTGATGAAAACGGCTCCATGAATGAATTGCTTTCGGCTTTGACTGTTGCCATGGGCTCAAACAAGTTTTTCTTGATGCCCGGTGAAGCACAAGTGACAGCCAAAGCGTGGAAAGTGATGGGCGGTCAGGGACGTGTCGGTTTTGATTTTGCTAAAAGTGATTATGTGCTCGCACTTGGTGCCAATGTGCTTGAAGCATGGGGACCTGTAGTGGCAAATCGCCGCACATGGGGTGATGCCCGTCCTCAAGATGCTGCACAGACTATGCATTTGGCCTATGCAGGTGCCGTACAAAACAACACCGCTGCGGGTGCCGATACATGGTTACCTATCAAACCGGGTACAGAATTGTTTCTTGCTTTGGGGCTTGCCAACCGTTTATTTGCCGTGAAAGGCAACACCATGTTGGGCTTGCGCCCCTTCTCGGAATTGGTTGCCAAGTGGACGCCTGAAAAAGTGGCTGAAGTGACCGGTTTGCCGACGGCACAACAAGAAGCGCTTTTAACCGCCTTACAAAATGCCAAAGCCCCCTTAATCATTACGGGATCCGATCCGACTGAAACTCAAGGCACTGCGTTGAGTATGATTGGCATTGCTTTGAATGTATTGCTTGATAGGGTGAATAAAGACGGCGGATTACGTATTTTACCTGTTGTCGATCCTGTTGTTTCCGGAGCCATGTCGTATGCGACGATGATGGATCAGAACTTTATGGGGTTCTGTCGTGGATTATCGCAAAGCAAGGATGCTTTTGACGGTGGTTTGCTTTTGCTATACGAAGCCAATCCGGTTTATGCACTGTCCGGCGGTAATGAGGTTTCGACGTTACTCAAACGTGCAGGTTTTTCTGTCGCGTTTTCGTGTTTTCTTGATGAAAGTGCTCGGCAGTGTGATTTGGTGTTGCCTGCGGCGATGGGTCTTGAGCGTTTTGATGACGTGGCCTATCCGTATGGCGTCGGTCAAAATGTGTATGCGTTGTCTAAGCCTGTGGTGAAGCCTTTTTATGAGGCACGAGCTGCAGGTGATGTGTTGTTGGCTTCTGCCAAAGCTGCCGGCATCACATTAAATATTACAACGACACTTGAACTGTTTGAACAGAAAGCCAAAGCTACCGGCGCAGAATGGAACACGCTTCTTAAAGGGGAGTGTTTTGTGGACGATCGCGTTTTGTCGTTACAGACATTGCGTTTGCCCGTAGATATTGTAAAACAACAACTGACTGAACCTTCTGTCGGAGGCTTGTCTGTTGCTGTTGTGAGTAAACGTTCTCTTGGGACGGCTGAAACCGCCATTCCGCCTTTCAATACCAAAACGATCACCGACAACGAACTTGTCAACGGCTTGCTGGTTGCACAAATGAACGCCGCCACAGCCCAAAAACAAGGCTTGCGTGACGGTGAACGTGTGGTTGTTTCCAACACCGTCGGATCGTTAGAGGCTTATGTCGGTGTGTATGAAGGTGTGACCGATGATACCGTTGCTCTGACAAAGGGTTTTGGTCATACAGCGTTTGAAGCCTTCAATCATGACAAAGGCGCCAATGTGATGCGTCTTTTTTCTGTTGTGATTGAACCCGGAACGGGTCTGGCCCTATGGCACTGCCCCGGCGTGAAAATCGTCAAAGCCTAAGGATGCAAGCATGGCTGCTTTGAAAGAATTTAATATCTTATGGGGCATGGTTGTTGACGTGGACAAGTGTACCGGGTGTGGAGCCTGTATGGTTGCCTGTCAAGCAGAAAACAACCTTGCTCCGGCCAAGGACGGCACCGATAAGGTGCGCACCATAAACTGGATGCTCGTGTATCAACTTTCCAACGGAAAATCTTTCCCCGAACACGATGTGGCATATTTACCGAGACCTTGTATGCAATGCGGAAAACCGTCTTGTGTTTCGGTTTGTCCCGTTGTGGCAACAACAAAGGATGAAGAGGGCGGCATTGTCAGTCAGATTTATCCTCGTTGTATCGGTTGTCGGTATTGCGCGGTTTCGTGTCCGTATCATGCTCGTTATTTCAATTGGCATGATCCGGTTTGGCCTGCAGGACTTGACAAAGTGCTTTCGCCTGATGTTTCGCCACGTCCTCGCGGTGTGGTTGAAAAATGCACGTTTTGTCATCATCGCTTGATGGCTGCCAAGAGCAAAGCCGTTGTGAACGGTGAAGATCCCAACGCGTTGCCTGACGGTGCGTACGTCTCGTCTTGTGCCGAAGCGTGTCCAAACGGCGCCATAAGCTTTGGTGATGTGAAAAACCCCGCACATAAAGTGCATGAGTTAATACAAAGTCCCAACGCCTTTCGTTTATTGGAACGTCTCGGAACCGAGCCGCAAGTGTGGTATGTGAGTCGTCGTGAATGGGTTCGCCGTCAAGGCGACAATTACTTGGAACACGAATCGCCAAACAAAACCGACAACACATAAGGAGGGCAGGGTCATGGATGAGGTGAATTATAACAGACCTGTAGACGCAGCCTTCTTTCCGGAAGGTGTTGAGCGTTGTTCTTTGACAAAATTTTTGTTGCACCTTGTGCCTTTTGCAATGCTTGGTCTTTGGGGACTGTATGCTGCGTTTCAAGTACTTTACAGAGGACTTGGCGTGACGGCGTTGGATGATTATTTTGGTTTTGGGCTTTGGATTGCTATTGACTTGGCGGTGATTGCGTTGGGTGCCGGTGCCTTTTTTACGGGTGCTTTGCGTTATTTGCTCAATATTGATTCGCTCAAAAGCATTATTAATTTGGCTGTCATTGTCGGTTTTTTATGTTATTCTGGTGCCATGACCATTTTGGTATTTGACATCGGTCAACCGTTGCGCGCCTGGTTTGGTTATTGGCATCCCAATGTCCACTCCATGTTGACGGAAGTAATTTTTTGTATTTCTTGTTATTGTACGGTCTTGGTTATTGAATACATTCCTTTGGCACTTGAAAACAGAAAACTTGCTACCAATAAATTTGCTGCCGCCGTTGCGCACAACATGCACTTGCTCATGCCGCTTTTTGCGGGCATAGGGGCCTTTCTTTCTACGTTTCACCAAGGCTCACTTGGCGGTATGTATGGTGTGCTTTTTGCTCGTCCGTATGTATTTCGCGAAGGCTTCTTTATTTGGCCTTGGACGTTCTTCTTATACATCCTTTCTGCGGTTGGTTGCGGCCCCATGTGTACAGTACTTGTGTGCACGTTCATGGAAAAACTTACCGGTAAAAAGTTTGTTTCTTGGGACGTAAAACAAACCATGGGCAAGATTGCCGGTGTGATGTTTAGTATTTATATTGTGTTTAAACTCTTGGACACCGGTGCATGGATTTGGGGGCTTTTGCCGAATACGGGAATGTCTTTCAGTCAAATGTTTCACGGATGGGTTTTTGGTACTTGGTGGCTTTTTGCTGAATTGGTGGTGGGCGGTATTGTGCCTGCTTGGCTTTTGTTGTCCGAAAAAACACGTTCTAATCCGAAATACTTCTATTTGGCAGGGATCTTGGCGTGTATTGGGGTGACTATCAATCGTTATGCCATGACGGTACAAACCTTGGCTATACCTGTAATGCCTTTTGATACATGGGAATTTTATTTTCCTAACTGGACTGAATGGGCTATTTCGGCAATGATTTTTGCCTATGCTTGGATTTCTCTGGCAATCACATATCGTTATTTGCCTCTTTTTCCTCAAGAGCGCGAACTCAATAAATAAATCGTGTTTTGATTTTTTCTTGGGGGAATTACCCCAACGCATTGATCCTGCGGCACACAAACATTTATGTATTGTTTGTATGCCGCAGTGTTATTTGTTCTGAAGTCTTTTTATCTAAAAAAATATCTACATATAAATAAGATCGCAAGGAGATGAACATATCAATGTTTATCATATAAGATGCGTTCGGTAGAATATGTTTTCTGTATTGTTTTGAGGCAGGGAAGAAAAGATATGATAAGAGCACGTTCATTGTAAAATTTTATTTTTAAAATAAACGTGCTCTTATTGTAAAGATTTTTGTTAATCAAAGATTTTTATAATCTATTGTATGCCATTGGGCCAAAAGCCGATTCAAGCACATGACCTACAGAAAGAATGGTGCTTTCATCAAAATCACGTCCAATGAGTTGAATGCCGACAGGGCGTGTATTGGCTGTCCCCACAGGAATACTTAAACCGGGTAATCCGGCAAGGTTGAGTGACACCGTAAAAATATCCATTAAATACATTTTTAGCGGATCATCAATGATTGAGCCGATATTCCAAGCAGGAACGGGCGACACGGGAGCCAACATAAAATCACACGTCGTCAAAGCATCAAGGTAATCTTGACGCACAAGACGGCGGACTTGTGCAGCTTTACGGAAATAGGCATCATAATATCCTGCAGAAAGCACATATGTTCCGAGTAAAATACGCCGTTGTACTTCGGCACCGAAACCGAGTGTGCGTGACTGGGTATAAAGTTCTTCAAGATTTTCGACCTTTGGGGATCGCAAACCAAAACGCACCCCGTCATAACGAGCCAAATTCGAGCTGGCTTCAGCCATGGCCAAGATATAATACGAGGCAATGGCGTGACGTGTTGCACGAGGCAATGTCACATCGACAGCTTCGGCACCCAGTTGTTGTGCCATCTCAAGGGCTTTATGGCAGGCTGCGGACACTTCGGGATCAAGCCCTTCGGCATCCATGAAATCACGCGGAACGCCAACACGCAATCCTTTTAAGTCATGACGTTTTAATGCTTCGGCAAGGGTTTGCTGATCGGGAGCTGAACGAGGATCAGATGTGCTGTCACGCGGATCATGTCCTGCAATCACACCAAAGACAATCGCACAATCTTCCACGGTGCGTGTTAACGGTCCCACCTGATCAAGAGAAGAACCATAGGCAATCACACCATACCGAGATACGCGTCCGTAAGACGGCTTTAAACCGACACAGCCGCAATGAGAGGCCGGTTGACGAATGGATCCACCGGTGTCTGTACCCAATGAGGCAAAACATTGCTCGGCGGCAACACTGGCAGCCGAACCGCCACTGGATCCGCCGGGAATTGCGGTGAGATCGCGTGGGTTGTGTGTGGCTCCGTATGCCGAGTTTTCGGTTGAAGACCCCATAGCAAACTCATCCATGTTGTTTTTTGCCAAAACAATGGCTCCTGCGGCCTTGAGTTTTTCAACCACACACGCATCATAGAAGGGGACAAAGTTTTCTAAAATCCGTGAGCCTGCCGTAGTGGCTGTGCCTTTTGTTGCAAGCAGATCTTTCACAGTGACAGGGATGCCAAAAAGCGGCTTTGTGGGATCAGGGGGGGTGCTGTCGAGCAAACGTGCTTCGGCAAGGGCTTCTTCTTCACGAAGTGCAAGAAGGGCATTTATTTTTGGTTCTGTTTCTTTGATGCGTGCCAAACAGCTTTGTACAACCTCTTCGGCCTTCACGGCACCGGAGAGTAGTTGTGTACGAATTGTCTTCAATGAATATGTATAGAATTCGGACATGGTATCCTCGATAAAAACACGTGTCAGGGCAATGGATAAGAACGCCTGTTATGTAGGGTAGATCTACACAATGCGTGGCACAACAAAAAATTGTCCGTCTGTTTCCGGAGCGTTGGCAAGCACATCGGCTCGCTGTTGACGTTTGACAGCGATATCGGGGCGCAACGCGTTTTGGTGTCTGACAGGACTGTAGAGCGGTTCGACATCATTCGTGTCAACTTCAGACAGCACATTCATATAACTTAAAATATCATCACATTGTGTGGCAAAACGTTGAAGGGTTTCATCATCGGGGGCAAGTCGTGCAAGACGAGAGAGGTGCGCCATTCGTTCTTGATTCAGCATAGTAATCCTTCAAAATCTGGAATGTCTTTTGAGTATGGAAAGGCCGGGTCAGAACCCGGCTCTTTATAAATATGACAACAACAGGATAAGTACGGCATGTTTGAAGCGCTGTCCAGCATCGAAAATCGATATGTTTTGAAATGGAGAGGGGCTACAAAATGTACAGCAGGGCGATTTACAAACGTAAAACAAGAAACCGTAGCGCACAAAAGAACATCGAGACAACCTTGTATCACCACAACGTCTTTTCATATTATAATGAACCGAAAGATGTCCATTCGCCGTCTTGTGAAGCCACGGTTTTTGTGGAGACTTTTGACGGTTGCTTTGTACTGCCGGAAGATTTTTGTATTGTTTTTGTTGGTTTTTTCGATACTGAAGCGGTTTGCTTTTTGGTGGTTGTTGTTTTGTTTGCAATAGCCGTTTTTGTTGGTTTTTGATTTGGATTAAGCAAATATTGTGTGACTGTCAGTTTTTTTTTGGGGGCTTCAAAGCCGGCTTTCATTAAACGATTGATTTCTTTTGAACGAATTTTTGAATTAACGGCACCCAAGTTGACACCGATAAGGCGCGTATTGCCGCGTTTGACTGTGGCAATGATGTTATAGCCTGAGGCATTGACAAAACCGGTTTTCAAACCGTCCGCCCCGGGAAAGTCTTTTAAGAGCGGATTTTTGTTTGTGGTTCGAACGCCATGATGGGTCAAAGTTTTTCCTCTATGATATTTTAAGGAAGAGGGGTGTGTTTTAAGATATGCGGCGGCAATTCGTGCCATATCGCGTGCTGTGGTAAGTTGACCTTTGGCGGGCAGGCCATGAGCATTATAAAAAACGGTATTTTTGGCTCCCAATTTTTTAACTTTTTGATTCATCAGTTTCACAAAATTCTTGTGTGAACCACCGACGTGTTCGGCTACGGCATAGGCGGCATCGTTTCCTGACGAAATAGCCATACCATAGAGGAGGCGGTTGAGTGTCACGTATTCACCGGCTTTTAAGTTCATGCTTGATCCGCCTTGCTTGGCGGCTGTTTTACTGATTTTAACTTTTGTGTTCAGCTTTTTTTTGCCGGCTTTGACGGCATCGAGTGCCACAAACATAGAAACAACTTTAGTCAATGAAGCCGGTGCAATTTGGTGTCCTGCGCGTTGTTCAAAAAGAATTTTTCCTGTCTTGGCATCAATGAGTGTGGCGCCTCGTACATTGACTGCCCAATCTTCCGGAGCGGCATGGACAATGGGAGCAACAACAAAAAAAAGAATATTGAACAAAAGAGACATCAACAGGCAGGAAATGATAGGACGTGTTGATGTGCGCACGGTCACGATCGAAAATTGTATCATGGTATTCACCGTCAATTTGACAAAAAAGAATAAAAATAAAGACAAACAGTTTGTTTTGTCTCTTGTAAAAAGACGCTTGTCAAGAAGTTCTTGACGACAACATGTTATGACGAAACAATTTTTCTATCTTTTTCAAATATAAATTTTTCTATTTTTCATGTCAGCACAAATTAAAGAATATAATAAAAAGTTTTATGATATTAGTAAAAAAATATGAATTTTTTCTACCGGTTACTTCATTATTTTTTATTCGTTTCAATATTATGGCAAATATTACAAGAATTCTTTTAACATTCTTTTTCGTTCTTTCCAATCCGGTAAAACAGCTTGTAACAAATTATAAAACGCTGCATCATGATGGAGATGAAATATGTGACACAATTCATGAATAATGACATATTCAATACATATTTTTGGATAAAAAATAAGTTGTGTATTGAGTGTTATCGTACCTTTTGTTGAATAGCTTCCCCACCGCGTTTTCATGGTTCTTATTTTTAATTTTGGCTGTACTATGTTATATTGGCTAAATTTGTTTAAACTTATAGCATATAGTTGTGGAAAAATGTGTTTAGCCTGTTCGATATACCATATATCTAAATATTCTTTTATTTTTTGAGTGTTTGTATCATTTTTTTCTATAAAAAGATACTCATTTTTAATATAAATTGTATTTTTTTCTGAACTGATAGTATTCAGGTAATATTTTTTTCCTAAATACACATGTTCTTCTCCGTCTGCGTAGCTTTTTTCTTTGTATTGTAATTTTTTTTGCATAGCCGTATTCATATGTTTTATAATCCATGCAGCTTTTTTATAAACACGTTCTTCAATTGTATGAATAGCACATTTTAAAGGTGCTTTAACAATCACAAATGCGTCTGGATGCACTGAAATTTCAATTGTTTTTCTATGCATCATGTGTAATTCATAGGTAATCGTTATATTT
Organism: uncultured Desulfovibrionaceae bacterium; assembly: GCA_964369685.1. GTDB lineage: Bacteria > Desulfobacterota > Desulfovibrionia > Desulfovibrionales > Desulfovibrionaceae > Avidesulfovibrio. The sequence goes on along the minus strand of CAYJFB010000015.1, from coordinate 21,092 downwards.
TCATATGTAAAAAAAAGAAATTGTTTTCGCATATTGAAAAATCCATATATTGAACACATTTTTTGGGGAGTTTTGATGTGAAGAATGCCTTTGCGGTTATCTTTATATGAAGCTTTATGTGTTTTTTTCAGTTATATATCATATTGATTTTTTATTGCCAAAACATATCAGACTTGACGCGATGATGTAATGGCGCTATACAACATACTGCAATGTAATGATATATAAAAAAGGCTGATTCGATGATTTTTCCCATAATTGCGGTGTTGGTTGGTTTGGTTTTGCTTGTATGGAGTGCCGATAAGTTTGTTGAAGGTGCTGCCGCGACGGCACACCATTTTGGCATGCCCACATTGTTGATAGGCATGGTTGTTGTTGGTTTTGGCACATCTGCACCGGAGATGCTTGTTTCTGCTTTGGCAGCTTCACAAGGCAATCCCGGTATTGCATTAGGCAATGCCTATGGTTCAAATATCACGAATATTGCACTCATTTTAGGACTGACCGCACTGCTTAGTCCCATTAAAGTGCATCGTCAAGTCATGCGTAAGGAATTGCCGATCCTTGCAGGGATCACCGTTCTTGCGGCATGGCAGATTTGGGACGGACAAATAACTCGTTTTGATGCCGTTATTTTGCTTGTTGTGTTTTTTATGATTATGGGTTGGAGCGTGTGGCAGGGGATGCGTTCTTCTGCGACTTTGCATGAATCTGAAGCAACGGTTGTTGAAGAAAATGTTTCTGAAGTGAGTGGCATGCCCTTAAAAAAAGCGTTTTTTTGGCTTTTAGTGGGGTTAGCTTTTTTGATTCTCAGCTCCAGATTGTTGGTTTGGGGTGCTGTAGAACTTGCACAGGCCTTTGGCGTTGATGATCTCATTATTGGTTTGACCGTTGTGGCTATCGGCACATCGTTGCCGGAATTGGCCTCTTCTCTCGTTGCTACCCGTAAGGGGGAGCACGATATTGCGCTTGGCAATGTGCTTGGTTCAAACTTGTTTAACACGCTGGCTGTTGTTGGTATAGCGGGTGCCATTCATCCGCTTGCCGTTGGGTCTGAAGTCTTACAACGAGACATGCTTGTGATGGCAGGACTCACTCTTTCGCTGTTTGTTTTTGGTTTTCGTTTCAAAGGAGAGGCGTCAATCAATCGTTTTGAAGGGGGCTTGCTTGTGTTTACATATGTCGCCTATACGGCATGGTTGGTATATGGTGTTTTTGAAGCAAGACTTTCGTAGGTGGTTTTGTCTGCGACGCGTTGTTTTGAAGGGGGCTTGCTTGTGTTTACATATGTCGCCTATACGGCATGGTTGGTATATGGTGTTTTTGAAGCAAGACTTTCGTAGGTGGTTTTGTCTGCGACGCGTTTGACGCTGTTTTCTTTTTGTTTTCTTTGCATTAAGTGTGAACGGGCTTTCTGATCATGTATGTATCTATACAATCACAAAGCCCGTTTATCTTTTTTTGGGGGAGCATCAAAGTTCTTTTATTGTATTATTAAAAATATTTTATAAACCGTCAACATGTTGCAACCGTTTGGCAAGCCATGTGAAACGTTTGAGCATACGATTGTTTTTTATAGCCATATGTAACGCTTTTGATTCTCCTATCAGCACAACAAGTTGTTTACCGCGAGTGACACCGGTATACACAAGATTACGTTGTAAAAGCATATAATGTTGCGTTAATAAAGGAATCACCACTGCCGGATATTCAGAACCTTGCGATTTGTGAATGGATATGGCATAGGCTGTGACGATCTCATCCAATTCTTCAAATTCGTAACTGACAAGACGTTCGTCATAGCAAACACCGACAAGACGTTCTTTGGCGTCAACAAAAGAAATGCGGCCTATATCACCGTTATAGACGTCTTTATCATAGTTGTTTCGGATTTGCATGACTTTGTCGCCGCAACGAAACACGCGTTCGCCGCGTTGTACGCCTTCGGCGTTGGGGTTGAGTGCTTCTTGCAAACGTTGATTGAGGTTGGCAGAACCGACGGTGCCTTTGTGCATAGGCGCCAACACTTGAATGTCTTCAACAGGATCAAGACCAAAACGACGTGGAATGTGATGACGCACCAATTCGACAATGGTTTCAAGCACGCGTTCGGGATCATTCTGACGCATAAAATAAAAGTCTGAAAGGCGTTCTTTTGACGACTCAAGTGTCGGCATTTCTCCTTTATTGATCATGTGCGCGTTACAAACAATCGCACTGCTTGCCGCTTGTCGAAACACATCCACAAGCTCCACAACAGGCATCGCTCCTGATGTGATAAAATCACGCAATACATTTCCCGGGCCGACAGACGGCAACTGGTGAACATCGCCCACAAACAAGACCGTCGCGCCAAGCGGTGTCGCTTTTAATAAATGATACGCCAATAAAACATCCATCATCGATGCTTCATCAACAACAAGTAAACCACAGGTCAACGGATTGTCTTCATTGCGTGCAAAACCGTCTTCTTTGGGGCTGTATTCCAACAAACGGTGAATGGTACGCGCTTCTCGACGACAGGTTTCAGACATGCGTTTTGCCGCACGTCCTGTCGGTGCTGCCAGCAGTATTTTAGCTTTACGTGCTGCAAAGACGTCAATAATGGCTTTTAAGATTGTTGTTTTTCCTGTTCCGGGACCGCCTGTAAGGATCATCATTTTTGCTTTTGCGGCTGTTTTGACTGCTTCAAGTTGTTCCGGTGCCAAGGCCATGGGCATTTTTTCGACAACCTCTTTGACGACTTGGGGTAATATGTCATCATCGTTATCTGAGAAGCGTACGGATTTCGGTGAATGTAAGATGCGTTTAAGATAATGGGCAAGCTTCGCTTCGCAGTGATGAAACCGACTGATATATACCCCCGTCTCGCCGTTCAAATCTTCAAGAACAATCCGTTCTTCATGTTCAAGTTGTGTGATGGCCTCCTCAACGAGATCTGCGCGAATATCAAGTTGTTCTGTTGTTTTGAGGATCAACCCTTCACGCGGATAATAAACGTGTCCGTCATCGACTAAGCGTAAGAGTGTGTATAATGTGCCTGCTTGTGCTCGTAAGGCATTATCTTTTTCAAAACCGAGTTTACTTGCCAAAGCGTCTGCCGTAAGGAATCCTATGCCGCGAATATCCATGGCTAAACGGTATGGATTGTCGCGCACAATACTCAAAGCTTGTGCGCCGTAATGGCGATACATGCGTACGGCATAGGCCACACCAATGTCATGCGGTTGTAAAAAAAGCATGAGTTCACGAATGCCTTGGTGTTCTTCCCAGCAGGTTTGAATTGTTTCAAGTTTTGCCAAACTGATACCGGAGACTTTTAATAACTGTTGTGGATCGGTATCTAAAATATTCAGTGTTTGTTCGCCGAATTTGTCAACAATGCGTGTGGCAAGACCTTTGCCGATGCCCTTGATCAAGCCTGAAGAAAGATACATGCGAATGCCGTCAACAGAGCTCGGCAAGACCGTTTCGCAACGTTCCATTTTGAATTGACGGCCAAATTTTGGATTATTGACAAACATACCGTACACCATAACAAAAGCGCCGCTTTGCGGTGACACCATATGTCCGACAACTGTGACTATGTCGTTCTCGTTTTTGCCTTCGGGACGCAACCGAAAGACAGTGTATCCATTCTCAGCATTGTGAAAGACAACACGCTCAAGTGTACCGCGTACACTGACCGTTTCCGCCGTTGCAGCGGCGACAGAAGAAAAAAGTGTGACCTGTTCCATACACGCAGTGTAACGCGGCTTCACATCTTGTTCAAGCCACTTCAGTTTTCTTTTTTTTGGGGGAATAATTCCTACGAGGCAGTGCCTCCCCCAAACCCCCTTGATTCTGCGGCGCACTCGAAACACGAAAAAAATGTATTTTTGTTTGGTCATGTGTGGTCGCGTTTTGAGTGCGCCGCAGTTCAAGCTGCTCTGAGAGTTTTTGTTTGTAGGTATATTTTCTGCGTTATTTTTTCTGTAAATATTCTTCCCCTTGTAAAGCTCGTTGCAGAAGTGTTTCAAATATTGTGCGAGAGACGCTTTGTGCGCCCATCCGTAAGAGATGTGAGGTTGCTTGCTGGCAATCAAGCAATAAAACATTCTGTTTTTTGAGTTCTTGTACAAGGTGTATCAAGGCGATTTTTGAAGCATCGGAAACATTATGAAACATAGATTCTCCAAAAAAGGCTTTACCAAGCCATATACCATATAAACCACCGACAAGATTTTGTTCTTGCCAACACTCCACTGAATGAGCAAATCCCAAATGATGCAATGTGATGTATGCTTGAATCATGTCTTGTACAATCCATGTTCCTTGTTGACCACGACGCGGAATTTCGGCACAACGAGCAATCACATCCTCAAAGGCATGATTCATTGTACATCGAAATGCTGTTTGGCGACGCTGTAACCGTCGAGAAATATGAAAAGAATCTAACGGTAAAATACAACGGGGTGCTGGCGACCACCATAAAAGAGGACTGTTGTTACTGTACCATGGAAAAATGCCTTTACTGTAGGCCAAAACAAGTCGTGCAGGTGAAAGATCACCGCCAATAGCCAAAAGACCATCTTCCGAAGCCAAATGCGTCGGTGGAAACCATAAGGTCTCATTCAAAAAAAAAGGCATGGTTGCACGACTCCTTGTTTGAAAAAAATAACTTTCATACAACACGTTGTTATGGCTTTCTGCCAACTGACAAAACTTTTTATGGGAAAGTCATTCATTAATGAAACGATCTCGTACGATGAGTGAAAAAAGATGCGTTGGAACAACTGTGAATGTGAGGTGCTTATGTCTTTATCTGTTTCTCAACGCATTGCAAGTGAACTTTCATTTTCAGAACAGCATATTGCAAAAACACTGGCTTTGTTGGATGACGGCGCAACCATCCCTTTTTTGGCTCGTTACCGCAAAGAGATGACAGGTGGATTGGATGAAACAGACCTGATTAAAGTCCGAGACAGCGCAGAACGGCTTCGCACATTTGATACACGAAGAGCATCTATTCTCTCAGCCATGCAAGAGCGCGATCAACTCACCGAAGAGCTCAAAAAAGCACTTATGGAGGCTTCAACGCTCAGTGCTTTGGAAGATATTTATTTACCATATCGCCCCAAACGCATAACTCGTGCAGCAAAAGCCAAAGAACGCGGACTGTTGCCTTTGGCGTTGTGTATTCTTAAACAAAACCGAGAAACCAAAAGTCAAGAAGAACTTGAAGCATTGGCAAACGGTTTTGTTCGTATCCACGAAAATTCGAACCTCAGTGTTCCTAATAGAGAAAGTGCCCTTGTCGGAGCTCGAGATATCATTGCCGAACAGATGGCAGAAGACATGAAAACCCGTGAACGGTTACGCAACCTTTTTGTGCGTCGTGCCGTACTTCATTCAAAAGTGTGTAAAGACAAAGAGACAAGCGGCACGACCTATCAGGATTATTTTGACCGTCAAGAACAAGCTTCAACAATGCCGGCACACAGAGTGTTGGCTGTATTGAGAGGAGAACGTGAAGGCGTTTTGTCTCTCCATATAAAACCTGCCGATGAAGACGCTCTGCAAATTTTAGAAAAGCAATGGGTTTTGACACAAGCACATGCCGGTGCATCCCAAGTGCAACACGCAAGTAAAGACGCTTGGCAACGCTTGCTTGCACCTTCCCTTGAAAATGAATACCGTACAGTCTTACGAGAACGAGCAGAAAAAGAAGCCACGCTTGTGTTTACCGCAAATTTACGGACGTTACTTCTTGCTTCTCCTTTAGGAGCCAAGCGTACGCTTGCGCTTGATCCTGGGTGGCGTACCGGGGCAAAGCTTGTTTGTCTTGATGCATTTGGAACCTTGATACACCATGAGGTGATCTATCCGTTGACAGGACAAGAACAAAGCCTCAAAGCCGCAGAAACCATACGCACATTGTGTCAAAAATATGATATTGAAGCTGTGGCTGTGGGTAACGGCACGGCAGGACGCGAAACGGAAGCCTTTGTAAAAACATTGGGGCTCCCTGCGCATATTGTCATTATACTTGTTGATGAACGCGGTGCTTCTGTATACTCCGCTTCAGAGGTCGCACGCAAAGAATTTCCCGATCACGATATTACGGTACGCGGTGCTGTCTCCATAGGTCGACGACTCATGGATCCGTTGGCAGAACTTGTAAAAGTCAATCCTGCATCCCTCGGCGTAGGCCAGTATCAACATGACGTCAATCAACATGCCTTGCAAGAAGCGCTTGCCGAAGTGGTGGCTTCATGTGTTAACGCGGTAGGCGTAGATATGAATACGGCCAGTGATGAACTGTTAAGTCATGTGTCTGGAATTGGCCCTGCGTTGGCAAAAAATATTATTGCATGGCGTCGTGAACACGGTGCATTCTGTACACGCAAGGAACTATTGAAGGTACCTCGGCTTGGCCCGAAAGCGTTTGAATTGTCTGCAGGGTTTTTACGTATTCCGCATGGTAAAGAACCTTTGGATGGCAGTGCCGTACATCCTGAACGGTATGTGCTTGTAAAACGTATGGCCAAAGATGTCGGTTGTACCGTAGTAGAACTTTTGAATAATGAAGCAGCACGCAAACGGATCGATTTGCATAAATATATTGATGCAAACATTGGCTTACCCACATTGAATGATATTATGGCAGAACTCGCAAAACCGGGACGTGATCCCCGTCCGCCTTATGAAGCCTTTGCCTTTGCCGAAGGAATTACGGCAATCGAGCATCTTACCGAAGGTATGACACTTCAAGGCATTATTACCAATGTTACACAATTTGGCGCTTTTGTGGATATAGGTGTTCATCGTGACGGTCTTGTGCATATCAGTCAACTTGCAAATACTTTTGTAAAAAATCCTCATGATGTGGTGAATACAGGACAAAAAGTGTGTGTAAAAGTCCTTGATGTGGATGTAAAACGCGGACGTATCAATCTAAGTATGAAAAATTTGCTGTCATAACTATCCATGTACACACAATTTTAATAGAAGCCATTGGAGAAAATGGCTTCTATTGAATCATACGGCTTTGCATTCTCGTTAAAAACATGTATACTACTTGTTGTCGTGTTCTCACTATTCAATACGTTAACAACCTTCTATGCGTGTGCGAGGTCAGTATGGTCAGGAACAAGAGCCAAGAACAAGATATAGACGATATCATTGAGCTGACTGAAATAGTTGAACAAGGCAGTTTGCTGCCCTCAGAATATGTCTCTAAAAAAGGCGAAAATACGTTATCGCTTGAAGCATCAAGTGAGCATATTGAAGAACAGTCGGATACTCAAAATGATGTTCCCGAACTTGACGATTTGCTTGCTGATATTCATGCTCTGCGAGATCGTCAAACAGACAATGATCTTGTGCCTCCTTCAAAAACAAGCAAACAAGAAGATACAGAATTTCCTGAGCTTGATGACCTGATTTCAGATCTGCAACCGCAAAAAAAACCTGCTGAAAAACCTGTCGAAAATGATCCTTTTGCCGATTTAGACGAAGCCTTTGCAAATATAGCAACCGACCTTTCTCAAGAAACAAAAAGTAAAAAACAAGCAAAAGATAACGATCTCTCCTCAAATGATGATCCTTTTGCTGACTTGGACGATATGTTTGCAAATATAGGGGCTGATCTTTCTCAAGAAGCAGAGGTAAAGCAACCAACAAAAGACGACACGTCTTCTACAGACGATGATCCCTTTGCCGATTTGGATGAAGTTTTGACACGCATACCGGAAGAAAAATTGAATGTTGTGCAAGCCGCATCATCAAAAGAAGATCAAAAGTCTCCAAAAAATGATGATATTGATAATTTAAATGAAATGAATGCCTTGATTGACGCTTTACAACCGCCATCAACACCCGCAGAATCGAACACAAAAGCATTGCCGCCTGAAGACGATGTGGCAACCATGCTGGATTCTCTGACAGACAGCCTGACAACACCAACAAACGCCTCGTCGGGAGGACCGGCCATTTCTGATGACGATTTGAATGATCTTGTCACATCCATTGAACGCGAAACTCAAGATCGTGAAGCACAAAAACATTCCTCTACGACTGATGTTTTCGATCCCAAAACAGAAGAAGCAAACTCCCTTTCTTTGTCTGCAGAGAATTCTGATATAGATGTTTCAGATGATGGTTACCAATTTGTAGAGGATTCCGATCTCGGAGCACTTTTCGAAGATGTAGATTTTCTGGAAAGCACACCTCCCGTCGTTGAAAAAGAAAAAGTGGTTAAACCAACACCTGCCCAACCTTCAGCCAAAATAACACCTGAACAGAAGATAGCGAAACCGACGTCTACACAAACCACAAATGTCGGTGTCGTAAAATCAAATGAAAAAAATAATGTGAAAACGGCTTCAAAAATTGTTTTGACGCCGAAAAAAACACAAAAAACGTCTCTGTCAGTCAATAAAAAACCCGAGGCCTCCGTCCCTACAAACGAAACACAGACCGCTTTATTGGCACGCATAGAGCAACTTGAAACAGAAGTAAAAACACTGCGCCAAGCAGAAGGCAGCCAAAACCCCTTACATCTTGTTCTTACAGCGCTACAAGACAAAAGTTCCCCTCTGTTTAACCAACTGCAAAGTATGCTGGATAACTCAGCGCAAAAACTTGTCCCTGACGCCATTGAAGGACAGACAGCAGAACTTGAAGGTTTGCGTCAAAGTGTACAACTCTTTGAAACAGCTTTACAACCGCTGGAATCACAAGTAAAAAAACTCGATGAAAAGTGTAAAAAGCTTGAAAATATTCCTGCACAAACCATTGATACAGAAACCCTTTTTGCAGATCTCTTACCACATCTGCAAAATCCGATGAAGCAGACAGCCAAAGATGTTGCAATCCATGCATTACAAGAAAAACTTCCACAAGCTTTGGCAACGATGGAAGAACGTATGGTTGCACTCGAATCAACAATTCAAAAACAATTGACAAGTGAAATGTTGTTGCCTCTTGTCCAACCGTTGTTGCAAGAATCTGTAGACAAAACAGTCACATCAACGGTATTGCGTGTGTGCCGTCAAGAATTGGAAACATTTTCGACAACTGTCCCCACAATGGAACGTTTACAGGCGTTGGAAGCTCGTTTGAATGAAGAGTTTTCACCTGAAGCACCTCTGATGGAACGTATTCAAGGTTTAGAGTCGCGTTTAGAAACCCTCAATGAAGATTTGGGTGAACAACTCACACCGGAAGTGATGCTTGAGGGTGTCGCAACCTTAGAAAATCGTTTGGAAGTGCTGTCTGCAAAATTAGATAAAAAAGCAGATTCGGAAACATTGGAAACAGAACTGCAATCTCGCGTGCAAGAGTTCATACAAACGGCTTTGCAGGAACAAAAAGAAAAACAAGAAGGATCGTTACAAGCTGAATTATCTGTATTACAAAATCAAACAACAGAACAAGCAAATACACTGCAAACAGCATTGACCGCGTTGCAAAAACAACAGGCTGAACAAAAAGATACATTTGATGCAGAACTGTCAACATTGCGTGCAGAAATGTTGCATGCCAATACTTTGGACAGTGTAAACGAACACCTCAATGTATTGACAACACGTTTGGATGAACAAGCATCTATTGAATCGGTTTCTGATCAACTGCAATCCCGTGTACAAGAGTTAATACAAACAACTCTACAAGAATACACAGAAAAACAAGAAAGTCCGTTGCAAAGTGAATTGTCTATATTACAAGAGCGAACAGCAGAACAAACAAGCACATTGCAAACGGCATTGACAGCATTGCAAACACAACAAACTGAACAAAAAGATAGGCTTGATGCAGAATTGTCAACATTGCGTAACGAAATGCTGTATGCCAATGCCTTGGATAGTGTAAATGAACGGCTTAATACCTTGATGACCGCTTTGGAACAACAGCGCGATACCAAGGCCTTCATAGCCGAACTCCTGCCACACATGCGTGAGAGCATTGATCAAGCCGCTTCAGCTTCCGCCGCACGTGTGCTGCGTGAAGAGTTGGCTGCCTTGCTGAAACGTTAAAGATCTTTTTATTGTGATTTATGAGAATGGGAGCTTTACGAGGTTCTCTCCGTCCATCAGTCCCTCTCCCTTCATAAAGGGGGAGGGACTTTTATATGTACACGTTTTATGAAGATAGAAAATCAGTTTAATATAAGAGTAGAGAGTATCAAATGTATTACCCCACGGGGTGTGGGGGGAGGCCGAGGCAATGCTTCGTCTCATAGAGATTGAAAAAAGTCATTTCAAACAGTTTTAAGCTGAAGGCCATGCGTCTTGTGAGTTAAACATGAGTACACTCAATTCTGTCAATGTGTTATTCAGCGGTTTGTCAAAAAGTAAACCGAATAAAGCGTCTTTTTTCCAACGTATCGTCGCTTGACGTCCGGTAATGACAGAAGCCAACGGTTCTTGAGTCGCGTAAAGAGTTATTTTTTTACCTATAAAATGATCATCATTCACCGATGCTTGTAATTCAAGATGCATGCCTTCCAAGCTGAGATCCAACAGTCGGCATGATAGAGTACCTAATTGTGAATCTTGTAAATCAAGAAAATATGGTAAATCCATATAAATACGATCTTTGATGCGTCTGTCGTTATTCAATGTCTCAATAAGGCTTTTCACTTTCTCTGACAACAGTGTAAGGTTATGTACAAAATCATGTGATTCTCGCATATTTTCCATAGACTGGTTCGCCATGGAACGTATCTTTTCCATAGATGCCACAACATGTGCACCCGATGCAGACTCTTGAGTAATATCTGTTGCCATTGAAGAAACATCCGTTACTGTTTGTTCGGCAATGTTAACAATATTTTGTAAGGTTTCACCGGATTTTTGTGCGAGTTTTGTTGAAGTGTCTGTCAACGTTACCATTTCGTTGGTTTGTGCAATGCTCTGCTTCACTTCAGCTTGTAATTCAGAAACGGTGTTGTTTACTTCATTGGTGGCGTGCATGGTTTTTTCTGCCAATTTACGCACTTCATCTGCAACAACAGCAAAACCTCGTCCTGCTTCACCGGCTCGAGCGGCTTCAATGGCCGCATTCAAAGCTAACAGATTTGTTTGATCGGCAATATCTTTAATTAACTCAACAATTTTTGTGATATTTACTGCGCTGTTACCCAAATTTTCCATACTTTTGGCTGTACGATGGCTGTATTCAGCAACTTGTGTAATGCATTCTACCGTTTCAGCAACAATTGCATGACCGTTTTGAGCTTCTTTCTGAGAGCTCATGGTATTATTTGATGTTTGTAGTGCATTGTCTGCCAAAGCATTAAGATTTTGATTAATTTCTGAAAAATTGCCGACAGCGGCTTCTGCGGCTTCATATTGCTCACCGGCCATTTGTGAAGTTTTACCCAGATGTCCCTCAAGATTTTTATATGATTCTGTTTGTTGTAAATAAATATTGTGTGCATTGGCTACAGATATTTCAATCCGTGTATTCAATGCCAGCACTCTTGATTGGTATGTATTTTTTTCCGTCTCATCAATCAATAACATGCATGCACCGATAGGATTGTTATCCAAATCCCACAGCGGTGAAGCGTTGACTCGTATATATTTTTTTTCACCTAATGCATTAATTTGAATGGTAGAAAGATTTGTTATAACTATACGATCGTGTATAGCTTGATCAATCGGTGTTTTTTTATTGGCATTATTGTGTAAAAGTTCTCCGAGGACTTTATTATAATGTGATTGCGGTGTGCCTTCAATGCCCCAATAATCCAAAAAATATTGATTTAAATATGTAATGTGGCCATTAATATCGACAACGACAAAAGGCATGGCTATGCCGTGCATGATACTTTGTGCAAACCCCAAACGCTCTTTAATTTGTCCGACCATGGTGTTGAGTGCTTGCTCCATGGTGCCTATCTCATCTTTTGATGTTACGGCAAGAGTTTTTGAAAAATCACCTTGAGCCACATCTTCGGCATAGGCAATGGTTTGCTGCAATGGACGTACAATGGCACGAGTAAAAATATAGCCTACAGGAATAGATAATAAAATTAAAATAAATCCGGATACAATAAATGCAAAGAGAATATTCTTTTGCGTTTGTGCAATTTCTTCACGCGAAATACCGACAAATAAAATACCGGCATTTTTACCTGTAGGATCTTTCCATGGCCAATACACCGTATCATAATTTTCTCCACCAATGATGTTTGTTGTTGTTACACTTTGACCTTTGTTCATCACAGCGTCATAAATTGTCGGATTATTTAGTGGTGTACCTACAAAAGGTTTTCCATTACGCAAAATAGTTGTACTTATACGAGTGTCATCAAGAAAAAGAGTACATTCAACATCATAAATAGTTTTAAAGTCGTTGACAAAATTTCCGTCACTGATTGTACTTCCAACAACAACGGCACCCACAATATTATTTTCTTTTCTGAGTGGTATACCATAAATAAGTGCTACTTCAGAAGGCGATGTTGGTACAAATCCTGTAATATCTTGTCCTGTTTTAAGTATATTGTTTAACACGAGCAATTGAATATTGTTATCCATATGTTGTATATTTTCTGTTTGAGTTGTAGCAAGGGGTTTCCCTTGCGCATTGTATATATTGATTATTTCAATTGTACCGGGAAAAAGAAGATTTTTTATAATATTTTGTAATGGTTGCGTATTTTCTGAATAGAGAGCATCAATGAGTGTTGTGTTTGTTGCTATACTTTTTCCCAATAGAGTTTGTGAGATTTTTAGGCTATCTACTTCTTTTTTCATGCTTTTTGCTGCACGATCCAAACGATTTTGAGCTGTCGTATTGGCAAAATCAAGTAACACTCTATCTCCTTCAAAACATAAAGCCACAACAAGCAGACAGACAATAGTTCCAATAAGTAACATAACTTTTGACATAAGTTTCATAATGCTTTCTCCATCCATACCGCTCTTAAGGCAGTTTTTAAAGATAAAACAAGTCAATACAGCCATCAATCAAAGGTTCGTTTAAATATCATAACGTGGTAAAACAACACGCTTAGAGTATGGTACTCTTCACAAAAAATAGCAACCATATCGTATATAAAATGTAAATAAGGTAAAAAATATATAAATAAATAGCCTGGTTATTAAAATAAATAGTCATCGTTTTGTATTGTTTTATAGAGATGGTCTATCAAACAACCGAAGCTTAAATAATCTTGTTTTTAGTTGTACAGAAAATATACAAATCTTCAATGAATAATGTTTTGTGACACAAGAATAAGCAAAAAGTTGTCTTGTTTTGATATAATAATCATATAGATATTCGTCATCTTTTGATGTGCAAAATGTTTGATTGTGGTTTTATTGAATAGTAAAAATATAAAGATAGAAAAAATTTTACTTTCACAAAATAAATGATGAAAAAATTTTTTATTTTATTTCTCGTTTTTGCAAGTTAGATATATTATACGAATGCATTCGTATAATATAATATATTTTTTAAAAATAAAAATCTTGTAAATATCAACTATCAATAAAAAAATACAGTTCTTTTTTTAGTTTTGCATACAATACAACTTTTTAGTATTGACAAAATATTATTTTAGGTATAATTATATTAATTACAATAGGTTAAGAAAGTGTTGAGCAATACACTTTTCGTTCTTATTGATCATATAATCAATGAAAACGTTTTGCAGTGTATTGGATTCAAAGGGGGAACAATCAAAATACTTATAGACAAAGAGTGACGGTATCAAAAGTGTTTTAAGGGGGCTGAATATGTTTTATACAATACAGTCCGCTGGAATGAACCGAATATTGAACCGAATACAAGGAAAAGTCGTCATGAAGACAAAACGTATCAGTGTGATGGATACATCGTTCAGAGACGGATTTCAGTCATGCCTTGGGGCACGAGTTTTTACCAAAGATTATTTACCGGCTCTTGAAGCTGCCAAAGAAGCGGGAATCACTCATTTTGAAACCGCCGGCGGCGCGCTGTTTCAATCTATGGCTTTTTATAATAACGAAAATCCTTTTGATAATATGGATGCTGTTCGTGCCACAGTCGGCCCCGATATTAATTTGCAATCTTTGGCTCGCGGCGTCAATGTGGTTGGTCTTGTTTCCCAGTCCTCTGACATCATTGATTTACACGCAAGAATGTTTGCCAAACACGGCATCACGACCATTCGCAACTTTGATGCCCTCAATGATGTCGAAAATCTTATTTTTTCAGGACATTGTATAAAAAATGCAGGATTGCGTCATGAAATTGTTGTCACCATGATGGCTTTATCATCCGGTTGCGGCTGTACAGACGCGCACACACCTGCTTTCTATATGAAAACCTTACGCGCCATTCTTGACAGCGGTGTGCCTTTTGACAGCGTGGCCTTTAAAGATGCTTCAGGTACTGCCACGCCAAATACAGTATATGAAACCATCAAAGCTGCCAGAGCGTTACTTGGTCATGATATTCCTATCCGTTTTCATTCACATGAAACTGCAGGCATCAGTGTTTTAGCCTATAAAGCCGCGCTTGACGGAGGGGCAGACGGTATTGATTTGGCTATGGCGCCGTTATCCGGCGGCACATGCCAGCCTGATCACATCACTATGTGGCATGCGTTGAAAGATACACCGTATGATCTCGGATATGATATTGACAAATTACTCGTGGCAGAAAGTGTTCTTAAAGACTGCTTGAGTACATATTTTATGCCGCCTGAAGCCTATATGGTTAATCCTGAAATCGTTTTTTCACCCGTACCCGGCGGAGCACTCACGGCAAATACACAAATGTTGCGTGATAACGGAATCTTGGACAAATACCCACAGATTGTTATGGCTATGCGCGAAGTCGTAGAAAAAGGTGGATATGGCACTTCAGTGACACCTGTTTCTCAATTTTATTTTCAACAAGCGTTCAATAATGTTATGTTTGGCGATTGGAAAAAAATAGCCGACGGGTATGGTAAGATGGTGTTGGGCTATTTTGGTAAAACTCCATGTTCGCCGGATTCTGAAATCATGCGTATTGCCACAGAGCAACTCGGTAAAGAGCCGACAACCAGAAATCCTCGTGAAATCAATGACGAAAATCCCAAACTCGGTATCGCTGTAGCCACGAAGGCTTTGGAAGAAGCCAATTTGCCCGTTACTGAAGAAAATATCATGATTGCAGCGACCTGCGAAAGTAAAGGTATTCTCTTTTTACAGGGTAAAGCACAAGCTATGGTTCGGAAAATTGAACCTGCCAACGAATTAAGCAACGAACAACCTAAAACACAATCGGCAGAAAAAACAGCCTCTTCTCCTGCCGATAATTATGTCGTTCAGGTTGAAGGTAAACGTTTTGTTGTTCAATTTGACGGTGGCACAGCCATGGTCAATGGGCGGCGCTATGATGTGAACGTGCAAGCTCAACATGCTGAAAGCGCTTCCGTGTCCCAGTTAACAACCAATAGCGAACGTACAGAAATCAAAGCAGCCCTTCCGGGTAATGTTTTGAAAGTACTGGTTGCTCCCAAAAGTCGTGTTGCTGAAGGGGACACATTGTTTGTTCTTGAATCTATGAAAATGGAGATAGACATTAAAGCATCGGTTGCGGGAACACTTGATACGCTCAATATAGAGGTTGGACATCAGGTTCAAGTCGGTCAAGTACTTGCTACCATTGTTGCTTGAGTACACGTCATCAAAAGAGAGCTCTCGACCAGGTGAATGCACAGGAACCTTATTGGAGAGCATTCTATATCCGTTTGTCAGGAGAAAACGTATGAGCGCAACAACCGATGTCGGTATGCACGGAACGGACATGGCTTTCTCAAGCCTCAACGCCCTTTGGCAGGCTACGGGTATTGCCAATTTCATTCAACCTGCCCCTGAAAATCTTTCTGGCGTGTCACAATTATTATCTATGTTTGGATCCCCGATCATGCTTGTGGTCTGTCTTTTTCTTTTGTGGTTGGGAATCAAAAAACAATTTGAACCACTCTTGCTTATTCCTATTGCGTTTGGTGGTTTTTTAGCCAATATTCCTGTTGCAGAAATTGCAGGTCCCAATGGATTTCTTGGTCTCATTTATTCTGTAGGCATATCCAATGGATTATTTCCTTTGTTTATTTTTATGGGTGTCGGTGCTATGACGGATTTTGGACCACTCATTGCAAACCCTAAAACCGCGTTGCTCGGTGCAGCTGCACAATTTGGTATTTTTTCTACACTCATTTTAGCAATTTTTTTGGGATTCAATTTGCCTGAGGCGGCCTCTATCGGCATCATTGGCGGTGCCGACGGTCCCACGTCTATTTTTGTCACTTCGCGTTTGGCACCAGATCTCCTTGGCGCCATTGCTGTGGCGGCGTATTCCTATATGGCTTTGGTACCTGTTATTCAACCTCCCATTATGCGTGCTTTGACCACCTCTGAAGAACGCAGTATCCCTATGAAGCAACTTCGTCCTGTATCACGCCGTGAAAAAATCATTTTTCCTTTGTTGGTGCTTGGATTGTGTGTCTTGCTGTTACCTGATGCGTGTCCGCTTATCGGCGCATTGACGTTTGGCAATTTGGTTAAAGAAAGTGGTGTCGTCAATCGTTTGGCCAATTGCTTACAAAATGAATTTATTAATATTGTAACTATTTTACTGGGATTGGCTGTGGGATCAAAATTACAAGCCAATCAATTTTTGACGGTACAAACTTTATACATCATTGGTTTGGGACTGTTGGCTTTTATTTTTGCCACGGCAATGGGAGTCGTTTGTGCAAAAATCATGAATCGTTTTTCCAAAACCCCGGTCAATCCACTCATTGGAGCCGCGGGTGTGTCTGCCGTGCCTATGGCGGCTCGTGTGGTGAACAAGGTTGGCCTTGAAGCAAATGACAGCAATTTTTTATTGATGCATGCCATGGGACCCAATGTTTCGGGAGTGATTGGTTCTGCTGTGGCTGCAGGTATTTTACTGGCTCTTTGCAAATAATCAAATGTAGACTTGTTTCTGAGTGAAGGTCATTCACTGTTTATCAAACAAAGAAAAAGGCGTTCTGTTGTTGTGACAGAACGCCTTTAGATTAAAGAATGTTATATTTAGAATGGTGAACGGGTTTTGAGGGAGTGTGTACAGCAATATATATCGCTGAAAAAGCTCGTGAAACTTGAAACAGAGAGAGTTAAAAAGGCCCTTGCCTTGACACTCTCTCTGTTTGTTCTCAGAAAAACAATGTTTATTCGATATCCAATCCCAGAGCCGTAGCAACGCCACGCCCATAATCGGGATGTGCTTTGAAACAATTTTGAATATGCCGTTTTTTGACTTCAGGGCTTGTGCCTGTCATTGCGCGTGCGGTGTTTTCAAAAAGCACTTTTTTTTGTTCATCATTCATAAGAAGGAACAGTGCTCGCGGTTGATCGTAGTAATCGTTATCGTCGCAGGTATAATTATATCGATCGGCATCGCCATTGATGGCAAGAGGTGGTTCTTGTGTATCGGGTTGTTCTTGCCATTCGCCATGACTGTTTGGTTCATAAGGGATGGTTGATCCGAGATTGCCGTCTGTACGCATCAAGCCGTCGCGGTGATAACTATGGAAGGGGCAACGAGGACGATTGATAGGAATGAGTCCATGGTTTACACCCAAACGGTAGCGTTGTGCATCACCATAGGAAAATAAACGTCCTTGGAGCATTTTGTCAGGTGAAAAACTGATTCCCGGAACAATATTGGCAGGATTAAAGGCGGCTTGTTCCACTTCGGCAAAATAGTTTTCCGGGTTACGATTGAGTTCAAAATAACCCACCTCAATCAATGGATAGTCTCCGTGCGGCCACACTTTTGTTAAGTCAAAAGGATGATAAGGCACAGTGTCAGCTTCTTTTTCAGGCATAATTTGTACAAACAATGTCCAACGTGGGAAGTCGCCGCGTTCGATACTTTCATACAAATCACGTTGGAAGCTTTCACGATCGTTGGCTATGATGTCTGCGGCTTCTTGATCGGTGAGATTTTTAATGCCTTGTTGTGATCTGAAATGGAATTTTACCCAGAAACGTTCATTTTTTGCATTAATAAAGCTGAATGTGTGTGAGCCAAAACCATGCATGTGTCTGTAGCCTGCAGGGATACCTCGATCACTCATGGTGATTGTGACTTGATGCAAGGCTTCCGGCAACAGCGTCCAGAAGTCCCAATTTGCTTGGGCACTGCGCATATTTGTGCGGGGATCGCGTTTGACGACATGGTTGAGATCGGGAAATTTCAAAGGATCCCGTAAAAAAAAGACCGGTGTGTTGTTGCCCACCATGTCCCAGTTGCCCTGTTCTGTATAAAATTTGAGTGCAAAGCCACGAATATCACGTTCTGCGTCGGCAGCACCTCGTTCTCCGGCAACCGATGAAAAACGCGCAAACATTTCTGTTTTTTTCCCTATTTCTGAAAAGATCGCGGCTTTTGTATATTGCGTAATATCGTGTGTCACCACAAATGTGCCGTGTGCTCCGGATCCTTTGGCGTGCATACGGCGTTCGGGTAAGACTTCACGGTCAAAATGTGCCAATTTTTCTAAAAACCATATATCTTGCATGAGCAACGGACCACGAGGACCTGCGGTCAATGCGTGGTTATTGTTGGGAACAGGCGCGCCATTGGCAAACGTGAGTTTTTTATCAGACATGTTTAAGACCTCCATAAATTGATACGGTGAAATGAAAGAATCAAGCCGAATAATCAAGGTGATATGTCTTTAATCTATAGTACAAAGTACAAAACACTTTTTATGCTAGATAAAATAATGCTATCAGTATTCATTTTTTTTAGCAAGAATAATCATAAATTATATTTAAAGAAGCATAAAAAGAATATTAAACGCACCAAAAGTATTTTATAAAAAGTATAACAACAAAAAAAACATATTATAATGAGAATATCTTTTTGTCATACGCAAGATACAGAAAATATTTTCTTTTTTTTAAACATATGCTATGTCATGACAGACAATAGGCTTTTGGTTTCAGAAGCGTCATAGAATACATACCTTTCTTAGGGATCATGATAACCGTAAAACAACAGAAAGATCCATAATTATAGGATAGCCTCTTGAAACACGTTGCTCAACATTCCGTTGAGAAAAAGAGAGATACGAAGCCTTGTTAATGAGCAGTCTTTCTGCTACGTTGCGCTTTGGATTTGACTCAACAGGGATAGACTTTAAAGATTAAAACGTTTTATGATTAAAGATCCCTGCAGTGTATTGTTATGAAATAATTCGTTGTTTTTGTTGTAATATCTTTAATCGATTATATTGACCCATTCAGGAATGGTCACCAAACCAGAAATAGAGGGCTTTTGATGAGCATCAAAACATTTGAGCAGGTTCTGGACGAAGTTCGCGGAAAACCCATCCTTGTGGCTAACCGTGTTATCCCTGCACGACGTATTTGTCGTGCCATTCGAGAACGCTTTGATGCCATTCCGGTCATCACGGCGACGGATATTGATACGGCTTCTCCGGCTGCGTCTGCCGCACAAGAACTGTTGCAACTGGGTGCCGATCCCCGTGCATATCTTGATGTCGATTTGATTATTGCCAAAGCAAAACAGCGTGGAATTATTGCCATCCATCCGGGATGGGGTTTTGCTTCTGAGGACGAAGTTTTTCCTCAAAAATGTGCGGCTGCGGGCATTACATTTATTGGTTCTACTGCCAAAACAATGAATTTGCTCGGCAATAAAGTTCAAGTTCGTAATATTGCGAAATCTCTTGATGTTCCTACAGTTCCCGGCTCTGAAGGTGCTGTGGATATTCCCTTGGCCAGACAACTTGCACAAGAAATCGGTTTGCCGATCATGCTCAAAGCCGAAGGTGGCGGCGGCGGACGCGGTATATTCCTTGTGCGTGATATGGAAGAACTTGAAGAC
Source organism: uncultured Desulfovibrionaceae bacterium (assembly GCA_964369685.1). Classification (GTDB taxonomy): domain Bacteria; phylum Desulfobacterota; class Desulfovibrionia; order Desulfovibrionales; family Desulfovibrionaceae; genus Avidesulfovibrio. The sequence continues at coordinate 1,217 of CAYJFB010000015.1, read as the reverse complement.
GCCTTTTTTAAAGCCTCAACCATGGCACAGGCTTCATTTGGCAATCCACGACTTTTTGTGGAAAAATATCTTGAAAACGTACGCCATATTGAAATTCAGGTCATCGCCGACATGCACGGCAACGTGTTTGCCTTTGACGAACGCGACTGTTCCGTACAACGGAATAACCAAAAATTGGTCGAACTGACACCTTCACCGTGGACGGGGATGACTCCTGAATTGCGTGATCGTCTTAAAGACTATGCACGTAAATTGGTACAGGGCGTCGGCTATTATTCGTTGGCAACAGTTGAATTTTTGGTTACCCAAAGTGGCGAACCGTATCTGATCGAAGTCAACACTCGTTTGCAAGTTGAGCACGGTATTACTGAATGCCGTTACGGTATTGACCTTGTTGAAGAACAAATTGCTGTCGCTTTTGGTGCGGAATTGCGCCTGCGCGAGAACACAACCAAGCCGACACACTCGGCCATGCAAGTGCGGATCAACTGCGAAGATCCTCAAGAAAATTTCAGTCCAAATTCCGGTTTAATTACCCGTTATTTGTCTCCGGGCGGTCCCGGGGTGCGTGTGGACTCCAACATTGGCGCAGGCTATGAGTTTCCTTCAAATTATGATTCTGCGGGTGCCTTGTTGATCGCTTTTGCTCCCGACTGGCATAAAATGCTGGGGATCATGGATCGTGCGTTGAGTGAATATGTCATTGGCGGAATCAAAACCACCATTCCGTATTATCGTCAAATCGTCCAACACCCTCGATTCCGCAGTGGGGATATCACAACCACGTTTGTAGCCGAATCACCGGAATTGATGCGCTATGAAGATTTGGCGCCGGAAAGTGAACGGTTGGCACGTTTGGTCGCGGAAATTTCTGCAAAAGGCTATAATCCACATATTCAACGTGATGTCTATCGCAGTAAATGCACACCGCGTTTACCGCGCGATGAAGTGGTCTTACCGAGCATTGCAAAAAATATAAAACGCACACAATCTGTGTATCCTCGCGGGGATCGGCAGGCGTTACTCGATGTTGTGCGTGATTCGAACTACATTCATTTTACAGACACCACAGCACGCGATAGCACCCAATCTAACACAAGCAATCGTTTTCGCTTGGCCGAAGATCGTCAAATCGGTCCATATCTTGATGAATGCGGCTTTTTCTCTTTAGAAAACGGCGGCGGCGCCCATTTTCACGTCGCGATGATGGCAAACAT
>CAYJFB010000014.1:0-60499 GCA_964369685.1 uncultured Desulfovibrionaceae bacterium | reverse complement strand
TTTTCTGCTGACGGCTTTACTCGCAGCCGCAGCGATGTCTTTTGCTGTCATTGCAAATTTTTCAAGCAAGTATGGAAGTTTTCCGACTTCTCCGCAACAATCGCGAATGCCTATCCGTTCAAGCGGTGTTGGGCAATGTTCTGCCAAAACTTCAGCTACAGCACTGCCAAGCCCGCCGATAATATTATGATTTTCGGCTGTCACCAAGGCGCCTGTTTCTTGAGCCGCAGAAATCACCGCTTCGGCGTCCAAGGGTTTTACGGTATGCATATTAAGGACTCGGGCAGAGATATTTTCTTGTTGCAACAATACAGCCGCTTCCAGTGCGTATTGCACACAAAGACCCGAAGCAATCAATGTGACGTCTGTCCCTTCACGCAGGCGGTCGGCCTTACCCCAGGTAAACGTATAGTCTTCGGTAAAAATTTGTTCAACTTTACGACGGAATAAACGAATATATACAGGGCCGTTATGTGCAACAATTGCAGGCAACGCTTTGCGAAGCTGAATCGAATCCGTCGGTTCAAAAATAGTGATTCGCGGTAATGTTCGTAAAATGCCCACATCTTCCAAGGCCATATGTGTTCCGCCATTGAGTTCCGCGCTGAGCCCTGGATCAGAACCAACAATCTTCACCGCAAGATCAGCATAACACACAGAAATGGCAATCTGATCAAAACAGCGCCGCGAAGCAAATGTCCCAAACGAATGCACAAACGGAATCTTTCCACACGCCGCCAAACCTGCCGCAACACCAAGCATGTTTGCTTCTGCAATGCCCACGTTCAAAGCGCGTTCGGGATAGGCCAATTTGAACGCTTTGGTAGCGTGTGCCGCAGAAAGATCGGCCTCTATATCGACGATACGCAAATCGTCTTTAGCCAACGCAACCAATGTTTCACTATACACTGCACGCATTTCTTGTGATTCAAGCATGACGATAATCCTTATTCCAATTCTTTAAGAGCGGCAGTGAGGTCTGCGGCAGAAAACGGCATATTGTGCGAGGAAACTTTACCTTCGGCAAGTGAAAGACCTTTGCCTTTGACAGTGTTCATTATTATTGCAGAAGGACGTTTTTTGATTGTACGACAATGATTCAACGCGCTTTCAAGCTCTTCAAAATTATGCCCGTCAATAGTCATGGTTGCCCAGCCGAAAGCAGCCAAACGTTTATCTAACGGCCTGACAGTATTCAGTTCGTCTGTATAGCCGTCGATTTGCATACCGTTGTCGTCGACAAGCAACACAAGGTTGTCCAATTCTTGGCTACCGGCATACATGGCCGCTTCCCAAACTTGACCTTCTTGGCTTTCGCCGTCACCGACAATACAATATACACGGTAATCTTTTTTATCCATCCGTGCAGCCAAGGCCATACCCACAGCTGCCGACAAACCTTGTCCCAACGATCCTGCGGTCATGTCAATGCCTGTGGTCAAGTTCATGTCACAATGACTCGGCAAGGTTGTTCCCGATTGGTTGAGTGTACGCAACGTTTCTTTATCAAAATAGCCTTTCATGGCCAAAAGCGCATACAGCGCAGGCCCGGCATGTCCTTTAGACAAAATAAAACGATCCCGATCACTCCATCGTGGTTCTTCAGGACGTACTCGTAATTCTTTATAATACAAATACACCAGTGCTTCGATGATCGAAAGGGAGCCACCAACATGGCCTACACCGATTTCAGCAATCATTTGTACAAGAAGCCGACGCGCTTCCTTACTCAACGATTGCAACGCCAACAGTACGTCTTTCTTCATTCCTGTAGCCTCAATCTCTTCTACATGATACGCGTTGCCGAAAAAACGCGACATGCCAATCATGTCTATTTTTTCGGAGATTGTCGTCAACATCGTTCATCGCACACTTTGCCGTGATTGATGAAAATATTTTAACAATACACAACATCGCAATAACCTGTTTTCTTTGATTGTCAAGAAAAAAAGAAGGGAACAAAGCCTTCCTCTCAGAGAGAAGCTTTATTCCGCCACGTGTTGTTATATCTTCTTTTTTCTTGGAAAACATCGCTTAGCGAAGCCCCCGGATCACCCGTGAGCTCATGCCTCTATTTCCCCACACTCAAAGTGGTACGGCCTCGTATCACGACGAAAACTTTTTGTTATTATAAAGAGAACGTGGTCGTGATTTGAGTGCGGGGGATACGCTGTTCTGAGAGCCTTTTCCACCCAAAAAAAACTTTTTTAGTCTTTACAGAGTATTAAAGTAGAGAATATATTTTTTTTGATAAAAAATTGTATTTAGAAATAGGACTTAATTGGTTTGTATCGTTACTGATAACGCCTCTTCCAAAGCAGTGAATCGAAAAATATACCCTGCTTCTTGTAATCGTGTCGGTGCAACACGTTGCCCCGCAAGCAGCAATTCATCAGCCATTTCTCCCAAAAGCACTCGCAACAACGGCGCGGGCATGGGAACAAACGTCGGACGATGCAATACCATTCCCAATGTTTTTGCCAATACCCGTGCTGTTGTCGGGTTATCGGCGTCTTGTGGAGCGACCACATTAAACACCCCGTGCAAGGTATTGCGTTCTAAAAGCAAAACAATCACTTCAAGCACGTCATTGAGGTGAACCCAAGCAAACGGTTGCGCCCCCGTACCGACAACACCGCCGACAAACGCCTTGAACGGCAATATCATTTGCTGTAAAAAACCACCGACCTTGCCATCTGCACCTTGTCCCAAAATAGGCGCAAAACGTAAAACACAACGCCGTAAACCAAATTCTTCCGCACCACGGTGCGCCGTTTCCCATTGTTCGCACACCTCAGCCAAAAAACCTTCCCCTTGCACGCTGTCTTCTGTGCAAAGCGGTGCGTCCTCTGTGTTTTCCCATACGCCGTAATACCCCACAGCCGATGCATGAATCAACGTGTGCGGACGAATCTGACCCGTCTCCGCAAGAAGCCGCAAAGCCGTACACACTGCTGTTGCAGAACGCACTCGACTTTGCACGATGGCCTGCTTTCGTGATGGTGTCCAACGTTTTGATCCAATGTTTGCACCAATCAAATTGATAATCACATCAACATCCGTTAACAGTGGCTGTAATGTTTCGGCATTGTGTCCGTCCCAAACAACATCACGGAACAACGGCGATTCAAAAACAGGCTTTGTCTCATTCGACAAACGCCTTACAGTTCGTGTAACCGTATAGCCTTGACTCACAAGCCGATGAGTCAAGGCTGTCCCGACAAACCCCGTACCGCCCAATAAACAAATATGCATATATCCTCCCTAACAATAACATGACTATATAAAAACGACATAACACACGTTTAAAAACAAATCCTTGATTTTTATTATCCGCCAAAAACACTTTTTTCTGAATAACCGGTGCCTCTCCCTCTTGAAAGGCAGTCCTTTTTTGCATAAGCTGACAAAACAACACGTGATGATGAGACATTCAACATTGTTGAAATTTTTCATCGATAAACACACGTTCATAATGCGTTGATGAGAAGATTTTTTGGCATACGACTTGTACAGACTTTCTGTAACAACACAAGCAATCCATAGGAGGGCGCCATGGCTATTACCCCGACGCTACCCCTGATGCTTGCCCAACAATTTGGGCCAAACGCTCAAATGACCACCATGCAGGCCACACAAGCCGAAACGGCGCAAGCCATGGCAACTGCCATGACCGGTGCCATGTTGCGCGAGCAATCTCAACAAATCCAAAAAACAGATGCCGGCAACGCATCGGCAAACATCAAAGCAGACAGTGACGGCGGAGGTAACGCGTTTGCCGGAGAAAACCCGACAGGAGAACGCAAAAAAAGGCAGGACGACGAAGATGCACGTCCTGAATCCATTTCGGATCCTTTTGTGGGACATTTTTTGAATCGGACTGTTTAAGATCATGACCTTGTCACTGTGGATTATTGTTGTGCTGACTATTGCGGAAATAGGACTTATTTTCTTAGTTTTTACCTTTTTCATGCGTTTGCGCCGTTCGGAAGAATTGTTAATGCAACTGCAAGAAAATCAAACCAAAGTGTTGCATCGCATTTATGCCAATGCCGAATTGGAACAAGAACTTGTCGGTTCTTTTGCGCAACGTCAAGAACAACTGACAGTGCTCAATGCACGTCTTGAAGAACGCGCCGAACAACTGAGACGCCTGCTTGATCAAGCAGAAGGCATTTTGCGTTCACCGCAATTCTTACGCGAATTGATTCTCAATAACCGCCGTAAAGGAAAAGATACGGCACAAATCGCACGCGAACTCGGACTTTCTGTCGATGAAGTCGAATTGATTATTGCTCAAAACACATGATTGAGACGTTTTTTTATTCTGTTCGATAAAACCACGCCTGTGCGTAGTGTTCGCTTTATGGTGCGTGAGCTGTACAATGAGAAAAAAGGTTGCCTCATGCGGTGTGGTCTTGAAAAACAAAGACGTCGCCTCATGAGGCATGGTCTTTACAAAGAGAAGACAAAACACGCTGTTGAATGATCTCTTTTTGGGTTGAATGATTTATTTTTGGAGGAAGTATGTATTTTCAGGATGTCATCCTTACTTTGCAGTCGTATTGGGCGAAGCAAGGTTGTGTTATTGCTCAGCCTTTTGATATTGAGTGTGGTGCGGGAACGTTTAACCCTTCCACGTTTTTACGCGTGATCGGTCCGGAACCATGGAATGTGGCCTATGTGGAACCGTCACGCCGCCCCACAGACGGACGTTACGGGGAAAACCCAAACCGACTGCAACACTACTTTCAATTCCAAGTCATTCTCAAACCTTCTCCGGACAATATCCAAGACTTGTATCTCGACAGCTTACGCCATTTGGGCATCAATCCCGCCGAACACGACATCCGCTTTGTTGAAGACGATTGGGAATCACCGACATTGGGCGCGTGGGGACTTGGTTGGGAAGTGTGGCTGAACGGCATGGAAGTGACGCAATTCACCTACTTCCAACAAGTCGGCGGTATCGACTTGACGCCGATCAGTGTTGAATTAACCTACGGCCTTGAACGTTTGGTTATGTATCTGCAAGGCAAAGACTCTGTCTATGATTTGATGTGGAACGAACACGTCACCTACGGACAATTCTATCATCAAAATGAAGTCGAACAATCACGCTACAATTTTGAAGAAAGCAACGCCGCCATGCACCTCGCACACTTCAATGACTTTGAAGCAGAATGCACACGCTTGGTTGAACTCGGTTTGCTTTGGCCTGCATATGATTATTGTTTGAAATGCTCACACACGTTCAACCTGCTCGACGCTCGCGGCGCCATTTCAATCACCGAACGCACAGGCTATATCGCACGCGTCCGCGCTCTGGCTTCGGGTGTTGCGCATTTATACGCCAAACAACGTGAAGATCTCCAATATCCCATGTTGCCAAAGACGTCTTCATAACAGCATGCATGATTGAAAAAACACCCTTTTGGCGTATTCAAGAAAGGAAAATAGAATGGCCACTTTTTTGCTTGAAATAGGTACTGAAGAATTGCCCGCACGTTTTTTGCTCGGCATGGAACAAGAGCTTCTTGCGCGGTTTACGAGTTGTTTGGACGAATCAGGTTTACGCTACAACGGTTTGAGTGTCAGTGCAACGCCACGCCGTGCCGTGTTGCAGATTGAAGCAATAGACGAATTACAACCCGTGCGCGAAGAGGTGCTTTCGGGACCGCCTGTCAGGATAGCCTTTGATGCAGAAGGTAAACCGACAAAAGCCGCGGAAGGCTTTGCAAAAACAAGCGGTGTGTCTGTCAATGATTTGGAAACACAAAAAACAGATAAAGGCGAATACCTCATCGCTCGTGTTCAAAAAGGCGGTGCATCGGCATTGGAAGTGCTTGCCGAAATATGCCCCACAATCATCGGTGCATTGCCTTTTGCCAAAAGAATGCGTTGGGGTGACGGTGAAGGCGTTGCTTATCCGCGTCCCATTCGTTGGATTGTGGCTTTGTTGGACGAACTTGTCGTGCCGTTTACCTTCGCAAAGGTGGAAGCCGGACGAAACACCTACGGACACCGCGAACACGGCCCGGGACCTTTTTCACTGCAAACACCAAAAGACTATCCGTTAACCATGGTTCAAGGCGGCATCACAAGCGCAGCCGAAGATCGCCGTTCAAAAATCATCACAGGCGGAAACAAACTGGCTCGACAAATCGGCGGTCGTATTCTGTGGAACGAAAGCTTGCTTGACGAAGTCCAAGGTTTGTGTGAACACCCCGTGCCCATGCTCGGTGACATCGAAGATTATTTTCTTGAAGTACCGCGTGAAGTTTTACTCACAAGTATGGAAACACATCAAAAAAGCTTCGGTGTCGAAGACAGTAACGGTACATTGTTACCCCATTTCTTAACCGTTTTAAATCTTTCCTCCACCAATCCCGAACAGGTTAAAACAGGTTGGGAACGTGTCTTGCGTGCGCGTTTGGAAGACGCCCGCTTCTTCTGGAAAACCGATTTAAACAGTTCGTTTGAAGCCTGGTCGAAACAACTTGATGCAGTGATTTTCTTGGCACCGTTGGGTTCCATGGGCGACAAAAGCCGCCGTTTGGCAACACTGACGGCGTGGCTGGCAGAATCGGTTCGTGCAGCAGACAACACGCCTTTGACAATAAACAACGCCGATGCCACACGAGCAGGCCTCCTTGCCAAAACCGATCTGGTTTCCAGTATGGTCGGTGAATTTGATACGTTACAAGGCATTATGGGCGGTATTTATGCCAGAAAACGCAATGAAAACGAAGCGGTTGCCACGGCTTTGAGCGAACAATACCTTCCTGCCGGCCCCGACTCTTCCGTACCGGCTTCTTTGCTCGGTGCCTTGCTTTCGGTGGCAGATAAAGCAGACACGTTGGCAGGATGTTTTGGTTTAGGCATGATCCCGACAGGTACAGCCGATCCGTATGCCTTACGCCGTGCCGTGTTGGGTATTGCACGGATCATGGCTGAAAAAGGTTTGTTGCTTGATGTGCCCACATTGTTTGCCAAGGCGTTTGAACTGTACGGTGAGCGCAAATGGAAACTCGAACCGACGGCCGCGTTAGCCAAATTGCATGAATTTTTTACCGCACGAGTGAAAAATCTTTTCTTGAGCCAAGGACACGAAACCTTGCTGGTTGAAGCCGTCACCAATGTCGACGCCATGCAAGTATGGGATACGGCACAACGCCTTGCGGCTTTGGAACGTTTCGCGCAGGCAGAAGACTTTGCACAAACCGCACAAACCTTCAAACGCGTCTCCAACATCATTCGCAAACAAGGCGGTGCGTTGGAACTCACAGGAAGCTATCTTTCCGAAATGCTGCAAGAAGATGCAGAAAAAGCCCTCGCGGCGGCCTTGGAAACACTTCCCGAATCCTTCGATTCTTATACGGCACAACTCACAGCGCTTGCCGCGTTGAGACCGCTGGTTGATGCATTGTTTGATCAGGTGATGGTGATGTGTGACGATCTCACACTGCGTCAAAACCGTCTCAACATATTGAAAGCCATCACTCTACATATGGATCATATTGCTGATTTTTCGGCATTGCAGATGTAATATTTGGAAAATCATCGTTACGGGATGAGGCACAGGCTTATTTTGCGCTTTGCCTCATCCCGTAACGATACGATGAGCCTTTATGTGTATGTAAAAGTACATATCATTCTATTTTTTATCTTTATTTTGCTTGCAAAAAGGTGTTTTCCTATGATTCTGCGCAAGCGATGTATGATTACAGGAAGAGTACAAGGGGTTGGTTTTCGACCTTTTGTTTTTCGTGAAGCCGTGGATTGTGATCTTGTCGGATTTGTCGGCAATGTTGCTGAGGGGGTTTGCATAGAAGTTCAAGGGCATGAAGAAAATATGCATCGTTTTTTTCAGCGCTTGGAACATTGTTTACCGCCGCTTGCCGTTGTGACCTCGTTGTCGGTCAAGGCGATCGAACCGAAAAACACTGAAAACGCGTTTCAGATTTTAGTCAGTGCTCAAGGCGGCAACGGGCATACGGTGTTGGTCAGTCCGGATATGGCTTTGTGTGAGTCATGCAAGGCAGAATTGTTTGATCCTACCGATCGTCGCTATTTATATCCGTTTATCAACTGTACCGACTGCGGCCCACGGTATACGATCACCCATTCCATACCTTATGATCGAAAAACAACCTCTATGGCGTGTTTTCCCTTTTGTCCCGAGTGTGCGCGTGAGTATGCCGATCCTTTACAACGCCGTTTTCACGCACAACCAAACGCTTGTCCTGTTTGCGGACCGAAAGTTTGGCTTGTTGCGGGAAAAACCGCTTCTGCGTGTTCCGTAAAGCATTCAGAAAATCAATCCGCAGCCGACACATTACAAACATTGGCACAAGCCTTGTCTGACGGACACATTGCCGCAATAAAAGGCCTCGGCGGTTTTCATTTGGTCTGCGACGCACGAAATACAAAAGCTGTTGCGACACTGCGTGAACGTAAAAAGCGTCCGCACAAAGCCTTGGCAATCATGGTCGCTTCACTTGAAGAAGCAAAAAGGTTTGTCTCTATCAATGCCGAAGAAGCCAAACAACTGACCTCACCCGAAGCACCCATTGTGCTTTTGCAACGTCGGGACAACACCCCCTCAGACATGCTTGCCACAGATACCGACACGCCGACAGCCAACACAACCGAACCAACCGCACCCTTACCAAACACACTTGCCCCCGATACAAACACCCTTGGTGTGATGCTTCCGTACACACCTTTACATCATTGTCTTTTACACCTTGTTACAGAACAAAGCGGCCAACCTGCGGTATTGGTTATGACATCGGGCAACCACGGCGGCGAACCCATTTGTTTGGGCAATCGTGAAGCGTTATCGGCATTGAAGGATCTTGCCGATATCTTTTTGTTGCATGATCGAGACATTTTGATTCGTGCAGACGATACTGTTTTGCGTGTTGTCCTTGATAAACAGCCTCAGCTCATACGACGCGCTCGCGGATTCACACCGAGTCCGTTGCCGTTACCGCCGTCACACAAAAACATCAAAAGTGTTTTGGCTTGCGGCGCAGATTTGAAAAATGTGTTGTGTTTGACTCGCGGGCATGAGGCTTTTGTCAGTCAACATATCGGGGATCTTGCGCACCCGCGTACAACAGATTTTTTTTATGAAACTCTTGAGCATTTACAAAAGTTGTTGGAAGTTCAACCACAAGCGGTTCTTTGTGACGCACATCCCGATTATGTGTCCACACGTTTTGCCGAGGCCATAGCCAAACGCCATGACCTGCCATTATATCGCATACAGCACCATAAAGCACATCTTTGCGCCGTACTCGGTGAACACATGAAACAGCATGAGCAACAACTGTCATATCCTCTTGTTGCCTTAACACTCGATGGCACAGGGTATGGTGAAGATGGGACAATTTGGGGCGGTGAAGTGTTTGTCATTACGGCAAATGACAGCCGTGCCACTACAGAAAAAAAGACAAACGAACACAACACAACGGCAATAGACATTCATCGTTATGGACGCCTGCGCCCGTTACCCTTGTTTGGCGGTGAAAAAGCCATTCGTGAGCCATGGCGTATGGCTCGTGCGGTACAACGCATATATGATTTGTCGTTGCCTGCGTGTGGATCCGAATGTTTTAAGGATGTTGACCCGCGTTTGGATGAAGCCTTAAATGAAGCTGTGTTTGTGGCACACGAATCGGGACTGTTGCCGATGACATCGAGTTGTGGACGACTTTTTGATGCGGCGTCAGCTTTTTTGGGTCTTTGCCCACGAATCAGTTATGAAGGACAAGCGGCGATTCGTCTGGAACAACATCAAGAAACCGCTGAAACAAGGCCATTACCATGGGCAATACACAAAGAACATTCTTTGTGGGAATTGGACAGTGTGGGCTTGTTGCGCGGACTGACAGAGGGATTGTGTGAAGGCGTGTCAACAGCACGTTTGGCACGCCGTTTTCATTTGGGACTTGCGGAAGGTTTTGTACAACTGACTTTACAAGCCGCTCAAGACTGCGGAACACGAACAGTGCTCTTGAGCGGCGGTGTTTTTCAAAACAAAACCATACTTGAAAATATTTATAACAAACTGACACAACACGGTTTACAGGTCTTTTTTAACAACACGTTACCGCCAAACGACGCGGCTGTTGCCTATGGTCAAGCCGTATGGTTTTCTTTGTTCCCCGGGCTCTAAGCCAAAAGCGTGTTTGCCAGCTTGACGGCACCGACCGCATCCGCGCTATAGTGAGCACCGATGCTTTTGGCAAAACCATCGGTCAACACCGCGCCGCCAACCATGACAGGAATTGAAAGACCTCGTTCAGCCAGCAACGTCACCGTATCTTCCATACGCACCATGGTTGTCGTCATCAATGCCGATAGACCAATCAACGCCGCCTTATGTTCTGTTGCCGCGTCCACAATGGTTTCTGCACGCACGTCTTTACCAAGATCAATAAGCTCGTACCCCGCATTGCCAAGCATCAACGCCACAATATTTTTACCGATGTCGTGAATATCGCCTTCAACGGTCGCCAAAACAATCACAGGGCGTGATTCGCTCTGCCCCGCCGCCTCAAGCAACGGCTTAACCCGTTCAAAAGCCGCACGCATCGTCTCCGCAGAACGCAACAACTGCGGCAAGAAAATTTCACTGCGTTCATAACGTTCACCAACGTTCGTAATTGCAGGAATCATGCGTTGATTGACCAAAGCAAAAGGCTCTATGCCTTCTGCCAGCTCTTTATCCACAAGCTCTTCCACGGCATCCCGATCGCCGCACAATACTGCTTCGGCAACGGTTGTCGCTTTCAGCGATTGTGTATGTTGTATTTGTCGTTCCGAAGGTGTTGCAGGGCTCCAAGAAGCAAAAGATCCCACAAAACGTTCTGTACCCGGATCTTGACCCAAAAGGACATCGCCGGCCATGCGCGCTTCAGTCAACCGTTGGCTTGAAGGATTGGCAATGCACGCCGTCAGCCCTGCCCCCATCGCCATACTCAAAAATGTTGTATTCAACAAGTCACGCGCAGGCAACCCAAAAGAAATGTTCGATAAACCCAAAACCGTTGGTAAACCTTGCGCCGCACACCAGCGCAACGTAGCCAAACATTCACGCCCTGCCTCGGCATTGGAACCCACAGAAAGCGCCAATGCATCAACCATAATCAAATGCCGCGCAATGCCCATCTGTTCAGCCTTGAGTAACAAGCTTTCAATGATCGCAATGCGTTCAGAAGCCAAAAGCGGCAATCGTTTGCCCTGAAGCGGTAATAAAATAAACGGTGAACCCCATTGCTTACACAAAGGCCCCAACACCTCAAAAGGCGCAGGTTGACCGTCGCGTCCGCCTTCACCGCTTATGGAATTGATCAATGCCGAACCCGGATACCACGGTAACGCCGCGGCAATGGCCGTCGTATTTGACGAATCCAGCGCCAAAGGCTCCTGAAAACGCTCAACAAGCGACCGGACAAGCTTGGGCAACATAACAGCCTCATCAACCAACGGCGCACCCACATTCACATCCAAAACAGGCACACCCAAAGCCAACTGCTCTTTTGCCAAGCGCAACGCCGCCGTACACGATCCCATACGCAACGTTTCTTGCAATTCTTTTTTTCCCGTGGGATTGATCCGTTCACCAATCACACACAACGGCTCGCCTTGCGTGATGCGTACCAAACGGCTGCGCGAGGTCAACGTAATACCCAAAGGCTTATTACCCATATCGGCAGGTTGGATATTGTCAACCGCACGGCGCAATGCCGCAATATGTTCGGGCGTTGTGCCGCAACATCCCCCAAGTAACTGCACACCACGACGCATAAACTCGGCGGTTTGTTCGGCAAAAGGTTGCGGCGGTAAACGAAAACACGTTTCACCGTCAATCAATTCAGGCAAGCCCGCATTGGGTTCAACCACCAAAGGCAAATCGCTGCACGCCAACAAACGATCAACCAATGGCGACATTTCTTCAGGTCCCGCACCGCAATTGAGCCCCACCGCATCCACACCCATATTGCGCATGGTCGCCAAAAAAGTTTCGGGATCGCTTCCCGTCAAACTGAGACCGTTTTCAAAAGTCATGGATACCATCAACGGCAACGCCGTTTCCGCACGCACCGCGGCAACCATAATTCGTGCTTCGGCCAGGTCAAATTGTGTTTCAATAAATAGACCATCCACACCGCCGTCAACAAGACCACGAACTTGTTCACGCGTCGCAGCATAAAGCTCTTGTGGATCAAGCTCACCCAACGGTTGTACAAAGTGTCCGCAAGGCCCCAAATCACCCAAAATAAAAATATCACGTCCGCCGTTCTCTCCCGCACTGTCGCGACGAGCAGCCAAGGCATTTTCGGCCATGCGGCGGTTAAACCCTTCAACACCGAGTGTTTCTTGAATATCTTTAGGCAGTTTAAACCGTGAACCGCCAAAACTACAGGTCAAAATAACGTCTGCCCCTGCACGGATATAGTCAGCGTGAATACCTTGTACAACCTCAGGACGTGCCAAGGCAAAATGCTCAGGCGCTTCACCAGCTCCAAGACCGCGACTCTGAAGCATAGTACCCAAAGCACCGTCAATAAGCATCGGTCGTCTCGAACGCAAAGCCAAACGAAAATCACTCATGCCTTCTTCCTTCAAAAACGTTGAACGTGTTGTAAAATAAAATCTATTTAATGATTGAATTTGATGATTGAATCGTTATAAAAAGGACGCGCTCATCAAAACAAGCACGTCCTTCAATAAAAGATGTGTACATAAACGTTTGTGAAAAACTCTCAAAACAGCTTGAATCGCACCATGGAAACAAGAGCGTTTTTGGGAGCCCTCGCCTCGTGGTGATTATCCCTCAAAAAAAAGAAAAAACGCTCGTTTTATCTATTGCAAATCAAAATTTTCAACGCCGATATTATAGAAAAAACGTGACCGTGCGCTATGGTATTCTGTGACGGCACTGTTATAGTTTTCTTCGGCTTGTGTCAGTTGCAGTTGTGCGTCGAGCAGTTCTGTGATGGTGCCTGTGTGTGTGTTGTAGCGTTTATTGGACATGGCATAGCTTTCGGTGGCGGCTTCAACACCTTTGCGTGAAACAAGAATCAATTCTCTGGCGGCGTTGATTGTCAAAAGCGATTCGATCACACCGGCTTTGGCGTTATTCATGGCGTTTTCATATTCTTTACGCAATCCTGCAAGCGCTTTGCGTTCGCCAAGCAAACGAAACGTGGTGCTCCCTCCATTAAAGATATCCCATGAAAAATTGAGTCCGACGCTCCAATAACGCCGCGTATAGTTACTCCCCAAATACGCGTCGTCGGTATAGCCTTTGTGTGCGCGTGAATTTTCAAAAGACATGTTCACTCGCGGTAAATAACTGCCTGCGGTGATTTGTGCTTGTTCTATTGCCACATCAACACTCTTTTGTGCAATAATCAGATCAGGCCTGTTATTGAGTGCCATATTCAAGGCTTCGGTTTCGTCATATTCGAGCGCGCCGTTAAAACTTTTCAAATCACCCACGTAGTCAATTTTTTCATCAACATTATACCCCAAATAGGTATTGAGTATCACTTCGGCGGTACGAATGGAATTCAAGACACGAATCTCTTGTTGATTAACCTGTGTCATTTCCACTTCATTTTGCAGCACGTTCAGATACGGTGCCATACCAACTTTCACAAAGGCGTTGGCGGCCTGCAATTGGGTTTCGATCCGTGTTTTGGAATCTTGCACCGTTTTCATATCTTCTCTGGCTTTAAGCAGTTGTAAAAACTGCAATTGAATATTGCCGATCAATTCCAAGCGTGCTTGGTTGTGGTTGGCTTTTTCAATATCTTTTGAAAGCATGTTTTTTTGCACGGTGTTTAAATGGGTAAAACCGGCAAAAAGCGACAAGGAAAGACGGATACCGATATTGTTTGATTGGTTGGAATAGTCTTCGGTACTCCCGACGCCGCCTGAGTTTTCCAATTGACTGAGGTTGGCTGTCAGTGTGGCTGTGGGCAAAAAGGCACTTTGGGCTTCTCTCACCGCCATGGAGGCGCGTTCAATGGCATAAAGTTTTGCCTCAATACTGGGATTGGCTTCAAGCGCGTGTTCGACGGCTTGTTTTAAGGTAAAGCGTTGACTCACCGCCTGACTTTCTGTCGGGAAAGCGAAAAACAATACGCACACAAGCCCATACACAAGAGAATGAAACATGATGGCCTCAACAAAAATTGTTTGTGTTCATTTTTTTAAACAAAATCGCTCTCGGGGCGATGTAACGTCAGAGCGGAATTTTTTGTTTTTCAAAGGGATTATGCCAAAAAAGTGTATCATAAAAGATAACCGCTGTTTTGAAAATATTCCCTTTGAAAAAATATCTTATACAAAATCGGGATCGACGGCGGCACAGCCGTTGTTAAGCATTAAATACAAATAATGAATCGTGCGTTCGTCAACAGGAATGATCGGGAATGGTTGCCGACAACCGTTACAACGAATCAAATCCGGTTTAAGTGGTGAAACCAAATAGTTTTTGCCGTCACAATGAGGACAGGTATATGTAAAAATAACATCCATACCCATTGGGGCGACAGGATCGACAAAAGGCTTGCTCATGGAAGAACCTTCGGTGTTACGGTAAGAGGAAGGCCGCTCATTTCATCAGGCAAAGGTTGATTCCACAGATGCAAGATTGTCGGAGCAATATCGGCAAGTTTTCCTGCTTCAAGAAGAACAGGTTCTCCTTTTTCAAGCAACAAAAGGGGTACAGGATTACAGGTGTGTGCGGTATGCGGTTCGCCTGTTTCCGGATCGATCATTTGTTCGGCATTGCCGTGGTCTGCGGTGAGCAGAAGACGTGTGCCGGCGGCAGTGGTAGCAGCGACAATACGCCCCACGCAGGCGTCGACGGTTTCAAGAGCGGCGACGGTTGCGGGAATATTGCCTGTGTGTCCGACCATATCGGGGTTGGCGAGGTTACAAACAATGAAAGAATATCTTTTGCTTGCAAAGGCTTCCAACAGTTTGTCGGTGACTTCTTCTGCACTCATTTGCGGTTTTTGATCGTAGGTGTCAACATCTTTCGGTGAATTGATGAGCATCCGTTCTTCACCGATGAAGGGTTCCTCGCGTCCGCCGTTAAAGAAATAGGTGACATGGGCGTATTTTTCTGTTTCGGCAATCCGCAGTTGGGTCAAGCCGAGGTTGGCGACACAGGCACCGAGGGTGTTTGTGAGATTGTCTTTTTCAAAGACAACGGGAAAAGTAAAGCTTGAGTCATAAGCGGTCATGGAAGCCACAGCAGAAAGTTGGGGACGTTTACTGCGTTCAAAACCGCTAAATTCATCAAGAACAAAGGCACTGACCAATTCACGCGCTCTGTCGGCACGGAAATTGAAAAAGAAGATGCCATCGTTGTCTTTGATGGTTTGTGTTGTTTGACAATCGGTGTTTGCGTCAAGGATCAGCCGCGGTTTAATAAACTCATCGGTTTCGCCTTGGGCATAGGCATTTTCAAGTGCAGTGACAGGGTTTATTTCCTGTTGCCCGATTCCGTGTACCAAGAGATTCCATGCTTCATGGACACGTTCCCAGCGTTTATCGCGATCCATGGCATAAAAACGGCCTGTGATGGTCGCGAGAGTGGCGCCGGTTGCTGCGAGGTGTGGTTGCAGCTGTTGTACGAAGTGTGCGGCAGAGGTTGGCGGTGTGTCGCGTCCATCCAGAAAAGCGTGGACAAGAGCGGGGACATCGGCTTGCTGTGCCAGTTGAAGCAGTGCCGCGAGATGTTGAATATGGCTGTGTACACCGCCGTCTGAAAGCAGGCCTGCAAAATGGATACGTCCGCCTGCGGCTTTGACTTTGGCAAACATGTCAACAAGCGTCGAATTGGTTGCCAATTCATTGTTTTCGATAGCCACGTCAATACGGGTCATGTCTTGATAAACGATACGCCCTGCGCCGATATTGAGGTGTCCGACTTCAGAATTTCCCATATACCCGTCAGGCAAACCCACGGCACGTCCCGACGCGTGTAATTGTGTGCATTCGGGCAAGGCCATAAGCCGATCAAGGTGCGGCGTTACGGCGATAGATTCAGCGTTGCCTGCACCCGATTCGGCGAGGCCGTAGCCATCCAAAATCAGTAGCAGAGTTGGGGTCAATTCATTCGTGCAGTCTGTGTTAAGCACGGTCGGTGCACCTTTCCAGAGATTTTCAAGTTGGAACATATCGCGCGTTTCAGGCTGAAAAATGTGTACAATCACATCATTCATGTCGGCGAGGATCCATTCGGCATTTTGGTAGCCTTCGAGGCGAAGCCATTCAAGATTTTCTGTCGAAGCAAGTTCGCTCAGGCTATCGGCGAGACTGCGTGCGTGTCTTGCAGATTTGGCAGTAGCAATGACAACAACATCCATGCAAGCGCTTTTACCGCTCACATTCAAAGCTTTTATTTGTGTAGCTTGTTGTTTTTCAAGAACAGCAACGATTTGTTTTGTTTTTTCGATCGAGGACAAGGTAGAATATTGGGGTTCGGCACGAAGCAATCGTGATGAAGGCGTCGTTGCCGAGAGAGTATGTTGTAATGTTTCCATGGGGGAATTTGTAAATCAAAGTTCTGTAAAAGGCAAGGTTTGATTGTTTGCAAATGCGTATTATACATGTTTATTGTTTTACAAAACGAAATTTGTGTTTTTTTTCTCCATGCTTTGCTTTGCAGGCAAAACATTTTTAAGACTTGACCTGAGGGTGATTTTGGGGCATGGCAAGCCGAGAGTCTTTTATTTAAAACGATGTTTTATCAATATATCGAATGTTTTTTTTGATATTGTATACATTATTTTGAAATACACACACTTTGTAAAAAACAAAAAACCCGACAAAACCTGTTGCGGAGAGAACTGCCATGATTTTTGACGAAAAAATGGAAACATTGCCAAGAGAAGAACTGAAAGCGTTACAATTGCGTCGTCTTCAAGATTTGTGTGAACGTGCGTATGCCAATATTCCTTTATACCGTCGTCGGTTTGACGAACGCGGCATCAAACCTTCAGACATCAAAAGCCTTGATGACATGCATCTGTTGCCGTTTACCGAAAAACAAGACATGCGCAATGCATATCCCTTTGGTCTTTTTGCGGTTCCTCGTGAAAACATCATGCGTGTTCATGCGTCTTCCGGGACAACAGGAAAATCTACGGTTGTGGGCTACACACAACGGGATTTGGATATTTGGGGTGATCTTGTTGCCCGTTGCTTGGCCATGGCGGGAGCCAAACCCGGAGACATCTTACACAACGCATACGGGTATGGCTTGTTTACAGGCGGTCTTGGCTTGCATTATGGCGGCGAACACTTGAAAATGACCGTAGTGCCCGTATCCGGCGGTGCCACAAAACGTCAAGCCATGTTGATTCGTGATTTTGGTGCTACAGTGATGAGCTGTACGCCGTCTTATGCGTTGCACCTTTATGAATCGGGACGCGAGAACGGCATTGACATTAAAAGCTTGCCGTTGCGTTTGGGTATTTTGGGTGCCGAACCCTGGACAGACGCCATGCGTCACGAGATCGAAGACAAATTGGGTATTGACGCACTCAATATCTATGGCCTGTCAGAAATCATGGGTCCCGGCGTTGCCATGGAATGCCTCAAAGCCAAACACGGTATGCACATTCACGAAGACCACTTCCTTGTGGAAATTATCGATCCCATAACAGGCGAAATTTTACCGGCCGGTTCTGAAGGTGAATTGGTTATCACGACGTTGACAAAAGAAGGCAGTCCGCTCATTCGCTATCGGACACGTGACTTGACCTCGCTCATTACCGAACCGTGTGCGTGTGGGCGTACGGGCGTGCGTTTAAATCGCTTTAAAGGCCGCAGTGACGACATGTTAATCATCCGCGGTGTGAATGTGTTTCCCTCACAAATCGAAAGTTTGTTGCTCGAGATGGAAGGTGTTTCTCCACACTATCAATTGGAAATCACACGCAAAAACAATCTCGATCATTTGGAAGTACAGGTTGAAGTGGCTGACGCTTCGTTCTCTGATGCCATTAAAGATTTACAAAACCTTGAAAGCCGCATTCAAAAAGGCATTAAAGAATTTCTTGGTGTGTCTGCCAAAGTGCGTATGGTTAGTCCGCATTCCATCACACGTTCCGAAGGCAAAGCCAGCCGTGTTGTTGACAAGCGCGACATGTAGTTCATTATTCTTTTTTATGGGGGGATCACATCCCCCTCATTTTTTCTGAGGCAAGCGCGTTATTATACGTTTTTCTGCTTCTTTTCGCTTCAAATGTTGCAGTCTTTTTTCGGTCATGTGTGTTTTCTATGCACTTGCGTAAAGTCCGCTTCAAAGGCATTGTAACAGGCATGTCTCTCTACCTTCGATATAGAACAGTATGTCAATATACGATACTGTCTTCATCATCAAACGCTGCTTTATTGAATAAAAACACAAAAAATAAGGACACTTATGCAAACACAAGCCAATGTCCGTATTGAGGTTACCGAAGGCGCATCCATTCCCGATCCCAAGGAACGCAACCTCATCAACGCGTGGTCAATTTCTTTTACGGGAGCTTTGCTTGTGCTTGGCGGACTGTGCACCTTCAAGCCCGATCCCTATTTAAATATCATAAGCTTTTTACCCGACGGGTTATTGGTTACCTTTGAGATAACGATTTTATCATTATTGTGTACCATTCCCATTGGTCTTTTAACAGGTCTTGGGCGGCTTTCTCAAAATAGATTGATCAATTTGTGTTGTTCGACATATGTTGAAATCATTCGCGGTATTCCGTTGCTTGTACAATTGTTTTACATTTACTATGCCCTCGGCAAGTTTATTCAAGTACCGCCAACAGTGTCTGCAGTGATTGCGATCAGCTTTTGTTACGGTGCATACATGGGTGAAGTGGTGCGTGCGGGAATATTGGCTGTCCCCAAAGGACAAACCGAAGCCGCACGCTCTTTGGGCTTCAACAAAACACAAACCATGATTCACATCATTTTACCGCAGGCCATGCGCACCATTTTACCGCCTGTGGGCAATGAATTTATCGCCATGCTCAAAGACACGTCTTTGGTTTCGATCATTGCCGTTGCCGATTTGTTGCGTCGAGGGCGTGAATTTGCCTCACAAACCTTTGAATATTTTGAAACATATACGGTGATTGCCCTCATTTATCTTATCATCACGTTGCTTTTATCCAAAGCTGTGAGTCTTTTGGAAGGACGGTTGGATTATTATGATCGAAACGGAAAATAAGCCCATCATCACGATATCCCAGGTATGGAAATTTTTTGGAACGCTGACCGCGCTTCATGACGTCAACCTCGATATCCACCAAGGCGAACGCGTTGTGATCATCGGTCCTTCAGGTTCGGGAAAATCGACGTTGTTACGTTCGATCAATCGCCTTGAAAGCATCGATAAAGGGACAATCACTGTTGAAGGCTTGGACATCAACGCGCCTGAAAACGACATCAATGTGATCCGTCAAGATTTGGGCATGGTATTTCAGAGCTTCAATTTATTTCCACACAAAACAGTATTGCAAAACTTGACTCTTGCGCCAATCAAATTGCGCGGAATTTCAAAAAAAGAAGCCGAAGATCGAGCGTTGACGTTGCTTGCCAAAGTGGGACTTTCAAACAAGGTGCAGGCATATCCTGCCATGCTTTCCGGCGGTCAACAACAACGTGTTGCCATTGCTCGCGCCTTGGCTATGCAACCAAAAATTATGCTTTTTGACGAACCGACATCTGCGTTGGATCCGGAAATGATCGGTGAGGTGCTTGATGTGATGATCACCTTGGCTGAAGAAGGCATGACAATGGTTGTGGTTACTCACGAAATGGGCTTTGCCAAGCAGGTCGCCAATAGAATTGTGTTTATGGATCACGGTGAGATTTTGCATGTGGCGCCGCCTGACAACTTCTTTTCCAATCCCGATCACCCGCGGTTACAACAATTTTTAAAACAAATTCTATAACTTCTATCGATATAAGTATTTTTTTGTGTATCTCTCTATCAGACTTTTATGATCTTTTTCGGTCAGATATGTTTGTAAAAACATGCGGAGGATAAATGAAACGTTTCCTTGCTCGTGGATTTGTTGTCGGCAGTTCATTGGGCGTGTTGTTGGCTTTGGGCGGTTTTTCAGACAGTATGGGACGAGCATTTATTGTCGGTGGCATCGGCGGTATTTTGGCCGGCTACACACTGTGGAAACGAAGCACAAAAAAATAATCTTTACTTTTTCAGACTGCTATACACTGTGAAAGCAAAAAAAGATTTTTTGCTTGTTTCCTGAGGAAACAATATATACAAGGGGAGGCACTGCCTCCCAAAAAAAATTATGTAGCAAAGGTTTCTTCTACGCGTGAAATGACAGAACGCAAAGCAAGAATAAGAACATGATCATCTGCTTGAATTTCTGTATTTCCTGTCGGAATGGCAGCTTCTTTTCCACGAACAACAGCAAGCAACAACGCGCCGCGCGGCAAACCCAACTGCGAAACAGAACGACCGGCAAGTTCGGAAGACTCCCCAACAACCACTTCCATCACCTCGGCAGCCTCATTACCCACTGAAACACAAGAAAGCACCTTGCCCTGACGCACATACTGTAAAATACTGTTGACCATCGAATGGCGAGGACTCACACTATGCTCAATGCCAATATTTTTTAATAAAGGCAAATAGGCAGCCTTGTTCACACGCGCTACCGTTTCATGAACCCCCAAAGACTTCGCCAACAAACAAGAAATGATGTTTGATTCCTCATCGCCCGTCAAAGCAATAAAGGCATCGGTGTCACCGATACTCTCATCATCAAGCAACGCTTTGTCCGTACCGTCGCCGTGAAGAATCAATGCCTTGTCCAATTGATCCGCCAATTCTTCACAACGAGACTCCTGACGCTCAATCAAGGTCACATGAATCCCTTTGTTCTCAAAGACCTTAGCCATTCGTAAACCAATATTGCCGCCACCGACAATACACGCGCTGTACAAAAAACCACGTTTGCGATTTAACGCTTTTAATAAATGAGCCTGTGCTTTCGGTAAATACACAAAATATGCAATATCACCGGGTTGCAATGTGTCCTTCCCCGAAGGAACCAACACATTTTGACCGCGCGTTATGGCACCGACCATAATTCTGTCATCCTGCACCAATTCCCGAAAACGCATCAACGGTTGACCGATTAACGGCCCGTCATGAACCGTCATCCCAACCATACGAATATGTCCGTCAGCAAATTCGCCATACTCAACAGCACCGGGCAACGTCAATAACCGGTCAATCGTACGTACAATTTCATGTTCAGGATTGACTAAGGCGTTGATATTTAATGCAGGATTTTTTAAAAAATCGGCGTGTGCCGTATACTCTGTATTCCGTATCCGTGCCAACTTTTGCGCGTTCGGTGCGATGCTGTTGGCAAACAAACACGACAAAATGTTGACTTCGTCACTGCTTGTGACAGCCAAAAACAAATGGGCGTCGTCAAGACCCGCTTCACGTAACGTCAAAGGACTCGAGCCCGAACCGCAAATGGTCTGAACATCCATATTGTCATCAATACGACGCAACGCCTTCGCACTGCTGTCGAGAACCACAACTTGCTTATTCTCTTCAGCCAAACGTAAAGCCACATAATAACCGACTTCGCCGGCACCGATAATAACAATCTTTTGTTCCTCAACCTTTGCGGAACGACGACCAAAAAACATGAGTATTCCTAATATTTTTTTGGGGAATAATCCTACGAGGCAAGGCCTTTCCCAAATCCCCGGAGGTCATATCTCTGACTCTGCGGCGCATTCCAATGTTTTGCATTGTTTCTGCGCCACAGTTCACGTTACTCTGAAAGTCTTTTCAAAGTAAAAAAATGATATATATTATATTATTCAAAATAAAGTTATTTATTTTTTCAATCAGCACTATCTAAAGACGCTTCAGATCAAGACGCTGAATAATGGCTTCAGCGGCAAGCTGTGTAAACGCCTCTGCACTGCAAGCTTTTTTGTCGTCTTCAGAAAGCACCGATTCAGGACGATTTGCCAAGCTCATATCAGGTTTGATGTTGTATTCATTCGGAAAAGCGTTTGTAAAATACAATTCTTGGAATCCGCTGAATTTCAAAATATGTGCCGTGGAATCAAGCACCGCCATATCGTCTGCACCGATAAGACCGCTTTCTTTTGCCCGAATTAAACCCGCAAGACATTCACCGCCTTGCGTACACGCAATGTGTCCGTAACGGTTTGCTTGAATCGTTGCATCCATAATTTCTTGTTCTTCAACTTGCACAACATGGAAACCGTCAGGACGCAAAGCACGATACCGCTCAACCAACGTCCGTACACGAGGAAACGAAACAGGATTGCCAATCATCGCCGCCTGAGCCACACTGGCTTGAACCTCAACAGGTTCAAAAACAGGATTTTCAGCTGTGCTGTTATAATACCGCCACACAGGATCTGCATGAGAAGATTGCACAGCAAAAAGTCGCGGTAACGCCGTGATGACACCCAAATTGTACATTTTGAGCATGCCGGACATAATAGCAGAAATATTTCCCGCATTCCCCACAGGCACAAATAATGACAAATTGCCAACATCCCAACCAAAACGTTGCGCATATTCGTAGGCAAACGATTCTTGACCCAAAATCCGCCAACTGTTCTTTGAATTGAGCAACGCCACTCGCGTGTGATCCGCAAGATATTCAACAACCTTCATACAATCGTCAAAAACACCGGGGATTTCAAGCACTGTCGCACCGTTCCCCAACGGCTGAGAAAGCTGTTGCGGCGTAACTTTGCCCTGCGGCAACAAAACAACCGTCTTAATTGGATCGCCCACATACGCGCCATACATCGCTGCCGCCGCAGACGTGTCGCCCGTTGATGCACAAATGCCCAACACTTCGTCCCAACCGTGCGTGCGTACCAAATACTTCAAGTAGCTGAAAGCACAAGCCATACCACGATCTTTAAAAGAGGCGCTGGGGTTTTGTCCGTCATTCTTAAACATGAACCGTAAACCCAAATGCTTTTCCAAAGCGGGTGCGGCAGGCACGACAGGCGTGTGACCTTCACCCAGCCACACAATGTCTTCGGCATCCAAAACAGGCGCCATCAATTCGTAAAATCGAAAAATACCGCGCAACGCATCAACCTGTGTGGACGCGCGATCATCAAAAACAGAACGCCAGTATGCGCCGTCACCATATTCTTTTAAACGCTCAATCGTGTTATCTTCAAGCAACAACACCTTGCCGCATTGTGGACAAGTATATAACAATTTGTCCACACCAAAACGGCTTGCACAATCAAGGCACACATACTCCATGTTACCACGATATTGCGGAAACACATTTTTCATCGCTCAATCTCCATTTTTCTTTTCTGAAAACAACACATCTCACAAAACATTACTTTGAAAGTCTGTCTATCCGAAAATCCACAACCATTGTATTTGGAAATGTGTCTTTTATGCTTATAAAAAGAGCCAAGGCCTCTTCTTCTTTGCCTTCCATTTCTAAAATATCGGCAAGAATAAAACCCGCCTCGGCACAAATTTCTGCAGCAATACCGTCCTGTTCATACAGTTCTTTCGCAAGCTTTTTACTCTTTACATGATCTTCGGACAAAAAACTTATCCGAACCAAATCAAGCAAACAGTGCCCACGTTGTGTCTCAGAAAGCGGCAATGTTAAAAGATGTTGAATCACTGTTTCCGCTTCATTCAATTGATGAGTGTGCAACAAATTGCGCGCAAGACTCAAATACGCTTCTATATGCTCGGTCTCCGATTCCATGGGCTGAACATCAATATAACGCATCCAAGCCAGAACAGATTCAGTATATTCACGCCGTTGTTCATAATAATCGGCCATGGTTTTTAACACATGCTTCAGTCGTTTTGGATCATCCTCAAAATCAAGCAACATGGCTGAAAAATATTCATCGAACAGCGCTGAATTGTCGTCTGTTTTTTCTGTAATATCAAGCAAAAGCTCCCACGCTTGCCAACGAAATTCTTTTCTTTCTTCTTTGGCAAGCGTGCTTTCCAACAATGCCAGCGCGATAGGATATGAACCCTCATTATACGCCTGCACAGCTTGATCATATTCGCTCTCTTGCAACGTCTTTTCACAACCGATAAGCAAAAATAAACACACAAGATAAAAAAGCACACGAACTGTTTTGTCAAAAAAAGTATGATGATGAATAGGTATGACTCGTGGTGTTTTGCCAAAAAAAATATTCGGCATGACCTGTGTCGTTTTCTGCTTCACCATCGACTTTATTATCGGCAGTCTTTGTGTTGCTTTTTGTTTCATGATTTATATTTCACCATCGACACTATCTGTATCGTCTTCGACTTCGACAGTTGAAATAACGGCTGTATCATCTTCAATTTCTTCAAAAATTATTGTATTTTCGTTGCCTTCGAGTTCGATTTTTTCTGTGTTCATGTCTTCAAGACGCTCTGCGTCAACCGTATCAAAACCGACAACATGACCGCCTTCGTCCAAACGCACCAAACGCACGCCCATTGTTGCACGCCCTACAGAACGGATATCTGAAACCGCAATACGAACAATTTTGTTGGAAGACGTCAACAACACCAAGTTTTCTTCTAAAACAACAGGCATAGCACCAATGACCGCGCCTGTTTTTGCCGTCACTTTAAAATTGATGATCCCTTTTCCGCCGCGGCTTTGTAAACGATACAAATCCATGCTTGTGCGTTTGCCGTAGCCCAAGGCAGAAATGGTTAAAATTTCCGGTTCGGATCCGTCGGCGTTTTCTTGCATAACCAAACACGCCACCACATTGTCGCCGTGACGTAAAGCAATGCCTTTCACACCCGCGGCACTGCGCCCCATGTTACGCACATCATGACAATGAAAACGAATAGCAATGCCGTCGGCCGTCGCCAACACGATAAAATCGTTTTCATTCACTTCACGAACGGTAATCAACTCATCATCTTCTCGCAAACCAACGGCAATAAGACCCGCTTTGCGACTCCGCGCATACAACGAAGAACGCGAACGCTTAACCATGCCTTTCTTGGTGGAAAAAAGAAAATATTTGTCTTCAGAAAATTCACGAACCGTCAATACCGTACTGATCCATTCATCACGTTCCAAAGGCAACAAATTGTTGATGTGTACGCCTTTGGCTGTACGACTGCCTTCGGGAACTTTATGCACTTTCAATTGATGCATGCGTCCGCGGTTGGTGAAAAGCAACAAATATTGATGATTGGTTGTGCTTATAAAATCGTGCACAAAATCGTCTTCACCCGTTTGTACACCCGCAACACCTTTACCGCCACGGCGTTGTTGCTGATACACAGCCAAATTGGTGCGCTTGATGTATCCGCGACGACTCAAGGTGATCAACACTTCATCATCGGGAATCAAATCTTCAATATCAATGTCCGTCAAGGCTTCACGGATCACTTCTGTACGCCGCGGTGTTGAATATTGATCTTTAACTTGTATAATTTCGTCCCGAATGACACCCCAGAGCACATTTTTATCATTTAATACAGAGGTCAGCCATGCAATTTTAGCTTCAAGTTCGCTCAATTCTTCTTCTAATTTATTTCGTTCAAGACCTGTCAGCCGTTGCAAACGCATATCAAGAATGGCTTGTGCTTGAATTTCACTAAAAATAAAACGTTCAATGAGGCGTTCTTTGGCTTCTTGCGGATTTTGCGAACCTCGAATAAGGGTGACAATTTCGTCAATATTATCCAAAGCTTTCAAAAGACCACGAACAATATGCGCTCTTGCCTCAGCTTTGTCACGTTCAAAACGTGAACGACGGACAACCACTTCGCGACGGTGTTCCAAAAAGGTCGTCAACGCTGTTTTAATATTATATAAAACAGGGCGGTTGTCACACACAGCCAACATATTGATACCAAAAGACGTTTCCAACGGCGTATATTTATACAACGCGTTCACGACAATATCGGGAATGGTGTTGCGCTTGAGTTCAATAACAATACGAATGCCTTTGCGATCAGATTCGTCACGCAAATCGGAAATGCCTTCAATTTTGCGATCGTTGACCAAAGCCGCAATCTTTTCAACCAAACTTGATTTATTGACCGCAAAAGGAATCTCGCGAATGATAATATCCTGAAAACCTTTCTTGCGTTCTTCTATTTCAATTTTACCACGAACTTTGACCGTACCACGACCTGTGGTATATGCGTCATACAAGCCCTGCCCTGCATAAACAAAACCGCCTGTCGGAAAATCGGGCCCGTGCACAAGATCCATCAGATCGTCAATGCCGCTTTCGGGTTCTTCAATGAGCAACAACAACGCGTCGCACAATTCGTTCAAATTGTGCGGAGGAATGTTTGTTGCCATGCCGACGGCAATCCCCGAAGAACCGTTTAACAATAAATTGGGAACTCGTGTCGGCAAAATAACGGGTTCTTCCAGGGTGTTGTCATAATTCGGTCTGAAATCTACAGTATTTTTATCGATATCACTTAAAAATTCACCGGCAAGGCGTGACATGCGCACTTCGGTATAACGCATGGCTGCGGGGGCGTCGCCGTCGATGGAACCGAAGTTGCCTTGTCCGTCTTCCAAAGGATTGCGCATCGAAAAATCTTGAGCCATACGCACCAAGGCATCATAGACTGCAGAATCACCGTGTGGGTGATACTTACCGATCACGTCACCGACAATGCGCGCACACTTTTTTGGAGGACGATTCCAAACATTACCCAAATCTTGCTGTGCATATAAAATACGCCTGTGTACGGGCTTTAAACCGTCACGGGCATCGGGAATGGCACGCCCAATGATCACACTGAGCGAATATTCCAAATAAGATTTGCGCATTTCTTTATCAATACTGATCGTTTCAGACATAATCACTGCCTTTTTCTTTGACTTTTATTTTACACGTACTTTTCAGTAAAAAATTCTCTGGGGCGCCTTGATCGCGGTGTATATCGGAAAACGCCGACAGAGCTTTGCTCCGGCAAGTTTTCCGATATACACCGCGAAAACAAGGGGGCTCGGGGGGGATTATCCCCCCCGAAAAAAAATAAATGAAAATAAAAAATAAATGAAAAATAAATGTAAATTTATCAATTAAATATCAAGTTCTCTGACCATAAGAGCGTTGCGTTCGATGAACTCACGGCGTGGTTCAACTCTGTCGCCCATGAGTTGTTCGAAGGTATCATTGGCTATTTCTCCGTCTTCGATTGTCACCTGCAACAGCGTTCGGTTCTCAGGGTTCATGGTTGTAACCCAAAGTTGCTCGGGATTCATTTCGCCCAGACCTTTATATCGTTGGATATTCAAGCCTTTTCTGGCTTCATCCAAGGTCAAATCATACAGTGAAAAAAGATCGGGTGCTTCATGCGGGGTATCGCGACTGGTTAAAGTAAAAGAAAAAGAACCGCATTCTTCACGGACAGTTGCCAATGTTTCCCATGCCGACAGGTACATTCTTGAAACAAAAAATTCAGCAGCTACGCGAGTGTAGTGTCCGTTTGTGTTTTCAATCAGTGCAAAAACACGATCACCGTCTTCATGTTCTTCTTTTTTGACTGTCAGTGTGTATCCGTTTTCAGCAAGCAGCTCGTGGCAACGCGTGCTGTCAACGAGGCAATCCGGTGTGATTCGTTCTTCACCGCTTATGAGTGTCAAAAAAAGATGACGATTGATGCCTGCCATTTCGGCATCACCGATACGTTTTTCAATTCGCTTGACTTTATTCATCAATTCCGGAAGCGCCGCCCCACTCAGCATGGTACCGTTGGTACACCCCACAGTCATATCATTACTGACACGTTGCAATAAAAAGTCATTTAACCCATCGTCGTCTTTAATAAATTTTTCTGTTCGGCTGTTGTGTGCCCGATAGAGCGGCGGTTGAGCGATATAGAGGTGTCCCCGTGTAATTAATTCTTCATAATTACGATAAAAGAATGTTAAAAGTAGGGTACGGATGTGTGCGCCGTCCACGTCGGCGTCAGTCATAATAACAACTTTATGATAACGCAATTTGTCGTAATCCACATCGCCTTCACCGATGCCGATTCCCATTGCCGTAATCAAATTTTTGACTTCTTTGTTTGCCAACATTCGATCAAAGCGTGTGCGTTCTGTATTTAAAATCTTACCGCGCAAAGGCAATATGGCCTGCGTTCCCGGATTTCTGCCTTGTTTGGCAGAACCGCCTGCCGAGTCACCTTCCACAATAAACAATTCACATTCTGTGGGGTCTTTGCTTTGGCAGTCTGCCAGTTTACCGGGGAGAGAATTGTCTGATAACGCCCCTTTACGACGCACCAATTCTCTGGCTTTTCTGGCTGCATCTCTGGCTCTTGCGGCGTCCAGTGCTTTATCAATAATTAAACGGGTATCTTTGGGATTTTCTTGAAAAAAGGTGTCCAGTTTGGCGTGTACAAGACTGCCCACAATACCGCTTATTTCACTGTTTCCAAGTTTTGTTTTGGTTTGTCCTTCAAACTGCGGTTGCGGCAATTTAACACTGAGTACAGCCGTCAATCCTTCACGAACATCATCACCGGAAAGCGCGCCGCCTTTGATTTTTTTTGTCAAATCAGGTTGACTTTTGATGTAACCGTTGATCGCTCTGGTTAGTGCGGTTTTAAAGCCGGCAAGATGTGTTCCGCCTTCTTTGGTTCGGATATTGTTTGCAAACGTGTAGACGTTTTCTTTATACCCTGCATTGTATTGCAGAGCAAAATCAACAGTCACACCGTCAGCAACCCCTTCTCCGTTTACAATGGGATGAAGACCGTTTTCTCCCGAATTGAGATCTTTGATAAATTGAATCAAACCGCCATCGGCACGAAAAAGATGTTTTTCACCCGTTCGTTCATCTGAACATTCTATTTCCAAACCGTGGTTGAGGTATGCCAATTCTTCAAAACGTTTCTTTAACGTTTCGTAAGAAAATTCGTTGACTTCAAAAATCTCTTCATCAGGTTTGAAACGAACCGTTGTCCCGTGTGAATCGGATTCGCCCACATATTGCAATTCGTCTTGCGGAACACCACGGCTGTAACGTTGTTTCCACCGTTTACCGTCACGGCGTACGGTCACTTCCAACCATTCGGAAAGCGCATTGACACAAGAAACACCAACACCATGCAAACCGCCTGAAACTTTATAGGCATCGTTGTCAAATTTACCGCCTGCATGAAGCTTTGTCATGACCACTTGTACGGCAGGCACACCCGCTTTGGGATGGATATCAACAGGAATGCCCCGTCCGTTGTCACGAACCGTGAGTGAATTGTCCAAGTGGATAACAACATCAATATGATCGCAATACCCGGCCATGGCTTCATCAATTGAATTGTCGACCACCTCGTAAACAAGATGGTGCAATCCACGAGTATCAATACTCCCAATATACATGGCCGGGCGTTTGCGTACAGCTTGAAGACCTTCAAGAATAGTAATGGAATCGGCACTATATGTGCTGTTTTCTTGCACTGGAACTCTCCACTTTCAGGTTCATGAAACGGATATGAAAAAACACTGTTTAATGCATAATTATATACAATTCATAATTATACATCAGAGTTATAGTTATATATCTTATACATCGCCATACATTGAGTATATATTTAAGACTATATACTCAATGTATGGTTGTTTTATTCTTCGGAATAGTATTGTTGTTGAGCTATTTTCATGGGCATCAACAAAACAACATATCCCGGATCGTCTTGACCGTAAATGCCGCAAGGGCCTTCAGTTCCCGTAAGAACCAATTTGAGTTGTTCAGAATGATATTTTGTTAAAATATCCATCATATTTTTTGTCGGAAAAACAACGCGTTCAATAGAACCTGCGTATTGAACTTCCAACGATTCATTGGCTGAACCTGTATCTTGTCCTTGTGCCGAGAGTTGTAATTCATGACTTGAAAGATCAAAAAATGTGCAACGATCATTTTCCGTATTAAAAATTGAAATACGATCCAATGCTTCAAGGCATTCTTTACGATGTATATGTAACTCAGCAGCTTCAGGATCGTTGAGTTTATCCAAAAATGCTTGATATTCCGGATAAACCAATGCTGCACGCGGTAAACTTACACATTCTTGACCGTTCATTGTACGAATAAATAAACGTTTTTCTGTCAAATTTATTTCAATTTCGTCATCGTTCAGCCATTTACGCAGTTCGGTAACATATTTTTTTTGTAGCAACACCCCTTCTTCGGGAAGTGTTGAAGCCAATTCGTTGTGAGTTAAACGGATTCGTGCAAATTGGTGACCGTTCAAACCACAAATGTCAATATTGCCGTCTTCAGCTTGCACAGTGCAAATATATAAACAAGACAGCGCATCGGACGTTTCATCATCACTGACACAGAATAAGCTTTTATCCAAGGATTCTTTGAGGACGTCACCACTCCATGTTATCGGTGTTGTTTCAGGAAAGGGTGCCAATTCTTGGAACCATGTGCGATCGTTGACGGGCAATTTGTAGGTTCTTCTGCCTTGCTCGACAATGAGAGTAGAACTTTCATTGTCTAAACGCAAACTGACTGTACCTGCTGAAAGCCGACGAAGCAATTCAACAAAATTGCGTCCGTTTACGCCAATCATACCGTCTTGTTGAACGTTGGCAACGTATGTTCCTATAAATTCTATATTTGTGTCTGTAGCCATGAGCGAAATGCTTTCATTTTCAGCTCTAATCCAAAGTGAGCGTAAATACGCCGCACCTGAACGGGTTGGGATGATGTTGGCGGCTTTTTGCAAACCTTCGATGAGTTGTTCTTTTTGTATTTGAACAATCATATATTGATCCTTTTTTGTTATTTGTTATTAGGGCTGTTCTTTTGTTCCTATCTTACAAAAACTATTAAATTTACTGATTTTTTTAAGAACAATCTTGTTCTTTGTTATGCACACTTTGTTCCTTATTGTGTTTATTGTTTCGGAATGTTGTTATTTAGGAACATTTGTGACATTTCATTGAGTATTGTGTGCATAACTTTGTCACTTGTTTGTTTTTCTTTGATTTTTTTTACAGCATGCATGACGGTACTGTGATCTTTGCCTGCAAAAATTTCACCTATGGCGGGATAGGAATAGCCTAAAAGTTCACGACAAAAATACATTGCCACTTGCCGTGCCGTGACCAATTGCGGTGTCCGGCGTGCAGAGAGAATATCTTTGGTTGTGACGGCATATTTTGTGGCAACCAGTTGAATGATGGTTTGTGGTGTGAGTGTGTTATGTTCTCTGTTTTGATCAAGGATGGCTGTAAACTCGGTTTCGCTGAGTGTTCCTGTCATTTGTTGATGGAGACTCAGGGTATGGAGCAGGCCGCGCAATTGGTAGAGGTTTTGAGAACGTTGTGCCATTTTGAGTGCTTGTTGTTTATTTATGATAAGATGTCGTTTTTTTATGGCATTTTTTGTAAAGCGCAAACGGATATCCAGATCGGGTTCGGGGAGTGTTATGCGCAGTCCGCCTTGCAAACGCGATAAGAGTTTTTGTGTTAAATGCCATTGGTTGCTGTTTCCAGATCCTGCAAAAAACATGGGCACAGTATTCTCATAAAAAAAATCAATCAGCATAGCCAAGTGTTCCTGAACGGTTTCTTGTTCGGAAAGCAGATGGACATTATCAAAGAAAAATGCGGCATAGATTGTATATGAGCGGAGGCTGAATGCCGATGTTTGTTGTATTGTTTGTATAAATTGTTCTGCATTTGTTTGAAAAATATATTTTTTTTGTTTGAGACATTCTTGCACTGCGGCATGAAGCAAGTGTGTTTTTCCGGTACCTGAAGGGCCTTCCAAAAGAAGAGGGTTGCCGTAATCCGGGACGGTGTTAATGGCATTGTTTATGGCGTGTAATACCGGTGTGTGTTTGTTATTGGAAAAAAAGTTTTCAAAGTTTTTTTCTTTATTATCATTTTGTTTTATTGGGGGATTGATAAAAATATTTTTTTTTTCTGTTTGTTTTGATTGTGTTGTATACTGGATATGCAGATCGTGGCCGCAGAGTTGTTTGGCGTGGTGTTCAAAGAGTCTTTGTCCGTGTTCTGTGAACCAGTCTGCAAAAAAGGCGTGCGGAAAGAAAACAAGCAATATATTTTGCTCTGATGTTTTTGTATGTTTTAGGGTCAAGGGCGTGAACCAGCGTTCAAGCGCGTCTTTTTGGCAGTGTGTGAGTAAAGAATGGTAGAGGTGTTCTTTGAGCACGGGGGGCGATCTCATTGGTATGGAATATATTTTATGTGACATAAAAATGTTCAATTTCATTTTTTTTGTATCAAAAAAAAACAATAAGAACAAGTTCTTAAAAGCTATTTTTTTATATATATTCTGTATGGATAATAAAAAATATTTTGATTTAAAAAAAATAACTGTCTGCGTATTCATTTTTTACTTATTTTATTTTTTTTGATAAAAAATAAAAAAATAAAGAATATTGAATGGATAGTATTTTATAAAAATGTATTTTTATGCTGTTTTTTTTGGGTGCATAAAAAATCTATACACAAGGTTCAAAAATCTATACGATTTTTTGACTGGACAATACTATTAAGTCCTTATAAAAAATATATTTCATGAATATGAGAATGGGTTTTTATGAATGAATATTGAGAGAGCATTGTTTTTCAGTGTTCTTCTTTTATTTTTCCTTTTTTAAATTTGGTAGATACTCTATCCATGGTATGTATTACAAATTTGTTAAAGCAGGTTTGTCGCAGCCGATTCGTTATAACTAACCTTTTTTTATGATTTTATCAAAGGCCATAAAAGATGAGTGTTTTGTTTAACCCATTGATGTACAGACTTATTGGTGTCATTGTTTTTTGCTGTGTTTCTTTTTTTGGTATTCTGTGGTTGTTGGATAACGATACAATATTATCAGAAAAAAGTATCGTTCAAGGAATGGTTCCTGAGGTTGCAGAGCAAACTGACGCGCAAGAACCTGTTGCGGATGGATATTCTTCTGAGGAAAAAACAGCGATTTTTTCTGCTGAATATGACTTTGATCCCTATACAGAATTCGGATCTGTTCAAGCGGGGGACACGGCAGAAAAAATTTTGACAAAATATATGTCCAGATCCATGTTTTATGAAATGTTGAATGTGTCTGAATCTGTGCATTCGCTGGCCAAGTTGCGGGTCGGTAAGCCATATACGGTGGTTCGTTCTGCTGAAAACAGTGAATTGGAACGTTTTGAGTATGAAATTGATCGTGACAACAAATTAGTTATTGCATGTGTTGACGATCAATTTATGGCTTCGTTGGAGGCCATAGAATATGATGTTGATGTGGCTGTGATTCACGGCCGTGTGGAATCGAGTCTTTTTGAGGGCATGATTGCCAGCGGTGAAAATCCTGAATTAGCGATTTTTCTTGCCGATATATTTGCTTCTGAGATTGATTTCGTACGTGATTTGCGTGAAGAAGATAACTTTGCTTTAGTTGTTGAAAAGCGTTTCCGTGATGGTGAGTTTGATCACTATGGCAGGATTCTTGCCGCACGTTTTGTGAATCAAGATCTCACGTATGAGGGCTTTCTTTTTATGGATTCGGATAAGGCGCGCTATTTCAATGCCAACGGTGAAAGCTTGAATAAAGCTTTTTTGAAAGCGCCGTTATCAATAACCCGAATTACATCGGGGTACTCTATGACTCGTAAGCACCCTATATTGAAAGTAACGCGTCCACATCAAGGTATTGATTACGGCGCTCCGTCCGGTACGCCTGTGATGGCTATTGGTGACGGTGTTGTTACGCGTGCGAGTTGGGCAGGTGGTTATGGAAATTTAATTGTATTGCGGCATGCCAACGGGCTTGAATCGATGTATGCACATCTTTCTAAATATGCCAAAGGGATCAAAGGGAATAAAGGACGGCGTGTCAGTCAGGGAGAGATTATCGGATATGTTGGCAGTACCGGGTTGTCCACAGGGCCGCACCTTGATTTTCGGATTAAAAAGAATGGCCAATTTGTCAATCCTTTAAAATTGGTGACACCGCGTCATAAACCTGTTTCAAAAGAAAATATGATTGCATTTCTGACACACAAAAATAATTTGCTTGATCTTTTGGAAGGCAAATTGACTATAGCAGAATATGTGAATTATAAAACACAGTTAAATCCTTCTCTATAATATTATTGATATATATTTGCATAGATTGCATATGTGGAGTAATATTGATGTGTTGTTTATGACGAAGAATATTCGTTTTTGGAAAAAATCTTTATAAACCTTTAAAAGGACAGAAAAGATGAAAAAAGTTAAAGTTGCAATCAATGGTTTTGGTCGTATAGGCCGTCAAGTTTTTCGTGCATTGTACGGCAGCTTCCAAGACAATGTTGAAATTGTTGCTATCAACGATTTATGCGACGCCAAAACCAATTTTCACTTGCTTGAATACGACAGTGTGTACGGTCGTGCCAATATGAATCCTGTTGTTGAAGGTGATACAGCACATGTAGGCCCTTGGAATGTCTATTGCTTTTCTGAGCGCGATCCGAAAAAATTGGATTGGAAAAAATTTGGTGTTGATATTGTTGTTGAATCAACGGGTATTTTCCGTTCTGCAAAAGACGCCCATGTGCATATTGACAACGGCGCACGCAAAGTGATCATTACAGCTCCGGCCAAAGATCAAGATTTGACCATTGTTATGGGCGTGAACCATGAACAATACGATCCGGCAAAACATCATGTTGTGTCAAACGCTTCTTGCACAACAAACTGCCTTGCTCCCGTTGCAAAAATTATTGAAGAAACCTTTGGTATCGTAACCGGTGCCATGACCACAATCCACGCATACACCAATGACCAACGGATTTTGGATCTTCCTCACAGCGATTTGCGCCGTGCTCGTGCCGCCGCTTGCAATATTATTCCGACATCCACCGGTGCAGCTCAAGCCGTGGCAGAAGTTGTTCCTTCTTTGAAGGGTAAATTTACAGGTTGGTCACTGCGTGTACCGACACCGACGGTGTCTATCGTTGACTTTTCTGCCGTCTTGCAAAAACCTACAGATACAGAAAGCTTGCGTAAGCTTATTAAAGACGCTGCCGAAGGCCCTTTGAAAGGCATTCTCGGTTATTCGGATCTTCCGCTTGTTTCAATGGATTACAAAGGCGATCCGCGTTCTTCCATTGTTGAAGCCGAATACACCACTGTACAAGACGGTACCTTGGCTAAAGTTGTTTCTTGGTACGATAATGAATGGGGCTACTCAAACCGTGTGGCGGACTTGATTGTCCACATGCAAAAATGCGGCCTCTAATATTCTTTGTTTTTTGAATAATTTTTATGAGGCAAGGCACTGCCCTTGCCTCAACCCCTAAAAAAATGTTCTTTCTTTATCTTTTTTTGATTCATAAAAAATGTGTGCTCATAGCATAATTGTTTCTCAGATTATTTATGATAATATTTTTTTGAGCTTTTAGAGACTATTTCAAGCGTTTTTTTGATAAATTATATACAAATCAGCATACAACGACAGACATTCAATAAAAGCCTTTACAAAAATCTTATGATGAAAAAAACTGGACAAGCGCCGCTGGCTGTATATATTACATTATACACCGAGTTGTGAGTATGGCAGTTTGTGCAGTATATTTTTATATGGCTCCCATACGCGGTGTTTACTGTATACATGATCGATAAGGAGCACTCTATGTTCTATAAGTCTATATTAATGTTTTTTATTGCTTTATTGATCGGTTTTTTTGCTTTTCATCCGCGTATAGTACAGGCTGCAGAACCTACAACCCATGATCCCTTGTCACAAATCACAGCTGATGACGTGCAAAATGTGCTTGAAGCCAATAAAGGTAAAGTGATTGTTTTAAATTTTTTTGCTTCGTGGTGCCCGCCGTGTCGAGTCGAAATTCCCGACATCGTGCGTGTTCGTAAGGAGTATTCAGAAGAGAAGCTTTTTATCTTGGGTCTTTCCGTAGACGAACAAGCCCAAGCTTTGGAAGTGTTCGCAAAAAATATGCCATTTAATTATCCTGTGTATCGAGTTGACGAAGATATTGTCCGTTTGTATCGTTTTTCTTCCATTCCCTACAATGTTGTGCTCAGCCCTACAGGAGAAACGCTTTATGCGGCACCCGGGTTGTTGTCATACAATGATTTGATTCAACATATTGAACGAGGCGGACTTGCAGAATGAATGAACGGCGTTGTATCGTACGCAGAGCGCGGATGAATGATGTGAAAGCAATCCATCAATTGCTTTGTTCTTGGGCGGCAAAAGAAATGCTTCTTGCGCGTTCACTCAGTCATTTATACAATCATGTGCGTGATTTTTTTGTGCTTTGTTTAATTGACGAACAGGCAGAAACTGTTGTCGGGTGTTGTGCGTTGTCTATCGTTTGGGAAGACTTGGCAGAATTGTGTTCTTTGGCGGTGCGTCCTGATTTGTTGCGTCGCGGACACGGACGCCGTTTGGTTGAGGCGGTCGTTGCCGATGCACAGGAAATTGGCCTTGCCAAGCTTTTTGCGTTGACCTATCAAGAAGCCTTTTTTAAACGTATGAATTTTGAACTTGTCGGTAAAGAAACATTACCGCAAAAAGTATGGACAGATTGTATTCATTGTCCAAAATTTCCTGATTGTGACGAAATAGCTATGATGAGGACATTGTAAAAGGAAAAGCTCTTTACAGGCAGTCTGAGACTGTCTATGCTTGAACGCACACAGAAAAGACAACAGACATTCGCCGAAAAAGGAAGCATAGGCACTTCATGAAGGATATCGGCCTTAAAATTGTTTTGGACGAAGCCACAATCCAACAACGTTTGGATGTTTTGGCTGCCGAGATTGACGCTCTTTATAAAGATAAACCATTGGTTGTGGTTTGTGTTTTAAAAGGCGCGTTCATGTTTTTCACTGACCTTGTGCGCCGTTTGACTTGCAATCCCATGATTGATTTTGTTCAAGTTGGCAGTTATGGCTATGACACGCGCAGCCAACATGTGACGTTTATTAAAGACATGACTCTGCCCGTTCAAGGAAAAGATGTTTTGCTCATTGAAGACATTATTGATACGGGACGAAGCATGGAATTTTTGTTACCGCAATTGGCGTCGCGTGGTGCAAACAGCTTGCGTTTGGCGGTTTTTGTGGATAAAAATGAACGTCGAGAAGTGAATATCCAAGCTGATTTTGTGGCGTTTTCTATACCGAAGGGTTTTATTGTCGGTTATGGATTGGATTATGGTCAGGCGTATCGGAACCTTCCTGCTGTGTATGAGGTTCTTTTTGATGAGAAGGCACACTGTGCGCTTGAATCCTAAGCATGAGTTATGGTTGAGTTTAAAAGGTGAATCATGATATTGATTCATACGTTTTTTTGTTTTTTTGTCGTTTTATCGCACGAGGAGCGCCATGATTATCGCATGTCCCAACTGCGGAACCAAATTTAATTTTCCTGAGGATAAGGCTCGACCAAACGCTAAAATGCGTTGTTCGGTCTGTAAACATGTCTTTGTGCCTCAGGACGCAGACAAGCAGGATTCTTCGGAGAAACCGCTTGATAATATTGTATTGGGTTTCAGTAACGAGCAACATGCGGAAAAAGCGAAAAAATCGTCTAAAAAAGGTTTGTTTTCGTTATTGTTTGTTATGCTGTGTTTGTTTGGCGGCGGCTATTATGTTTGGTTCCACACGCCGTACATCAAAAACATGTTGGGCACAGAGAACGCCCCTGTCCCTGTTACGGACTTGAGCAGTCGAATTACACTGAGCGATGTGCGGCAATATCCTGTTAACAATGATAAAATAGGTCCTATTACGGTGATTGAAGGCAAGGCGGTCAATGGCTTTGCCGATTCGCGTGAAATGATTCGCATCGAAGCCGCCTTATATGACGCCAATGGACAAATGGTGACATCAAAACAACAACTTGCGGGGAATGCCGTGTCGTTGTTCCAGCTGCAAATGCTTGGTGAGCAAGAGCTGGAACAAGCCTTAACCAATAATCTTGGTGTGTTGACATACAACACCAATGTACCGCCGGCCGGTGAAGTGCCTTTTATGTTAGTTTTTTATAATCCGCCGCCGGAGGCTGCAGAGTTTGGAGTCAAAGTGCTTGAAGCACAAATTCCGCCACAGTAAAAAAGATATAGGCGGATGACGGAATATGTAAAATCATGCCGTTATCCGTCTTTTTTTTTCTCTTGTAAGAGAGTATAAAATGAATACAGCAATAAATGACTTCAACTCTGTGAAAAAGATATGGAGTCAAAGGAAGTGGATTATGTATGTAGAAAGCAGTGCTTTTTATGATGTCATTTTTGTACGTCGTGACGGTGAAAGGATTCAACGCGTTTCTGCCATTCTTGAAAACGTGCATCGTGAGGTGGCGGTTGAAAAGGCCAAAAACTATTGCTACCAAAGTGAATCGGGTGAAGGGGTGATGATTGTTCACCATGGAACCAATACTCCCGCAAAAAATGCTGAGTGGTGGTTGAATTGATGAATCAGGCACATGCTGTCGCTCTTTTTTCGGGCGGTTTAGACAGTATCCTTGCGGCACGATTGCTTGTGGAGCAAGGTTTAACAATTCGTTGTTTGCATTTTGTTTCGCCTTTTTTTGGTAAACCTGAAAAAATAGCGCATTGGCAAACAATCTATGGATTAGAGATTGAGGCCATTGATGTTGGCGATGAGTTTGTTGATATGTTGCAAACGCGCCCTGTACACGGTTTTGGTAAAGTGCTCAATCCGTGTATGGACTGTAAAATTTTGATGATGCGCAGAGCTAAGGAGCTTATGCACGCCTATGGTGCGCGTTGTATTGTTTCGGGTGAGGTTTTGGGTCAGCGTCCCATGTCTCAGCGCCGAGACAGTTTGCATATCATTTCTCGCGACGGTGAGGTGAAAGACATCTTGTTGCGTCCGCTTTGTGCGCAGCATTTAGAGCCCATTGCGGTTGAGAGAGAGGGGCTTGTCGACCGCAGTCGGTTGTTAAATATTTTTGGGCGTGGGCGAAAAGATCAGTTGGCTCTTGCCAAGCGCATGGGTTTGCAAGAGATTCCTGCTCCTGCGGGGGGATGTCGTTTGGCGGAAAAGGAGAATGCCAAGCGTTATTGGCCTGTGCTTGAACGGATTCCCGAAGCGCGTGCAGAAGATTTTGCTTTGGCAAATGTGGGACGCCAAGGTTGGGCGTCTTCTCTTTGGCTGAGTATCGGGCGTGATGCCGATGACAATGCGCGACTTGAAGGGCTGGCACGTCCGACGGATCTGCTTATCAAGGTTGAAGGATTCCCGGGGCCGTTGGTTTTGGCTCGTCCTTTAGGGAATACGATTGATCCTGCAGAGCTTGAGGCTGCTGCGGCACTCACCGCTTCATTTTCACCGAAAGCTGTGCAAAGTGATACAATGGTTTCTGTGCGTATTACCAGTCAACGCAATCAACACGTTGAGACAACATATCGTGTGCGTCCGACGCGTGAAACACCATTCGGCGAATTGAGCTTTGAAGACGTTAAAAGTGCTATCCGTCATGAACGCACCATGCAAGATTAAGAGTATGTATGTCTAAGGGGATATATACCATGGATGTGTGACATGGAAAGACGGGTGGATGGTTAGCCACGGTGTTTGTTTTTATAACATCTTTGTATTATTTATAAAGTTTTTGTGTAAGCGAACGCGTCAGCCTGGCTGAGTGCATATTGACAAAAAAGAAAGGCAAGCTGAGAGAAAGCGAAACATTCGCCGCTCCTCAGCTTGCCTTATCATTTTTTTGGAAAGAAACACTCACGCCGAAGCGGCGTCATATTCAGCTTCAAGGCTATGTATGAGATCGTGGACAGAAAGAATTTCGTTGATGCGATGCACGTTGCTGCCACAGAAAGCGAAACCTTGGTTCAGGTTGCCTTTCATTGCTGCAATGAGTGCAAGAGCAATACAATACGGTGTTTTTTCTTGTTCACACGTGCTCACGCATTTAAAAGGACACTTGAAGGGTTTTTTATTCCCTGCCCGCATGTTTTCAATAAAACTGTTGCTGAGTGCGCGTCCCGGCATACCTACGGGACTTTTGATGATCGTCACGTCGTCTTCTTTGGCGTCCAAGTAGGCGTGTTTGAATTTTTCGTCGGCGTCGCATTCGTGTGTGGCTACGAAGCGTGTTGCCATTTGCACACCTGCGGCGCCAAGGTCAAGATATTTTTTGATATCGGCACCCGTATATACACCGCCTGCCGCAATGATGGGTACAGCGCGACCTTTTTTGTCTTCAAACACTTTAACGGCTTCAACAAGTTGTGGCACGAGGTTTTCAAGGCTGTATGCAGGATCAAACAATTGTTCAGCCGCAAAACCGAGGTGTCCGCCTGCCTGAGGCCCCTCAACAACAAAAGCATCAGGTAAATAGTCAAAGCGTTGCAGCCATTTTCGAGAAATAACCGAAGCCGCACGTGCAGAAGAAACAATAGGCACCAACAGTGTTTTGAAATCTTCTTTCTTTTTTTCGCAGGTATCAAATAAAATTTTTGGTAAATCAAGCGGCAAACCCGCACCGGAAAAAATAATATCTGCTTTACTTTCAATGGCTGCACGCACTTGTTCGGCAAAAGTGGTTAATGCAACCATCATGTTGACACCGAGAATACCGTCAGTCATGGCACGCGCTTGTTCTATTTCACTGCGCATGGCACGAACATTGGCTTCAATGGGGTTTTTCGCCACGTCGGGTTCTTTCATTCCGATCATGGCACCGGCAATAACACCGACAGCACCTTCTCGCGCCACCGCCGAAGCCAAACGAGAAAGTGAAATACCGACACCCATTCCGCCTTGAATAATGGGTACATTGGCACACAAGTGCCCTATTTTTAATGCGGGAAACGACATGTAAAAGCCTCCGAGAGGGTTGGATAGCCAAACTCAAAGAGCCTGACGCCACAGTGACATTTTTGCTTTTTTTATAAGCCGACACTGGGAAAAGATTTTAGATTATACACAAGTTTTTCATAGAGCACAAGTTACAAGACGTGCTTTCACGAGGGGAAAAGTAGGGAGTATGTTCCATGTGCAGTAAAATATATGTAAGGATATTTTTCGTTAATACACATTGGATGTATTCGCGCTGTTCATGTTCAATTTCGTCTGTAAAAAGCGGTATTTCTTGTCCGTCTTCAGCCAAGCGTACAAAAGCCGCATTACATGGTTTTTCATAAAGATAACAGTACATCAACAGTTGTAAGCTTGGTAAAAGTTCAGCACATTGAGTCATCAGATCATTTTCTGCCATACGCAGTTGTGCAATCAATTCTGCAGGCTTTTTGACCGTTTCGGCCAAGGTATTCCAAAAAGGATGTTCCCAAATTTTTGGAGAAATGTTCCGTACGTTACCGCTTTTGTAGTCAAGAATCACTGTGCCTTCCGAGCGCACATCTACACGGTCAACCGTGCCCGTCAGGTTCCAAGTATAGTCATGATAATGCAGTTGTCGATGCAGGGTTTGTTCAAGATGTACGATAGAGGTTTTTTTGGGGTGATTGCCCAAGTAGCGTTGCAAACGCCATGGCCCCGCTTCGCATAACATCACTGCACTTTCAGGCGGTAAACGCCGCAATAAACCGCTTTCGTGAACATGTTTTTGAAAAAGTGTATACAATTCGTGTTCGTTGAGTGCATCGCGTTCAACAGTTTTGCCAAGCCACGGCGTGTAAAATGCTTGTAATACGTCATGAAGCACAATACCCACAGCAGGCAAATCGTCTTTTTCTTTGACTTCGTCCATAGGCTGAAATTTGAGCAATCGTTCATAGCAACATTGTAAAGGGCAACGAACATACGCAGCAAGAAATGTTGGAGAAAGCGGCCGCACAAGTTTTTTTTGCATTAAAGCGTGTAGATGGGGGGTGCGTTGCAGTGGAGTTCGTTGCAACAGGGGCGGGCGTAAATCAAGCTGTGGTGTCTTCAAGGGGGCTTCGCCGACGGTGAAGACGCGTCCAAGGCGTTGTTCCTGACGCCAAAGCAATAATTCGACAAAACGACTGCGTTGTTTTCTGCCATCAAAAAGGCCTGTTCCGCCGCTGCCTTCTTGCCAATAGATATGGATATGTTCTGCGCCTGCCAAAAGGCGATGAAATGTGTATGCCATCATTTGTTCGCGTAAACGCGGATCGGGAAGGCCAATCAAGACACGCATATTGTCGGGTAAAAGCGGACTGCGTTCAGCCGTACCGGGCAACACATCGTCTGTCGCGTCGAGGATAAAGACATGTTTGACATGTAACAGACGTGTTTCAAGCATTCCAAGCACTTGAATGCCTGTAATGGGGTTGGCTTCAAAAGGCACACGCTCACTGTGAAACAAGTCTGATAACAAACGATGTAATAAAGACCATGGTAAGACCGCATCAGCCAATTCATTGGTGCGTAAAATGGGTACAAGATGTTGTAATACGCGAAATAAACATTCGGCATCAAGAGGAAATTTTTCCCAAATTGTGCCGCCGTATGTCAAAAGATGTTCACCGAGTGCTTGCAGGCAGTTTGCCATGTCTGCAAGTGTTTGTATTTCGTGCCAACGAGTGACCAAGGTATCTAATGTTGTAGATAGCAAGGTGACAGGCGCGTTTTCTGAAAACGCTTCAAGCTGGGCAAAGGTTTGTTGCAGGAGTG
Organism: uncultured Desulfovibrionaceae bacterium; assembly: GCA_964369685.1. Taxonomy (GTDB): domain Bacteria; phylum Desulfobacterota; class Desulfovibrionia; order Desulfovibrionales; family Desulfovibrionaceae; genus Avidesulfovibrio. The sequence continues at coordinate 17,806 of CAYJFB010000014.1, read as the reverse complement.
TGTTGATGTGTACGCTGGGCGAACCGCTACGCAAGACATGCTCCATGCGTTGCAAGGCGTTTTGTAAGCGCACGTTGCTGTGTTGTGGATCATGTAACATTCGGAGATAGGGATGGCGAAGCACATGCAACAATGCACTCCACGAACACGCACCGTCTGTTGTTGTCGAATCGCGCACGGCCAACACGGCATCCAATAAACGCCCAAATAAAGAACGGTGTAAAGGATACCCCAAAGACACGTTACACGCTTTCGTCGGTAGATGATGCAACACAGGCAACAACGCTTCAGACTGTGGCAAAACAATTGCGGCATTCACTGTTTCTAAGGTTTTTTTTCGGGGGGAGGATAATCCTCCCCCCGAACCCCCCTTTGTCGCCGCGGCACATGCCAACGCTTCGCGTTGCTCATGCGCCGCGGTGTCAAGGCGATTTGCGGGTGTTAATGTTTCAGAAGGCGTGTTGTATGTAGAATGTTCAGGGTTTTTAATGGTGGGTGTGTTTTTTGTCTGTGGAATAAGGTTTTCAAGATCACGTTGTACGGCGTGCAGTTGTGAATGTAAGTCATAGCCCACAAAAAATTGCGGCACGACAGGTTCAGGAATTGTTGCCGAACCATATATGACACACGGTGCGTTCCAGCGTTTTAACCAGTCGGCGTGTAATGCACAGGCGTCATGAGCGTGTTTTGGTGTGGTCAATATGCGTGGATCGCTGTGTAAACAGATTTGTGCGCCTTGTCTCCAAAGGTGTTGAAAGAGGCGTTCTTCCGTGCCTGTAAGCACATGGAAACCTGCCAAATACAGAGGGTTGCCGCACAATGTCGGAGGTAAGAGGCTATGTGGATTGTTTTGTAAGAAATCGGCAATCCAAAAATGGTTTAATCCTGCCGTGGTCAGTGCTCGTTTTTCAAGTTCTGAACGGAAGGCGTGGAAAAGTTGTTCCAAAACACTCAATAAATCAGCGGCAAAAGGCGTTACTTCACCTTCGGCATAACGGATATCATGGGGAGTGAGTCCTTGGGTCAGGCATTCTTCAAGTAGGTTTGCCAACATGGTACTCCAAGGTATGAACGCCACTTGATCCATGTCGGCAAAAGTTCCGTTGTGTTCGTGCGTTTGATCGTGCTTCAAGTGCTGTACGCAATGCCACAGCAATGCGGAAAGATCCAAAGAAGAAGCAGTGCGTTGCGGCGTATTCTCAGTATCCCAAGCGTTGCGTAGCAGGCTGACAAAATCGTTTATTGTGTATATTTGTGGTAAAAGACACGCTTTGCCGTGTTCTTGGCAATATTCTCGAAAGGCATGAATCAAATAGGCTTTAGGGCGGTTATGAGGAAAAATCACCACAGCCTGTTGCGCTTGGCCTGCGGTATTTTCCAAAATATGATTGCGTAATGATGTAAAAAAATCCTCATGCCATGACATCAAAACAAACGGTGTTTCCGAGTGATTCATAAAAAACACGAGTCCTCTGTTTAAAAAAGAGCGAGTTGTGTGTGATTGAGCGTTGTCTTTTGTACCAATCGTGATTGTTCAAAATGATCGGTAATGGTTTGTAAAAAACGTGAAGGGGCTAAACGACACTCTTTGCCGAAGATCATTCTGGATGTTGCGTGCGAAAGATACACGGCTTCGGCGGCGCGTGTGAGCCCCACATACAAAAGACGCCGTTCTTCATCAAGGATTGTCGTATCTTGCAAAAGAGCCGCGGTATTTTCTTGTAGGGCTTGTGCTCCTGCAAAAGGCAAAATACCGTCTTCCAAGGCGGGTAAAAATACGGCTTTAAATTCAAGACCTTTTGCGGCATGAATGGTCATGATCCGCACATATTCAGCATTTTCGCGCACCAAATCGAGTTCTTGTCTCACCTGCAACCATTCTAAGAGTGCAGTCCAAGAGCCTTCTTTTTTCCATAGGCTTGCAAGCTGTTGAAATGCAGCCGTGTCCTTGAGTAACGGATCAAAAGGCGGTGTGTTTTCCAAGCATCGTAACAAAGCTAAAGGGCCTTGTTCCCAGATCACATCGGCAATGGTGGAGGGATTGGGCGCGGCAATGGCTAAAGGCTTTTTGAAACGACGCCCTGCCAACCCCAAAAGCAACGCCACACGCGGCTCGTTCCAAAACGGTTCAGTCTCGGGCGCACTGACAGGCACACCGCGCCGTTCAAGATGAGTGCGCACAAGCGGTATTAAACCTTTAAAACGCACTAATACAGCAACATCACTCGGACTGCATGTACCCATCAGCGATTCGTCATGGTGTGTATCTTGTTCGGTGTGCGAGCCTGTACCCAATAATTTGATGACTTCATCGGCAATCCAGCGTGCTTCATGTTCTGCATCGGGTGCCGTGAACAATTTCAGGTGTGTATCCAAAGATCGCGCGGCAGTGAGGGATCCGCATTGTGTCGTATCACCCAGCAATTCGGATGCAGAACGCAATAACGCCGCGCCCGAACGAAAACTGTGATTCAAATGTAACAGTTCTGTTGTCGGCCACAAGGCTTCAAGGCGATTGACAATGTTTGCTTGTGCACCACGAAAGGCATAGATCGCTTGATCGGGATCGCCGATACCAAAAAAGCCGTTTCCCGATTCGGGCAACAACGCCTGAATGAGTGCCAGTTGCAGAGGCGACAAGTCTTGAATTTCATCAACAAGGACGTGTACCCAAGGAGAAACGAGGGGTTCGGCAAGATGGGGTGTCTCTGTTTGTGTGATCGGCAAAATGCCATTTTGTCTAGGGGGATTGTGTCCTGCTTGCAAGCGCAATAGCCATTGTTCCAAAAGGTCTGTATAATCGACAAGATTGCGTTTATTTTTTGCGGCTTGATACCGTTCATACAACGGCAAAAGATCGTCGGGTAAGGGGGTCAGGCGCTCACGGTGCAGGGCGATCGTTTCAAAAAGATTGCGTAGTTGTGCGGCATTGAAAGCGGTTACGGTGTTGTTTTTAATAAACAACGTGCGTGCGATTTCTTCAGACATGACGGCAGGCATAGTTCCGTCGGGAGAGGCCGGCCAAAATGTCAACGCGAGCGCGTGGAGGGTGTCTGCTTGAACGTTGGAGATGTTTGTTGCGCATCGTGTGGCAAGGCGTTCACGCAATTCTGCCGCTGCTCGACGGGTAAAGGTGATTGCCACAATCTGCCGTGCGGCGACGCCTTGTTCCAACAGAGTGGCCACACGGCCGATGAGGGTGTGTGTTTTTCCCGCGCCGGGGCCTGCGATCACCAAGACAGGATGAGGGCCTGCTTGCAGAGTATGGTATTGTGCTTCTGTCCATTCGTTGGTGGAGTGTGTTGTTGGATTTTGCAGAAGTGCGGCTGTTGGCGGTGTTTGTTCTGCTTCTGTTTGTCTTATTGGTTGGTTTGGTGTGGTTGTATGGACAAGCGTAGACTCGGCTTGTACGATCACGGGTGTTGTTTTGTCGTGTTGATTTTCAGACGAGGGGGCAACGGCGTTACCGCGTAACAGTGCGGTTTTTGTTGTGTCAGTGTGTGTTGTTTGGGTTGTTGATGGTGTTTTCGGCTTGTCTGTGGCAATGAGAGACGCTTGTTTGCGTCCGCGACGTTTGTTGTCCAAGCCGAGTTCACGCCGTTCTTCATCAGAAAAAACACGCACACGTCCGTATTCTCCGTCAAAACCGCCTTGAGTATGAACCAAACCTTCGCGCATCCGACGAATGGATTCACCCAGCAAATCCCAATGAGCAGCCAGTTCACTTGTGGCTACAGAGCGCAAGATGTCGGCCTCCGAACCGAACATGTCTAATATTTCTGTATGTTTTTTTCGTACCGTAGCGGTTTTGACACTCACGCCAAGCAGTTCTGCAAGCAATTCGGGCAAGGGGATGTGTGAAAAGGTGTTGTATGGTGTCTTGTGTTGGGGGTGTTCACGGTCGGCGAGTTCCAAAACACGATGGAGAACACCGATGGTTAAGGGCTTTCCGCAAACGGGACAACGATTTTGGTGTTTGCGGCTTTCTGTCGGTTCAAAAACGACACCGCAGGCACGGTGTCCGTCGAGGTGATATTTGCCTTCTTCGGGGAAAAATTCCACAGTGCCTTGATAGCGGCAGGTATCTTGTGCGTTTTGCGGTTGTCCTGCTTGGCGGATGGCTGTAAAAATACCGCAGTATGAAGGAGTTCCGTAAAAGAGGGTGGCCTCGCGCCCGATGTTTTCTCCCGAGTGAGCATCTGAATTGGAAATCATGGTTAAGCGATCAAGCGCGCTCCAGCATCGATTCATGTTTGGATTGGAAGACAAACCTGTTTCCAAAGCAAAGATGTGTTGTGACAAGTCACCAAAGCACGCTTCAAGACTGTCAAAACCGGATTTTGAACCAAATAAAGAAAACCACGGTGTCCAAATGTGTGCGGGAATCATGACGCCTTCGGGATCGGTGTCGAGCACCAATTCCAAAAGTTTTTGTGAGTCCAAGCCCAAAATGGGACGCCCGTCTGACTTGAGATTGCCGATTGCTTCCAGTTTTCGGCATAACATTTCTGCGCTCTCAAGGCTCGGCATATACACCAAATTGTGTACCTTTCGTGTCACGCCGTCACGCTTGTAGATCGAGCTTATTTCTGCTTGCAACATAAAGAGCGGTGCTTCTCCGAACGTGTCCGACAAAAGATAGCCGGGAGCCTCGTTTTCAATCTTTGGCATCGTGCGCAGTCGATATAAATCGCTGTGGTCATCTCGTATGAGGTTTTCACGGAGTTCTTGACGCCATAGAGGGTGCGTAAAGTCGCCTGTAGCAAGCACAGACATGCCTTTTAAACGACTCCATGCTGCCAAATTTGCCAAAGTAAGGCGTTTACTGGTCATTCTGGAAAAACGAGAATGGACATGCAAATCGGTAAGAAACGTTTTCATGGGCTTATCCTGAGCGTTGAAAACTTAAAACAATGGCATTGTTCACTTTTTACATGAGCGACAGAGGTCGTGTTGCACCTCGTAGGCATCATCTCGAAGAACGTCTTTTTTTTGGAAACAATTATTGCAAGAGGTGTTCGGGTTGTGCGTCGTGCACTTCATTGATCAGCAGTCCGACATGTTCAATTTCAACCTTCACCACATCACCGTCTTGCAACGGAGAAACACCGGGAGGGGTTCCCGTAAGAATCACATCGCCGGGCAACAACGTCATGATTTGTGAAAGAAAACTGACCAATTCATAAGGCGAAAAAATCATGTCGGAGGTGAGTGCGTGTTGGCATTCGTGATCGTTGATAAGGCAGCGAATATTGAGTTCGTTAATATCCGGTGGTGTTGTTTCAATCCACGGTCCCAGCGGACAAAAGGTATCGTAGCCTTTGCACAATCCCATGAGGGTATCTGTTTTTTGTAATTCTCTTGCGGTGATGTCGTTGGCGCAGGTGTATCCTAAAATGGCAGAGGGTGCGTCTTCAACGGAAATATGACGACAATGTTGTCCCACAATCAATGCCAATTCGGCTTCTGTGTCCACGCGTCCTACATTATGTGGTAAAACAATAGGTTGTCCGTGTCCAATCAGTGCAGAGGGTGGTTTGAGGAAAAAAAGTGGATGTTTTGGAATCGGAAAACCGAGTTCTTCGGCATGGGCGCGGTAGTTGAGCCCCACACAAATCACTTTGGAAGGCGTCACCAAGGGCAATAAATGGACATCGCTTAAGGGAATGCTGTCAGGCACGTTTGCATTGTGTTGTAAACAATGGACTTCTTTATCGTGGAGCGAAGCATAAAACACGCTCTCTTGATAGCGCACACGTAAAAGACGCATGGCAACTCCTTATGCAGATGATGAATATAAATAGAGTGTGTTCACATAAAATGATTTTTCGCGTTATATCAAAGAAGATGAGCGTTCTTTGAGGGAGTGTATACAGACATACATGACCGAAAAAGACCGTGAAATCTGACGCAGAGATAACCGAAAAAGCGTTTATGTGAACACGCTCTAGTAAAAGAATGTTTATTTTTTGAATGTAAATGTGTACAAACGTCGTATATTCATACACGGCTTTTCAATAAAATGATAGAGGGCAAGCGCACTAAAGAGTGATGTACAATAAGCAAAACCCAACCATAGACAGACGTTGAAGACGGTATACTGTTTGCTGTGTACAAAAAATCCGTATCCCATAAGAAAAAAACTGAAATGAACAAGATAGATTGAATAGGCATATCGACTGCCCCAACGCATATATTTTCCAAACATTTTTTTAGGGTCAGCCATACATTGCACTGCGTTATTGTGTTCAAAGAAACACAATGTTACTGCCATAGCGATGTCAACAACAGTAAATATCAATGATTTTAAAAGAATGTCTTTTTCTGTGGCAGGGTTGAGCACGTCTTGATAAAACAAGATAGCAACACCGATCAGCGTGAGCACACAACAAAGAAAAACACAAGGATGAGCAAGCCGAAGAAAGATTTTTGGGCTATATATCTTGATCCACGCGATCACCACACCGACAACAACCGCGTCAAGTCGAAAAGGGATTTGTTTACGAAAATCGTTGTCCCACACAGCAGGCACAGAAAGCGCGATACAAAGTCGTGCAAAAAACGATAAAAAAATCAATATCAAGAGTACCGTTAACCATTGTGTTTCAAGCGAGAGGCGTATTTTTTGGGTATGATAAAAGTGTTGTGTAAGAAGCAACAGCAAAGGCAAAAAAAGATAACTCCATTGTTCAATGGAAAGGCTCCAACTGACAGGAAACAATTGTGATGATTCAGGGGGGCTGTTTTGTAAGAAAAGAATATATGTCCACCATTGTTTTGGGAGTTGTCCTGCGGCGTCATAAGCGAAAAAAAGCAAAACAGCTAAAACAACATAGTACGCAGGCAGTGTGCGCAACCAACGACGGATATAAAAAACAATCACATTTTTGAAAGAAGGGTTCGGCAAAAGCTGTCGAAAAATGATGCCGCCGATCAAGAAACCGCTTAAAGCAAAAAACAACTCCACGGCATAAAATCCCGTCCACATGTGCCATGGGACGCGGTTGACAAGATCAAGCCCAAAAGGCTGAAAAAAAATCAATGAATGCGCAAACAAGGCACCTAAAATAGCCAAGGTTCGAGCGACATCAAGTCCGGAATTGCGTTGAGAATGTGTGATCTGCATGTCAAAGCTGTACAATACCTTTTGAGGCAAAGCAACGCCGTGTTTGCAGACAGCGTTTGTCAGCATGGATGACGTACGCTGTCATTCTGGTTTTATTTTTTTAATTATATGTATAATACAGTGAGATAGTTACAGGCATTCAATCAGCGTTTGGCGGCGTCATTGAGGCGGTCGGTTATGGTATCTTGAATCCATTTTTGATCCAACCAATCTGTCGGTTGCATTTCGCGGCCGTGAAGCAACATGCCAAAGTGCAAGTGATCGCCGCCTGCAAGGCCTGTTGTGCCTGTGTGCGCAATGATTTGGCCTTTTTTGACTTCGTCGCCTTCATTCACGGCAATAGTATTCATGTGTGAATAAAGAGACATCAAACCAAGCCCGTGATCGATAACAACAAGGTTTCCATAAATACCTTGGAAACCTGCAAAAACAACTATACCATGGTTGCCTGCCGGAATGGGTGCGTTGGCGACTGAGGCCAAGTCAATACCCATGTGTGTTTGTTTATCAACAACGTCACCATTATAGACATAGGAACGATTGTCTCCATAGCTTGCACGCAGTGCGGAACGCGGCAAGCGTACAAAAGATCCTTCCCACAATATATCTGGGCGGGTTTTGTCGGCAAGACCGGACAGCATTTCTGCATCAATTTTTCGCACATCGTTGTTGATTTTGATGTAGCGTTGCAGATCCGTCAATCCGGGTTCGGGCAATATTTCCAAAAAATCGTTTGATTTATTTTTCAAAAACGAATCGGAAATGTTTAACACGTCTTTGGCATATTTACGTTCTTGGGGAAAGGCTTGCAGGCGTACAGAAGCGAGATTTCCGGCTTGATCACGCGCAAAAAGTTCAGGTTTGAATTCGGCAAGTGGCATATCGAGAGGAAAACCAAACATGCAATAATATAAACCATTGTTTTGTAAAAAGGCAGGGAAAACAATATCACCCACACGGATTCCCGCTTCAACGGTCGGTTCGGAAACACTGAATGCCGCAACCGTGATACTGCCGCGTTTCAAATAGGGAGCCGAGCTTTTGATGGTTAAACGTGGAGGGTACAGATCTATATATACATCGCTTTTGAGTGTTGTACTGTTTCCGCGTCCAAAACCGGCAAGAGCTGTGTCTCTGGCAATGACTTCAAGCTCGACCATACCGTCACGCAGTTGAGCATTTTCGAGGCTGAAGGTCACCTCTTGCCGAGGTTCTGCCGTCGGAAAAACTTTTTCAAAAACTTTTGTAGAACCGCTGCTGCGGCGTATGTTCACCGTGACGGCTTTGATATTTGAGCGGCTGTCTTCTAAAATCAATGTGATGTTTTGTGTGAGAGCAAGACGACGAATATCTTGCTTAACAGAAATCTGCGGGCCGTCCAAATCATATAAAAATAAGTACGACGCAAAACCAAGCCCCCCAAGTATAATAAGAAAAAACAGTATACGAAAGAAAGGAAAACGTGATCTGGCCATGAGAAAACACTCCTGAAAAATACAATTTGACCCTTTTGCAAAACGACAGATTTTTATTGTTTTGCATACAACAGGGAATCAATTTTTTTATAATTATGTTATCGGATAAATTCTCTCATACAGTACGGCATTGTGCAAGGATGTATTCATCAAAAAAATAAAATCTCTGTTTCTTCAAAGAATAAGCAAATGAAACGACTGTTGCGTGTATGTCTGTTTGACAGCGATGTTGTTGTTTTTTACAAAAGAGGCATGGTGTCTTTTTTCTGATAAAATCTGCTTTTCTTCGTGAAAAAATTGCGTTACTGTTGTAACATATAATGCTGAAATTTCTTTTGTAAACACGATATGGAGGCGTACACCATGTTCATGTTTTTTGGTTGGAGCATTGTTATCGGGTCAGTTGTTGCAGGCTATGCGATGGCTCAGGGTAATTTTCTTATTTTGCTTCAAATTCCTGAGTTTGTTATTATTATAGGTGCCACAATCGGTGCTTTTTTAGCTGCTCAGACAAAATATACGCTCAAATTGTGCATTCAAGGTTTTAAAGCTGCCTTTGGTGATCCAAATAGCAGCAAGAAGCGTTATCTTGACATGTTGGCTGTGTTGTATGCGTTGTTTGTCAAGATGCAGCGCGAGGGTGTCATCAGTATTGAATCAGATGTGGAACGCCCTCAAACGAGCAATATTTTTAATCGTTACGCATCTGTGGCCGATGATTCTGTAACCATCAATTTTATCAGCGACACGTTGAGGATTTATTTAACGACAGGCTCACCGGACGACATCGAAAAACTGATGAATGCGGATTTAAAAAGCATTCGTGAAGAAAAAATGATTCCCGCACACAGTTTTTTGCATACGGCAGAATCGCTTCCCGGCATGGGGATTGTGGCGTGTGTTCTTGGCGTGGTGCTGACCATGAGTAAAATTAACGAGCCGCCTGAGGTCTTGGGTCATTATATTGCAGCCGCATTGATTGGCACATTTATCGGTATTTTACTTTGTTATGGTATTGTTGGGCCTTTGGGATCCAAATTGGAAGCTACGGCAGAAGAAAAACATTTTTATTACACAGCCGTTCGTGACGCGTTGGCTGCGGCATTGCGTGGTGCTACACCCATTATTGCGCTTGAATATGGTCGCAGAGCGATTCCGCAAGCGTTTCGTCCGACGTTTGCAGAAATGGAAGAATACATCAAGACACGATAAATTTGAATGGATATTTTTTTACATAACCTCGTATAGATGGAGTAAAAACAATGGGTATTGAACGTTTCGGCTTGCCCAAACCGGGCACCACACCGGCGGCTCAAGCTGTAAAAGCAGACGGTTGGTTGTATGTTGCAGGACAGGTTCCACGCAATGATGAAGGTAAACTGGTAACCGGCGATATTACGGCACAAGCCACCCAAACACTGGATAATGTGATGGCTCGCTTGGCTATGGCGGGATACAGTGCCAAGGACGTTGTGCGTGTGACGGTATATCTTGACGACACCAGAGATTTTGCGGCCTTCAATGCTGTTTATTGTAAATATTTTTCGATTGAGGATGCACCTGCACGGGTTTGCGTTCAGGCGCAGATGGTTATCGATGTAAAAGTTGAAATAGATTGTATTGCTTGGAAAGCCGAGTAAATATTTTTTCATAATCGCTTGGGAAGCCGAGTAAGTTTTTTTTGATATTATCTGCTTTGATTGTTTCCGAGGGAGTAAAATTGTGTGTTTTGCTTTCTCGGAATATTCATGTGGTGAGGAGAAAGACGTTGGATTGGGAACAAGAACGAGATGCGGCATTGCAGGCTGCCGCGTGTATTGTTGTGAAGGTTGGTTCTACGGTTTTGAGTGACGGTTCTGCTTTGATTCAAGGTGTTTTGGATAACCTTGTTGCGCAGTTGGCGACACTGCAAGCCGCAGATTCACAGAAGCCTCGGCGAGTGATTTTGGTTTCTTCCGGAGCGGTTGCGGCGGGACGTACGGCCGTTGCGTCACAAAAGGCAGAAGAAGCAAACAACCTTGCCGCGCGTCAAGCGTTGGCGTCGATAGGCCAGAGTCGTCTGATGCATTTTTATGATCAGGCCTTTGCTCAACGGGGTGTTTTGACCTCACAGATTTTGTTGACTCGCGACGATCTGAGAAACCGCACACGGTTTTTAAATGTTCGCAATACGTTTTCGACACTTCTTGATTGGCATGTCATTCCTGTTGTGAATGAAAACGACACGGTGTCGGTCAATGAGCTGAAATTCAGCGATAATGATAATCTTGCCAGCCTTCTTTTGAATACGGTTGAGGCAGATTTGTTTATCAATTTGACAACCATCGGCGGTGTTCTTGACGCCAATCCTCAAATTTGTGTTGAAGCAAACATTCTTCCTTGTATTGAGCGGGTGCGTGATTTGGATCTCAATACGTTGTGTGGCGGAAAGACGACTTTGGGAACAGGTGGTATGTATTCAAAGCTTTTATCTGCAGCACGAGCGGCACAGCTTGGTGTGCCTACATTGATTTTACCCGGGCGCGAACCAAACGTGATCACAAGAGCGTTTGCAGGAGAAAAAATCGGGACATGGATTCGACCTGAAGAGCGTACGATTTCACGGCGAAAATACTGGTTGGCCTATCAATCCGAACCGTGCGGCACATTAGAAATTGATGCCGGCGCAGCCACAGCATTGCGTAAAAACGGTAAGAGTTTACTTTCTGCAGGTATTATTGGGGTACACGGTGATTTTCCTGCAGGTTTTTTGGTTAAGATTGTCTATGACGGTGTTGATCTTGGTGTTGGTTTGAGCAATTACCCTGCCGAAACATTGCGTGAAATACAACAACTTTCGCGTGAAGAAGTCGCCAGACGTCTTGGCGATGCCCACTATCCCGAAGCCATCCATCGCGATAATATGCTCCTGAATGCCGCACTGTAACTTCTGTTGTTTATAGTGCTTTTGCCTCTTTGCCTGTGATAATAGGCATAAACAACCGGTTTTTTCCATCCGTAAGCCTCCTTCTTAAAAGGAGGCTTTTTTATCTTTATATACCATGTCATAGAACAATAAAGAAATGTTCAATGTTTTGTGATGCAAATCACATTTTTTTTGTGTAGATAGGTTATAATAACAGTAACTCACACATATAACTCTTGCTGACGGTGTGTGATGTATAAATAAAATTTTTTTTTGATGACTGCATTTTAAAGGCATGAACACTGTAAAAAGGAGGAAAAATGAAGCATTTACATCGCTTGACATTTTTAACCTTGGTAGTGGGTGTTGTTATGGGTGCCGGTGCATTGGCTGCTTCACAATACGTCATTGAACGTACCAATGAACGAGCTTTTTGTGCATCGTGTCATGTCATGCTTCCTGCGTCTGTGTCTCACAAAACGTCTCTTCATGCAGATTTAGCTTGTAATGATTGTCATTTACCGCACGATTCTGTGGCAAACTACTTATGGACTAAGGCAAAACTTGGGGCTACAGATATTTACCTCAATACAGTGGGTCAATATGACCTGCCCATCATGTCGACAGCTGACATGAAGGCCATCATCATGGACAATTGTATTCGTTGTCACAGAATGACGAATAAAAATGTTGCTGTGATGATGGTTAAGGACTCTTGCGTTTCTTGTCATCGCAACGTACCGCATCAAAGAATGAAACCTATAGATGTAAGGATGGTCAGCTATGAATAAGATAACTTGTTTTATTTTTTTCACTTTAGCATTCTTTCCTCTGGTTCTGGCGGGATGTGATGATGACAAAGTGAGTACAGAGCTCACAACGCCCGTGTATAAAACAGGCTTGGGAGAAAAAGAATACAAACTTGATCCTTTTTTGGAAGTTTTTCCGGAACATGCTCTTTCTTACAAAAGAAATGATGAATCTGAAATCATGACGGCGTATAAGGGATCCGTCAACTACAGGAAAAATGATAATATAAATCCTTTACCTAAGGGCTTTAAACACGCACAACCTTACTTAAAAAATCTTTGGCTGGGTTATCCTTTCATGTATGAATACAACGAAGCCCGTGGGCATACTCTTGCCATTCACGATTTTTTGGAGATAGACCGTATTAATCGATTCCAAGAAAAAGGCGGCTTGCCTGCCACTTGTTGGAATTGTAAAACCCCGCAAATGGTTCCCTTATTGGAGGAGCATGGGGACGCCTTTTGGGCTATGGACGTGAATGATTTTCGAACGACCATTGATCCTGTTGAAGACACTATAGGCTGTGCCAACTGTCATAACTCTGAAACTATGGAGTTACAGCTCTATAGTGAACCATTAAAAGATTGGTTGGTCAGAAGCGGTAAAGATCTCACGACCATTTCTCGTAATGAAATGCGGAGTCTTGTGTGTGCACAATGTCATGTGGAATACTATTTCACCGATCCGGGGCAAGGTGTCGCCAAAAAACCTGTATTCCCTTGGGATAATGGTTTTAGTCCGGAGGACATGTATGTATATTATCAAGGCCATGGCGATGGAAACAGAGCAGGTTTTGAAGGACAATTTACCGATTGGGTGCATCCTGCTTCCCAAACGCCTATGATTAAAGTACAACATCCGGAATATGAAACTTGGATTGACGGTCCTCATGGAGCTGCCGGTGTTTCTTGTGCCGATTGTCATATGCCGTATGTCTTGGCTGAAGATAAGCAGAAAATGTCTTCGCATTGGTGGACCAGTCCTTTAAAAGATCCGGAAATGCGCGCTTGTCGGCAATGCCATTCTGATAAGAGCCCTGAATATTTACGCCAACGTGTTCTGTACACACAAGAAAAAACGTATGAGCAATTACTCATAGCACAAGAATACTCTGTAAAAGCTCATGAAGCCGTGCGCCTTGCAAGCCTTTCTACTCTGCAAAATGCTGAGTATGATGCTTTCATGGTGGAAGCTCGCGATAATATTCGTAAGGGACAATTGTTCTGGGATTATGTTTCTGCAGAAAATAGTGTGGGTTTTCATAATCCTGTTAAATCATTGGATACGTTAGCTACTTCCATTGATTGTAGTCAAAAAGCCATTGATTTGGCCATGAAAGCTTCGGAATTTAGCATTGCAGCTGAACTTTCACAAGATATCACCACGCTTGTGCCGCCGATTTTGGAGATGTCAAGAAAACTTCAACAAGATCCGGAATACCTAAAATCACATACATGGCTTAATCTTTTAAAGCCGTTACCTGAGGCACAACTCATGTGGGAAGGAGATAAAAAATCCACTCAGTTGAATTAATCCTTTTACTATAAAAAAATCAGCACGATAAAAAGTGCTGATTTTTTTATGTGAACGCACTCTGTAAATAATGTATATGCGTGTGACATGCATCACAGTTTAAAAATATAAATGCCTTTATTCTTGCGTGTTAAGAACTTTCAAAAGGGGTTTCCATGAAAATATCTCGCTCTCAAGTTTTAGATTTGACTATCTTTGAAAATCTACAATCTTGTCATGTGGATACCATTGTTCATTGCGCGCAAGAAAAACAATTTTCTCCTCATGAAACATTGTTTTCAGAAGCAGAAAAAGCTGATGGCATGCATATTCTTTTAGAAGGATCTGTCAAGCTTGTGCGCATGACATCTGAAGGGCGTGAACTTGTTCTTTTTATTGCACGAGATGGACAAAGTGTGGGCGAAGGAGCTGTTTTTCAAAATGGAACACACGCCTTAACAGCTTTGGCTATGGAAAAAACAACCAGTCTTTTTTTGCCACAAAAACTTTGTTTTGAACTTGTTCAGGCGTCATCGATATTCGCTTTGCGAATGTTGTCAGCATTTTCTTTGCGTCAGCGCATGCTTATACAAAAATTATCTGCCCAAGGGGAGCGTAATGCCGCCAGGCGTGTTGCCGGTTATATTTTACACAGATACTTTATGGAAGGTACTGACACGCAAGTTCCTTTTTATCTTTCGAGAGAAGATATGGCTAATTTATTGGGTCTTGCAAGGGAAACGCTTTCGCGTCAACTTTCTCAACTTATGGAGTGCGGCGCCATAAGTATAGAAGGCCGAATTATACACATAAAAAATGAGCAAATCCTGAGAAATAGGGCTAAAGGAGAATAGTTTGACCTTTAAACAGTCATCGCAGGGAAGATGAATGTCTCTATGAGTCACCGAGACAATTGACAGTTAAATGAGAATGGTTACTATAAGCAATAAAGAAGGAGAAGCTCACCCAAACCACATGAGGTATAGATTCAATGAAATGGTATAAAAAGATATTTACTTCAAAATGGTCTCTGCTTTTTTTTATTCTGTTTTTTTGTGTTTTTGCAGTATCACAGCTTGACGCTGTGACGCTTGCCCCACAACAAGGAGCACGAAATATGGAGCTCAATCCATTAACCCCCGAAGAAGCGCGCGTCATTCTTGATAAAGGCACCGAATTGCCCTATTCGGGTGAATATGTAGATAACAAAGCAGAAGGCCTGTATGTTTGTAAGCAGTGCGATGCGCCTTTGTATCGTTCTACAGATAAATTTGATTCGGGCTGTGGTTGGCCGAGTTTTGATGATGCCGTTGCCGGTGCCGTCTTGCGTTTGCCTGATGCCGATGGTGTTCGCACAGAAATTGTTTGTTCCAACTGTGGCGGACATTTAGGACATGTTTTTGCGGGTGAAGGTTTTACTTTAAAAAATCTTCGGCATTGTGTGAATTCGGTTTCTATGCGTTTTGTTCCCGATATTTCAGCTCCTGCAACGGCTTTTTTTGGAGGCGGTTGTTTTTGGGGTGTTGAAGACGGTTTTCAAAAACTGCCGGGGGTTCTTGATGTCGTTTCCGGATACATGGGCGGCTCAACCCCATTTCCGACATACAAAGACGTGACAACAGGACGCACGGGGCATGCCGAAGTGGTACGGGTGCGTTTTGATCCACAAAAAACAGACTTTGAAACCCTTGCCAAATTCTTTTTTGAAATTCATGATCCCACACAAGTAAATCGTCAAGGCCCTGATGTCGGTACACAATACCGTAGTGTTATCTTTTATACCGATGACAATCAACGCCACATCGCGCAGCAGTTGAAATCATACTTGGAAACAAAAGGGTTGGATGTTGCCACAGAAATTTCTCCCGCACCCGCTTTTTTTGCGGCAGAAGACTTTCATCAAGATTTTACCGCGCGCACGGGACGCGGTGGGTGCCACTTGCCTGTAAAACGCTTTGACAGCTAACATCTTTTTTTCTACTTTATTCTTTCCAACAAGTGATGCGTTCTTTGAGGAGGAGATTCTCAAAGAACGCAGAGGTAAAGGATAATCCCTGAACAAAAGGATGCGGGAATGGCTTCGAAACGTGTGTTTGGTATTGATCTCGGTACGACGTATTCTTGTATTTCCTATGTTGACAATACGGGTACGCCCGTCATTATTCCCAACGCCGAAGGCGAAATGACCACGCCTTCGGTTGTTTATTTTGAGAGTTCGAACAATGTTGTTATCGGACGAACGGCGCGCGAACACAGCGACATCTATCCCGATCGTGTCGTTTCTTGTGTCAAACGCAGTATGGGTGACGATTCATGGATTTTTGCCTGCGACGGAACAGAATATAAACCACAAGAGATTGCGGCGTTTATTTTACGGCGTTTGGCCGCCGATGCCAAGGCCACTTCAGGTTTTGAGGTTCGTGATGTGGTGATCACCTGTCCTGCTTATTTTGGCATTAATCAAAAAGAAGCCACTCGGCAGGCAGGAGAGCTGGCAGGCCTCAATGTTGTCGGTATCATTCCCGAACCCACCGCTGCCGCATTGGCATACATCAATAACCGTGCGCAGGAACAGACGGTGTTGGTCTATGATCTTGGCGGCGGTACGTTTGATATCACGTTGATGCGTCTGCATGGCGACACACTCACCGTATTGAGTACAGGCGGCGACGATAAACTCGGCGGTCGCAATTGGGATGAACACCTTGTCGAGGCCTTTGTGCAAAGCGCGTGTGAACAAACGGGTGCCTTACCCGATGAATTGCTTGCCGATCAAGAATTGTTTCAAGAATTGATGAAAGCGGCAGAGACGTGTAAAAAAAATCTTACGGGACAACATATTTTTCGCAAAACAGTGCGTACAGATTTTGGTAAAGTGCAGCTTGAGCTTTCACGGGATGCGTTTGAAGCGTTGACACGTCCGCTTTTTTTACGAACTCTTGCGCTTACAAAAGATTTATTGACCAGTGCAAACAAGCGCGGTCTTGTCTCTGCGGTTGATACGGTGTTGCTTGTCGGCGGTTCAACGTATATGCCGCACATTCAAGAAGGTATTCAGGAACATTTTGGTCAAGAATGTGCCGTGATGCAATTTCGTCCAAATCAAGCCGTGGCCGAAGGTGCGGCTTTATTTGGTGTGTATCAACAACAACACGCGTTGCGTTTGGATGAAACGGTCTCAGAAGAAAGACCAAACACGCTCTCAAGATCACGTTCAACAGCGGATTCGTTTGCTGTTCAACCTCCTTCCGTAGCTGGCTCGTTTGCTGTTGAAAACATTTCCACAGCCGAAAGTACTGCTTCTTTTGCCCACAATGACTATGATATTACAGAAGAAGTATACGATAAAAATGCTGTTGCAGAAACGTTTTTTGAAGGTGATTCCTTTACCGAGACAGAGAATGCAGCAGACAATTTTTTTGCCGATACTTCGGATACAGCATCTCTTACAGATACTGTTGAGCAGGATCGTTTTGCACAAGATGGTTTTGTTGGCGATGCATTTGACACATCGATGGCTTTCGATTCCGAATCGTCAATGGTGGTACAAAACATTGTCAATGTTTCGGCCAAAGGGTTTGGGATTATGGTCATGACAGAACATGGTGAACGGGTCAGAACGTTAATTTATAAGGACGATCCGATTCCCTGCGAATCGACAGAAACATTCGGAACCCATGCAGAAGGACAACAAAGCATAGAACTTGTTTTGGTCGAACACCATTGCACGGATCATGGTGTTTCATTGTTGGAACCCGATTTTTGTTTACCGTTGAGTACGGCAACACTTCGGCTTACAGAAAGCTTACCGGCACACGCGCCCGTACGAGTGATTTTTCGGCTCTCTGCAGATGGTTTGCTGACCGTTACAGCAGAAGAATTGACTCATGGAACGACACTGTTCTGTCGTGTTGAAACAGAAAGCTTGTTGGATGAAATGGCTCTGGCAACGGCTCGAGAACATGGTGAACAGTTTAC
>CAYJFB010000013.1:0-69428 GCA_964369685.1 uncultured Desulfovibrionaceae bacterium | reverse complement strand
TTGAGTACACACGATTTCCAATCGTGCTCCTTCGGCCAGCTCGGACACCTCTCCGCAAGAGGCATTGTCTCTTTATAAAACAATTCACCTCATCAACGAGAATGATGTATAGCCAAAATCATAATCTTTGGCAAGAGAAAAAAGTGTATTTTTGATATTTTTATTAAAAAAAGAAAACGGCGTTTTTTCTGATATCATCAAGAATACAGCGCGCTAATCAAAAAGGGAACTAACATGGTTAAACACATGCCCGAAAAAACGGCTAAAATAGCCGCTTTTTCGCCACTTTGCTGCGCAACAACAATCAAACAGGTATCCATACTGGCAGCCCCACCGGAAGACAACGGACCAAGATTGCCGGCAATACGCTGACATAAGGGCGCACAAAGCAATGTAAACAGTTCTCGAACCATATTCGCAAGCAAAGCCACAGAACCAAGACCGGGATCAGCGAGTTGCGTAATTAACACACTGGATAAACTGTAATAACCAAAGCCGCTACTCACAGCCAAACTGTCGCGTAAAGAAATGCCTTCTAAACATAACCAAGCCACAGCTCCTCCAAACAGCGAACCGACAACCACTCCCAAAGGAACCAACAACACTCGCGCCTTCAAATCGGCAAGCACCGTCCATGAACGAATATTAAACCCCATAGTCATGCCTGCAATAAACAATAAGGCGTATAAAGTCCAAGCAGAAAAAAAATCAATATCAACCCAAGAGGGGAACACCTCTTGGGTACCACAGAAAATTCCGCCGAAAAAACACAATAAAACAAGTAAAGAACCTCTCATCTCTACTCCTTGGAATCAACAAGCGAGTCAGAGAAGGACGTGCCTATTTGCGGTAAAAAACCTCTAATACAACGTGCAACAAGAAGACTTCCCACAACGGATGCCAACGCAATGAAAAAGGCCTGTAAACCAAGGGTATCCCATTGGGACATCAAATCTTTATTCGCACCGATGGCAACCCCCATAACAAAAAGCAAAAAACGTACAATCCACGTTAAACAATGATCTGTAAACTGTACGATATGTAAATTATTTCGTAATGCATACCCCAAAGGCACTCCGGTGAGAATGATGCCGACTGTAAGCAACATAAAGATTCCTCTCTCTCTTTTTTATAGATAAGAAAACGGTATTATAAAAAATTTTAAAGATATATCAGACAAGCTTTCTTGTCAATAAGGCTGGCATTATTGCTACCATTGACCGCAAGCACGACTCACGCTATACGACAAAACATGAAAATGGACAACTCAGTACTGCCTGTTGCCGAGGGACATAACATTTTGCATCTTGAAATGTGCGGTCGGATTTGGCACCTTGAACGAGCAGCAGACTTGGAAGCACTCTGGGAAGAGATGGTTTTGTTTGATGAGGACGAACGTCTGCCGTATTGGACAGAGGTTTGGCCTGCGAGTCTTGTCTTGGCGGAATGGCTTTGGTCTCAGCGAAAACATATTGTCGGTCAACGTTGTCTTGATCTGGGTTGTGGAATTGGGGCGACGGCTTTGGTTGGACAATGGCTTGGGGCACATGTTTTGGCCATGGATTACGAGCCGCAAGCACTCATCTTTGCACAAAAAAATGCTCATCGAAATCAGGTGGCGAACCCTGACTGGTTGGCTATGGATTGGCGTAAACCCGCTTTGAAAGCACGCAGTGTCTCTTTTATGTGGGGTGGTGACGTCATGTATGAGAGTCGGTTTGCTGCAGCAATCTTTCATTTTTTGGATCACGTTTTGACTCAAGACGGTGTTTTTTGGTTAGCAGAACCGAATCGTTCGGTTTATGAAGCGTTCAGAGCGCTTTTGCACGAGCGTCGTTGGCGATGTCGGCGTGTGCTTGAAACACAAACAGCGGCGGTGATTCCGCAAGAAAAGGCTGTGCCTGTATCTATTTGGGAAATCACACGTTAAAAGCCTTTTGTGCCGAAACGCTAAAGAATCACGGTCATGATCTTTTGCCTCTTTTCACTTTTTTGTAACGTATGAACGTTTATTTTGATAAGGATAACACACTCATGGAAGACGTACAAAATCACCCCGCAGGTGTTCCTCTTGCCATTGACCGAGTTGGTGTGCGCAACTTGCACATTCCTCTGAGAGTTTGTGAGCGCACTTCGGCAAAAAATTTGCAACACACCGTCGCACTTGTTGACTTGAGTGTGGATCTTCCTGCCGCTTTTAAAGGCACGCATATGAGTCGTTTTGTTGAGGCTATCAGTGCGTGGACGGCGGAGGTTGATGCGTTGAGCTATAATGGAATGAAGGCATTGCTTTGTGACATGCGTCGGCGTTTGGACGCGCGCCGTGCACAGATTGCGTTTCATTTTCCCTTTTTTATCAATAAGAGCGCACCGGCTACGGGCATACCGAGTCTTCTCAGTTATGCGTGTGTACTCAAGGGAGAATTGCAAGACACAACCGACAATCCCAAGATCTTTTTGGAAGTGTCTGTGCCTGTAATGACGGTTTGCCCGTGTTCCAAGGCCATCAGTGTTGAGGGAGCACACAGCCAGCGTGCGGAGATTCGCATGACGGTGGAAATGTGCGGACGATTATGGATTGAAGATCTGGTCGATATGGCAGAACAATCGGCTTCATCACCTGTGTATACGCTATTGAAACGCGCCGATGAAAAATTTGTGACGGAACAAGCTTTTGCCACCCCGACATTTGTGGAAGACGTCGTACGCAATACGGCAGCCAAACTCGCCACACACCCACAAATCATTACGTTTAACGTTGAGGTTGAGAGTTTTGAATCCATTCATAATCATAACGCTTTCGCCTCAATCGCAGGACACGGCCTTGCACAAAGCTAGAGCATTGTTAGACTCTGTTTACATACAATGATTGTTTGTATTGTATCAAAAAATAGGGCGGAATTTGGGGGGATTATCCCCCCCGGGAAGATTACATGCGTACAGGAAGTTGCTTGAGAAGCTGTGTGACGATTTTTTCTCGTTCTTTGTCCACTTCGGCATCTTTCAGTGTGCGTTCGGCGTGTCTGAAGACCAAACGAAGTGTCAAGTTCCGCTCAGCCGCGTCATGCGGTTCAAACACATCGACCAGCGAACAACGTTCCAGGAATTTCACATCCATTGCAGCAAGCGTTGCTTCTATTGTATTCAATGAAAGGGTGTGTGGCGTTATGACAGTGATATCGCGTGTTGCTGTCGGATAAACAGCAAGCGGAGCAAAACGCACTGTTGCCGCATCATGCAATCGACGCACAATCGCCAAATCCAATTCGGCCGTCCATATGGCTTTACGAGCGTGGAATCCGTCAGCGAGAGCCGGTTTAACCCGTCCCATCAAACCAAGGTATTCTCCGTCACACAGCACTCGGATGCACGGTGACAAATAGGGGTGATCCATCGCATTGTCTGCTTCACAAACAATATTTTTTAAGTGTAACAATCGACAAATATGTTCCACAAGCCCTCGTAAATCAACATAATCGGCATCACGTTCTGTGTCAGGCCAGTTGCCTTCCCGCAAACCGCCATACAACACCATGGCAAGACGAGGGTTTTCATGAACGGTTGTTTCAGAACTCGGATCGGCATTGAAAGCGTTGGCGACTTCAAAAAGACGCAAAGCCGTATTTCCGTGTGCCACATTGTGCCGTACCGTATTTAATAAGCCGGGAAGAAGTTCTGTCCGCAAAACATTTTGATCTTCAGAAAGCGGATTGAGAATACTCACTCGTGAATCGGTACCGAGTTGCAACCAATCCAAATCTTTATGTCCGATAAAGCTGTAGTTTTCGGCTTCATGCAATCCCATGCCGCACAACATACGCTTGATACGCAATAAAAAGTCATAATGTGATTCGGATACACCGAAACGCTCCAGCGGACGTTTGATTACAGGCAAGGTTTCAGGCAAGATGTCCATGCCGTAAACCCGTGCCAATTCTTCGATCATGTCGGCTTCGCGTGAGAGATCCTGACGCCAAGACGGTGTTGTGATTTGCCATTCGTCTTGGGTGCGTTCGTCTGTGGCACAACCCAGCTTGTCGAATGTTTCCCGACAAAAAGCACTGTCTAAATCCACACCGAGTAACGACACGGCACGCGACTTACGAAACACACATTGCGGTGCTTGCCACGGACGATCTTCACGAGACAACACACCTGTTCGAACCGAGCCGCCCGACAATGCCGCCATCATCGCCGCCGCACGATCGAGTGCATACCGTGTACACTGCTGATCCACACCGCGTTCAAAACGATACGAAGCTTCACTGGACAGTGCCAAACGCCTGGCGGTACGACGAATATTTTGCGGACGAAAGACCGCGCTTTCAATCAATGTCACACGACTGCTTTCTGTAATTTCAGAATTTAAACCGCCCATCACACCGCCAAGTGCAATCGCTTTTTCGGCATCACGAATAAGAATGTCACCGGGAAGCAATGTGCGTTCTTGTCCATCCAAAGTGACAATCGTTTCGCCTTCATGAGCAGCAGAAATTTCAATACGTTGCCCCGTTAGACGATCACAATCAAAGGCGTGTAAAGGTTGCCCCAATTCCATCAAAATATAATTGGTCACATCGACCACATTGGAAATAGGACGCACACCCACCGCGTGCAAACGATGCCGCAAACGCATGGGCGACGGCTTGACAGTCAAGTTATCCACCCGTCGCAACGCATACAACGGACACAAGGTTGCATCGGGAATGGCGATCTGAAAATCATTTGTCCAATCGGCGTCTTCTTCAATAAGTGTCACTGTAGGCAACGTCAAAGGTAAATTAAACGCCAACGCCACTTCTCGTGCAAGGCCCAAAACAGAAAGACAGTCGGCACGATTTGGCGTGACACCAAGCTCAAGCACTTCACGATCCAACTCTAAGGCCTCCACCACACGCACACCCGGAACACAACTGTCGGGCAAGACCATGATGCCTGCGTGTTCGTCGCTCAAGCCAAGCTCACGCTCCGAACAAATCATTCCTGCAGAAGGTTCACCGCGCAACTTTGTTGCCTTGATCACCAAACCGCCGGGCATGGTCGTTCCCACAAGCGCCACGGGCACTTTTTGCCCTGCAGCCACGTTTGGTGCACCGCACACAATAGGCAACGCCTCACCTTTGCCGACATCAACCGTACAAATATGCAAATGATCGGATTGCGGGTGATCGACACACGTCAATACATGACCGACCACAATATCCTGAATTGCATCATAAGGGCGCAACACGTCTTCAAGTTCAAGACCAAGCATGGTCAGGCGAGCACCAAGTTCATCTGCCGTACCCGTAAAAGGCACAAATTCGCGCAACCAGTTCAAACTGAGCAGCATATGTGTTGTCCTTTATGCAAATTGTCCCAAAAACCGAACGTCGTTTTCAAAAAACATCCGTAAATCGCCGATACCGTATTTAAGCATGGCAATCCGCTCAACACCGAGACCAAAAGCAAAGCCGCTGACCTCATTCGGATCATAACCAACCGCCGTATAGACGTTGGGATCAACCATACCACAGCCCAAAATTTCCAGCCAGCCCGTGCCCTTGCAAACGCGACACGTTTGCCCGTCAAGACGGCCTTTGCCGCCGCACATGCAACAGGAAATATCCACTTCTGCGCTGGGTTCGGTAAAAGGAAAAAAGCTTGGACGAAAACGCACATTCGTGTTTGCACCAAAAACCGAACGCGTGAACGCCGTTAACGTGCCGCGCAGATCCGTCATGGAGACATGTTTATCTACCAAAAGACCTTCGACCTGATGAAACATCGGAGTGTGTGTCAAATCGGAATCACGGCGATAAACACGCCCGGGAGCCACAACCGCCACAGGCGGTTTTTGTGCCAACATGGTGCGCGCTTGCAACGGTGATGTGTGGGTACGCAACAACACGTTTTCAGAAACATACAACGTGTCTTGCATGTCACGAGCAGGGTGATCGGGAGGGATATTCAACGCTTCGAAATTATAAAAATCTGTTTCGACTTCAGGGCCGGAAACGATGTCGTAGCCCATGGTACGAAATACCGCACAAATTTCTTCCATCACCTGTGTCACGACATGCAAAGAGCCGCACCACGGTCGATTGCCGGACAAACCTGCGTCAAACCGCTCAAGCCAAGCGTTTTCTTTGGCTTGTTCGAGGGTGTTTTTTCGTGTTTCAAAAAGATTTGTGAGTTGTTCTTTTACTTTGTTGGCTGTTTGTCCGAGTTTTGGACGTTCTTCGGGTGCCAATTCAGGCAAACGCGCCATGATGCGTGCGACACGTCCTTTTCGTCCCAAAAAGTCCACGCGTAACGCTTCAAGATCATGTAAAGCAGAAGCCTGAGTCAGACCTTTTTCAAGTTCCGACACCAGGCTTTCAAGTTCGTTCAAGAGGTCCATGGTTGACCCTTTGCTATGGCAAACGTTGACAGCACCGTCACACACGGAGTGCAGCCCTATTGTATAAACACCCCTGAAGTTTCAAAAAGAACACTCTTCTGTATTACAAAAAGATACACAGAAGAAAAACAATGCTGTATGTAAAAAGATGGAGTTCCCATACAAAACGCATCGGAACTCCACAAGACAATGAACTCAAATTTATTGCAGCTTCGATTTAGCCAGTTCAACGATTTGTGCAAAATCGTCTTTATGATACACGGCAAGGTCAGCCAAAATTTTACGATCAAGGGCAATGCCTGCACGAGTCAAACCACAAATCAGCTTTGAATACGACAAGCCATTGTTGCGGGCTCCTGCATTGATACGCAAGATCCACAAACGACGGAATTGACGTTTGCGCTGTTTGCGTCCGACAAAGGCGTTGGCAAGGGCGTGTTCGACAGCAACCCGAGCGGTACGATATAAACGACTGCGGCCACCGCGGTAGCCTTTGGCCATTTCCAAATATTTTTTATGACGGCGGTGTGCAGTCATACCTCTCTTAACACGCATGGAAAACTCCTTCAATGCAGAGTAACAAGACCTAACAAGAACTTTTACTCGCAATGGTTCGACGAGGCGGAGATTAAAGCCAGCCGAACACGATAGAATGATGGGCAGATCATATACAATATATAGATCATAAAAAAAGATGCACGGTGAGATAAAAAACACTCACCCTCAACTACGCAAAACAAAAATTATGCGTAAGGAAGCATCCGTTTCACAGCCTTGACGTTGGTCGAATCAACCAAAGCGCCTTGACCCAAACGCATTTTCCGTTTGGCATTCTTTTTGGTCAGAATGTGACGCAGGTTTTGTTTACGACGCTTAAATTTGCCACTGCCGGTTGTCGAAAACCGCTTGGCAGCACAACTTCTGGTCTTCATTTTAGGCATGATACAACTCCTGAAAAAATCGAAACGTACTCTGTTCCAACGCGCTTTGGTACACCCAAAGCATAATGAACACAAATTTTTGCCACAGCCTACATAAAAAAGCAAGTCATTTTTCACATATAAAACCATTCTTTCTGTTCCCATATCTTTTTTTTGAATAGTGATTGGTAAATACATAAAACTGTTGACAGATAAGAGCAGTCCGACTATGATACTCAATATCAAAGGATAATGAGATATTTTATTTCACTATCTCAAAAAAGTGTCGCCAATTGACGACTGTTGTCTTGCGTCAAGAAGGATGCACAAACGATAAAGTGTGTCTATGCTTTTTGATATGCATTAATGAAAAAGTCAGTCATGTCTGATGAAGAGACAAGCGAAAAACATATTGAATGATCTTGTGTGGGCAACACAACGCTTCGGGAGCCAGCATGGAAGCCACAGAACACGATTTTATAACAACAACGAGTCCGTCTATGCCGTCTGAAAGCCTATTTGTAAAAAAAGTAACAAACTTGGCTGAGGGTATTGTCAATAAAGAATACTTGGTCAAAGCTGTACAAACAGACGGTGACGAAGAGATGAGTCGCTTTTTATTCTCTTTGGGCTGCTATGAAGGGCAAACTGTGACTGTGATTTCACGCTTGCACGGCAATGTGATTGTCGCCATAAAAGACGCACGTTACAGCATAGATGAAGATTTGGCGCGAGCAATTCTTGTGTAGTGTCTTTATCCCAAAAAATTTTCATACTGTCTGTCTGAAAAGAGTACTGTTTCATCTGATTGCAAAAGATGTTTTTCTAAAGAAAACATCTTTTGTCGGATGATTTTTTAGCTTAATGAGCTTTTGTGCAAAGTTTTTTAGGCATAATAAAGAACGGCTTTTATTGAAAATGAATTTCATTTTTGAAAAATCCGTCTTTATTTTTTGTGGTTACTTACTCATATTTTTTGTATTTACCTTTTTACATGTGAATCGACGAAGGAGCACCCATGCGCATCGCTTTAACAGGCAACCCAAATAGCGGTAAAACCACGCTGTTTAATGCCATCACAGGAAAAATTGAAAAAGTCGGTAACTGGGCAGGGGTTACTGTTGACAAAAAAGAAGGGAATATTAAACATGCATTGTATGACGGTAATGAAACACACATCGCCGTTGATTTGCCCGGTGCCTATTCCATGTCACCGTTTACATCTGAAGAAAACATTACAAAGCAATTTGTACAGACAGAAAATCCCGATGTAATCATTAATATTGTCGACGCCACCAATTTAAGCCGTTCGCTCTTTTTTACAACACAATTGCTTGAACTCGGTATTCCTGTGGTTGTTGCGCTCAATAAATCCGACTTGAATGAAAAAAAGAATATTCATATTAATATTCAAGAACTTTCTGAATCTTTAGGTTGCCCTGTCATCCAAACGGTATCGAATTCAGCAACGAACAACGGTTTACAAGAACTGATCAAAGCAACCATAGCCGTCAAAGACACAACACAGAAAGCACCTTTTACATATGAGAATATCAATCTTGCTGATGAAGACTCCGTGAAGGCTGCCGATCTCAAGCGCTTTGATTTTGTTACGGCGCTGGTTACAAACGTTGAAAAACGTACAACAAACAGTAACGCGCAAACCACACAAGACGCCATGGATCGCATCCTTGCACACAAGTGGCTTGGTATTCCGATTTTTGCCTTGGTGATGTGGTGTGTGTTTTATATATCACAAACCACATTGGGAACACTGATTGCCGATTTCTTGGTTGGGTATATCGATTTATTCTATGAAGTAGTTGCCGAACAGCTTGGTGAAGACGTTTCACCGTTCCTCAGTTCGTTATTGCTTGACGGTATTATTGGCGGTGTGGGTGCTGTTGTCGGTTTCTTACCGCTTATTATGGTGATGTTTTTCTTGTTAGCCTTGCTTGAAGATTGCGGCTACATGGCACGGGTTGCCATTGTTATGGATCGTTTTCTCAAGGTTGTCGGTCTTTCGGGTAAGTCGATTATTCCTATGGTTATCGGGACAGGCTGTGCCATCCCGGGTGTTATGGCAACAAGAACCATCAGAAACGAACGTCAACGCAGAACAACGGCCATGTTGACACCCTTTATGCCTTGCGGTGCAAAACTGCCTGTTATTGCGCTTTTTGCAGGAGTCTTTTTTGCTGATGCGCCTTGGGTTGGGACGTTAATGTATTTTACGGGTATTGCTTTGATTGTGTTCAGTGCGTTTTGCATCATGCGGATCACCGGTGAAAAATATGCGCGTTCATTTTTCATTATGGAGCTGCCCGAATATCAATGGCCAAGCCTTGGCAGAGCCACGCTCTCCATGCTTTCTCGCGGTAAAGCCTTTGTAATCAAAGCGGCAACGATCATTCTTATTTGCAATGCTGCCGTACATATTATGCAAACTTTTGATTTTAGTCTGAATGTTATTGCCGAAGGAGCAGAAAACACCAGTATTTTGGCCGGTATTTCGAGTCCTTTTGCATGGTTGTTATTGCCTTTGGGGTTTGGCGTATGGCAACTTGCTGCGGCTGCCATTACAGGCTTTATTGCCAAAGAAAATGTTGTGGGCACATTGGCTGTTGTATACGGAGTGACCAATTTCATTGATACCGAAGAACTCGCTCTTGTGAGCGGTGCTGCTTCTGTTGCCGATGTTATGGGCTTGACACAAATTGCCGCACTTGCGTATTTGATGTTTAATTTGTTTACACCGCCGTGTTTTGCTGCCATCGGTGCCATGAACGCAGAGATGGAAAACAGAAAATGGCTCTTTGCAGGCATTGGTTTACAATTTGCCACAGGTTTTGTTGTTGCCTTTTTTGTCTACCAATTCGGCACATTGTTTACAACCGGTACTCTCGGAACGGCATTCTTCCCGGGCTTGATTGTTACGGCTCTATTAATCGGCTTGTTGGGATATTTGATCAAACAAGGGAATGAAGAATCTGAGACAAAACGTTTGGCGACGGCAACACGATAGCGATAGAATTATTCTGCGTGTCTTGTTTTTACATGTTAACGAACTCCCTCATTGCTCAGGAATGGGGGAGTTCGTCATGAGAAATTCTTCATCTTTTTATACTCTGCTTTATACAAAAAAGGAGGCCTTGTCATGTCTGACGTTATTGTTCTTTTGATATTGTTTGTTATTTTCTTTTTGGTTTTTAATTATATCATTAGGCAAAAGAAAAAAGGTGTACAGTGTATAGGGTGCAGTTCTTGTGCTTCCTGTAGCCCCACGACAACTCAAGAGCAAGAAAGATCATCTCAAGAACACGCCATCTCACACACCTCGTTTGCAGTCCCTTGTCACTGTCAAAACAATGAGACAATATATCCAACCTGTGAATGCTCAACCGGCAAACAGGAACAGAAACATTGAGTACGTGTTCCTTTTTTGGGAAGGGAACGCTCGCCTTACAGAACCGTTTCTCAAAAAAGTATTTTTTATTAAGAAAAAGCGCTTCCCCCCCTCAAAAAACATTATTTTTGAGCACAACACTTTTTAAATTTTTTACCGCTGCCGCAAGGGCAGGGTTCGTTGCGACCGACTTTCGGCGTTTCCCGACGCACGGGTTCTTGACCGTGCACGAAGCCGTCGACATAAAACCATTGTCCATGCTCTTTTTTAAATTCGGCGTCTTCTTGAAGTTTTTGCGGCATACCTTGCACGGCATAATGTGCGATAAAGCTGACTTTGCCATATTCATCGTTTTCTTGTCCGCCTGAAATCGAAACGATTTCAAGCCCTTGCCATTCAACCGCTTCAGACCATTGACGCATGGCCTCATGGTCGCTCGCGTCACGCACATCGGGGTGAACACTGGCATCAAGATAGTCAAAATCGCCCACACAATGTGCGCTGTATCGCGCACGCATCAATGCTTCCGCTGTAGGCGCCTGAGCCGCACCGCTCACATACAAACCGCAACACGCGTCATAATCACGCTCCGAACCACAATAACACATCGCCATGAAATCATCCTCCAACAAAAAAAGTACACCGAATATTTTTGGGTGCAGTTCTTTACAAAGTTTCCTGCGCTCTTTGTCAAGCCTCAAAATAAATATTCATTATAATATATCCCATTAAATATATTATAACACACCACAAGAAACAGCACAACATGCCAACTCAAGCATAACAAATACGGTGAACTTGCGCTTTCAACAAAAATCCATATATTCAAGCCATACATGCTGTGCATTTTTACACAACGACATAAAGCTCTGTTTGAAGGAGATACACGCAATGAATCATGTTCAAATCGGAAGCCCTGCTTCGTCAACGCTTGATCCGCTTTTATTGCAACACATGAACGCCATGGGTGAAAGAGCCCTACAAGCTTCACGGCGTATGGCTGCCGCATCCCCCATGGCGAAACATCAAGCTCTGCACCGCCTTGCCGCTCTTTTACGCGCCAAACAAGATCACGTGATCGCAGCCAACAACAAAGATCTTGAAGCGGCACGCACAGCGAAGATGGATACCCCGCGCCTTGATCGCTTGACCCTGAACCCTACACTCATTGAAGAAATGGCCAAAGCGTGTGAACAGGTTGCCGAAGCCTCTGACCCTGTTGGAGCTACAGACGAACAATGGCAACGCCCAAACGGGTTGCTTGTCGGTCGTATGCGCGTGCCTTTAGGTGTTGTTGCCATGATTTATGAATCGCGCCCCAATGTGACGATTGATGCCGCGATCTTGTGTCTCAAAGCAGGCAATGCCGTTATTTTGCGCGGCGGATCCGAAGCGCGACATTCAAATATGGCCTTGGCAGCCTTGTTGCGGCAAGCCTTGAATGAAGCCAACCTTCCCGACGACGCTGTACAAGTCGTTGAAAATACAGATAGAGCCGTTATCTCTGCACTCTGCACGATGGATCGCTATATTGACGTGTTAATTCCGCGCGGTGGCGAAACCTTGGTTCGTAGGGTTTGTGCTGAGGCGACCATGCCTGTTTTAAAACATTTTATGGGTGTGTGCCATCAATTTGTTGATGAAAGTGCCGACCTTGACATGGCTGTCGAATTGACCTTTAACGGTAAAGTACAACGCCCGGGCGTCTGTAATGCTCTGGAATGTCTGCTTGTACATCGCGCGGTGGCTGAAACCTTTCTGCCAATGATTGCAGAACGTTTGGGCTCTGTCGATGTCCAATTTCGTGCTTGTCCGGTGGCTTTACCGCTTTTGGGACGTACAGCCGTGGCTTTACAACCTGAAGATTGCGGATACGAATTTCATGATTATATTCTTGCTGTACGTGTGGTTGACTCCCTCGAACAGGCTTTGGAACACATTGCACAATACGGATCGCACCATACAGAAGTTATTTGTACTGCCAATCACACCAACGCCATGCGTTTTGTGCGTGAAGCAGACGCCTCGGCTGTTATGGTCAATGCCTCCACACGCTTTAACGACGGTGGACAACTCGGACTCGGTGCTGAAATAGGGATCAGTACCTCAAAACTCCATGCCTACGGCCCCATGGGCGTACATGAACTGACAACGTGCAAATTTGTTGTTCTTGGACAAGGGCAGGTTCGTTCGTGAGCATCAAAAAACCTTCTGTCGGTCTCTTGGGCGGCACTTTCAATCCTGTTCATATAGGACATGTGCGTTTGGCTCTTGAAGTGTGTGAGCTTTTGCAGTTGGAACGTGTCGAATTGATCCCTTGTGCTGTCCCACCACACAAAACACCATTTGGCCTTTTGCCATTTGAACAACGTGCCGCCATGTTGCATCTTGCTGTTAACGATCTTGCAAAAATTACAGTCAATGAAATAGAAGCCGATTTATCCTTCCCTTCATACACATGGAATTTGATCGAAGCATGGAAGGACAAGAATAAATTTAATTCAATATTTATTCTTGGTGATGAGGATTTTGCGACATTGGATCAATGGTTTCGAGGCAGAGAACTTCCCGGCATGACCGATCTTGTCATTGTCCCGCGTTCGGGGGTTGACAGCACACTCTTTGTGCAAACCATCCATCGGCTATGGCCACAATCCGATATTCATCCCCTTACCGAAATCGCGGACGGGTTGGAGACCCTCATGCCTTGTATCACAGGCGGAACACATCGGTGTTGTTTTTTACCTCTGCCACGCTTAGAAATCAGTGCTTCTGATTTACGTCAACGTTGGTTGCGCGGTTCAAATCTGCGTCATCTCATACCCGACACAGTGTTAGACTTTATGAGTCAATATGCAGAAGAGATTGAAACCTGTTGGCGTAAAGCAAAAAACATATAACCCCCGCCTTTGCACCTTTTAAAATCCTTTTTAAGGAAGCAATAACAATATAGACAAGAAGACACCACAACATCGTTACTGATGCTTTGTGGTGTCTGACTTGTTTTTCAAAATATCACCGACTAAAGTTTTTTTGTAAGATGCCGAACATTCTTTATGAAACATCTTGTGAAAAAAAGTTACAAATGGAGTTTTTTGTGAAACTGCTACAGAAGATCTTACTGCCAATCACGTTGATTTTGGTTCTGTCCATGAGTTCACTGAGTTATTTAACCTATCAACAGACGGCGCAATCACTGACAGAATCTTCTCTGAACACCATGCAAGCAACGACGGTCACGTTGCAACGCACGCTTGACTACGCCATTACAACAACAGAAACCTTTATTAAATTGACCGCCGAAAACGCCAATATCACACGCTTCTCCGAACAAACACAACGCAATAACGAAGCCGTGCAGACCATGAATACATGGCTGCAAAGACGCACTGTTGAATTGCCCATGATGAACGGTTTTAACCTTATGGATACAAAAGGTATGGTTATCGCTTCGTCAAATCCCAATGCGGTAGGGCTTGATCTTTCGTTCCGTGACTATTTTCAAACCGCCATCAGGGGTACCATTCCTAAAACAGAACCGCGTCTTTCAACCATTACCGATGAAGTCCTGTTGGCCGTGGTTTTTCCCGTTAAAAATATGGACGGTACCATTGTGGGGGTTCTCAGCGGCGATATTTCATTTGCGAAGGTGTATGACACTGTTTTTCGAGGTGTCGCTGTGGGTGAACGTGGTTATGCCTTTGCCATTGACGGCAAAGGACGCATTGTTCTTGATCCCGACAAAAATTTGCTCTTAAAAGAAGATTTGAGCGTAACACCAAAAATGAGAGAAATCGCACAAAGCCCTGACGGCATCACTGATTATGTCAATGTTGCCGGTTATCCGGTCATTGCGTACCACACAAAAATGTCAGGCGGTGACATGACTGTTATTGCAAGAGCAGAAGAACGAGATATTTTCTCAGATCTGACAACATTACGCAATCTCTCGGTTTATGCAACATTTATTGCTGTTTTTGCAAGTGCTGTTGTGGCCTTTCTGCTGATTCGTCCCATCGTTGTTGCTGTGGCAAAAGGCGCACGCTTTGCCACAGCCATTGCCAACGGTGATCTTGAAGGCCAACTTGATGTACGTCGTAATGACGAAATAGGCACGCTTGCCGATGCATTGCGTTCAATTCCCGAATCGTTGAACTATATTGTGCAAGAATACACGCGCGTAGAAGACAATATCCGTAGCGGACACATTGAAGTCCAAGCAGACAGCAAAGCATTCCAAGGCACATACGCACGCTTGATTGAAGGCACAAACACCACCTTAAAACAATATCAAAATATCCTGAATGTGCTGACAAGCCCTGTTGTTGTTTTGGATAAAGAACTACGTATTGTGTATCTCAATGAATGTGCAAAAAATGTTGCAGGCACAGACTATGTCAACAAAACCTGTAAACAATTCATGAATCGCGATGACTCTGATACACCAAAAGATGCCCTCAATATCGCCATATCCACCATGCGTCCCGCAACCGGCTTCACCACTGCTCGCCCCTCGGGTAAAGTTTTGGATATCTCGTATACGGCAATTCCCTTTGCCGATGCAAAAGGAAACTTGGCGTGCGTGTTACAGCTGATTACAGATTTGACCGAGATCAAAAAAACCGAACGAACCATCATTGATGTAGCCAATCAAGCGCAAAATATTTCCGAACGCATGGCAACCGCCTCCAAACAATTGTCGGCACAAGTCGAGGAGGTGTCAAACGGTGCACAAGTCCAACGCGATCGGGTGACCTCGACAGCCGTGGCCATGGAAGAGATGAATGCAACGGTACTTAATGTTGCCAACAATGCCGGCGAGGCCAACAATCAATCGGGGCATGTACGCACCAAAGCGACCGACGGCGCAGAATTGGTCAATCAAGTTGTGGTTGCCATTAAAAGCGTCAATGATGTGGCTTTGGAGCTTGAAAAGAATATGCAACAGCTCGGTAAACAAGCTGAAAGTATCGGCAGTGTCATGGATGTCATTTCCGACATCGCCGATCAAACAAACCTTCTCGCTTTGAACGCCGCCATTGAAGCGGCACGCGCAGGTGAAGCTGGGCGAGGTTTTGCCGTTGTGGCCGACGAAGTGCGCAAACTTGCAGAAAAAACCATGACAGCGACAACTGAAGTCGGCAATAGCATTCGTGGTATTCAAGCCACAACAACAATCAACATCAATCGTGTGAGCGAAAGTACCAATTTTGCCGGTAAA
The DNA here is from genome assembly GCA_964369685.1 of uncultured Desulfovibrionaceae bacterium. Lineage (GTDB taxonomy): Bacteria > Desulfobacterota > Desulfovibrionia > Desulfovibrionales > Desulfovibrionaceae > Avidesulfovibrio. The sequence goes on along the minus strand of CAYJFB010000013.1, from coordinate 53,499 downwards.
GCCACAGAACTAGCCGCCGTTTCCGGTAATTCTTTGTCGGAAATTTTATCTTTGGTTGAAGACAACACCATGCTTATCTCAAGCATTGCGACCGCTGCCGAAGAACAATCCGTCACTTCTGAAGAAATCAATCAGTCGATTGATGAAATTAACCAAATTGCCGGCTCAACGGCAACAGGTATGTATCAAGCCTCTCAAGCGGTGCACGAACTGTCGGCAATGGCTCTTGAATTGCAAGGTTTGCTAAAAAAATTGCTTGAACGATAACGTCATTTAAGCGTGTTTTTTGTTGGTGGGGGGAAAGAATTCCCCCCTTGCTCCTGCAAGGTGTTCTTATATTTTACATTGTTCATACGCGCAGCTTACGCTGGTTTGAAAGTCTTGTTATCCAAAAAGACAATGATACCCATAAAAACATGTAAGAAAAATCAAGCCAAACTTGCTCTAATGGGTTTTATTGCCGCGCTCAGAAAGCAAAAAGATGGAAAGGATTTTGCCGATATACATCACAGCATTGATTTCTTTTTCTGTCCAAACACGCGGCCCCGTGCAATCGTCAAAACCAATAAAAACTTCTACAAGGCCTTTACGACGCATCTGCGCATGGAGAAATGATTTTATGCCTTGATCATACATCAAGGCATACGCACCTTCTGCCGTCAATACAGACAAGTCGTTGCTAAAAAAAATACCGTCACTTGTGGCCAATTCAAAGAAATCTTTCAGCACTTCTTTAGTCAGTCCTTGTAGATTTTCAATCTCCGGAGAAACACCGTCCGCGCACCATTCAAATGTGTTATCATAGGTTTCTCCATCATCAAAGCTTTCAAAAATATACGTTCTGTCGACATTGAGGTGTTTGCCGAGATGTTTGAGAGTCGCGTTGATTGAAGTACGAAGATCATGGGTTTCATAAAGTAAATTGAAGGCTGTTCCCACGAGTTGCGCGTCAAAATAATTGCCGGCCAAACGGTTTGCGTTTTCAAGAACCGTACGGTTTTTCATTGTGCCGCTAAGCAATTCTTTACTGTAGAATGTGTAACAATCTTTCCCTTGTTTTTTGGATTGATAGAGGGCTTTGTCTGCCGCTTTATATAAAGCTTCATAGCTGTTGCCGTCTAATGGGTAACGCGCGATGCCGACACTGCCGGAAATTTTATAATCGCCTTTTTCACCGGAATAACTGTTTTTAAAAGCATTGACCAAATTTTCTGCTTTGGACATGATGATATTTGTGTCTGCAAGATCTCGTACAAAAACAATAAATTCGTCTCCGCCGATTCGACCGACAATGTCATGACTGCGAAAACAATTTTTCACATTGGTAGCAACTTCATTGAGTACCAAGTCGCCGAAGTGGTGTCCGAGATTGTCGTTTACGGCTTTGAAGTTATCGATATCGATGATAAAAAATGCGTGTTGCTGTTTTTCGCTTTCTTGTAAAATTGTTTTTATTTCTGTTTCGGTTGTGATTTTATTGTAACAATTTGTTAATAAATCCAGTTTAACTTGGTTTTCAAGTAAAACTTGCTCATGAATGTCGGCAAATTTACCGATGGCAAAGATCGGCGTTTTGTTTTTATCGGATACAAGTGTATAGACCATTTCATAATGACGCACGACCCCTTCAACGCCAACCAAACGCACTTGTATGGGATTATCAATACCTTTACGCATCTTTTCAATGACTTCCAGAAATACAGCCACGTCTTCATAATAAAAAACTTTTGATCGCAAAATGTCATCGGGAACCAATAATCTGGAGTTGCCAAGACCAAGGCTTTCACGCAATTTACCGTAAAATTGGACATATGAGGTGCGTAGGTCAAAGACAAAAAACAATTCATCAGAAAGTTGTGTGAGTGTATTGACCAAAACTTTTTCCGGCACTTGATTGAGAAAATAATAATCCAAGTGATCGCCGGTCAAGTGGCCTGTCAGGTACGGACGTAAATCATTGGTAAAACCTGCAAGGACTGGGGTGACCCCTTGTTCTGTTTGTTCATTGATACGCACAAGCGTGACTTCAACGGGGATTTCATCTCCGTTCAAATTACAATGCAACCAGTAAAAACGTTGATAACCGGTTTCCATAGCCAAGCGCATTTTTTCAATGGCCATTTCATAGCTGAGACGTCCGTTTGGTTGGTATGAAGGAGACAAAGCATGAAAATTATCAAGATACTCAGATGAATGGCTCAAATCAAACAATTTGACAGCCATCTGATTACACATGACACATTCAAGACGTTCGTTCACCAAAGACAAACAGACCGGTGCCGCATCAAGAATATTGCGCAAAGTGACATTGAGTTGTGTTGCTTGTTGTTTATCTTGGTCTACAAGGATATCATGCGCGCCGCGTGCATCGCGAACAAAAAGCAAAAGCAGGCTTTCTCCATTGTCATCGAGCACATCCAGCGTGTATAAAGAAAGCTGTAAGGGAAAAGGAAGGTTGTTTACATCAAGAATTGTCCAAGGAAAAGAACTTTCTCCACCTGTTTTTGCACGTTTTAGATGTCGGAGAAAACTTTTCAAAGAAGAACTGCCGTCAGGTTGACAGCGCGGAGAACACTGTTTCAACGAGGTTACGAGTTCTGGACGTTTGAGTGTATCCAAAAAATTTTGTGCCGTTGAATTGGTGAAAAGAATATGTAGTTTTTGATTGAAAACCAAAACACCTGTTGAGGAGGCAGAGATGATTTGTGATAAGAAATAGGCATCTTGGAGTAGGCGTTCTTTCAAAGAGTGTGTGCTTTTTTCGGAATATGAATCCGTCGCCTTTTCAGCTTGATTCTTTGTCATAGAAGAACTCCATGCTGTCCGCTCAGAACAACATATCTGTTTAAGAGCAGATGAGCATCACAGGCATTTTATGTTATAATTATATAAATATATTGTTGAGTCAAGTTTTTCGTGTCCATTTTTATTGATAATGTACCTTCAGTGCTTTTTATACGATATCAAGAAACAGTGTAAAAGCGTATACCTTTTTACCATATCTTTTCTTTATGCAGAAGAAAATTGATTCAACAGAGATTGTGATGAAAAAATAAAAGACTTTTTTTACCATTTTTTTTTATAAAAGCATACTTCTTGTAAATTTTCTGAAAAAAAATATATTTTTAACAGACACCAAGATCATAAAGGACGATAAAAAATGACAATGTCAACAGATTTGCCGCAAATGCTGAAAACATTACATGAACCGCGCCCCGACACGACAACAGATGACATGACCATGGTTTTGTTTGCTGCGGTTGTCCGAACAGAGCACCCCTTTGGGTTTAAAGGATATAGTAAACTGCAACACGTTTGCCGCAAATTTTGGGGTGAACAAGCCTTGCACGCGTTTTTTCAAGCAAAATTGCATTATGCGTTATTACATCCTTTGGACGGCGCGGCGCTTGAATCGTTGGCTATGCAACTTGCCGAGAAAAAAACAACACAAGAACGCATGCGTATGCGTGAGGTTTTGTATACACTTCTTGGTATTGAGGACAACAAAACACCGCTCAATGAATTGCCGCAAGTGTGTTTGCCTGTGTTGCAAGCGTTTGAAGATGCAGATCAAGACGATATCGTTGATTATACTAAAAAGCTGACTTCGTTGTGTTGGCGTGCATTGACTAAGTTGACATTTTTAGAAACGCTGGCAGAGCAAAATACCGACGCACAAACCGCATTGCCGTGTGAAAAAAACACAACGCCGCTTGCCGAACTGCAAACCATGGCGGCCGCCTTAAACGACACAGTTTTATATAATGAAGTGCAACGTGTGCAAGCCTTATTTCGAGAGCAGGCGATCACACTTGTGGTTGTCGGAGAACGTAAAAGGGGAAAAAGTACAGTTTTCAATCTGCTGGCAGGTGAAATTATTTCGCCCATGCGAGAAGGCATTGCGGAAACGGCAAGCTTGATTCAAGTACAACACCGAGAGAGACTCAAGGGAACAGCAATATACATGCCGGCAGAGACGTTACAAAATATCGCTCGCGCATTGGAAAACGATCCGCTCAATCCTGTCCTACAAAATAGACATACAGCCATGCAACGTGCCATAAATAAAGAAGGTTTTACACCTTCCGCACGAAAGCCGTTGACACTGTATAAAGATATTTCTCGTTCGATTCAAGAACTTTTTGCATTTGAAAATCCATATTCCGGGGTGCTTGAGCGAATTGAAATTGAGCTACCGCTGAAACTTCCTATTGATAACATGGTGTTGCTTGATACCCCCGGATTGAATCATACGGATCCTCTGCTCGCAGAACAAGCTCTGCAAGGCGCATTAACGGCAGATATTGTGGTTTTTGTGACTGACGCGCGTGATGCGTGCTCACAATCCGAATTAGAGCTGTTACGACGTTTGACACAAACAGGCAGGGCGATTTCTGTGCTTGGTGTGCTCACCAATATTGACCGGCTTGAAAGTTTGGAAACCGTCGAACACGTCAAAGAACAAACCTTGATGATGTTGCGTGAAGCGTGCCGTGAAGCGAGTACAGTTCATATTGAAGGGCTTATAGCCGTCAACGCCAAAGAAGCCTTGGCACACAAACAAAACACACAAACAAACAACGCAGCAGAAGCGGATAACATCGTTCACGAACAGTTCTTTACATTGATTCAAGAGGCTTTGCAGCGAGAGGCCACAATGGGTTTGCGTAACAAAAAAGCGCAAGAAGCCATGCATGCAATCATAGAACAAGCAAGCGTACACCTTGATCGACATATGAAAAAACGTCTGCAAGACATGCCTGATGCAAGTCTTTTATATGTGTTTGAAAATCAAGCTCGACAATTGACAAAAGTGACCGAACGTTCTTTGGAACGTGCTCGTCAGGTAGCAGAGCTGGCACAAGCGGATATTGACGCTTGGATGACCTCAATGGAGCGTGACATTCAACGCTTTCATGAAACGTTGGTCTTGCGCTTGATGGAGGCAATTCAACAGCATACCATGCAATTGGGACGTTCTTTTTCACGTTCTTCTTCATGGGAAGAATTTGAACAGGTGACGATTCCCAATGTAGCAAAAGGGGTTGTTAACGATTTTCTTGAGGATCAGCGTCGTATTTTGCAATCGTTTGAAGAGAAGTTACGTATTTTTTCTGCAGAGTTGGCCGAATGTGCTCAGAATTGCTTGACAGCGGCTTCAGATACGCTGGTTGACTTGGATCACGATTTTTTTAAACCAATGCATTTACAAGCCAACGCAGCAACACATTATTTGATCCAAACGCGTCATTACATGGCCGGCTTGGCGGTTTTTGCTGGTGGTGCGGCGTTGGGTCACGCATCAATCTTCACGCCTTTGGCGTTGTTGGCATCAATTGGAAATATTGTGGCTTTGATTGTCGGGAGTCCAGTTCTTGCAGCGGCCCTCACGGCGGTGATTGGTACGGCAGGTGCGGTATATCACTTTGGCGATGAAGACAAACAACGCAATGCGTTTTTACAGCGTCGTCAAAAGGAAGCAGAAAGCTACGCCGATCATATTGTTCAGGCACTGCGCGGAGAACTGACCACCGCACGACAAAGCATTGCCGAGCTCTATGCCGAAGAAGTGCGCACAGGCTTTATGCCGACACTCGAAAGCTTGTTTTTTCAAGCCATTCACCAAAGAGGCTTTGTCGAAGTCATGCGTCGTATGCAAGAAGACAATGAACACTTCCGCGTGGCAGGCCAAGAACATCTCCAAGACCTACAGCATCGCTGTCTTGTTGGATAGAATGTGTTTTGTTTCTGTAGGAGAAAGGTTCAAACTGTCATTGTAAAGACAAATTTTTTATTTAAAGGTGTTACCTCAACAAAGGAAGACACCTTTTTCTTTGCCTTTCGAACACGTTTACCGAATGAAAGGTTATTTTTTATTATCACTCATAGGAAAATCAACTTTGATTTTATAGAGCCGAGTTGCAGGTAAATTGAGAATTTCTATACCTGTTTTTTCTGTAATTTCTGCCAACGAACGCAACACGGCCTCACGACTGGGACCGATAAACGTGAACCAAATGTTGTATGCGTGTTTACGCAGATAGTTGTGCGTTGCGCCGACATGACTGTTGACTTCGGCAATGAATGTGTCCAGTTGTTCTTCAGGAACTTTTGCCGCACACAGCGTGGATGTAAAACCCAGTGCTTTTGATTGAAAATTGGCTCCCAAACGACGAATAATGCCTTTATGACGCAATGCGCGCACGCGTGCCAAGGCTTCAGCTTCGGTCAAGTCCAACTGTTCGGCCAATTCCGCATAAGGACGGGAGCTGATCGGAAAACCTGTTTGAATAATATCGAGAAGCCGTTTGTCTGTGTGATCCAACAGCTCTGAATCACATGCACATTGAATCTGTTTGACAGACATGATATATCCTTTTTGAGAAGCATGGCCTGATTGAAAAGCACAAGATGGCATAAAAAAGCGTGCCTTTGAAAAGAACGAAGGCCCTTAAAGCAAAAAAACACATGCAGTTGAATAGAAACATTTTTCATGTATCTTTTTGAAGAGATAATGGATGCGTTTCCCCTCAAAAAGATACATATAACGACAAAAAAATACGTTTAAATGCCCAAAATATTATAACCGCTGTCTACAAACATGATTTCGCCCGTCACGCCGTCTGAAAGATCCGAGGCAAGATAGCTTGCCGATTTGCCGACACTTTCAATAGTCACGTTACGGCGTAGCGGCGCGTGTTCTTCAATATGGTTGAAGATCAATTTGAAATCAGAGATACCCGAAGCAGCAAGTGTTTTCAAAGGGCCTGCACTGATCGCGTTGACACGCACACCATTTGGCCCCATGTCAGCCGCAAGATAACGAACAGAAGCCTCAAGAGCCGCTTTGGCCACACCCATGACGTTATAGTTGGTGATCACTTTTTGTGCACCGTAATAGGTCATAGCGATCACCGAGCCGCCGGGATTAAGCATTGATTCGTAGGCTTTACACAAGGCAGGCAACGAATATGCAGAAATATCCAACGCCAAATGAAAACCCGCCCGAGACGTATCAATGAAACGGTGTTGAAGGTCTTCACGGTTGGCAAAGGCCACAGAGTGAATCAAAATATCCACACTGTCCCAATGTTCTTTGACCGCAGAAACGGCTTCGGCAATACTCTCGTCACTCGCCACGTCACAAGGGAAGGTGAAGGCGGCGTCAAGTTCTTCGGCGATCGGTTCAACACGTTTTTTAATGGCGTCACCAACGTAACTCAACGCGATCTCCGCACCATGTTTTTTGAACGCTTGAGCAACGCCATAGGCAATGCTTTTTGTATTGGCCACACCAAAAATCAATGCTTTTTTGTTCTGTAATAACATAGAAACCTCGTTGAGAGAAGGAAGAATAGTTTTTTTTATATCGGTAACGTTTTTCCCGTCAACAGGGTATAGGCATCATGATACTTTTTACAGGTCTCGTCAATGACTTCTTGGGGCAATGGCGGTGGTGGCGGTGTTTTATCCCAGGGTTGTGTTTCGAGCCAATCACGCAAGTATTGTTTGTCAAAGCTGGGTTGATTTTTTCCTTCTTCGTAGCTTTCAGCAGGCCAAAAACGTGACGAGTCGGGAGTCATCACTTCATCGATCAAAATCAGTTCGTTGTTATAAAAACCAAATTCAAATTTGGTATCGGCAAGAATGATGCCGCGTTCGCCTGCCCAGTCACGGCCTGCACGGAAGATTTCCAAGGACACATTACGGACTTGGTCGGCAACCTCTGTGCCCAACAAGGTTTGTGCTTTGGCATAGCTGATATTTTCGTCGTGCTCACCTTGTTCGGCTTTGGTTGAGGGCGTAAAGAGGGGTTCGTCGAGCCGAGAGCAATTTTTGAGTCCTTTGGGTAAGGTATAACCACAGACCATACCTGTATCTTGGTAATCTTTCCAACCGGAGCCCACAAGATAGCCGCGCACGATACATTCTACAGGCAAGGGTTTTGCCCGTTTGACCAATACAGAACGCCCTTCGAGTTGTTCTTTGTGTGCCGCCAAGCTTACGGGGTATTTATTGACGTCACTTTCGATGATGTGGTTGGCAATGATGTTTTTAAATTTTTCCATCCAGAAAAGGGTGATACTGTTTAAAACCACACCTTTATAGGGCACAGGGGAAGACATAATCACGTCAAACGCCGACATGCGATCGGTTGTCACCAACAACAACGTTTGTTCGTCAATTTCATAAATGTCACGGACTTTACCACGGCTAAGCAAGCGGTGTTCGGGAATGTGGGTTTCTGTCACGATTTGCATTGCGACTATCCTTATAGCGTTATGTTCTTTTGGATGAAAAGACTTCTTTTTGCGACACTCTGCCACAACAAAAAATCTCAAACAGACTGCATAGAACAACACGGTCGTGTTGTTCATCGAAAAAAGTATACACCAAATTTATTTTAACCGAAACTCCATAGAACGAGCGTGCGCTTCAAGGTGTTCAAGGCGGGCAAGACGGGCAACCCCCGCACCACATTGTTGTGCAAAGGTTTGCGAAGCAGAAATAACACTCATGCGCTTGGTGAACGTTTCCACCGACAACGCAGAGGAAAAACGTGCTGTGCCCACCGTCGGCAAAACATGGCTTGGTCCTGCCATATAATCGCCCAACGATTCGACAGAATGCGAACCCAAAAACACCGCACCCGCATGACGAATCTGCGGCAAGATTTCCCACGGATTTTTTGTAAAGACTTCAAGATGTTCCGGAGCCACCGCGTTGGACAACGCCACGGCATCGGTCATGGTGGGGACAACGACAACCGCACTCCAGTCATGCAACGCTTTTTCGGCGATCGCTTGACGCGGTAATACAGCAACTTGTTCTGCCAAGGCGTTTTGTACGGCCGTAGCCAACGCGGCATCTGTCGTAATACACAGTGCAGACGACAACGGATCGTGTTCGGCTTGGGCAAGCATGTCTGCGGCAATCCAAGCAGGATTGGCGGTTTCATCGGCGAGGATTAACACTTCACTGGGGCCGGCCAGCATGTCAATGCCCACACGCCCTTGAACCAAACGCTTGGCTGTCGTTACCCAAATATTTCCCGGACCTGCAATGACGTCTACGGCTTTGATGCTTTCTGTCCCTTCGGAAAGCGCAGCGATAGCCCAAGCACTACCCACACGATAAATTTCTTTCACACCGACAACATGCGCGGTAGCAAGCAATGAAGCGTTCAACGAACCGTCTGCACGTGGCGGAGAAACCACCGCCAATTCATGCACCCCGGCGACCTGCGCAGGAATCGCCGTCATCAACAAACTGGACAGCAAAGGCGTTTCACCGCCTGCACCGCCAGGAACATATAAACCCGCGCGATCGACAGGCTCAACCTTCTGCCCCAAAACAGAACCGTCCGGACGAGTGATAAACCACGATTTTTCCTTTTGCGCTTCATGAAAGACACGAATGTTTTCGGCAGCTTCACGGATGATCGCCAAATCCGACGCGGAAACAGCCTCTACAGCGTCATGAATTTCTGCTTCCGAAACACGCAACGGCTTATCAAAATTCGGGCAATCATACTGTTTGGTATAGGTATATAACGCCCGATCACCATTTTGGCGTACGGTATCAATAATGTTTTGCACGGCATCTTCACGGGAACGATCAAAACCCGAACGTTCGGCAAGACGCTCTAAAAGTTTTGCCCACATGCTTCGCTCGGTCAAAGACAACAACGAACACAACATAAAAAAATCCTTTTCTTTTGCCTGAGGGATGTTTTTCAATACATGTTTTATTGAAAAACATCCCTAAAAATCAATATCATAAAAACTATTTCGCATAACCGACAGCACGGCGTTCGCGGATTACCGTAACCCGAATTTGTCCGGGGTAGGTGAGATTGTCCTCTATTTTTCCTGCAATGCCTTTACAGAGCATGAACGTTTGGTCATCATCCACGTCTTCGGAATTGACCATCACACGAATCTCACGTCCCGCTTGAATGGCATAGGCTTTAGCCACGCCGTCAAAGTCTGTGGCGATATGCTCAAGATCTTCAAGGCGTTTAACATAATTTTCCAAAAGTTCTTTACGCGCTCCCGGGCGCGCTCCCGAAAGCGAATCGGCGGCCTGAACAAGCACAGCCAACGCTGTTTCCGGGCGTTGTTCTTCGTGGTGTGCGGCTATGGCGTGAATGATTTCTTTTGATTCATTATATTTTTTCGCCAAATCCGCACCGATAAGCGCGTGCGGTCCTTCCACTTCATGGTCAACAGCCTTGCCAAGATCGTGCAACAATCCCGCACGCTTGGCTTTTTTGATGTCCATACCCAATTCCGCAGCCATCATGCCGCACAATGCCGCAACTTCAAGGGAATGTTGCAACACGTTTTGCGTAAAACTTGTTCTGTAGCGCAGTTGACCGAGATGACGCACCAAATCAGGATGAATCCCATGGACACCCGCATCAAAGGTCGCTTGTTCACCCACTTCACGAATCTGCACGTCCAATTCTTGTTCACATTTTTGCACAATATCTTCAATGCGTGCGGGGTGGATTCGCCCGTCTTGTATCAACCGTTCAAGAGCCATCTTGGCTACCTGACGACGCAAAGGACTGTATGCAGACAAAATGACCGTTTCAGGCGTATCATCAATAATGAGATCGACACCCGTTGCCGCTTCAAGTGCACGAATGTTACGTCCTTCACGCCCGATGATGCGTCCTTTCATGTCTTCGCTTGGCAAGGTCACTGCTGTTACCGTGTGTTCACACACGTAGTCGCCTGCGTACCGTTGAATCGCACTGGCGATGATTTCTTTTGCTTTACGGTCGGCTGTTTCACGAGCTTCGGCTTCTATTTGACGCATCATTTTTGCCGATTCGTGGCGCGTATGCGCTTCAACTTCTTTGAGCAAATGGTTTTTTGCTTCTTCTGTTGTCATTTCAGATATTTCAATCAATTTTTTTTGTTGTTCGCCGATACATTCTTGTAAGCGCACTTCTTCTTCATCCAGAAGGCGTTCTTTGCGTGCCAAACCTTTTTCAGAGAGCAACAATTCTTGTTCTTTTATTGTTGCTTTTTCAACACGTTCTGTCAGGCGTTCGTTTTGTTCTTGTAATTTTTTGTCACGAGCTTTCAGTTCACGTTCACGATCTTTAAATTCAACTTCAAGTTCATGTTTTTGATTAAACAGATCATTTTGTCCTTGAAGTAAAATTTCTTTTTTTTGTGCTTGCGCTTCTTTACGCGCTTCTTCTACAATACGCGCGGCCAATTCGTTGGCATCACCAAGGCTTTTTGCCGTGGCATAACGGCGAAACCAAAAACCCAATCCGCCGCCGACTCCAAGAGTCAGCAGTATTGTCAAAAAATAGCTGAGTTCCATGACTGCTCCTTATATGCTATCGAGTCTATACTCGTTGTCAGAAATGTGTCTGAAATGAGGATATACGGCTCTTTCTATGCAGAGTGCGTTTCTTTGTTTACAGATCACGCCATATAAAAAAAGACCATGACAACAAAACATCTTGCAAAGCAACGCAAGCTGCCTGTTGAGACGGCCTTTACTTCAATAATTACAACGATATGTACAAAAAAATATCGATTCAACACGGTAAACGTGTCAAAACGACACCTTCTACGCAACACGTTGCGGTGTTGCGTCATTGTTGTACGTTCGTTAAAAACCCACCAACTGTTTGTGAATCAATCCGAATAAAGATCCGAAATGCCAATACACAGACAACGATTCATAACAAAATAAAAAGTAAAATCCCCAAAAGGCCGTGTCAACACGCCGTGCAAAACCTGGTAAACCAGGGCGAAACCATAACCTGTTCTTTAGACTTCCCTTACGGGCATGCACACCAAACAGCGACTCTGATTTCTATATTGAAGCTTGTGAGGTCAGCACTGCGATGTGGATCACGTACCTCCCAGGGATTTTATTGTTTTAAACCGATTCATCTATATTATTAAACAAACGTTCAAGACGTGCTTCCACATCTTCAAGTTTATTTTTTGTCTGCAACAAATCGTAAGCCACTCCCAAGGCCAAAACCATGAGTAACTTGTCTCTGTTCGGCTGATTGCCGCCACTTTTCAGTTGTTGAGCGAGTTCTTCTACGTAACATTTAGCTTTTTCCAATTCGATGGGATCAGCGTCTGCTCGAAAAGAAATCTCAACACCGAGGATTGTAAATTTAAAGCCGCGCATGGCTTTGCAAAAGCCCGTTTAAGGCTTTAAGCCGTGGGCTCCTGATCTGCGCCACTTTTATCGACATGTTGTGCGAGATTACCCAATACGGAACTGATACGGGTTTGGATATGTTGTCGTGTTTGCCGTTCTTGCTCCAGTTCTTCTTGCAGAGCGCGATTTTCAACACGAAGGCGTTCGGCGGCTAAGCTTTCTTCAAGAAGGCCTTCGCGTTCGACAAGCAAAGTTTCTATACGTTTTTCCAAATTTTCAAGAAGAGTGAACAGTTCCATATCAAAGCCTCACAGAGGGAATTTTTTTTGCAAAATCATATATATGCAACATGGAGGTTTAAAAACAACTGCATTGACTGCGATGCTGTTACACAGCACTGTTGTAGAACCTCTCTGTTAAATAGAACTATACAACGAAGATCCCCCTTTGCCAAGGCTTTCTTGGCAATAAAGACCGTTCTTTTCAAAACTTTATTGTAAGAGTTTAAAAAAACTGTTGTTTTAAGAGCATTTATTGTTTCACAAAAAAGCACGCATCAAGGCCAGACCGCCCATTCCCACGCAGAGAGCCAGCATGAGGTTTTCTGTTTTCCATGCGATAAAGAATGTCGGTATGGCAGCCAAAAGAAACAGATTGTCTTGCGAAAGATCCAATGCATTGTTTTTAAGTAAGAGTTCGGGAGCAAGAAGTGCCGCAAGAATAGAAACAGGAACAAAGCTGAGCCATGTGACAAAAAAAGGCGGAATATGTCGTCCTGTCAGCATGAGAAACGGTGCCACACGGGGAATAACCATAACAAACGTCATGCCAAGCAATAAAAAAAGAAAGGTTGTGTCTGTTTCGTTCATGATGTGTGCTCTTTTTTGAGCGAGCGTATTGTTGTATAGTATTGGAGAGTACTTGCTACTGTTGCCGTTATCAATGTTGCAAAGATGACGTTCCAACGGCCTGCGCCAAGCAAAACAAAACCGACAGACAAAAGTCCTGCCAAGAGCGATACAAACAGTGTATAACGGTTTTTACAGTAAGGAATAAGTAGAGCAATAAACATGGCAGGCAAGGCAAAATCGAGTCCCAAGAGTTTTGGATCTGCCAAAAGATCGCCCGCAACCACACCCAAAAAGGTTCCTCCGACCCAGCCCAGATGTGCGGTTGAGTTGAGTGCAATGAGTCGTGCTGTTTGTGGTTGTTCGTCAGCGTGCATGGCGGCACAATGCAGTGCAAAGGTTTCGTCGGTGATTTGTGCGCCGATAAGGCTTTGTTGGATGATACCGAGCCGCGACAACCACGGAACCAATGCCGCTGCCATGAGCACATGACGTAAATTGACAACAAAAACAGTAAGAATAATGGATAATAACGGCGTTCCGCTTCCCCAAAGACCAATGGCAATGAGTTGCCCCGCACCCGTATACACAAATAAAGACATGAATACGGCAATCAATGCAGGAATGCCGTTTTGTACCGCTAAGACTCCAAAAGCAATACCCAACGGAATATACCCAAGGAATACAGGTACGGCACGACGACTGCCGTCAAGCATAAGAAAAGAGAGATTTTGTTGCATGATGCTTTATATTTCGAGCGTGTGTAAATAGTGTTTTATACATATTGCGTATCAATAAAAAAGCAGACTTTCCGAGCCTGCTTTTGGCAATAATTTCTCCTCATGCGAGGGGCTTTCTCTATATATACAAAATCGTTGCAAAACAGAAAAGAAGCCCCTCTGAGAGAGAACGTGCCATTGTCTCCCAAAGAACAATCTTACAGAAAATGAATCAAGGCAGTAATTTCTTTTTTTGTGGAGTTTTGCATATTGAGTTTGATTTTTTGTCCAAATTCTGTCGCCGCCGCATGAATGATGCCCTCAAAGTAATCAAAGAAAGCGCGTTCTGAAACATACGTCATCAAAAGTGTTCCGTCTTTTTCCGTATAGCTGAACTGAGGCGGCGTGATCCCGGGAATGACAGCAGACAAACGCTGATGCACATCATTCATACTCAATAAAAATTCACGCAAATTGGGTTTATCAAAATATTGCAAGCCATACATCTTTTTAAATGCTGCAATCGTATATACACCCATTTTAAGAAAAATCTCACGCTCTGTCACGCCCGCGCGCGCGGCTGTTTCATGAGCCAACTGTTTGATCACTGCGCCGTCAACACTCATAGACGGTAAAAACACAGGATTCCCCATACTTTCAAGCACCTGAACACAAAGATCTTGTCCATAGGCTTTTGTAATGAATTGGATCATCAGTTGAGGTAAAATACCTCGCATTGTTTTACTGCCATGCCACAATTTATTTTTGTCTACCGTGACTCCTTGAAAACTGTTTGCCAAGGAGATCAATTCTTGTGTTTGTTCGGAAAGTTCTTGTGCCGCACCGAGTGACTGCTTTGTATCTTTTTCAACAGTATCAACGATTTGTGTGACTATTTCTTGCGCCGTATGCGCCTCATGATTTTGTGCAACAAGCCGTTGTGTGGCTTGCACAATTTGCTCCATTCGCAAAAACACCTTTTCAACCTGTTCCATCACATGCAATATGGCGTTGCCTGCAGAGTTGGCAAGCGTTCTGTTATCAGAAACCAACTCTCCCGTACGCTGCATTGATTGCGTGGCTTCGCCGGAAAGTTTACGAATGGTATCAACCGCAGAAGCAACCTGTTGTGTGGAATTCACTGTTTTTTCTGCAAGCTTGCGAACCTCATCCGCAACCACCGCAAAACCCCGACCTGCTTCACCCGCACGTGCCGCCTCAATCGCCGCATTGAGTGCCAATAAATTGGTTTGATCGGCGATATCTTTAATAATACCACTGACTGAACCAATAGCATCGGCTTGACTGCTCAAAGAATGAATCAGTTTGTCCAAATCTTCCGCAGCACTGCTCATCGATGTGATACAGGTGTCTGTTTGTGCAACGAGCTCGGCACCTTGCTTGGCATCATTCAATGCCGTTTGAGCAATGCCGACCGTTTCCTCGGTATGTACAAGCACTTCATCAATACCTGTGGCGGTTTCTTTCAAAGCACTCAATGTGTTGCCCGATTGCTTTTGTAACTCCGTCACCGTATTGATGCGATCACGCGCAAGAATCGTGAACGTCTCCGTAGAAGCCGCCACACCCAATGCCAAAGGATAGATGCGTTTACCGGCTTTGGTACAACCTGACAGCGCATGTTCTGCATGAGCGTTTGTTTCTATCTGCTTTTCCAAAACCAAAACCACACCCGCAAGTGTCCCTTGGTTCGGTACAGGCAAGGCTTGCACACGAAACGAAGTGTTCCCCGACACGTTGAGAACGGCTTCCGTAGACCGTCCATATTCAATACATGTATCAATCAAACGACGGCACGATTCGGGCAACACGTCTTTAATGGACACATCGCGTAACATCTTGGAAGATTGCGACAAATGAAACACAGAGGGAAAACCTTGACTTGCAAAAGCAATGGTACGCTGCGGGGTACACAACGCCACAGGAAACGGTAAATGTTCAAGCAAATCACTAAACATGACTCGCTGTTCATCTAACGCATCGGCTTGACGCAGCATTGTTTCTGCAGCCGCAGCAATACCTTGTGTTTTACTATAAAATGAGCGATCGGGATGACGGACACGAATACCTGTTGCCAGTGCCTCCAACCCCTCAAGCTCTTCTCCAAGCGGTGTCGTCAAAAGAACAAATATGCCAAAAAGAACTGCAAACACACCACAAAACAAAACAAGCAACCAACCCGTTGACAAATCAAAAAATGAACAAACTAGGATAAAAAACAGCAAGGTAACCGTTAAAAGGCTTCCCACCTGTAACCATAAGGTTGTGATAAAACGTTTTGCAGAGGGCATGATTTTCTCCTTCCGAGACACTTCAAAATTGTTTTAATCGTTGGATGGCTTCGGCGGTTTGTTCTGCCGTGCCAAAGGCGGTTAAGCGTGCATACCCTTCACCGCTGGGGCCAAAGCCCGAACCGGGTGTACATATAAGACCTGTATTGTTCAACAACCGTTCAAAAAAGTCCCATGATTTTTCGCCGTTCGGTGTTTGCAGCCAAATATACGGTGCATTTACCCCACCAAACGCTTCAAGCCCCAGCTCAACAACACCTTGACGAATATCCGCAGCATTTTTCATATAGCCTCTGATATTTTCCATACATTGAGCGTAGCCCTCGGGACTGAAGACCGCTTCGGCTGCGCGCTGTACAACATATGCACACCCGTTGAATCGTGTGCTTTGGTGTCTTAGCCACAAGCTGTGCAACGAAATTTTTCCTTTTTCGGCACTGTGTATGACAAGCTCTTTTGGAATGGTTACATACGCACAACGCAACCCCGTAAAGCCTGCAATTTTTGAGAAACTGCGAAATTCAACAGCCACTTCACGAGCGCCTTCAATCTCAAAAATGCTATGTGGCACGTCAGGTTCTGTAATAAACGCTTCATATGCCGAATCATAAAGAATGACGGCACCGATTTTTTGTGCGTATTCCACCCACGCTTTCAATGCCGCACGGTTGAGCACGGTACCTGTGGGATTATTGGGGTAACACAGATAAATAATGTCGGGACGTTGTTTCGGAAAATCGGGCACAAAGTCATTTTCGCGCACACAAGGCAAATAAATCAGTCCATCCCAACGTGTGCCGTCCCAATGGCCTGCACGATTGGCCATGGCGTTGGTGTCGGCGTAGACGGGATAAACAGGATCGGTCAAAGCCACAACAGTGTCTGCGGCAAAGAGATCCTGAAAGTGCCCCACATCACATTTGGCGCCGTCACTAATGAAAATCTCATCGGGATCGATGTTTACTCCACGAACGGCGTAATCATTTTTGGCGATGGCTTGGCGTAAAAAATCATAACCTTGTTCGGGGCCGTAACCGCGAAACGTTTCTGCTTGAGCCATCTCGTCAACGGCTTTATGCAACGCGTCGATAATCGCAGGAACCAAAGGGCGCGTGACATCACCGATGCCAAGACTGATAAATGAACGATTGGGATTTGTAGCTTTACACGCGTCAACACGGCGACGAATTTCTGCAAACAAATAACTCCCCGGCAAACGGAGAAAAGCGTCATTAACTTGAGGCATGAATGTATCCTTATGTCTTTACACATTAAAATAATAAAAATTTTTTAGACATTTTATAGCCATGTTCTTTTTTGCAGACAGCATAACTCGTAAGAGGAATAGTTCGGTTCCTTACTCTGTACGTTGAAAGTGCAAGGCATCACAATAAAAATCACATGGCTATATAATAAAAGAAAAAGATTATTGTGTATGAAACACACCGTCAAAAACAGTGACCGCTCCACCTGTCATAAAGACATGATTTGTTTCGGCATCCCAATTGATATGTAACGTACCGCCGAGTAATTCGACATCAATCGCACGGCCTGTTTTTCCAGTAAGTACAGAAGCCACAGCCACGGCACACGCACCGGTCCCACACGCCAATGTTTCCCCCGCACCGCGTTCCCAAACACGCATTTTCACTTTGGCAGAATCCATAATCTGTACAAATTCTGTATTGACTTTGGCAGGGAAGATTGGATGTGTTTCAAACTCAGAACCGATATGCGGCAAATCAAGTTTTTCTGTATTTTCAACAAACACAACAGCATGAGGATTACCCATAGATACAGCCGTCACTGAACGAATCGTACCGGCGACATTGACTGTTCGAGCAATAAAGCGTGTATCATCGTCTCCGTCAACAACCAGAACAGGAATACGAGAAGGCACAAGTTCAGGTTCACCCATATCAACCGTTGCACCGACAACCTTCCCGTCTTCAAACAACGGTGTGATGATTTTTATCCCGGCCAAGGTTTGCAAGCGTATGGGTTGTGGATTGGCTGCTGTTGTTTGGACAAGGCCGTTGTCAACGACGTACTTCCCCACACAGCGCGAGGCGTTGCCACACATTTCTGCTTCTGATCCATCGCTGTTAAACATGCGCATGCGCACGTCGGCATAGTCTTTCATATCATCTGTGGGAGGCAAAATGAGCACCAAGCCGTCTGAACCGACACCAAAATGACGATCACTCATCAGACAAGCCAATGAAGAAGGATTGTCTATATCATGTATAAAACCATTGATATAAATATAATCATTGCCAATACCATGCATTTTTGTAAAAGCTATATCCATATAAA
The DNA here is from genome assembly GCA_964369685.1 of uncultured Desulfovibrionaceae bacterium. Classification (GTDB taxonomy): domain Bacteria; phylum Desulfobacterota; class Desulfovibrionia; order Desulfovibrionales; family Desulfovibrionaceae; genus Avidesulfovibrio. Next base: position 35,154 of record CAYJFB010000013.1, on the reverse strand, counting down.
TCCTCAAAAAAGACTATACAGGGATGAACAAACATCACAAAAAAACGGCTCATAAAATGACATTGTGAATGCACACATTCATCCTGCTGTAAGCAAAGAGTATACGCCATCTTAAAAAAACGGTAAAGACCGGAAGAAAAATTTTCTTTTTTTCTGGGAAGCCCCCATTCCGTAGGGTATCTCTCCTCAAAAAAGATTTATTGATTAACAAAAAAATCTTGAAAACCAAGCTCTAAAAAACACCGTGTTCATATAAGATATTACAGCCAATCAAAATCAAAACAATACCGCCGAGCACTTCGGCTTTCTTGCCGAGGTGTGTTGCTTTGACAAAACGTTGTCCCAAAGAAAGGCCACACGCCGTGAGTATCGCACAACAAACACCGATAACCAATGCAGAAAGCCAAATAGTTTTTTGTAAAAGCGCAAAAGAAAGCCCCACTGCAAAAGCATCAATACTTGTCGCCACGGCAAGCACGAATAAACGCTTGTTTTGCAGCACACAGCAAACGCCTTCACCCTTTGAGGACAGACCGCTTTTTAGCATTCCAAAACCAATCCACACCAAAAGCGCAAAAGCAACCCAATGATCCCATGAGACAATATACTGTTGCACCGTCAAGCCCATTGCCCAACCCAACACGGGCATCAATCCCTGAAAGATGCCGAATGTGAAAGCAATTCGCATATATTGTTTGATTGAAAGCTGTGTTCCCGAACAGCCAAGACAAAGAGAGACCGCAAACGCATCCAAAGCCAAAGCCAAAGCCAAAAAAATCATTTCTATAACAACCATCTTCTGCCCCCCAAAAAACAGAACCAATTGGGAAGGTCTGTTTGAATCGTTATGCTTTTTGAAAAATCCATTGTTTTGCCACGATAAAATTAAAAAGAAAAGACAACATAAAAGAACAAAGCACCAAGCCGCTTTGTTCGACAGGCGTTTGTAGAGCCAAAATCCCCTCCCCTATTGCAAGAACAAGAAAGCGCATGGCAAGCGTACTGCACGCCAACGCACAAAATCGAACAGTGCGCTGCGAAAGGAACGCTTCTTGTTTGTTGAGAGAAAAGGTCCAACGCAAATGAATGCCATACGTGAACAACACCGCACAGCTCCACCCCAAAAAACACGCGACAAATATTGGCAGATCACACCACAACAACACCAACGTCAACGCCGCATCCAATACGGCACCCACAAGCGAGCCCGAAAAAAAACGCATACCGCAACGTACAAACTCTTTCATGAAAAAAATCTCGAAGTGGTGTTTTTGGGGGAATGTTTTTTTATAGGCGCTGCGATATCTCCCAAGGCTTCAAGGAGATCATAGACATTGTCTATTTTACTGCCCATCACGGTATGAACATTGCCGAGTTCAGGATGGGTGCGATAAAAAATAGGGCGTCCGTCATCAATTTCATTGCGTTGTAAGACCGTTTTGATTTCAAAAAGCGATTCACGAAAGTGCAGTGTGAGATCAGGCATGAAGCGTTGCACATCACGCAGCATAAAGGGCATATGACTTTTTTTGTGATAATGTTGCAACACTTTGTGTCCGTCGATACAGGGCTTGTTGTCATGCCACTGGGCGTGGGGGGTATATCGAACGTGAGACAAGGTGTATGCCGATCGGCTCGGATACGGCATTAAAGAAAAAAACGCGCCGTCCATAACTGTGACAGCCAAACCGTGGAGTTCTTCAGGAGACTCGATAAGCAGCATTTCTGTGAGTTCATGCTTTAAGGCCAGAGGTTCCAGATTCGATTGTTCCAAAAAAACATTGATGCGCGAATAGGTACAATTGAATATGTGTGTGGCGTGTACACTCTTTTGATGTGTGTCTGTCAAACGCGTTTGGTTGTTTGCTATGCTTTGCGCTTTGATAATTTCTGTTTCACGGCGCACCTCTACGGAGCGTTGCTTGAGGCGGTGTTCCAAAATGTCACGCAACAGATCATGATTAAAAGCGTATTCCTGACAGGCAAACACGTTTTCAATCATACTTGATGCAAACAATCCTTTCATTGTCGGTGAGGCAGGTTTAATGGGGGCTTTCATGTCGGTATACATACGCCAAAAGCGTTGTGCATTCACCTTGCTGCCGTGCCTGGCGATGGCATAACACATAGTAAAATCGTCAACGATAGCATCACGAAATTCATAAACAAAACGTGGAAAATTAACCAATGAACGCAACGCTGTTGTTAAACTCCGCGGATAATGAAATCCGCTGTGTACACGCGCTTGATTGATGGCCGAAGCTCGAGACATCAAAATCGGTTCTTTTTCAAACAACACCACAGAACGCTTTTTGTCCGCGAGATACAACGCCAAACAACAGCCGTAAAAACCGCCGCCGACAATAGCAATATCAAAAACTTCAGCCATATATTTTTACACTTCTTTCATCACATCTTTGTTCATATCTGACATGACAAGCGATGTTTACCACTTGTTTACGTTATATTTTTTGGATAAAATAGTTCTCAAAATAAAACGACAAACCCTTTTACGGATTATATCCTCCTGTACAAGCTTTGAACAGCACACGCAACAATTCAACAGAACCGTGAATCGGATGTATTTTTGTCGGTATCGTGCCTGACGAAGGATAGCTTCTGACCGTGGGGACTTCTTGTACTTTATAGCCTAATTGTCCTGCTCTGACAGACAAATAGGCCAATAATTCATAGTTAAGAAAACACGAACGAAACGGTTGAACCTTAGGGTCAAGCAACAGTGTTCGGCTGTACCCTCGAAAACCTTGGGTTGTATCGGTAAGCCATGTTTTTGCGGCAAAACTTGTTATCGGTGCGTGTAACAGACGAATGGCAAACAAGCGAAACCATGGCGTATTGAGGCCTTGTCCTCCGCGAATAAACCGTGAAGCTTGCACATAATCAATGCCGTTTTCAAGAGCACGAATGAAGTTTGGCATGGATTCGACAGAATCTTTATCATTGCCGTCAAGAGTAATGACGCCTTCATAGCCTTCTTGCAAAGCCCACGCATACGCCATACGCAATTGCGCTGACAGTTTGCCGCGGTCTTGTTTGCATAATAACACCCGAACATGACAACGGTGTAAAAAATTCACGTCCAATGAACCGTCTGTACTGCCGCCGTCGGCAATCACAATATCAAGCATACGGCTGAAGCCTTGTTCTTCAAGTTTGCGCAAAACGTTTTGAATCCGTTTGCCTTCATTGATTACGGGGATAACAAGGGCATACTTGGTGTGCCGTGGAGCAAAAGATGTTGTTGTAAAATGGGGAATATCCCAATTGCTAGGAAAAAGAGACACTGGACATCCTTATCTGTTGTCTGGAGCGTGTTCACATCAACGCGTTTTGGACTATCTCTGCATCACATTTCACGACGTTTTTCGGTCATGGATTCTGCATACACTCCCTCCGGATTGCTTTTGGCACTGTCACAAAGTCTGCCGGAGGGAGTAGAGCTCGGCTGTGTTTACCGACACAGGCAACGAGATCTTGTTTTTCACATTCATTCTTGGAATGTTTTAAAGACAGCGTGTTGCCATGTTGTAAAGTGTTCGGCAAAGTTCTCAAGAGACAATTCTGTTTTTTCTTGTGTTTTTCGGTTTTTGGCTTCGACAATGCCGCGTGCAAGTCCTTTACCGCCAAGAACAAGCTGAAGGGGCATACCCAACAAATCGGCGTCCTTAAATTTTACTCCGGGGCGTTCTTCGCGGTCATCAAGCAACACATCGAAACCTTGTGTTTGTAAAAACGCATACAGTTCGTCGGCTTTTGCGCTTGTTTCGGCATTTTTTGGATCAAGATTCAGTAGCAAAACCGTATAAGGAGCCAAACTTGGCGGAAAGATAATACCGTCTTTATCGTAGCACTGTTCGATACAAGCGGCCACAACACGAGAAACACCGATACCGTAACAGCCCATGATCATGACTTGTTCTTGTCCTTGTTCATCAAGAAACACAGCACCCATGGCTTCCGAATACTTTGTACCCAGCTTGAAAACATGACCGACTTCAATACCACGCGCCAAACCGATCGCGGCTCCGCAACACGGACATGGATCTGTCGTCGTGATCACACGCACATCGACAAAACGTAACGGTTCATGCAGATCCCGCATTAAATCAAGGTGCATGGTGTGTGTATCCGCTTTGTTGGCACCGACAATCATGCCTGTTGTGCCTTCCAGTTCCGAATCAACCAACATGACCAACTCAGGACAACGTTCACGTAAACCGACAGGGCCTGCAAAACCGACAGGCGCACCCGTCCACGCTTGCACATGTTCGGCAGAGGCAAACACAACCTCATTGGCATCTAATAGGTTTTTCAGTTTTATGTCATTCAATTCACGATCACCGCGCAAAAGTACGGCAACCGGCTTACCGTCTGCTTCAAAGAGTAACGTTTTAATCAATGATTGCGGTGCAACATGTAAATAGGCACACACCTCATCAATGGTGTGTTGTCCGGGAGTGGAAACCTCTGCCAAAGGTAGCGTGTCCACAGGAGGCGTTTTGTCCTTTGTAACACAAACGGCGGCACGTTCGACATTGGACGCCCATTCGCACGCGGTACAATAGGCAATAGTGTCTTCACCGGTTTCGGCAAGCACCATAAACTCATGAGAAAAGTTTCCTCCGATGGATCCTGAATCGGCTTCAACGGGACGAAATTGCAATCCCATGCGTGTAAAAATACGCTTATACGCCGCAAACATGCTTTGATAGCTGGCGTCGGCGCCTGCATCGTCGCGATCGAAGGAGTAGCCGTCTTTCATCAAAAATTCACGTCCGCGCATTAAGCCAAAGCGAGGGCGAATTTCGTCACGAAATTTGCTCTGAATCTGATAGACATTGATTGGTAATTGGCGATATGAGCGCACTTCACCGCGCAATAAATCAGTCACCACTTCTTCATGAGTGGGGCCTAAGCAGTAGTCACGTTCATGACGATCTTTGAAACGCAACAGTTCTTTTCCGTATTTTTCCCAACGCCCCGATTCTTTCCACAAATCACCGGGAATAACGGCGGGCATGAGAATTTCTTGTGCATCGGCGGCATTCATTTCTTCGCGGACGATGTTTGCAGCCTTGTTTAAGGCGCGTAAACCCAATGGCAACCAGCTGTAAATACCGCTGCTCAATTTGCGGATCATGCCTGCACGCAATAAAAGTTGATGACTGATCACCTCGGCATCGCCGGGGGCTTCCTTCAACGTGGGAATATACCCTTTACTCCAACGCATCGCGCTATCCTTCATAGATTGTTTTTTTACTTTGAGGAGAGAGTTTCCCTCAACAAAATGTGTTTTAACGCCAATAGTTGCGGTGTGGCTTTGCGGCATCGAGTATTTCCAACGGTACATCGACACTGTGTATACCGGCAGCCCAAGGTCCCACCTGATACGGCTGAAAATAAATTCGCAATACATCGGGAAGCAAGGCAAAGCTTGCAAAATTATCTGCTTCGGGGAGTGTTCCGTCTGTTAGCATCATTTCGTCGTACATATCACCAAGCTTTGGTTTCAACTGTTCTTGAGTGTATGCTGAAAGCAACGCAAGCGCACTGTCCAGATCCTCAAAAAGATCGAGAAAAGTGATAGGAGAACCGTCGCGCAAGTCATAACTGAGCGTAACAACATCAAGATTGCCATGATTGCCGCCTGTAAAACTGGCCACATTCCAGATCACACTGACCACATCAGTGACAGGGCGTGTCAATATATAATTGGCTTGCAACTCATAAGGCATGGAATTTTCAAGGCGTTCTCCGCCAAATTCGGCTTGAATATTTCCTGCCAGCTGTTTTGCCCATTCCGCAACATCGCGATCCACAGACACCTGACCAAACTGTGGATAATCAATATCAATGAATAATGCTGAATCGGTATGCCGAATACTCATTTGCCGAACCCCCTCTTGCGCAGAAAAAGAAGAAACGGCACCGTGCGCGGCATTGACAACGGACAAAGGCATGCCCTCCGCCAAAATACATTGTAACATACCAAAAAGAAAAAAAACCATGATAAAAAAAACTTGAAATATTCGATTGATCAACATCATTGTGTTCCCATAGATTAAGAATCATTGTGTTCGTTTATTTTATATATCTTTTTTTAAAAAAACTTATGCATATAAACAGTCTATAAAATATACTCTTTGTCACAAGACTGTCAATGCAACGCCAACGCCGATAGATGTTTTGAAAAACACCCTCACGGCTCATTTTTTATCTAAAAAAAACATGATCTTATAGACGCAGTCATCTTGTCATACCGATTTTTTTTGGCTAAGATGCCGTTGTTCATATGTCTTTATTTTGAATCAAACGGAGGATATGTAGTGATGTTTAAAACTCTTCTCGGTGCCTTTTTTGCCCTCGGTATAACGCTTGCAACACCCTTTGGCATGATGCCGATGGCTCAAGCAGAAACCACCTTTATCACCATCGGTACAGGCGGAATCACAGGCGTCTATTATCCCACAGGCGGCGCTATCGCCAAACTCGTTAACGACAACCAAGATGCCTTGGGACTCAAAGCCACAGCCGAAGCCACAGGCGCGTCTGTCTTTAATATCAACGCCATCATGGCAGGCAACCTCGAATTCGGCATTGCCCAATCCGACCGCCAATATCAAGCCTATAACGGTCTTTCCGAATGGCAAGGTAAACCACAAAAAGACCTGCGCGCCGTCTTTGCCTTGGCGCCCGAAATGGTCACCTTTGTGGCTTCTGAAGCATCGGGTATTAAAAAATTGGAAGATGTTAAGGGCAAAACCGTCAATATCGGCAATCCCGGTTCGGGAAATCGCCAAAGCGCCATTGATGTTTTTGAAGCTGCAGGCATCGACTACGAAAAAGATTTCAACGCCGAAGGCATTAAAGCCGCCGACGCGCCACGCATGATGCAAGACGGTCGGATTGACGGATTCTTCTACACCGTCGGACACCCCAACGGCAACATCAAAGAAGCCACGGCAGGCTTGCGTAAAGCCAGAATCATTGCCATTCCCGATATCACACCGCTGACTTCAAAATTCCCCTACTACTCTCAGGCGTATATTGATATGGCAAATTATCCCGAAGCCACCAACGCCGCAGAAGGTAAAGTGCCTACTGTCGGCATGTTGGCAACCTTTGTCTCTTCTGCCAAGGTGCCTGATGATGTGGTTTACAAACTGACCAAAACCGTGTTTGAAAACCTTGATGAATTCAAAACCTTGCACCCTGCTCTGGCAAACCTTACACAAGAATCCATGCTGCAAGGCCTCACCGCGCCCATTCACCCCGGGGCACTGAAATATTATAAAGAAGTCGGTCTTATTAAATAACGATACACAGGCTTTGGAATGCTGAAAACATTCCTCAATAAAGTGTACAAGCGGTGTGGTGTGCGTCAGTGGTATGCCACACCGCAACACTGTGTTTAGAGTATAAAAATATCTATGTTTGTACCATACAAACACTATACGCAAAGAGGCCTTATCGAAAGAATCAGATATAAAAACGTAAAACGCGTATGTGTTTCAAATATGTCTCTAAACATATTCAAAATGATTGGACTTCAACAACGGAATCGCTTTTTCGACTCCTACTTTTTTGACTCCCAAAAGATATCGGAGAGTAAACACCATGAAACAACACCATTCAACCAGCGCTCCTCAACATGACACCTATATGGAGCAGATCGCCGAAGCCGAACACGGCTTACGCGGCGATAAAGCAGGACTCACACACCTTTTGACCGTAACCATTGCCTTGGCTTGGGCAATTTTTCAGTTGGCTTCTGCCAGTGTCCTCTTGTTGGACAGTGTTACAATCCGTGCCGTGCATCTTGCTTTTGCCATCACTTTGGTGTTTTTAAATATTCCCATGCTCAAATTCGGTGGTGTAAACCGTTGGGATTTGCGATTTCTGTTGGCGATGAATCGTGTCACTGTCTTGGATTACATGTTTGGTATTATTGCCGCTTTTTCGGCCTTGTATATTATTCTTGATTATACGGGAATCGCGGCTCGAGCCGGGATGCCAAACACTCGTGACATTGTGTTCGGACTCATTTTGATTGTCTTGTTGCTTGAAGCCACACGCAGAGTCATTGGCCCCGCATTACCGTGTATTGCCGCCATTTTTTTGGTTTATGTTTCTTTTGGCCCCTATTTACCGGATTTTTTAGCCTTTAAAGGCGCAAACATCAGCCGACTGGTTTCACAAATGACCATGGATACGGAAGGCATTTATGGGGTGCCCTTGCACGTCTCGTCAACCGTTGTCTTTCTTTTTGTGCTGTTTGGAACCATGCTTGAACGAGCAGGTGGCGGACACTTTTTTATTCAACTCGCCCTCAGTGCTTTGGGTTCGTTTCGCGGCGGTGCGGCCAAAGCTGCCGTTTTGGGCAGTGCATTGACAGGGGTTGTTTCCGGTTCAAGTATTGCCAATGTGGTCACAACAGGCACATTTACCATTCCGCTCATGAAAAAAATGGGCTACCCTTCCGCTAAAGCTGCCGCCATTGAAGTGGCGGCCTCCATCAATGGACAGCTTGCCCCTCCGGTTATGGGTGCCGCAGCTTTTATTATCGCCGAATATGTCAATGTTCCGTATGTTGAAGTCGCTAAAGCCGCCGCCATTCCTGCATTTGCCGCGTATGCCGCGCTGCTTTGGATTACTCATGTCGAAGCGTGCAAACTCGGCTTGCGCGGATTGCAACGTTCCGAATTGCCGCCTTTCAGAAAAACCTTGAGGGAAGGCGCCCATTTTCTCATTGTTGTCGGCATGTTGCTTTATGAGTTGACCATTTTACAACACTCGGCAGAACTTGCTGTCTTTCGCGCAATCCTTGTGCTCATGGCCATCATGATTGGACAACACCTGGTTCAGGCTTGGTTGACAAAGCAAAACCTCTTTCAGGCTCTCAAAGCAGGCATAAAACAACTTTTGTTGTCCATGTCTGCCGGTGCCGTCAATATGGCCGGAGTGGCCATGGCTACCGCTTCGGCAGGAATCATTGTCGGTTGTATTTCACTCGGACTCGGACAACAAATCACATCCTTTGTTGAAATCCTTTCCTTTGGCAATGTGATCTTGCTGCTTCTTATTACAGCCATTGCCAGTTTATTTTTGGGCATGGGACTACCGACAACCGCCAACTATATCATCATGGCCTCGCTCACCGCACCCATTTTGGTTCGTCTGGCTTCCAACGTTGAAATTCACGGCGTACAGGTTGTGGTTCCGCTTATGGCTGCACACCTTTATTGTTTCTATTTCGGCATCTTGGCTGACGATACACCGCCTGTCGGACTTGCCGCCTACGCCGCCGCGGCCATCGCCGACTCCTCACCCATAGCCACAGGCATTCAAGGCTTCTTATACGATATTCGTACTGCCATTTTGCCGTTGATGTTTATTTTTAACCACGACATCATTCTGTGGGGGATAGACAGTGTTCCCTTAGCCCTGTTTATTTTCGCCATGACCATTGTGGGGTGTATCGCCTTTGCCTCATTGACACAAGGTTGGTTTTTAGCCGCCAATAATAAACTTGAAGGTCTGCTTTTGGCTTTTGTTACGGTCATTATGCTCAATCCTGCGCTGATTACAGGTTTTGTACTTCCTCATGATCAACGCTATTGGGGATATGCCGTGGGCTTGGCAGTGTTAAGCTTTATCGGTTGGGAACAACAACGCCGTACGGCTTTGCGGGAGGTTCATGCATGAAACGCATTCAACAAAACGCAATGATAAAAAAACGCGCGCTCAACTTGCGTCAAAACTTGAAAAAACGCGCACACAACCTCCTTGCAGACAATGTCAGGCACGAATTGGTCTGTGCTCGTTGTAAAGCTGTGTTTCCCGAATATCTGGCACGTTGCCCCGAATGCGGCAGCGATGAATGGAATGGGCTTGTCGAAATCAATCCCTATACCCGTATGCCCATGGAAAGCTTCCTCAAAGCGTGCGGACATTTGATGTGGCTTGCAGGGACAGTAGGTTTTCTTTTCTTGCTATGGCAAACAGGAAACAACACGGCACTGACAACTGAATTGTTCATAGGCGGAGCCATACTCAGTCTTGTGAGCGGTGTGCTTGTTTCTGCATTGTTTTTCGGACTCAGCGAACTTATGCATCGCCTCATCCGTTTACAGCGCCGCCTCAGGACGTTTCACGACACCTACCGTAAAAAAGGTTTTTATAAATAACATCTTCTGAAGGCAACAGGAGTTCCAAGTTATCATAACATGCTTGTTTATAGACAAAAGACTTTCTGAGTCGCTTGATAACACGCCGCACTCAATATATGAGACACAATGGTTTGTCTGCTTGACCCATTCGGTTTCGTTTTGAGTGCGGTGTTATGTCAGAAGTCATAGATGATACAGGGCTGAGAAAAACAAAATCATGTATCGAATGGTTATGCAACGTAGCTTACAAAAAAAAAGGCACACAGAATGCTTGAAATTCTTTTGATTTATACCGTACTTGGAAGTGTTGCGGGAATTTTAGCCGGTTTATTGGGACTTGGCGGCGGTATTGTGATTGTACCGATGTTGATTTACATGTTTTCTTGGCAGGGCATCGAACCTTCTGTTGCAATGCATTTGGCGTTGGGAACCTCGTTGGGAAGCATCGTTTTCACATCTATATCAAGTTCGTTTGCACACCACCGTTGGGGTGGGGTATTATGGCACGTTGTATTGGCGATCACGCCGGGAATTATTTTGGGAACGTGGTTTGGCTCATTGCTTGTCGCGCATATTTCGACCGTATGGTTAGAGGGCATTTTTGTTGTTTTTTTGGCGTATGTATCCAGCCAGATGTTTTTTGGAAAAAAAACCAAACCCGCACGTCAATTACCCTCTTTTCTGGGACTGACGACAACAGGAACGATGATTGGTTTTATTTCCAGTTTAGTGGGTGTCGGAGGCGGTTCAATGATGGTACCTTTTTTATTGTGGAACAACGTGGCGGCACGCCAAGCCATCGGCACGTCTGCGGCTGTCGGTTTTCCCATCGCATTTTCGGGAACGATAAGTTATATATATAACGGCTGGGGGGTGCCTTTACTTCCCGACTATTCTCTTGGATTTATTTATCTTCCTGCCTTGCTGCCCATTGTTACGCTCAGTATGCTTACTGCGCCGTTTGGTGTGCGTTTGGCTCAAAAGCTTCCTGTGCAAACTTTGAAAAAAATCTTTGCTTTTTTACTGCTTGCGGTTGCAGGAAACATGTTTTGGGGATTATTTAAATCATAAAGCATGAAGAACATTTTGAGCGTGCCTCACTGTAAACAAACTGCCTTTATATGAAAGCAAGAACATACTGTAAAAATATGTTTATAGCCATATGATAAAGGGGTTTATGTTATATGAACACGTTTTAGTCATTTGATTTTTTAAGCAAGGCCTCCGAATGAAATATGGCAGACAACTGTTCGACGGTCACGCCTTCGGGCAAGGTTGAAGGCAAGGTTTCGAGCTCTTCTTGATGTGTCTTTTGCACGCCGTCATAGTTTTTGTCTGTCGCCTGTTTGAGAGGGCTTCCGTTATAATCAGATTCGGCGTCGGCTCCCATGGCTTCGGTCAGTGTTAAAATCATGGCACGCAGTTGTTCGCATTCACGCAATATATCCGCAGACATGCGCTCCAATCGTTTTTGAATATATACAAACATCGCCACAATCCCTAAAAAACACAATAGAACAAATGCAAAACTCATAAATACTCGACCCCTGAAACGATAAAAATAAGAAAAAACGTCAAATCTTACTGAAACATGTTTTTTCTTCTGTGACAAGCACAATCCCAAAAACACTCGCAACCATAGATAAAGAAGAGAAAGGAATCACATGGCCGCTTCAACAATTCGTCCTCGAATGGTTTTTGCCGACGAAAACGGGAATATATATGATCATCCCGAGTTGCTTTTACTCTGTCGTCGCGGTTCGGAATGGGGATTACCGCGTCCCGATGAACTGATGCCGTTGCCCGAAGAAAGCGAATTTTTTTTATTACCAAATCGTCATGCGGTAGGACTTCACCCCGATACCGGCAACATTGAAGCGTTGGACGAAACTGCTGTTGCGGCGTTTGTGGCCCCCGGATATACGCTTGCTGCGCATCCTGCATACCTGACGCAAGAGGGAGCACCGCGCTTGCCATTGTTTGCCTATGGAGCTGTCGGTTTTGCCAACAACCGTTTTTATGTTTGCGCACGCAAGGTGGATGAAGACCAAAGACAGGTTTTTAAAGGCATTTCACAAAAAAGTGTTCATCAAAAAGCCAAAGCTTTAATGAAGGCTTATCCGAATAATCGTTTGATGCAACATCTTATGCAGAACTGTGTGTTGCGTTATGCGTGTCCTGCTGCACGAAACCTCGCTTTGGGGCGATACGAAGCGCCGTTACCCACATCACGCAGTTGTAACGCGCGATGTATAGGGTGTATTTCACATCAAGGCGACGATTCTGAATTGTGTGCGGCACCGCAGAGCCGTTTGACCTTCACGCCGACAGTCGATGAACTGGTGGAAGTGATGCAGCACCACGCACGCAACGAAGTAGAGAAACCCATTTTTTCTTTCGGCCAAGGCTGTGAAGGCGAACCGCTGACCCAAAGCGATCTGCTGATTGATACGGTACGGTGTTTTCGTGAACAGGGTGGCCGTGGAACAGTGAATTTAAATAGTAACGCCTCGCGCCCCGATGTCATTGCCGAATTGGCAAGCGTGGGGCTTTCATCGTTGCGTGCAAGCCTAAACAGCGCACGCCCTGACGTCTATGAACGATATTATCGCCCGCAAGGGTATGGATTTGATGATGTGCGACAATCTATGCTTGCCGCAAGCCGCGGCGGTGTTCATGTAGCCATCAATCTGCTGTATTTCCCGGGTATTACAGATACAGAAGAAGAAATGCTGGCACTCATTGACCTCATTCAATATACGGGCACAAGCTTGGTACAGTTGCGCAATCTCAATATCGATCCTGAATGGTATCCTGAATTGCTCTGTGGCATCAGCTTCGGCCCTTCCGCAGGATTGCATAGTTTTCGAAAACGTTTACGTCAAGCGTGTCCAAATTTGAGCTTTGGATATTTTAATCCGTATATTGCATAGATGTTTGAAGTTGTCGACACACGCTCAGGACGACGGATATAAACAATAACAGCCATCAGAGAGAGTGTCGACACTATCTAACAAAACCCGAATGAAAATGAAGTTGGAAGGTTGTTCCTTGGCCTTCAAGAGAAAGGACGGTTACACTGCCACCGTGAGCTTCCATAATTTTATGCACTGTTGCAAGACCAAGTCCTGTTCCGTGTCCTTTGGTTGTAAAGTATGGATCAAAAATATGTGGTAAGTGTTCGGCCGCAATACCTGTCCCTGTATCACGCACTTCAAGAATCACGGTATCGTCGTCACGACTTTCATCTGTAACCAGTGCTATTGTCAGCGTGCCTCCGTCCGGCATGGCATCAAAGGCATTCAGGCATAAATTCAGCACAACCTGACGCACTCTGTCCGGATCTATACTCACATCAGGAACAGGAGAACATTCAAGAGAAAGTGTAATATTATGCGCTTCGGCATCTTGTCGAATCAGGCGTTGTGCATCTTCAACCAGTTGAACAAGATTGACAGAGCGCACACGAATGTCTGTAGGACGAGCCAGCCCGATCAAATCACTGATTGTACGATTTAAGCGCTCGGTTTCACGCACCATCACATGAGCCGCCTCACGCTCTTCACTGCCGTCCGGGAAACGTTCACTAAAATATGTGGCATAGCCTTTTATGGAACTTAACGGGTTGCGTAATTCGTGAGCTACTCCGGCAGCAAGATTACCCATCGCCGCAAGTTTTTCACGTCGCCGAACCTCTGCCTCCAAACGACGAACATCACTGACATCACGCAACAACATGATTGACCCCAAACGTCCCTCATCACCACCGACTTGTCCGCCACGCACACTCAAATAAACAGGATGCCCGTCACGTTCAAGAATCAATTCTGTGTCTTTCAACGTCGATTCACGCAATAAAATATGAACGTGTTCAAGCAATACGGCAGGGAAATAATGCATGATGTGTTCGGGCTTGCGCTGACGCTCAACAGAACCAAGACCCAACAAATTGAAAGCAACCGCATTCATTTGTGTGATTGTGCCGCGTGAATTAAACAAAATTAAACCGTCAGGCAAAGTGATCGCGAGTTCCTTAATAAAGGCTTCTGCTTCACGCTGGCTCTGACGTGACAAACGCATACGCGATAACGCATGAAGACAAAAAAGAAACAACCATCCCACAAGCAACACAACCGCTGCAGAACGCAAAGCTCTTTCGATGTCATTATGGCGCGCCAAATCCAAAGAACGCGTGTCCAAACCCAAAAAAACATACGCCCTTTGCTCTTTTATCTGGTTATTTTGTTTTCTGTTTTGCATTTTTTGCTGATGAGCGTGCTCTGCTCCCGTCGGAATGCCAAACGTTCGATAGACGACAAAAGCCGCATTGCCTTCCATCTCAAACAATTTCCAACGTGATTGCGAGGAAATTTCCAATGCTTTTAATTCATCTTTTTTCAATTCCCGATGATTAAGCATCAAGTTTTTCCCGACACGTTTTGGATTCGTATGCGCTACGATCTGCCCCTTTGTATCGGTTACGGCAATAAAGAGAATAGCATCACGCCCCGCCAGTTCTTCAATCAAATACTGAAAGCGTAACTCCAAATAGTTAAAACGCAAATCCTGCATGGCTCGTCTTGTCGAGCGCATGCCGCCCTCAAGAGCCAACAGAATCATTTTGCCTTTTTCTGCCAAAATGTTTTGTATTGTGGAATATGAGTAATCAAAGTTCAACCAACCGACAAACACAGCAATCAGTACAACACCAAACATCGAAATCAAAAGACGCTTGACACCATGAGTCATTTCTTTTCGATATTCTGTTTTTCCTGCTAAACTCAACAGAAAATGGCTTTCCCAAAGCTGTTTAAAAAAAGATCGCATTGAAGGCATAAAATATATTTTCACCGTGTTATCTTTCTCTTATCCAAATACAAGAACGCACCACATCATGCCTGCATGACGAACGTCGGCTTGTATAGTCGCCAGAGCCTTTTTCTATACAAAGCTTCTCAATATGCTCTGACGACAAAATAATCATAAAAGTCCGGACAGACAACACGTCTCATACAAAAAAGCCTCTTCGACAGCTGTGATGCCTTCATCACACATTCACGTCTAACTGGATTCGATAATACTGCGTTCTGCAATCAATATCATATCGTCTGCCGCATTGCTGTACACTTGGTAGTTTGCGGGAGCGTCTGTTGCTATAGATTTCCAAGTCGAACTTTCAAGTTGCAGTGTTGTTTCATGATTTGTGACACCGGAGACCGATCCAAGTTCGCTCATTACTTCAGCCACGCTATTCCCCTGAAGCGAACTGCCGAGTACGATCAGTTCGACATTTTTGATGTTTCCGTCTTTAAGCCCCTGCAATACGTCATCACTTTCAAAATCAGCTAGCAGGATATCCAGCTCTTCGCCGCCGCCGTCAACAAAGATATCATTGACATTCATGCCTTCTTCAACTTTAAAAAGATCGTGTTGTCCTACGCCTCCAATAAAATGGCCTTTTTCGTTATCGGGAACGACCGATATATTATTCGTTCCCTCGTCTTCAAAATCGAGTAAAGCTTCGTTGTCATCTATAAAAGGATCAAGAATATCGGTCATTGCTTCTGTTTGTGATAAAGGATTTGCAAGAGATATAGCATTGGAGTGTGTCGCTTGTGCGTCAAACCGTGTATTTTCTTGTTCCATTTGTGTTTGGAGGTTCTCGTAGGGTATGGTTTCTTCGTCATCAAAAGCAAGACCTTCCAGTGCCTCCACCCCTTCTTCAAGTTCTGAGTCGATATGCTTATAAAAGCGTCCGCCTTTTGTTATGGCATTCGTATCCGGTGCAGATAATAGCGTTTGATTGTCAAGTGTTGCCAAAAAATCGTTACCTGTAATCATGGTGTCTTGAAAAATAAAATTTGGTAGACGATCTTCCTCAACAGCAAGATAAAAATCTTGCATGACAACAGAGCTGCCGTCACTCAACACAAACACAAGGTGTGCGTCATCTCGTTCGGCAGTCATATCGCTTGATGCAAAGTCAAAAGACAGTGCAAAAAACGCTTCAGATGTTTTTGTGTGTCCATTATTTGATTTGACAGAGAGGCTCTCTGTTTCTATCAAAGCACCGGTTTCAATGATAAGACGTTGTCCCTGAGTCGGTTTGCCAATAGCCAATTGAGTCATGATACACCTCACAGCTTGAGAGGAATCAAGCGGAAACAATGCAATGGTAACACAACAGTTGTATGCCGCTGTTCTCGCTGTTGATTACTTTACAAGAAGCGAATCTTTACCCTTTGTATTTTTGAAGTCAAAAACCTCAATAGCAGAAAAAACATATTTTCATTTCATTATCATGAAGTGAAAATGAAAAACATGTGACAAAAAATTGAGTCACACAACTTTTTAATACTCAAAACAACTTTTTTTACTTTTAAATGCCTACTATACAGAAGACAGTCTGTCAATACATTATATCTTTTTATTCAGAAAGGATATTATTGACAATCATCGTTACGTTCACAATCTATAATATATCCTTTGAAGAAGTGTTTCTTTCAAAAAAATCCTGAAAAAATTTCAAATTCCCCTATAAACCTTTGCTTTCGGGAATTGTCAAAACGTCAAAGACATCTTACAGTACTTGTCAAGGCGCGGAGCTGCCGCAAAGATGTTAACGCGCCGTCGGAGGTCTCATTGAATCAATTTTCGCGGAATATTTTACTTTGGGGCATCATTTCGCTTGCCTTGGTTCTTGTATTTAACTTGTTTAGTCAGCCACAGCCTACAGCGCAACAAAAGCTGACCTATAGCGAGTTCTTACGGCAAGCAGAGCAAGGTGATGTTCGCGAGGTCACCATCCAAGGCAACCAAATAACCGGACGTTCCGGTGACGGGCAAACTTTTCAAATCTACGCACCCTATGATGCCGGACTTATTGATAAGCTGATCAAATGGAATGTCGACGTCAAAGCTGAACCCGTTGAAGATTCTCCTTGGTATATGACGCTCTTTATCTCGTGGTTTCCCATGCTCCTGTTGATAGGCGTTTGGATCTTTTACATGCGCCAAGCTCAAGGCGGAGCCGGACGAGCCATGTCTTTCGGACGCTCTCGCGCCAGAATGCTCAACCAAGAACAAGCTCAAATCACCTTTGCCGACGTGGCAGGCGTGGATGAAGCCAAAGAAGAACTTGCAGAAGTCGTTGATTTCTTATCCGATCCTAAAAAATTCACACGCTTAGGCGGAAGAATTCCCAAAGGTGTGCTTTTGATAGGCCCCCCCGGAACAGGGAAAACCTTATTGGCGCGCGCTGTTGCCGGTGAAGCCGGCGTGCCTTTTTTCTCCATATCCGGTTCAGACTTTGTAGAAATGTTTGTCGGTGTCGGTGCCTCACGCGTGCGCGATTTGTTCACTCAAGGCAAAAAAAATGCACCCTGCCTCATCTTTATTGATGAAATCGACGCCGTAGGCAGACAGCGCGGCGCAGGCTTGGGCGGCGGGCACGATGAACGCGAACAAACCCTCAATCAACTTCTGGTTGAAATGGACGGCTTTGAATCCAATGAAGGCGTCATTCTCATTGCCGCAACCAACCGTCCCGATGTGCTCGATCCCGCGCTGTTACGTCCCGGTCGTTTTGACCGCCAAGTGGTTGTGCCGACTCCTGATGTGAAAGGCCGTTTGGCTATCCTTAAAGTCCATACAAAACGCACCCCGTTGGCAAAAGATGTGGATCTGGAAGTGATCGCTCGCGGTACGCCGGGTTTTTCCGGTGCCGCACTTGAAAATCTTGTGAATGAAGCGGCTCTGCAAGCTGCACGCCTTAACCAAGATCATGTCACCATGGGTGATTTTGAAATGGCGAAAGACAAGGTTCTTATGGGTAAAGAGCGACGGAGCTTGATCTTAAGTGATGACGAAAAACGTGTGACAGCCTATCATGAAGGCGGGCACGCTCTGATCGCTAAACTGTTACCCGGAACCGATCCTGTACATAAGGTCACCATTATTCCGCGCGGCAGAGCGCTTGGCGTGACCATGCAATTGCCCGAAGCCGACAGACACAGCTACTCTAAAGATTATTTGAGTAATAACCTTATGGTGTTGCTTGCAGGACGTGTGGCCGAAGAAATCGTTTTTGATACCATCACGACAGGTGCCGGAAACGACATCGAACGCGCAACCAATATGGCGCGTAAAATGGTTTGTGAATGGGGAATGAGCGACGTGATAGGCCCTATGGCTATCGGAGAACAAGGTGAAGAAGTCTTCATAGGACGAGAATGGGCACACAGTCGCAACTTCAGCGAAGATACAGCAAAAGTTGTTGACGGCGAAGTCAAAGCCCTGATCGAAACGGCACGACGCGAATGCTTACGCCTATTGACAGAAAATAGTCACTTCCTACACGCCATATCCAATGCCTTGTTAGAACGTGAAACCATTACAGGTGAAGATATCGATGTGTTACTCAAAGGAGAAACGCTCAAACCGTTTGATCCTGAACGCACCGATTCAGACAATGACACCGATAATGACGAATTTCTGCTCGATACAGAAGACACCGTCTCGCTTTCCGAGCCGTCGGAAAATATCGATGTCGATAACCCACAAACTGTAGACACAAAAGACAAGGACAGACCTTGAATCGTATAAACAACACTTCTTCTTGGACGGTGTTGGGGGGTAGGACTTTGCGCCCTACCCCTTTTTGCCTTGCAGGAATCCTCAATATCACACCTGATTCGTTTTCATCTGTTGAACAAGAAATCCCCGAACACCATAGCGTCGTTGCTCGTGCACGAACCATGTTGGCCTCTGCAACGGCAACACCGTCCTTTGAAGAATCACAAAAAATAGATGCCGACGCACCCTTTGAAAATTGTACGGTGATGTTGGATCTTGGTGCAGAGTCAACACGGCCAAATTCCAAGTTTGTTCATGCTGAAGAAGAAGGTCAACGACTCTTTCCCGCTTTGAGTGCCGTGTTGAAGGCTTTTCCCACGGCGATTGTCTCTGTTGATACATGTCGTGCCACGGTTGCCGAAGAGGCCTTGGCGCGCGGCGCGGTGATTGTCAATGATGTGTCGGCGTGTTCTCGCGACAACGCGCTGTTTGATGTGGTTGTCGGTCATAAAGCGGGATACGTCTTGATGCATGGGGGCGCGGAACATTGGGCAGGCAAAACAGGTTGTGCGGCAACACCACTCATCGGTAAAAGCTACAATCATGTTATCGATCGTGTCTTGTCATTTTTTGAAAAGAACTTGCAACGCTTTATTGCTGCAGGATTGCCTGAAACGTGTATTGTCCTTGATCCGGGAATTGGTTTTGGGAAAACGCCCGAAGAAAATTGGGCACTTTTACAACACATTGAACAACTGAATGTCTTTGGACGCCCCATTTATATGGGACTTTCAAACAAATCGTTGTTTGGTTATCTTTTGGGTTTATCTGTACACCATCGCCAAGAAGTCACTTGTTTGGCGACGGCGTTACTTGCCGCTCGCGGTGTGGCCTATCATCGGGTACATGATGTTGCGGCAGCAACACAGGCCTTGCGTGTAGTTCAAACCATGACAACCTTGTAATTTTTATAGATATATTTTTATGGACGATGCTTGTTGTATTCGAGTAACTCGGATATGGCAACGGCAAAAAACAGTTTGATACTCTTGGAGACAGTACCGTGAGCCTCATCACATGGCGTGACATGCTTGACATCCTTTTGGTAACGCTTTTGCTTTACCGTTTGTTGGTTTTGGTCAAAGGCACTCGGATTGTTTCGGCATTGATTGGTTTACTGTTGTTGGCTGTTGTCTATATCGGTGCGGAATATGTTGGTCTGTATACGTTAAGCTGGTTGCTTGAGCATCTTTTTAACTCCCTCTTTCTTGTTTTGGTCATTCTGTTTCATGATGATCTGCGTCATGCGCTTTCGAGCATCGGCGCGCGCTATTTTCGACCGCATTCCAAAGCACAGGGCGACATCATTGACGATTTGGCATGGGTTTGTGCGTATTTTTCAAAACGCCGAATTGGCGCACTCGTGGTTATTGAACGCCGCGAACGCCTTGGGGATATGCTCAAAGGCGGTGTTGTGATTGATGCAAAACTCAGCCGAGAATTATTATTAACCATATTTTTTCATAACACGGCCTTACATGACGGTGCAGTACTTATTCGTGATGGACGTATTGCCGAAGCCGGATGCATCTTGCCTTTGGCACAAGTCGACAGCAGGCAACAGTTCGGCACAAGACACCGTGCAGCCATAGGCGCGACAGAAAGCAGCGATGCCGTAGTTGTTGCCGTATCTGAAGAGCGAGGAGAAACCAGTGTGGCCATACATGGACACCTGAAAGTGATCCCCGATACCGAACACCTCAAAGAAACGTTGCGTCATGCGCTCACATAAAGATATGTTTTGTTGTTGAATATAAACACCATGGAAATGTCTAAAACATAAAAAATATCACCTGTGCAGACACGCTAAGCAACAACCCGCGGTACGTCACACCACACAAAAAAAGCCAAACGCTCAATACATCTACACTGTATTTCACGCCTTCAAAAAGCAAAGAACAATCGGATAACGTATGCAAAAATTTTTAGAAGTCCTTTCTGTTGTTGAAGTGCAAGCTTTGCTGCGTAACATCCCTTCGCTTGCTAATCGGACTGAAGAGGTTGAACTTGAACAGGCTGCGGGGCGAATCCTTGCCGAAGAAGTGACTTCTGCATGTGATGTCCCTTCTGCCAATCGTTCCGCTATGGACGGGTACGCGGTGTGTGCGGCAGATTTGTTCGGCACAACAGACACAAACCCTGTTTGGCTTGAGTGTATCGGTGAAATATCCATTGAACATCCTGCTGATTTTGTCATCCGACAAGGGCAATGTGCAGCCATTATGACCGGAGCACACATTCCTCAAGGTGCCGATGCCGTGGTGATGGTCGAATATACAAGAACACTTGGCACACAAATGATCGAAATCAGACGTCCTGTAGCACCGGGGGAAGCTGTCCTTTGGCGTGGAGACGATGCACAAAAAGGAGAAGTCCTATTGCCATACGGCACATTCTTGCGTGCTCAAGAGTTGGGACTCTTGGCGGCAGTGGGTGTGACTCGAGTAAAAGTTTTTCCCATTCCGATTGTGCACATTATTTCTACAGGTGATGAAATTATTCCTGCTAAAGACACTCCGAAATCAGGACAAGTTCGTGATGTCAATCGTTATACACTGGCGGCTTTGACTCGTTGTGGCGGTGCTTCGCCACATTTTTGCGGTATTATTCCCGATATTCTTGAAGCGTTGCAAGAATCAATATTAGCAAGTCTCATACCAAAAGAGGGAGATATTCCCGATGTGCTTTTGCTTTCAGGCGGTAGTTCTGTCGGGGTGCGTGATTTGACAGTGACAGCATTGGAACAATTGCCTTCGGCTTTTTCCACAAATATTTTTTGTCATGGTGTGGCTCTCAGCCCGGGGAAGCCGCTCATTCTTGCGACTGTCACACATGCGGCGGGACAAACTACCGTATGGGGACTTCCGGGACAAGTGGCCTCTGCCCAAACAGTGATGACGATTCTTGGCTTGCCATTCCTTAAACACCTTGGCGGACACGGCCTGCGTGGCAAAACACCCAACCCTTTTGATCAACGTTTTTGGCCTACATGCCAAGCTCGTTTGTCGCGAAACATTGCGTCAAAACCCGGACGTGAAGACTATATTCGCGTGACTCTGCAAGAAACCCCGGATGGCGATCTGCTGGCTGTTCCCGTC
The DNA here is from genome assembly GCA_964369685.1 of uncultured Desulfovibrionaceae bacterium. GTDB lineage: Bacteria > Desulfobacterota > Desulfovibrionia > Desulfovibrionales > Desulfovibrionaceae > Avidesulfovibrio. The sequence goes on along the minus strand of CAYJFB010000013.1, from coordinate 13,232 downwards.
AACGGTCTTTCCGGTTTGCTTTCACCGCTCACAAAGGCACATGGTCTTGTGCAAATTCCTGCAAATCTTGAAGGCTTGCTTGCCGAATCTCGTGCGAATGTATTGCTCTTTCCCGATCAATCGTTTTATTCTGCTGTTTCCTTGGGCAACTAAAGTTTTTTTAGATTGATTGTTCTTTTTTTTGGGGGGAATAATTCCCCCCAAACCCCCTTGACTCTACGGCGCATTCCTGTGCTTCGCACTGTTCATGCGCCGTAGTTCAAATGGCTCTGAACGGCTTTTTATCAAAAAATAATCCTTGAATATATTTAGGAAAACTCAAGGCACAAGTGCATAGAGCAATGTTGCTGCTGAAACCGCTCTAATAAAAGAAGGCTGATTGTATGTTTGTTTATACCGATGCTGTAGTGTCTGTCTTATTGGTTTTTGACAAAATGTTACAAACAGAACGCTTGGAAGCGCTGTCTGAACTCTTACAAGCACGCTTTCGTTATTATGAGTTGTTAATTGTTGGAAGTCCCTCGTTATCATTTTTTGCATCGGAGACACGGATACAACAGCTGCCGCATTGTCGTATCATTGTGGCAAACTGCGACGCCCCTGAACACACTTTGCGCCGTCTCGGCATGACACAAGCTATTGGAGATTATGTGGTTACGCTTGATCTTGCTGAAGCCGAACCCCATATTGTCCCACTCCTTTTGGAACAAGCGATGCCCGAACAAAGTATGACATCACAATCTATGGCAAACACTGCACAAGACGTTGATTTTGTCGGTACGGAATACGCACAAAATGGTTCTGTACACATGCTTGCCAGTAAAATTTTTACAAAGATTCTCAATTGGTTGACGGGATACCAACTCAACGATACCCTTTCTACCACAGGCAGTTACAGTCGGAGTTTGGTCAACGCAATCATCGCACAAGATCGTTTTTCCATGGCCTCAACACGTTTGCTTTTGGCATCGCTTTCTGCCCGTTCGAGTATCCTTTCAGAGCGCGTACAATGTAAACCCTATACCCTCAGCAATACCTTTAGGCGTATTGCCTCCAGCATGGCGATTCTTGGTACGGTTCCTCAACGAATGCTTTTGCTTGTGGCGTGGTTGTCTTTATTGCTCGGTATTGGGAATTTATGTTATTTGTTTTATGTGTTGGCGGTTTTTACTCTGTTTCCGACGGTACAAGCAGGTTGGACAACCACATCAATGTTATTAAATGTGTTTGGCATTGGGATCTTTTTTTCTTTATTTGTGTTTGCTTCTATTTTTTCGGCACAATTGGCACAAGGACGCCGAGAAAGTGTATACATTGCCCGTGAAGAAACATCACAGCAACACGTTGTACACACAGACTTTATGAGCCATATTGAAAACCTTAATGTAACGGATAAACAATGAAAAAAGTGTTGATCGGGCATACAGGCTTTGTTGGCGGTAACTTGGCAAGGCAAGGCAATTTCACAGACTTTTATAATTCTACAAATATTGAAACCTTACGCAATCAACACGTTGATGAATTGTGGTGCGCGGGTGTACGTGCCGTCAAATGGTGGGCAAATCAGCATCCAACAGAAGATCAACACGGCATTGATACGCTTGTTGAGATATTAAAAACGGTTTCTTGTTCACGAGTTGTACACATCTCGACCGTTGATGTTTTTAAAGATCCGCGTACCGTCAACGAACACAGCGAACCCACAACAGATGGTTTACACCCCTATGGCTTGCACCGTTTACAGTTAGAGCACACGATGCGTGTGTATTTTCCGTCAGTCACAGTAGTTCGTTTACCCGGACTTTTCGGGCAAGGTTTACAAAAAAACATCATCTATGATTTTTTACATACCAATCAGATCGACAACATTCATTCGCAAAGTCGTTTTCAATTCTATGATCTAAACACCATATATAAAGATTGTTGTGTTGCACAAGATGCGGCTGTGAACTTGGTTCATTTGGCTGTCGAACCCGTAGCAGTAGACGATCTTGCCCGTGAAGTGTTTGGTTTTGAATTTCATAATAAACCGCAAAACAGCGCACCCGCTTTGTATGATATGCATACCCGCCATGCGCATCTTTTTGGAAGAACAGGCAATTATATACAAAATAGCACTGAAGTATTTGAGAAAATGCGGTGTTTCGTCAAACAAGAAAAACAGTCTTTGAGAGAATAAGCGTTGAAGAAACACTTTTTGACAAAACATTGTTTGGCAGAACAATCTTTTCCATAATAACCGTTAAGAGAAGCGAACAAATGATGTCTCATTCATTGTCTAATCATTGTGCAGTCTCTTGTATTGCTTGGGATCCTTCAGAAAATCTCAAAGCCGCCGCACTGTTGCGCAAGCACGGTGCCAACGCGCTTGAAGGCGCTCCGGGATTATTTTCTTGTCCGTTGGAAGCTGTCAGTACCAAACAATTGCAAGACGAAAAACATTTTTGGGAAGAACAAGGCTTACCGCTTCAAGCCATGCAGGCGTTGTTGTTTGGACGTCCTGAATTGGTACTTTTCGGATCGGAAAAAGAACGAGACGCGCTTGCCGCCCATTTGCGCACAGTTTTTCGTGTAGCGCAAGGCTTGGGCGTGCAAACATTAATTTTTGGCTCACCCAAAAACAGACAACGTAACGGACTTTCAGAAAAAGACGCCTTTGACATCGCTGCAAACTTTTTTTTTCAGCGTGCCGTTGAAGCGTATGAGTACGGTTGTGTTTTGTGTCTTGAAGCCAATGCCGCCGCCTATCAATGTGATTTTATGACCACACATGAAGCCGTGACAACCTTGGTGCGTACGGTCAATCACCGTGGTTTTGGTTTACAAATTGATACAGGCGTGATGCAAATGAATGCCGAAACCCCAAAAGAACTCGCCGCACAATGGGATGCCGCACACATCATACCACAGCATATTCATTTTAGCATGCCCTTTCTTGAACCACTTGATACACAAGCCAAAAACTTGTTTGAAACAATGAAAACACTGTTATGTCAACGTGGCTATACAGGCATCTTCTCAATTGAAATGAAAAAAACCGGTGCAGGACTCAAAGCCTTGGAAAGCGCTCTAAATATAATGCAGACGGGATAAGAGAGATCGACAAGATTGAACGACTCTTGAAAAAAATATCTCCTCTCTCAACACTGATTACTGAAAAAAGATCGGAACACTTGCTTGTTGCCATAAACTATGGCACAGTGCCTCTGTCGCGAGAGTGGCGGAGCTGGTAGACGCACCGGACTTAGAATCCGGCGGGTAACCGTGGGGGTTCAAATCCCCCCTCTCGCACCATGCCAAACAACACAATGACGGGCAGTGATATCATTACTGCCCGTTTTTTCAAGATATTGTTACTTTTTTCTGAGTGATAAAAAAGGGTGCTTTGATGTCACAACAAAGAAAACACTTCACCCTTCCGCATACTCGTCTTGGCGGTACATCGTTTCTTTTACACGCAAATTATGTGGAAGGCGTTCGCTATACGGCAAAACACTGTGACGATGTGGCGTTGTTGTTGACAGGCGTCGGCGATAACGGAAAATGGTTGATTTCTGAACAAGAAATACGTGACATCGCAACTGTTCTCGATAGTGAAGGCACAACTCTACATGTCCACTTGCCGACAGACGGTCATTGCAGCACGGAACAAGACAGCAAAAAATTTTATTCACACGTGCTCATGAGCATGGAACGCGTTGCACCTTTGCAACCGCACAGCTATGTGTTGCATCTTGATTTTCCCGAACTCTACAATACGGGTCTGTATCCGACAAGCGAACAACGCGCACGTACCGCAAACATGCTGCTCGACATAGCCAAACATCTTGACGATCCCGCCAAACTGGCTATTGAAAATCTGGAAGCCTATCCCGTTGATTTTTTAGATCCATGGCTTGAACAAACCCCCTATTCTCGTTGTATGGACATCGGGCATCTATGGAAAGACATGCATGATCCGTTGCCGCTCTTACAAAAATGGCTTCCGCAAACACGCTTGATTCATCTACACGGTTTGTTTCCCGATCCCGCAAAGACACGCACCTCGGCACGAAATTCACTGCCCCCACGTCCCACACGCCAAGCCATGCGCACCTTGTTTGGCAAACATCCGCGTGATCATAAGTCGCTCTTCTATATGCCTAAAAAATGGTTGGACAGCGTCCTCCATGCTCTCTGGACATACCGTTTCCAAGGCGTGGTCAATCTTGAAATCTTTGATATTCATGATTTTGAAACGTCACACAGCTTGATGATGCAATCAAGAAGCCGTTTTGAACAAAATACCTCTACATAAACGACAATAAGGAATGTTGGAAAAAAGAGACAAACAGTAATAGAAGCTCAATGCTTGAACGCTTCAATACAATTCTGGGGCTGTCTCTAATAGCAAGAAACATGGAAAAAGCATTCTTAACGCTTGCGTTATTAAAACATTGACAAAAAACTGTTCAGCATTCACGCTCTCTGAAACCACATTTCTTGACTGAAAAAATGTCTCTTGTTATGAAAGATAAACTGTAATCAGAAGTTCTTATGGCGTCTTTCAAGAAAAAAAACGAAAAACCTTAAAAACAAAAGGGAGTGTTATGCGTACCATTATTGCAGCCAACTGGAAAATGTATAAAACTCGTGCCGAAGCCAAAAATTATATCGGAGAATTGCAACAACTGATCGGAACAAATCTTAAAAAAGATCGTGAAGTGCTTGTTTTCTCACCGTTTACGGCTCTTTCAGATATTTCTGCGATTGTGTCCGGCACAAGTTGGTTGAATCTTGGAGCGCAAAACGTGTACCCTGCAGAAGAAGGGGCATTTACAGGCGAAATATCACCCAGAATGTTGCAAGATTGTGGTGTTCAATGGGTGCTTGCAGGCCATTCCGAGCGTCGTCATGTTTTTGGCGAAAGTGAAAAACTCGTTGGAGAAAAAGTGCATTGTTGTCTTGAAAAAGACTTTTCCGTGATGTTATGTATCGGAGAAACCCTCGAAGAACGGGAAGCCGGAAAACTTGAAACCGTTTTGCGCAGTCAGCTTGAAACATTGCGTCAAGAAAAATCTCTGCCCATGGAACGCCTTGCCTTGGCTTATGAACCCGTTTGGGCCATCGGTACAGGGAAAGTGGCTTCCAATGATGATATTGTGGAAGCACACGCGCTTGTGCGCCGCTTGCTTGCTGATATTTCGAGTGTTGACGCAGACACCATGCCCATTCTTTACGGCGGCAGTGTAAAACCGGAAAATGCCACACAAATTCTGACACTTGACAATGTCAACGGAGTTCTGGTAGGAGGAGCTTCTTTACAGGCTGATAGTTTTACGAACATTGCCTTAGCCTAACAGTGTTTCTGTACTCCTTGGGAGTTTTTCAGGATAGATATACGGTGCTTGCACACGTTTTGGCGAAAGACGCTTCTCGCCACCAGCAGGCTAAAGCGTTTATGCCACAGGAAAAATCTGTGCAAAAAATCTGTAGGAGCATCTTTTGGAAACTCTTCTTTTGACATTACATGTGATTGTTTGTGTGTTTCTTGTTGTCCTTGTACTCTTGCAAGCGGGCAAAGAAGGCATGGGGGTTATTTTTGGCGGTGGCAATGCTTCAGTTTTTGGCAGTTCGGGTGCAGGCGGTTTGTTGACAAAACTGACAACATTTGTTGCCGTACTTTTTGTCATCACATCGCTGAGTTATAATGTTTTGACAAATACTGCCAACCAAGACGATTCCTCGATTCTTGACATTCGCCTTGAAAACACCGCTGCACCGACAGCCCCAACAACGCCCGAAACCGTTGCACCGACAACGCCTGAAGTGCCCACGACACAAGTGATCGAATCACAAAACCCAACAGTTGACACAACAGCACCGGAAACAGTCACACCACCAACACAAGAACAATCGACAACGAGTCCTGAAAATTCGCAAGAATAAACTGATTTTGTTTGAGACATCTATAGTTAAGAGCGAAAAGCTCACAGGGGCAGGACTCTTGTGAGCTTTTCGCTTTGAGAACGATGAAGTCTATTTGGAAGACTCTGCTGTTTGTGAGACTCTGTTTTATTGATCCTAACAAAACGCGCGCTTGCGAAGAGAAAAACAACAAAAAGGACACGTCATGGGGATTACCGTAGGAATTGATCTTGGCACGACAAATTCAGCATTGGCGCGACTTGATGAGCATGGAAACGCGGTTATTATTGCCAACGCCGAAGGCATTCGTGTTACGCCATCCTGTGTGGCCTTTGGTGCAGGGGGTGTTGTTGTCGGTCAAGAAGCCAAGGCGCGTAAAGAAGCGGGCGATCCGTCCGTTGCGGTCTTTTTTAAACGCGAAATGGGCAATCCCAATTATATTTTTCCCGCACCCGATAAAGATTATACAGCTGTAGAACTTTCGAGTCTTGTTTTGGAAAAATTAAAAAAGGACGCAGAGCGCGTTGTGGGAGACAGCATTGAGCGTGCGGTGATTACCGTACCTGCGTATTTTCGTGAAACAGAACGACGTAATACGGCCTTGGCAGCGGAAAAGGTGGGTCTTCAAGTGTTGCATACACTCAATGAACCGACAGCCGCCGCATGGGCCTACAGCGCAGCGCAAGCTACCGAACTTGCGGCAATGAACGGTCAGCGTCTTTTGGTATATGATTTGGGTGGCGGAACGTTTGATGTCACGCTGCTTGAAGTGCGTGAAAATGAGCTTGCGGTATTGTCTTCAGAAGGCGACTATCGCCTTGGTGGTAAAGATTGGGATGAACGCATTGTCGATCATCTGCTGGATGCTTTTCAAAATGAATTTCATGTCGATCCGACGGAAGATATGGAAGTGATCGGTGAATTGTTGCTCAAAGCCGAAAATGCCAAAAAGCAACTTTCATCAGCCACAAGCACGACCGTCACGCTTCGTCATGGCAAATTCAGCGGACGATATGAACTGACACGCGAACATTTTGCCGATTTAACCGCCGACTTGTTGCAACGCACACGATCCTTATGCGAGAAATTGTTGACACAAACAGGCTTGCGCGCAAAGAATGTGGACAACATTTTGTTGGTCGGCGGATCAACACGCATGCCCATGATACACGAACTTATCACAACATTATTTGGTAAAGAGCCTCTGTCGGGAGTCAATGTCGATGAAGCCGTGGCGCTCGGTGCGGCCTTGGAAGCCGCACACCTCGAAGCGCACGCACCAAAAACACAACCAGACCAGACGAAAATCACACCCCCAAAAACCTTTGCATACACGTTGCCGGGTGTGCGTGCCATTCATGATGTGACCACGCACAGCCTTGGTGTTCTTGTCGAATCTGAAGACGGCACGCGGTTTGTTAATGAAATTTTACTGAGAAAAGACACGCCCGTACCTTGTACAGCATCACGCGATTTGATTTTGAACGTGCCCACACACGGCTCAACAATTATGGATATTTTTCTGACTCAAGGTGAAAGCACCTCACCGCATGATCTCACGTTTATGGACAGACATGTTGTGCGCCGTATTTCAGGCAACCCAAGCGGTAAAGCGCGGATTGGCATTGAATATCACTATGATAAGAGCGGTCTTGTACACGTCAATGCGACTGACACGCTTTCCGGGAAAAAACTCCCCGTAACCCGTGAAAGTGTTGCTCTCGGTGAAGCCGAACGTTTTTACGGTTCACCTGAATCTGCAAAACGTTTCAACGTCCGTCATACACACACGCTCTTGGTGATTGATCTTTCTGCATCTATGGAAGGCAACGCCCTTGCCGAAGCGCGTAAAGCCGCGCATCGCTTTGTTGAAGAATTGGATTTACGCTTGTGTTCTGTAGGGTTAGCGGTGACAGCGGATCGCGTGCGTTTACTGTGTGCGCCGACTCGCGACAGCGAATTGATTCACAGTGCCATTGATGCCTTGGAGATTGGTATGCATCGTCTCGGGTTTGGCAATAGTGCACATCCCTTTGATCTGATTTATGAAACACTTGAACCGTATAGTGATGAACATGTTGTGGCGTTGATTCTTGCCGATGGCATCTGGTATAAACAAGAAATCGCCATCGCCCAAGCAAAACGCTGCCACGCCGCAGGCATTAATATTGTTGCCACAGGTTTTGGCACCGCCGATAAACGCTTTTTGAATGCCGTGGCCTCCACAAAAGAGGCGAGCATCTTTACTCAAGTTGAAGAACTTGGTTCGACATTCTCACGTATTGCCAAAGTCCTGACTTCCGCCATACATGATGTAAATCCCGATGCCGATCGCGGTTTACTCAGCCTGCATTTTACCCCATTGCACAATCAGTAATAAAGAATTGCAGGCTTACGAAGCGAGTTCAAAGAAAGCATATAAAATAACATCATTCCTCTACAAACAATCTCAAAACGGCAAGGAAGAAGAGTTGCTCTTCCTTGCAAAGTGCTTTATTGTCTGCGCTGTTTGTTGAATTTTTTTTAACCATATTATTTTTTGGAGGTGGCACTCATGCGGCTTTTTAGCACCTTTGCACTTTTGGTGATCATGTTTTTGGGCAGTGGCTTCACCGGTGCAACCATTGCCGTGGTCGATCCGAGTAAACTGTATCAAGAAAGTGCATCGGGTAAAGCAGGGCTTGCTCATCTGCAACAAATGGAAACCGACATCCAAGAGCAATTTACAAAAGCCCAAACGTTACTTGAAAAAATGAATGAAGACGAGGGTATTCGTCTTGCTTTGCAAGAAACGTTTGGTCAATACCAGCAAATTGTCACTGAACAGCAACAAAAAATGATGGATGTGATCAATACTCAAATTGAAGAAGCCATTCAGCTTGTTCGAAAAGAAAAAAAATATACCGCAGTCATCAGCACAGAAGGTTTGTTGGCCTTTGATGAACAAGCCGATATTACCAAAGACGTGATTGCTGTTATGGATAAAAAACCTGTGACCTTTGAAAAGGTAACGATTCCTGCCTTGGAAGCACCCAAACCTGCAGAAAAAGAAACAGAAAAAAAATAAAATAAAGATATCTAGTCTTATTCTTTGAAGAACACGTTGTTTTCAGAAAGGAAATACAAAAGAAATCACTTTTGTATTTCCTTTTTTATTGCTTTTTTCTTTGCTGCAAAAGAAAAAAATATTGTTGATAACTTCTTTTAATATCTTTACGAACAGAAAAAAAAAGCTTATATAGCGAGAACACAGTAAAAACAGAGTATAACACGTTATAGTATCGTGTTGGGAGGAAAAGCTTGGAACAGAATGAACTTGAATATTTCCGCGAGCTTTTACAAAATATGTTGGCGGAAGCACAGCTGAAGGGTGATTCCACTCTGGAGGATTTGACCGATGGCAACGAAGTGTTTGCCGATCCTGCGGATAGAGCCTCTGCTGAATCGGATCGCGCATTTACTCTGCGTATCAGAGATCGTGAGCGTCGTCTTATCCGCAAAATTCAGGCTGCCATTGAACGCTTGGAAGACGGTTCTTACGGCGTTTGTGACGAGTGCGGTGAAGACATCAGTGTGCCTCGATTGAAAGCGCGCCCTGTGACAAAATTGTGTATCAATTGCAAAAGCCGTCAAGAAGAAGGTGAAATTCAACGGGGTGAGTGAATGTAAGTTTTTTTCGAAGAAAAAACCTTGTGAGAAGACTCTATGTCTCAAGATATAAAGAAGTCTCATCAATTGACGTGAATAAAGCTGTGAATAAAATAAAAAAGAAGGATGACAAACACGGTAAAACCATGTGTCATCCTTCTTTTTTACTCTACCTGTCGCAACGATAGAGACATCTGGATTTTTTGGGGGAGTATACCCTCCCCCAAAAAAACAATTAGATGCCTTTACCGGCGCCTTTGAGGCTGTACATGGTTGTAGAACCGGAAGACCAGTACACAACAACGTCATCGCTGACCAGGTCGGTGAGCACTTGCTTAACAAAGCGAGGGCTCTTGCCGGGGAACAGCTCAAGGAAGTTATTGAAGTAGAATTTAGACTTCGTGCTGGATTTGGCTTCAAGGAAGTCCACAATCTTTTTCTTGTCTTCAGCGGTAACAGAACCGGATTCTTCGCCTTGACCGTCTGCGTGAGACACATAGCCGTCCACGTCAGTGAACTTGAACTGTGTGCTTTGACGCCAGGTATAGTAAGCGGGATCACGGAAATCGTCGATCAAGTGGTGGGTGAACTCAAGGCCGGTCAGTTCAAAGAACTTTTCCCAACCGATACGTTCGGCCCAATCACCCAAGCGTTCATATTTGTTGGCGTTTTCGGCATAGACTTCGATGATTTGTTTAATCTTCTCGGTCAGCGAAGGCCAGCGAGGCATTTCGTTGGGGATGTAAGCCACAACCACTTTAGAGAACTTGGGCATGGAGATACGGTTAGAAACCTTACCGCCAACCATGATTACGCAACCGTCGCCTTCACCGTCAGAGATGGGCAGTGCGGGACACATGGTGTAACAGTTACCGCAGTACATGCAACGTTCGTTTTTAATGGCCAAAGAGTTGACTTTTTTACCATCTTCGAGATCCACTTTGACAGGACGCACAGCCGCAGTAGGACAAGCAGCCACAGCCAAAGGAATTTCGCACAATTGGTCAACCCAATGGTTATCGATCATCGGGGGTTTACGGTGAATACCGACAACACCGATGTCCGAACAGTGCACAGCACCACACATGTTCAAGCAACAAGCCAAAGAAATGCGCACAGGAGCAGGCATACGATGATCTTTAAAATCATCGTAGACAACGTCCATGATGGCTTTAACGGGGCCTGAAGCGTCCGTTGCGGGGGTGTGACAGTGAACCCAACCTTGGGTATGCACGATATTGGTGATACCTGCACCGGTGCCGCCCACGGGGAATTTATTTGAACCGCCTTCAAATTTACGTCCGGCGAGATCTTTTTTCAAGGGTTCCAATTTGCTTTCGTCGGAAACCAAGAATTCCACGTTACTACGGGTGGTGAAGCGGAAATGTCCATCACAATATTTGTCAGCAATTTCACACATTTCACGCATGTGAGATGTTGACATCAGACGGCTTGTGCCTGCACGAACGGTGAAGATTTTGTCACCGGACTCGGCCACGTGTACGAGAACACCGGGCTCAAGAATTTCGTGATACAGCCATTTGCCGAAGTTCTTTTTAATAACTTCGGGGAAGAAAGAGTCATATTTGCGAGGGCCGATATCAGAGATACGACCTTCCATAGGTTTTTCGGGATTATATCCGGAAGAAATGAACGCCATTGTCGTCCCCTCTCTTTAGCGTTGATGTCTTTGACGGTAGGCCGCAAGATCGCGGTTCCAGCCACCGGTCACTTCTTCTTCTTTGAAGAAGATGTAGGGATTTTCGCGCGGGTGGACGACGTGTTGCGGCATAGCCGGAACTTCTGTCATTTCAAGCAGCTTCTGGAAGGAAAGACGCTTGATGGTTTCACCGAGACGTTCACGGTTTTTACCTTCTTCCATCCACCAGTCCCAAATTTTTTCAACAACTTCTTTGACTTCTGTGTAGGGAGCTTCGGCAGGAATAAAGGGCACCAGCAAAGAACCCATTTGTGCACCGTCGAGAATGGGTGCTTTAGCACCGACGAGGATCGAAGCACCGCGTTCGTCACCGATACGCAAAGCACGAGGCATGGTGTTGATACAGTGCATACAACGCACGCATTCAGCGGTATTGATGGTCAGTTCAGAACCATCCCAGTTCATGCACTTTGTCGGACAAAGGTTTGTGACTTCGGCTTCAATATCAAATTTACCCCAATCGCGACCGGAGTGTGCACCGGCATTGGGTTTGAATTCGCCACCGACGTATGCTTTGACAGCTTCTTGATCGATTTTGATATCGTCTTTCCAGGTACCGATGACCGAGAAGTCAGAACGGGCAATAGAGGCCACACAACCGTTGGGACAACCGTCGAATTTGAATTTAAACTTATACGGGAAGGCAGGGCGGTGCAATTCATCTTGGTAATCCATGGTCAGTTGATAACACATATCCTGAGCATTGAAGCAAGCGAATTCACAGCGGCTTTGACCCAAACAGGCTTCGGGGGTACGCAGGTTAGATCCTGAACCGCCGAGGTCCGTATTCATGTTATGGGTAATTTCCCAGAAAATTTCTTCAAGCTGGGGGGTTTGGGTGCCCAAGAGCACGATGTCACCGGTGGAACCGTGCATATTGGTCAAGCCGGAACCACGCAGATCCCAAATGTCACACAGTTGACGGATGTAGTCACTGGAGTAATATTTTCCGGAAGGTTGGGCAACACGCACGGTGTGGAAATGTGCCACGCCGGGGAACATCTGGGGTTGGTCGCAATAACGACCGATAACGCCGCCGCCGTATCCGAAAACACCGACGATACCGCCGTGTTTCCAGTGTGTTTCACCGTCTGTAAAAGACAGCTCTACAACGCCAAGCAAATCGTCGGGAGCATCCACAGGAATCTGGAAGTCCAGACCTTCTGGATTGGCTGCACGATGCGCGGCCTCTTGTTTAATGTCGGACACAAAGCTGGGCCAGGGCCCGGATTCAAGCTGGTCCAACTTGGGGGTTGGATGTTTTGCCATTGCCTTACCTCCACATAGGGTTTGGTGTATCTGTTACGCTCTTTTTTATAGAGGAGCGCATAAGTCGACGGGCTGTGCATTGTCGCCCTTCGCACTGTTCGCTGTATAGTACATTGATACTTCGCAAGGAAATATCAGGCCGTATCTGATATGTCAAGGATGGACTCCGTTTGACGATAAAAAATACTCTAATAAAAAAAATGGTATAATAAAACAATATATCAATATACAAAAAAACATCGTATATCGGCATGTTGTTTATTATTCATTGTGCGTCACTATTCCTGAAAAATCACCTTCTAAAACATTTCCAATAGCGGTTTCAATACTCAAAGAGCCATCAATTTCTTCTGTTTCGGGAATGATGGCTTGATTGCCCGTCATATTCCAATCTCGGACAGCTTGATCATCAAATTCAGCCTGACCGCCATCGATTGTGAAACTGTCTGCACCAATCTCTCCTGTGGCATCTTTCACAGAAAAATCTCCTGCACCGGCATCGGAGGTTACCAATTCTGCATTGCTGATCGTGCCGTTTTGTAGGTCTGCTTCAAAAGAAAATGTGCCGAAACTGTTATTGCTTCCCGAAAAAAACATAAATACTCCGTTCGCCTCTACACCAATATTGGCAATATTGGTATCATCGTCATCGGGGAAGAGAGTGTCATCATCAGATGGCGTAAAGTTC
>CAYJFB010000012.1:51832-75040 GCA_964369685.1 uncultured Desulfovibrionaceae bacterium | reverse complement strand
TACTCGGAGCATTCCCTTGCACACTCGGTGCACCATAATTACTCGGAGCATTCCCTTGCACACTCGGTGCACCATAGCCATTCGGTGGACGACCTTGCACACTCGATGCATCATAATTGTTCAGCATGGGCTTTGGTTCATCAGTTGTTGCAATAGTAAACGCATTTTTTTCTGTATTTTTTTCTATTTGTTCAGTAACAGTGTCAGAAGATGACGGCATTTTTGCATCTGAATGGATATTTTGCAAAGAATTGACAATAGCAGATTTTTTTAAAGGTTGATTTTCACGTTGACGTTCTTCAATTTTAAAATTCTTGCCGATCATGGCAATGAGTTCAGCAAATTCTAAAATGGTAGCCGGTTTTGAAATATAGCCGTCCATACCGGCTGCAATATAGCGTTCTTTTTCACTTTGTAAAACATTGGCTGTTACAGCAATGACAGGCAGATGTTTAATTTTTCCTTTTTGCATTTCTCGTTTACGAATATTGGCCAAAGCCTCCAAACCGTTCATGACAGGCATTTGGATATCCATCAAAACAATATCAATATCTTCATATTCTAGAAGATCCAAAGCTTCTTGGCCATGTTTGGCGAGAGTCACTTCATGTCCGATTTCTTGTAGCATTCGAGAAATGACTTGTTGATTAATTTCAAGGTCTTCAACAAGCATGATGTTATAACTTTTTTCTGCCGTGGCTGTTTGTTCTTTTTCAAGGCGTTCTTGAATGGTTTTGGCTGTAATGCGTTCGGAATTGCCTACAGCACTGACCAAAGAGCGCAACAAGTCAGAAGAACGAGTCGGTTTTGAAAGCTTCGCAGAAAAAAGACCAGGTTCAAGCTTACTCGGCAAATTCCCTGAAGAAAGCAAAATAACGGGAATGGACGATAATTTATCGTGCTGTTGCACAGCCAAAGCCAAGTCTATACCATCTTTTTCAGGCATTTGAAGATCGGTAATAATGACATGAATTGTTTTATTCTCTTGTACAGCACTATGAAGAGCCTGTAGTGCAGAATCAACAGAAATACATTCTATAGGGTGCATTCCCCAACCACCCACTTGATCCAAAAGAATCTTGCGATTGGTGGCGTTGTCATCCACAATTAAAACATTTTTCCCTTTCAATTCAAGAGCAGAAACTTCTATCTGTTTGAGATTGCTTTCTTCAAGATAAGGCAACTCCAATTCAAAGAAAAAAACACTCCCTTTTCCGACTTGACTTGTGAGTTTTATTTCACCACCCATCAATTGAATGAGCTTACAAGAAATGGGCAAACCAAGACCTATTCCACTGTATTCTTGTTTGGTGGATTCATCCGGTGCTTCAAGACAAGACAAAACGGTTTCTTGTTTTTCTTTTGGAATTCCTATTCCTGTATCTGTAACAGAAAATTTCAATGTAATTTTATTGTTTTTGATATTATCATAGGTAACATCAAGTTTGACTTCACCGTGTTCGGTAAATTTGATGGCGTTATCAAGCAAATGAAACAACACTTGTCTGAGCCTAACGCCGTCACCGAGGAGGCTATCCGGAATCTGTTGTGCAATACTTGCAAGAATTTCAACGCCTTTCCCGTGTGCTGCCGGTGCAAGATTTTTAATAGCGTCATAGAGTGTATCACGCAATGAAAAGGTATAAAAATCAAGTTCAAGCTTGCCGGAATCAATGCGTGAAAAATCCATAACGTCATTTAAGACTGTAAGTAGGCGATTCCCCGATGTTTTCAGCGTGGCAGCCATAGAAGTTTGTTCATCATTGAGATTGGTTCGCAATAAAAGTGCCGTCATGCCAAGGATGCCGTTGAGAGGCGTTTTTATTTCATGGCTGATATTGGCGAAAAAGTTACTGCGTATACTGCGCGCTTGTTCGGCTTTAGTCAGTGATTCTTCTAATGCTTTGGTACGTAAAATCAATTTTTTGTCAAATTTTGTATGTAATTCTTTCAAATCGCTTTCGGCATGACGTGCGTGCAACGTTGTTGAACGCAATTTTCGTCCAACATAAAGAATAAAAAGACAACCCACAAGCCAAATCAAAAAGAAATTCAAAGCAGTGATGAGAACGACTGTTTCATTAGCAAAAGAAGACGGCTGCAGAGGGATTGAAATACTGATACCGCCATAAATATCACCGATATTATATTTTTCAAAAACTTTTTTAAACGAAGGATTTTCCAAATATGATTCTTTGACATACAAGGGAGCCATATAACGCATATACTCTTTGCCTGCCAACGTGTATGTGTCTGTAAATTCTATAAGTTTTTCTTCTTGAATATGACGTAATGCTGAGCGTTCCCAAAGATCGGGACGAACAGTACTGATTGTATTGTCAAAACTTGTTATATTAATGATCGGAGTGCGTGAGGAAGACACTTCACTCGTTTTAGATTCAGTTTCTGATGTTTTTGTTTCAATGAGGTTTTCTCTGGTTCCCAAATCACTATTGAGAAGTTTCGCAATTTTTGCAAAACCCAATTTAGTTAAAGAGTCACCGTTGGGACTTGATATAATACGAAACGGATCACTTTCAAAAACGGGATCAACCTCAACATCTTCTCCAATATGTGCATACATACCATCAAGCTGTATATTGAGTTCTTGAAAATCGAGTTCTCTTTCAAAAATTGTACGTGCTATATTGAGTGTCGCTTGCTCATATTTTTGAATAATATAATAAAAACTGCTTCCTGCACAGGCAATAATAAAAAAATTCCAGATTAAAAGCCCTACAGAAGTGATAAAAAATTGAGGTTTTTGTTTAACTTGATTGAATTTGGCTTGATTGAGATGTGAAGGCGGTATGGAGGCAGAGGTTTGTGGGCTTTTCATAATCTTCTCGTTTGTTCGACATTATGCTGGTGGAATATGTTCATTTCCTGCAAACTATTTATACAAACACATTAAATATAGAATCGCAGATTCTGTTATTTTTTTTCGCTTATGTGAAGGCGCGTGTTTTGCACTTCAGATCAAACATTTTACCGCGTGTGTTTTTAGCGAACAAGCGTTCGCGTGTTACAGTTTTTTATTTCATTTTAAAAACCTGTAAATTTGTAATACACAATATTCCAAAAAAATAGGTATCATGCCTTGACTACATGTGCAAGTCTTCGCTTTCATGAAGATTATTCTTCTCTTCTGCCGCAAGGCAGTGTATTCAATACATTTCAAACATGTAAAGCGTTGTAGTTTGCAACGTAAAGTCATTTGAAGCCGTGATTTTTGAAATCAATACTTTTTTGAAACAATGTTTTCAACACGATACGTCTCACCGCCATGCCAATAATCATGCAATATCAAGGCCATGGTATCGACAAAGTGGGTTTTGTCTTAATGGTATCTTATCAAATTCACCACATTTTCCATCATAATGCAGCACACATTCTTGATAGGGGTTTTTCATTTCCAATAACAAATTCAAACACAATGACGCTTGTAACGAACCAATAACACCACATGTTACACCGAGCGCGGAAAGAGCTGTCGATGGCTCTTTATGACGACTCTCTGCCAATCTATTGGAAACACAACATTGATGTGCTGTATTTGCATTAAACAGTGTGGCACATGCTAAACAGGGACTGTTAATATTCCGTGGTTCATAACACAAAATATACCCATAAAAACCATCAACGCCGCCGTCTACCAACGGAAGCGCACGTTTTATGGCATACTCATTCACAAGCAACCTCGTTTCAATATTATCAACGCACAAGACAACACAGTCAGGCACACCAATACATTCTTCAAGAGAAGTTCGATCCACTGTGTTTGTGTGAGAAAAAAATGTCACACAGTTATATTGTTCTGACAGCTTCCTCTGAAGCACTTCTGCCTTTTTTTGATGAAGATCTTTGTGGGAGTATAAAAATTGTCTGTTCAAATTTGTCACACTGATCGTGTCATGATCAATGATTGTTATTGTACCGACACCTGCAGAAGCCAAGTATGTAAGAACAACGTTGCCGAGTCCACCGGCACCGATAACAACAACATGCGCCTTTGCCAAGGCCTCTTGCCCCTGCTGACCAATTTCAGGCAACGTCAGCTGACGTGCATATTGTGATGATTCTGCAGAAATACCGCGACACATCGACATCAGCCCCCCCCAACAGGTGGAAACAACGAAACAACGTCTCCGTCTTTTGTCTGCGCGTCAAGAGTGCTATGAAAACCGTTGAGTAAGCAAATAGCAACATCATGTTCAGCGATCGCCAGGTGCTGCAAAAGATCGGCAATCGTTGTACAAGATGTCTCATCTACATATGTCTTTTTTTCACGCCCTTCACGAAGCGTCGCAAAAACACAAACTTCGATCATTATCTGCCCTCCCTCTATCAAAAGCACTCCGTAATATAAAACAGATCACATGCTATATCGATCAAAAAAATCACTCATAGTAAACGTTTTGGAACATGTGTACAGAGAGGCTCTTCACCCATATGGTTGTTATCCATGCTCCATGCGCGAGCACGGCAGCCACCGCAAACTCTATGGTATTCACAAAAACCACATTTGCCTTCATATTCCGATTGTGTACGAAATTGTTTGAAATACTGTGAATGTTTCCATATTTCAGGAAAAGGGGTTTCTCGAACTTGCCCACAATCCAACGTCAGATAACCACAAGGCTGCACCTGTCCTGAATGACTGATAAAGCAAAATCCCGTACCGCCAAGACAACCTCTGGTCATGGCGTCCATACCGAAGGTATCGGGCGTGACCGCAAGGCCTTCCTCTTTGGCGCGCTGACGCATGATACGATAATAATGCGGCGCACAAGTGGCTTTCAAGTGCATATTGGTTGATTTACGAAAATCATAAAACCAATGCAAAACATCCTCATATTCTTCAGCAGAAATGACCTGATCGGCAAGCCCGGAAGCACGCCCCATAGGCACAAGCAAAAAAATATGCCAAGCCGCTGCACCAAGTGCTTCACAGAGTGTAAATATTTTTTTAAAATCTTTAAGGTTATTTCGTGTTACGGTTGTATTGATTTGAAACTCAATCCCTGCGTTTTTGAGATAATTGATACCGCGCAAAGCGTCATCAAAAGCACCCTCGACACCACGAAACGCGTCGTGGCTTGGAGCGTCGTGTCCGTCTATGGAAATTGAACATCGTTGAATGCCGACTTGGTGCATGTGTACTGCATTTTCCGGCGTGATCAATGTGCCGTTTGGCGACATCACACAGCGCAATCCTTTGTTATTTGCATATGCAATCAATTCATAAATATCCGAACGCATCATGGGATCGCCGCCCGTAAAAATAATGATTGGATTGCCGACTTCAGGAAAGGTGTCAATGAGCGCTTTGGCCTCTACATTGGACAATTCTCCTTGAGCGGCTTCGGTACAGGCTTCGGCTCGGCAATGTTTGCAAGCCAAATTACACGCCTGGGTTACTTCCCAAGCAATCAATCGACAGGCTGGTGAACCGTCTGCCAATACGCGTGATTGATGCATAGTCTCTCATCCTACTTATTTTAAAACGCAAATAAATTTTTATGCAAAAAATATTTAATAAAGAAACATTCATTACCGACAAAGCAACTGTCTTTTCAAAAGACTTTCTGTGAAATAACTGATGATGATGTCGGCACCGGCACGATGAATGCCCATAAGCGATTCCAACACAACAGCGTCTTCATCAATCCAACCGTTTTGTGCAGCGGCCTTAATCATGGAATACTCACCGCTCACTTGATAGGCTGCCAACGGACACACATATCGATCACGCAATAAACGGATAATATCTAAATACGGACCTGCCGGTTTAACCATGAGAATGTCTGCTCCTTCATTGTGATCGGCACTGGCTTCTCTGAGGGCTTCGCGGCTGTTTGCGGGATCCATTTGGTAAGTTTTACGATCACCGAATTGAGGTGCGGATTCTGCGGCATCGCGAAATGGTCCATAAAATGCCGATGCATACTTGACCGCATATGACATGATCGGAAGCTGGCTGTACCCGCCGCTGTCCAACGCCTGACGTAAGCACTGAATACGCCCGTCCATCATATCCGAAGGAGCAACAATATCGGCTCCCGCTTCGGCATGGCTCAAGGCAACCCGAGCAAGCAATTCTAATGTTGGATCATTCAACACAATACCGCTTTTATCTTGCTCATTCAACACGCCACAATGGCCGTGCGATGTGTACTCGCACAAACAGACATCAGTCACAACCAACAGCTCTGGCCAACGGTCTTTGAGCATTCGTACGGCACGCTGTACAATTCCGTTTGAGGCATAGCCTTCGCTGCCGACAGGATCTTTGCTCTTTGGAATACCAAACAATAACACTGCCTGAAGGCCAAACCCCACCGCCTCGGCAACCTGCTTTTCCAATTCTTGTAATGAAAGCTGATATTGTCCGGGCATCGAATCAATGGGTTTGCGAAAAGTGCGATCGTCCGTATCGACAACAAAATACGGCATGATAAACATTGCAGACGAAAGCGCGTGTTCTCGAACCAACGCTCGCATCCCCGATGATGAACGCAAACGACGCCCTCGAAAAAAAGTATACATAGTATAAAACTCCTTAAAGACATTTGAAAAAACTCAAGACAGAAGTGCTTTAATGAGATAAGACGGCTCAGGAAACAATTATTGTTGAGCGCAACAACGTTTGTATTTTTTACCGCTCCCACAAGGGCACAGTTCATTACGTCCCACTTGGGCAGAAACTCGCACCGTTTGGCGTTGTGGCGTTTGTTGCTCTTCAGAAGAATATTGCAAGCCTTTCGCTTGTTCTTGGTGTTGCGGCAACAATGCGGGAGCATCCGCTTCAACAGGAGACGCTTGTACGCGCAGTCGCGTAAACGCTCTAAAAGCTCCCTCGCGAACAGTCATCAACAACGTTTGGAACAATTCAAAGCCTTCTCGTTTGTATTCAAGCTTGGGATCACGCTGTCCGTAACCACGCAAGCCAATGCCATCACGCAAGCTGTCCATATTCCGCAAATGTTCTTTCCAACCTCGATCGAGTTCTTCCAAAAGAAAATATCGCAACAACTCCGCATACAAAGGTCCTGCTTCTTCTTTCAACGCTTCTAATATGACATTGACAAGCCCAAACGCTTCTTCTTCAGAAGGCAAAGGCGCCTCGGGAGCAAGCACCCGATCAATATTCATAATATCCCGTAAAGCCGCACGCACTTGTTGTTCCGCTTCTTCACGAGCAACCGTTTCGGTGTGCTCGACAGCGTGTAACGGTGCATAGATTTGTGCAAGAATATCAAGACTATATTCCTCAAGAATGGATGCTAAGTCAGCCTCAAACATCAACTCTCGACGCAACGTATAAATCACTTCACGTTGCTGATTCATGACATTGTCATAATCAAGCAACGTTTTACGAACCTCAAAATGATGACCTTCAACACGTTTTTGTGCGTTCTCAATAGCACGTGAAACCATTTTATTCTCAATGGGTTCACCTTCTTCCATACCCAGTTTGAGCATCAAATTGGACAATTTGTCTGAACCGAATAAACGCATCAAATCATCTTCCAAGGACAAATAAAACCGTGAAGAGCCGGGATCACCCTGACGCCCCGAACGTCCACGCAACTGATTGTCTATCCGTCGGCTTTCATGACGTTCCGTACCCAAAATATGCAAACCGCCAATCTCCCGAACACCTTCACCAAGCACAATGTCCGTACCGCGACCGGCCATATTCGTCGCAATAGTGACCCTACCGAGCTGACCGGCTTGAGCCACAATCTCAGCCTCTTCCGCGTGGTGCTTGGCATTGAGCACTTTATGCGGAATCTTGCGTTGGCGCAATAACGTTGATAAAATTTCAGAAATTTCAATGGAAATCGTCCCCACAAGCACAGGCTGTCCCGAAACATGCAAGGCCTGAATAGCCGCAACAATGGCATTAAACTTCTCAGGACGTGTTCGATAAATGACGTCCGAAAAATCTTTGCGTATCATTGGCTTGTTTGAGGGAATAGAAACCACATCTAGATTATAAATTTGTGCAAATTCAACAGCTTCAGTATCAGCCGTACCCGTCATTCCCGCCAGCTTGGCATACATGCGAAAATAATTTTGAAACGTGATACTTGCAAGTGTTTGGTTTTCGGCAGCAACCGTCACACGTTCTTTTGCCTCAAGCGCTTGGTGTAAACCGTCGCTGAAACGACGCCCGGGCATCAAACGTCCTGTAAATTCATCAACAATAACGACCTGATCATCCTTAACAATATAATCTACATCTCGACGAAAAACTTCATGCGCCTTGAGAGCCTGCAACACATGATGCTGCAAGGTGATGTTTGCCGGATCAAAAAGATTGTCAATCCCAAGCAACGTCTCAACAACACTACTACCCACTTCCGTCAAAGCAACACTGCGCGATTTTTCATCAACTGTGAAGTCCGTATCTTTCGTCAACTTTAAAACAAGTGCATCCATCCGAGCGTAGAGTTCTGTCGAATCTTCAGCCGCACCGGAAATGATCAACGGTGTCCTGGCTTCGTCAATCAAAATGGAGTCCACTTCGTCAACAATGGCAAAATGGTGTTTACGTTGCACCAATTGCTCGGCATGAAATTTCATGTTATCACGCAAATAGTCAAAACCAAATTCATTATTTGTCCCATAGGTGATGTCGGCACTATAAGCTTCTTTACGTGCTTCGTCGGAAATCCCATGGACAATAACACCGACAGATAACCCTAACGCCCGATACAATGTGCCCATCCATTCGGCATCACGACGCGCCAAATAATCATTCACAGTAATAACATGGACGCCCTGCCCTTCAAGCGCATTCAACACAACAGGCAATGTTGCGACAAGTGTCTTTCCTTCACCCGTTTTCATCTCCGCAATCTGACCCGTGTGTAAAGCAATACCCCCAAGCAACTGCACATCATAATGACGCATCCCAAGCACTCGACGACTTGCCTCACGAACCAAAGCAAACACCTCTGGCAACACATCATCCAAACGCTTTTCACCGCTCTGAACAGCTTGACGATATTGCAACAAACGCTCGGGTAGCGCGCCATCTTCCAAATCCTGCATCTCAGGCTCAAGCGCATTGACAGCATGAATTACATGACGTTGCTTTTTGAGAAAACGTTCATTTTTCGTTCCAAACAATTTACGGATCACAAAACCTAACATGAAAACTCCCTCAGGGTTGGACAAGACTTCATTATAACCGAAAATCAACATGACATATAATATTGATTTGAGAATCTCTGTAAGATAAAACAGCCTGCTCGCTTTGGCAAATAGACAACACACGTCCATAAGGCCACAAGCAACATAAACTTTTTTTCACATGACATCATGCACGCTGAACGTAGTCCAATCAAACAAGATAATCAAGATGAGGATTCGTTTGTGAGAACCTATTCATTATAAAAATTTCATTTTTTAAAGTTTTGCGACACCGTTATTCTCCGTTGATATAACAGCACAAAAATACATATTTCAAAAACAAAACTGTTAATAACAATACCTATAAAAACAGAACAAATTTTTCAAATAGATATACTTATTGTTTTTTTCATAACAGGATAACGCTTTTTCTTGCATGATAAAAAATATCTATCTGAAAATATTAATGTTTTCTTTAAACATACACTTCACCGCAATCATCTATATCCTATCAAATATAACAATAAATATGTGTTATTTTTTAAACTTTTCTCAACTCATAAAAAATTCTCTCTTGACCTTTTGTCACAATAGCCTATATTTAAAAAGTAACCTATGTTACCACAACAGAGCGTCGCAAAAGATGATTTAACATCTTGAAATACCTTTAGTAAAGATGTTTACATCTTTACTTGACAGGGTTGTAAGGTTTCGATAAAAAAGCATTTTTTTTTAAATAGAACGTTCAGTTCTTACAGTGAGTAATATTGATAAAATATCTTTAATACAATACTCTATTTTATAATGTATAAACCTTGTATTTCATTGTTACAGTATTTTATACAAATATATCTTTAATGTTGTATATATTACCGTTTGTTTTATAGATATATATAGATATATTAGTGACATAAAAAACAATAAACTACATAGGTAAAGCAGGTTGATAAACAACCACATTGTTTATCGCCCTTTCAGTGACCATTGATCATAAAAGGAAAAAATGAATGAATTGGGACTGGGACAAACTACAAGAAAAACGAAAAAAACAGGCTTCTTCTTGGGGACAAAACGATCAAGATAACCAAGATGATGATGATTTATTTTATTATGAAGAAGAACCGGAACAACGCCAAGATAATTCAAAAAACAATAAACCACGACCGCCTTTTCAAACACCAAAAGTCGGTAATTTCAAATGGATTGGTTTAGTGCTCGTCGGCATTTGGTTGCTTTCCGGCATTTATATAGTCAATCCCGATGAACAAGGTGTTGTTTTACGCTTCGGGAAATACAATCGTACCGTTGAAGCAGGACCGCACTATGCCTTACCCTATCCGTTTGAGCAAGTGTATAAACCCAAAGTGACTCAAGTTCAACGTGTCGAGGTGGGTTTTCAATCCTCCGGGCAAAACAACGTCTTTCGTCAAGGACAAATCCGTACACTGCCCGAAGAAGCCGCCATGCTGACCGGTGACGAGAACATCGTGAATGTGCAGTTCAGTGTTCAATATCAAATCAAAGATCCTGTTGAATATCTATTTAACGTCACCAACCAAACCGCTGTTGTGAAAAATGCTGCCGAAGCAGCCATGCGCGAAGTCATCGGCAACAGCCTGATCGATTCTGCCCTCACCGACGGTAAACTCCAAATTCAACAAGAAGCCACAGATCTTTTACAGCAAATTCTTGACAGGTATAAAGTCGGTGTTCGTGTGCTTGCCGTACAACTACAAGATGTACACCCACCCAAAGAAGTGATTGACGCGTTTAAAGATGTTGCCAGCGCACGCGAAGACAAAAGCCGTATCATCAATGAAGCTGAAGCCTACCGCAATGAATTACTGCCAAAAGCACGTGGTTTGGCCGCACAAATTGAAAACGAAGCCAAAGCGTACAAAGAAACTCGTTTGCGTAACGCCGAAGGTGAAACACAACGCTTTTTGGCTATCCTTGAAGCCTACGAAACATCTGAAGACGTAACCAAAAAACGCCTGTACCTTGAAACAATGGAATCTATGCTTGCTCAACCGGGTATGGAAAAATTGATTTTGCCCAAAAATTTCGGAGAAAACAGCGTTCCGCTCCTGCCTTTGCTTTCAAACACACCAAGCTCGGAACGTGTCGTGCAAACACCGAAAATTTCCAAACAGGCTCAAACGCTTTCAGACATCTCTGCCCCCAAATTGCCTTAAACGGCAGAAACAACGTTTGCAGAAATCACTTTTAAGGATCCCCTTTATGACTAAAGTAAATATATTGATTCTTCTGTTTGTTGCCGCCGTTGGACTTGGTTCACAGTCCTTTTTTACTGTCCAACAAACCGAAAAAGCCCTTGTGTTGCAACTGGGTGAACCTGTAGACAAGGTTTTTGGCCCCGGACTGCATTTCAAACTCCCTTTTATCCAAAATGTGGTGTTGTTTGATGCGCGTATTTTGGACTATGACGCTCGCCCCGCAGAAGCCTTAACCAGCGATAAAAAAGCGATTGTACTTGATAACTATGCACGTTGGTTGATCAGCGATCCCTTAGCATTTTACCGTAATGTGCGCACGATTCCAAGAGCCCAAGCCAGACTCGACGATGTGGTCTATTCACAACTGCGCGCCCAAGTCGGACGACACACACTGACAGAAGTGGTTTCAAGCAACCGCGCAAGCATTATGGAAGACGTCACCAAACGCACGTCGGCAATTATGAAAGAATATGGCATTGAAGTTGTTGATGTGCGTATCAAAAGGACAGACTTGCCAACCGAAAACCAACGCGCCATTTTTGGCAGAATGCGTGCCGAACGTGAACGTCAAGCTAAACAATATCGTTCTGAAGGCACCGAAGAAGCGTTGAAACTTCGTTCCGAAGCCGATCGCGAACAAGCCGTGATCCTCGCCGAAGCCAACAAATCCGCAGCCATCATCAACGGTGAAGGCGATGCACAAGCTGCACACATTTTTGCAGATGCGTTTTCAAAAAATCCGGATTTTTACAGTTTTCAACGCGGGCTTGAAGCTTTGAAAAAAAGTCTCGAACATAACACAAGACTCATTCTCAGTTCAGAGTCTCCTTTCTTGGAGCCGCTTACTCAAAAGGACTAGATACCGCTCTGACACATTTTTTACTGTAACACCACATACATATTTCTTATACCCATTTGTTACAGTGAAAACACGCCTGTCAGTTTAAAAGCCTAGCGTTCCTTTTTATTCACCTTTTAGTCTGCAAGGCCTTTTTGTCTTGCGAGCAGGATATTGTTATGAGTTTTTTCAAAGAAGTATGCGATCGCATTCGCTATGCAACCAACGCAAGAACACAAATTGAATTGGCCGAAGTGCTTGATATTCGTCAATCAAGCATTTCCGATGCAAAACGCCGCGACTCCATTCCATCAGATTGGATTGTCAAACTTTTTGAAAAATATGGTCTCAATCCGGATTGGATTAAAAAAGGCGTCGGCCCCATGTATTTGCGCACCGAACAAGGCTATACACCAATGGAAGCGCCACAAAGCGGCGTGAAAGAAGATCCGGCAATGTTTGGCGATCCCTTAGCCAAAAACGGTTTAGTGCGCGTTTTTGATATGTTGTGTGCGTATGATGAGCAAACAGTTGTACCACAACTTGAGCCCATCGGTAAAATTGTACTGCCTCAAGCCTTTCTTGGAAACAACATTACAGTACTGCAAGCCGCTTCAGACGCCATGGCACCTATCATTCGCAAAGGAGCTCATGTCGGTATTGATACCACGCCCGAAGCCCTTGTTTCCGGTGAAATATATGCCGTTTTTATGCCCCACGAAGGGTTGACCTTCAAACGCGTATTTTTTGCTCCGCAACAACAACAATTTGTATTGCGTGTAGACACCCCAGACTACCCCGAAGCCAATTTGGCTCCCGAAGAATACGAAAAACGTATTTATGGACGAGTTTGTTGGACATTGCAACGTATCTGACCCCTTGTCACGTTTGTAAAAACGTGTAAAAAGCAGTATATGCTTTTTTATAAAAAGGAAAGACATCACAAAAACAGATATGTACGGCTTCATTCATGAATGCCGACAACTGTTGTCAATTTTGTGATGTTTTTCCTTCCTTCGTTTCTTTTGAGAAAAAATACCATAAACTTTAACCTGATATCTGAGTGAACCATGTACGGACGTACGGCTATTTTTTGTGTCTATGCGTTTTCAGTCGTTATTTTGGGTTGTACAGCAAGCACAGCGACTTCCCCACCTGTAACACCTCCATCTGTTGTTGTTCCTCCTTCAGAAATAATTCAAGATCCCACACAACAAACCGTGGCACCGGCCTGGCAAGCCCTCACGGCTCGCTTAAAAAAAGACGGACTGTATACAGCACAAACCGCTTCCGCCCTCCTACGATTGGGAACAACGCCTTCAGAAGCACCGATGGGTGCAAAAATTAAAGAGTTGTATACCAGCGCGTTCTTGCGACAATCCCAAAGCAAAAAAAGTACTAAACCACCCATGGTGGTTTATCCCAATGTGATTACCGCAAAAAACATAGCCTTGTGTCAAACGTTTATTAAAGAACATAACAGCGCGTTCTTGGCTGCCGAAAAACGTTTTGCCGTACCAAAAGAAATTGCGGCAGCGCTTTTGTTTGTTGAAACACGCTTGGGAAAATTTCTTGGTAAAGAAAGTGCTTTTTTAACCCTAGCCAGTATGGCTGCCAGCACCACACCGGAAAGCATTCCCGCGACATTGTCCAAACTTCCGGACCATGAAAAACGTCATGCATGGATTGCCGAACGTACGGAAAAACGTTCAGATTGGGCATATAATGAACTGAAAGCATTGATTGCTTATTTACAACAAACAGGCCAAGATCCTTTGATTGTGCCCGGTTCTATGTATGGTGCTATTGGTCTGTGTCAATTTATGCCTTCCAACCTCAAGCCCTATGCCATAGACGGCAACAACGATAATGTTGTCAATCTTTTTATTGCAGATGACGCCATCGCAAGTTTGGCAAATTTTCTCGTCAAACACGGGTGGAAAGCCAAAAATACACGAACAAAACAACATGCTGTGCTCATGCGCTATAATAAATCACGCGTCTATGCCGAAACAATCCTTCAATTGGCAGAAAATATTGCACAAAAAAGCACTCCATCTGCAAAATAAATGTGTATTTGAGGTAACTGCATATGGCAACATCAACGTGTTTTAAAGAAATAGACGCTTTTCTCAACCGAAATGCTTTACTGTTTCGTAACGGTGTTTGCATGGTGATCGGCAATTTTGATGGTGTCCATCTTGGACATCAAGCGTTATTACAGCTTGCAAAAAACATCGCAAACGAAATGCCCGTTGTTGTTCTGACCTTTGATCCTCATCCACGCGAGATATTAGGAAATCAAACAATCCTGCGCTTGACAGACAATACGCACCGAGAAGAAAAATTGCGCCTATATGGCGCCGATGAAGTACTGACACTGCCATTCACTCACGCTTTGGCTGACATGACAGCCTCACAATTTGTGCAAACAGTATTGGTGGAACGCCTCAATATGCGCCATTTGGTCATCGGTCATGATTTTTCGCTAGGAAAAGGGCGTGACGGATCGTGTACCACGCTTTGTGAATTGGGACAACAATGGAATTTCTCGGTAACGCAACACCCTCCTTTTTGTGTAGGAAACACACTGGTCAGTTCATCCCTCATCAGAGCCTTACTGACTGAAGGCAATGTGAATGATGCTGCACGGTTGCTGGGGAGTTCGCATCGTCTCCACGGTGTTGTGGTACAAGGAGATCAACGAGGGCGTCTGCTTGGTTTTCCAACGGCAAATATTGCTGCCGACGTAAATGGTACGCCGCTTCAGGTGTTGTTGCCAAAGGTCGGTGTCTATGCCGTGCTGGCTGGATTGGAAGGGGAACAAGGCTGTGCGGCCGTTGCCAATATCGGCTATAATCCGACATTTGGCTCAGGAGCCTTACGCGTTGAAGTGCACTTATTACACCGCACATTTGGTGCTGACGAGCTTTATGGCAAACAACTTTCTGTGGGCTTTGTCAGCCGCTTACGAGATGAACAAACCTTCGCAACCGTTGAGGCGCTGAAACGACAAATTGAACACGATATCATTGCTGCTCAAGCTGTTTTTACATTAAAGATTCTCTGAGAGTTCTTTACTCTTCAAAGCCATTGCTTCATCATGTCGTCAAATGACAAATATTTATGTTCAAGCATAAAAGCCTAACCTTGCTTTGCAGAAGTACATTTTTTGATTTTTTTTGATATTCTATTGAAAAAACAGCTGAAATTTAATATATACAGCCCTCAAAAGTGTAAATGTATTTAAGGGTGAAATCCGGGAGGGCTACGCTTGGCAAGAGCCGTGCCTCCCCCAGAAAAAACGCAAAAACTACTGAAAATACTGTTGAATAGCTTCAACCATTGCAGGAATGGTGTACCGTTCGGGTTGAATACTCGGTATAAAGCCGTATGTCCGCAAGGTGTCGGCAGTGACCGGTCCTATGCATGCAAAGGTTACGCCGTGTTCACGACACAATTCGGGAGGAATTTGCGCAAAAAAATTATCTACTGTAGAGGATGAGCCAAAAGTGATACAATCCAATGTTTTTTCGGCAATCCGTTTCCATACGTCCTCACGACCCTCTGCCGCAGGAAGCGTTTCGTATACGGCAAGCACATCAACCTCTGCACCGACCTTGCGCAATTCTTCAGGCAACACTTCACGGGCTTGCAACGCACGCGGAATCAAAACTTTTTTTCCTGCCATACCAAGTGCGATCATGCCTTCTACAACGCTTTCTGCCACAAAACGTTCAGGGACAAAATCGGCAACAAGGCCGTATGTATGCAGAGCTTCTGCCGTTGCCGAACCGATCGCCGCAATCTTTACACCTGCCAAAGCGCGACTGTCGTATCCGCACGCCTCCAAGCGTTCAAAAAAAACACGCACACCATTCACCGAAGTAAACGCGATCCAGTCGTATTCGGCAACACAACGCACAGCGTGATCAACTGCGGTCATATCTGCCAATGGATTGATTTTGATAGTCGGGAATTGCAACACTTCGGCACCGAGCGTTTCAAGTTGGTTTGCCATACCACTGGCTTGCTCACGAGCGCGTGTGACAACAACAGTCCGTCCCAGCAAAGGCCGTTGTTCAAACCAATTAAAACGTTCATGCAAAGAACACACCTTACCGACAACAATGATTGACGGATTGCTGAAACCGTTTTCAACAGCTTTTTGCGGTAAGTCTGCCAAGGTTGCCACAAGACTGCGATGTTTTGGAGTTGTGGCCCACATCACCAAAGCCGCAGGCGTATCCGGTGCCATGCCTGCGGCAATTAAATTATTGCTGATGCTTGGTAAATTTTTCATACCCATCACAAATACCAATGTTGAAGCGCTTTTTGCCAAAGCATCCCAATTGTGTACCGATTCAGGTTTTGTAGGGTCTTCATGTCCTGTGATAATGGTTGCCGAGGAAGCATATGATCGATGCGTCAGAGGTATGCCTGCATAGGCTGGGCCTGCAATAACACTGGTGATCCCGGGAATCTCTTCAAACGGAACCCCTGCCTTGACCAAAGCGTCGGCTTCCTCTCCGCCGCGTCCGAAAATATAAGGATCACCACCTTTTAAACGTGCAACAATTTTACCCTCTTGGCCTTTTGTAACCAATAATGCATTGATTTCGTCTTGAGGTAAGGCATGATTACCGGCAATTTTGCCGACATAGATTTTTTCGGCATCAGGCCGTGCCAAAGACAACAACGCCTCAGACGCCAAATAATCATAAATCACCACATCGGCTGTCTCAATACACGCCTTGCCTTTAACTGTCAGCAGACCCGGGTCACCCGGGCCTGCACCTATTAAATAAACCTTCATACAAAGATCCTTTTCGTTTTTAACATTAAAAAATAGCTATACGAAAGAACAGAGATTGTCCACTATGATATGTACAGAAGCTGTGTGGTGTTTTAACTGCTCTACATTTGTGTTTATTTGAGAACAAGTCACTTGACATCATGAGGTATAACAGCGCACAGCAATGTCATGTGTTGTCGTACATTGCTGTGCAGGCTCTAAAAAGTCAAATCTACTATACAAAAAAAGGAAAAAAAGTGATTATACCTTATGGAGCACTTTTCAACGCGTTATGTATTCTTGTCGGAAGTTGTGTCGGCATTTTTTTTGGTGCAAAAATGTCTGAATCTATGCGCAGAACGGTTTTTCAAGGAATTGGTTTGTGCGTTTTGATGTTGGGTACCAAGATGGCAATCACCACGGTCAATCCTTTGATTGTTATTTTTAGTATTTTATTGGGTTGTGTTGTCGGTGAAATGTTGAATATTGAACAACGTTTACTGGCTTTAGCAACGTATCTCAAGCGTTGTTTGAATATAGGCAATCCACGTTTTTCCGAAGGCTTTGTGAGTGCTTCGGTATTATTTTGTATCGGAGCGATGGCGATTTTGGGTTCTTTTGATGAAGGTTTGCGCGGCGATCGTACGGTTGTTTTATCCAAAGCGATGTTAGACGGTTTTGCATCGATTGCGTTGGCGTCACTTTATGGTATTGGGGTCTTGTTTGCTGCGCTGACGGTGCTTATCTATCAAGGAGCATTGACAATGGGAGCAACGTTGCTTCAACCATGGCTTCCTCCTCAGGTCATGACGGAGTTGGTGGCTGTGGGCGGTATATTGATTCTTGGTATTGCATTGACGCTGTTGGAGCTTGTACGCATACCGTTATCAAACATGTTGCCTGCATTGCCGATGGTTGTGTTGTTGGCACACTATTTCGCATAACGCGAGAATCTTTTTTCTTTTTGTGAAGTAAAGAACCATGAGTCATTCTTCTATACATATTATTGGGGCAAAGCAACATAATTTAAAAAACATTAATGTAGACATTCCGCGTGAAAAACTCGTTGTGGTTTGTGGCCCTTCGGGTTCCGGAAAATCAACATTAGCTTTTGATATTGTTTATGCAGAGGGACAACGGCGTTATGTAGAGTCTTTATCTGCATATGCACGCCAATTTTTGCCCAAAATGGATAAACCTGATGTTGAGTTGATTGAGGGACTTTCGCCTGCCATTTCGCTTGAACAACAAACAACGGGACGCAACCCACGTTCGACGGTCGGTACGGTGACGGAGGTCTATGACTTTCTACGAGTGTTTTTTGCAACCTTGGGGCGGATGTATTGTCCTCTTTGCGGTAAAGCCATTGAAGCACGAGCGGTGGATGAAATCATTGCCGACATTTTGGACTTACCTACGGGAACACGAATGATTTTGTTGGCACCGCTTGTGGAGTTGCAAAAAGGCACACACGCCGATCTTTTACGAAAGTTGAAAGCCGAGGGATTTGTTCGCGTGCGTATTGACGGTGTGATGCAAACGTTGGATGATGTGACGACACTCGAAAAAAATAAAAAACACAGTATCGAGCTTGTCATTGATCGTTTGGTCATCAAAGAAGACATCCGCGGCAGACTTGCCGATTCTGTAGAATTAGCCTTGCGGTACGGTGAAGGCCGTCTGATTGTGCATCGTTTGTTTGATGAAGGCGGTGAAGATATGGTTCATGCCACAGAGTCGGTTTGTCCGACGTGTCGAATCAGTTTACCGCCGCTGAGTCCACAATTGTTTTCATTCAACAGCCCTCAGGGGGCGTGTCCGCGGTGTTCCGGACTTGGCACGATTGAATATTTTGAGCCGTTGCTTATTGCGCCGAATCGCGGTTTGTCTTTACAGACTAAAGCAATTCTTCCTTGGAACAACCCAAAAATTTTTACACGCTATGAAACAGCGTTAACAAAACTTGGTGAACGTCACGATTTTACTTTATCCACGCCGTTAATCCAATACAGCGACGACGCCTTACACGCTCTTTTTTATGGAGAAACAAAACCAAAGGCCGATAGCGGTTTACGACGCAATCGTCTTGGTGGGACTGTGGCACGAACAGAAAAAAACGAGCAAACTGACGATACCGACACCACCTTATGGCGCGGTGTGATCACCATTCTTGAACAAGGGATGCAATATGGCGACACATGGCGTGATGTCTTGGCACGCTATCTCCAGCAAGCCGATTGTCCCGATTGTCACGGTGCACGGTTACGTCCTGAAGCGTTGGCTGTACGGGTTAATGATTTAAACATACAACAATGTTGCAGTATGCCTGTGGAACGCGCGCTTGCGTGGCTTGATGCGTGTGAATTTACGGGACGACACGCAAAAATTGCCGATCCGCTGTTGAAAGAGTTGCGTCATCGACTGTTATTTATGGTCAATGTCGGATTGGATTATCTTTCACTGGGACGAACCATGACGACCCTTTCCGGTGGAGAAGCACAACGCATTCGTTTGGCGTCACAGTTGGGTTCAGGCCTTGTCGGCGTAACGTATGTGCTGGATGAACCGTCTATCGGTTTGCATCCGCGTGATAATGAACGCCTTATTGGCACCTTGCGTGATTTACAGCAACGAGGCAACACAGTTCTTGTTGTTGAACATGACGAAGCCACAATACGTGAAGCCGATAAAATCATTGAACTCGGCCCCGGTTCGGGAGCACAGGGCGGCAATGTGGTCTACAGCGGCAGTTATGCCAAGTTGATGCAACAAGGCAAAACACTGACAGCCAAATATTTACGCGGAGACTTGTCTGTCCCGTTACCCGACGCACGCCGTGAACCAAATGGTTGGCTCACATTACAAGGTGTACAAACACATAATTTAAAAAATATTGACTGTTCAATTCCTTTGGGAACGTTAACCTGTGTCACAGGGGTTTCCGGTTCGGGGAAAAGCTCTTTGGTTATTGATTCATTATACAAACATATATTGTTGGCACAGGGACAACGCGTTGAACAACCCGGAATTATTACGGGAATAGACGGGCTTGAAGCCATAGAGCGCGTGGTGGCTATTGATCAAACGCCGATAGGACGCACGCCACGTTCAAATCCGGCAACGTACACAAAAGTGTTTGATGAAATTCGCAGTATTTTCGCCATGACACAAGATGCACGCAAGCGAGGGTATCAACCGGGACGTTTTAGTTTCAACGTGCGCGGAGGGCGTTGTGAGGCGTGTTCGGGAGACGGACAAATACGGGTTGAAATGCACTTTTTGCCGGATGTTTTTATAACATGTGATGTGTGTAAAGGTCGACGTTATAATCATGAAACCTTGGAAGTGCGTTATCGCGGTCTCAATATTGCCGAAGTACTGGATCTTCCCGTAAAAGAAGCACGAACTTTTTTTAGTGCGTATC
This sequence comes from uncultured Desulfovibrionaceae bacterium, assembly GCA_964369685.1. GTDB lineage: Bacteria > Desulfobacterota > Desulfovibrionia > Desulfovibrionales > Desulfovibrionaceae > Avidesulfovibrio. Next base: position 54,602 of record CAYJFB010000012.1, on the reverse strand, counting down.
CGACCTTGGAGCGCCGCTTTGCGGTACTGGAAGAGGTGGGCTTGGATTATTTGCGTCTTGGTCAACCTGCAACCACTCTTTCAGGTGGTGAGGCTCAACGGATAAAAATATCACGAGAACTCGGAAAACGCTCACTTCCGGGGACGCTCTATATCCTTGATGAACCGACAACAGGATTACACATGCATGAAGTCGGCAAACTGGTTACCGTACTCCACAAATTGGTAGAACGCGGTGCCACGGTTGTTTTAATAGAGCACAATACAGATGTGATTTTGGCATCTGATCACGTCATTGATCTCGGCCCCGGTGGCGGAGAACGCGGCGGCCATGTTATTGCTTGCGGCACTCCCGAAGCACTGGTGACAAATTCGGAATCAATAACAGGACGTTTCCTTATTGATGAACGCCGCATGCGCGGCCGACGTTAAAACTTTTTTTCCGGTGAAAATATTTCCACCGGAAAAAAGAAAAACATCTGCCACTCAACGCAAAGCGTATGCAATAGGAACTTGCACATTCAACGCTGTTTTGACACCAACATTGCGTCCAATAAGTTTTTCACCAAGTTTCACTGTCGCTTTTTGTAAAACTTGAGCCCCTGCCCCTCTCACAACAGCACTCTGAATGACTCCTTGATTATCGATACGAATCTGTAAATGAATCGTTCCTTCAATACCTCGTTTCTGTGCCGCACGAGGATATTTTTTATACTTTTCAACCCAACCCACAAGCACAGCAAGCGCCATTTGCTCTGCTTTAACTCGTTGCGCAGCCAATTGGGCACTGTTATCCACAACCGCCTCAGGCACATGTTCTACAGCCACAACAGGTTGTGCAGTCGATTGCGCCACTGGCTTCGGTTTAGGTTTAGGCTTGGGTTTGGGCTTCGGTTCCGGCTTGGGTTTCGGCGGTTCAGGCTTTGGTTCCGGTTTGGGCTCAGGCTTCACTTCAGGCGGAGGTGGAGGCGCTTCATACACGACATGTTCAGACTCATAAGCCAAAAGCTTTTCTACTTTCAAGGGTTTAATGAAGATTTCATCCACCAACTCCACAGGAATAATCTTCGGCAATGTAAGTATTTTAGGTTTTAAAAGTTCCTTTGCAAAATCGACACTCAATAATAACAAGACAAGTAACAATGAACTGACAACAGCAAACGAAAGGTAGTGGCTTCGACGCATAGATTTTTTTTCTGTCCATGCAAAATCAGTCCAATCATTTTTCTGTACTGATAACAAAACGCCCCTCTCTTTCTGTTTTCGCCATATCCACAACGTTGACAAAGGCTTCAAAAGGTGCTGACTTATCTACATAAATATTGAGCACCGCTTCTTTATCGCTACGCAACTTATCCACCAATGTCGGCATATCAATAATTTTATCTTGATAAAAAAGTGTGCCGTTATGGGTGATTGAGACCAATATTTCTTTGGATTTTTCTTCAGGAGCCGCCGCTGTTTCGGCTTTCGGCAAAATAATATCCAAAACAGGCTTGCTGAACGTGGTTGTCATAATGAAAAAAATGAGCAACATAAACACCACATCAATTAACGGCGTCAAATCAATGCTCAAATCGTCATCATCATCATTAAAATCCATGACTACACTCCTTTTGTTGATTCTTGGTGGTGTTTTTTCCACGCACCCAAGGCTCTGTAACTGTATTCAATGGATTCCACGCGAAACCCTTTAAAACGCAATAATAAAAAATAATAAATCATCAACATGGGAATCGCCACAGAAAGACCCAAAATTGTCGTGAGTAACGCCTCCCAAATCCCTCCTGCAAGCACAGTGGCATCAGGATTGGTATCGGCAGCAATGGCTTGAAAGACATTCACCATACCCATAACCGTGCCCAAAAGCCCCAATAACGGCGCAACAACAGTAATCAAACGAATCCAATACAGACTGCGATTGACGGATTCAAAATTTCTGTAAAATAAATAACCAACTTCAGCACGAATATCATCGGAATGATCACCATGCAGGTGCACAATATCCCACACAATATTCAAAAGAGGATTTTCTTGAACATGTTTGATGTGTTCTGCATCCATATTGTGGCGCATCACATCACGATAGTTTTTCTTAAACTCTCTGCGAACCAAATTGATATAAATGATGTTTTGTAAGCCAAGATATAACCCGTATACAGCAAAAAAAATTAACACCACACCGGCAATACCGATACTGCCATAAATACCCAAAAATAAATCCATTATTTTTTCCATTGCTCTCACACTTTTGACAGATACCATAAAACACAGCTCTGAATTCAAGCGTGATTGAATACAATCACAAGACATTCAGTTTGCCGTGTTTTAATGGGTTGTCAGCACGTTTTACAAACGTGGATGGTATGGATAAAAAATACAACGGAGGAAGCGCCTCAATGCCTTCCGTTGTATGCGCCACAAAATTAGAAATTTTTCAACATGCTTTCCATGGCAGTCAATCCGCCACTGTTGAGATACCAAACATTTGCAGGATTCAAATAAATAATGTTACCCTTTTGTCCGGCGTCGCTGTACAGGAGTTGTGGATTTGCAGACAAAACTGTTTGGGCAGGTGCATCTGAACTACCTATCGCGGTATTTTTATCAAGAATAAAAAGATATTCCGGATTTTTTTGCAAAATATAATCGTAGACACTCATGCTTGTGTCTCTCGGATCAAAGTCGGCACCCAAGTTTTCAAAACCAAGATCGGAAATCAAAACCTTACCGCCGCCTTTACCGTCGACAACATGATTGTTGCCTCTTTC
>CAYJFB010000012.1:0-51732 GCA_964369685.1 uncultured Desulfovibrionaceae bacterium | reverse complement strand
TGGGGATTTCTTGCCGTATTTTTTGCACCGCTGTTACTGTCGACAGCATGGTTGCTGCCTAAAATATGCAACTCTTTGCCTACAAAAATAGCTTGGATGGCTTTTTTACCACGGTTCTTTTGTGTCACCCGAGCAACGTGACGATCAAGTTGTTCCAAAAGTTTTTTGACTTCTTTCTCTTTTGCAAAGATTCTACCGTGTTTGACGGCAACCTCTTTTACATTTTTCAAAAAACCGTCATGCGCATTAATGGAAACAACCATTGTCGGTGCGATTTTGCTAAACGTATCATACTGTGCGGCTGTGCGACCGCTTGAAAAAATCACGTCAGGTTCGAGCTCTGCCAAAGCCTGCATGTTTATTTCTTTCAAACCGCCAAGATTAACAATATTGGTATTCTCTGTATATTTTTTCAAATGCTCCGGTGTGGTTGCACCTTTTACCATGCCAACAATACGATCCCCCATGCCCAATCTATCCAAAATATCTACAGAATCATAATTAAGACACACAATGGTTTTGGGTGCCAACGGAAATTCAACCTGAACTTTTTCATTTTTGGCGTTCAGCACTTCAACCATAACGGTTTTATGCATCGCTGCACTCACGAGTCCCAAACCGGCCACAGTGATCACTGCAGTTATGGTGCCTGCCAAAATAAAGGACAAGGCTTTACTTTTCATCTCTCTTCTCCATCAATCCTTTTATATTCTGTTATTTTGTTCCATTGAAAAGTGAAACCTTCCAAGAAGCCGTAAGACTCATGCCTTCATGACATGAACCTTGATATATTATTTTATTGAATTTGAATTTAAATGTCAATAATTTTTATATCACACGCAGTATTCATACCCTTTTCACTTTCATTTTTCCTCATTATATTTAATTATTAATATTTTATTTAAGATAACAAAAGTCTCAAAGCAACTTGAATGGCGGCGCAGTCAAAACCCGACTATAGCATGACTCATACAGACACGCATTTTTTTCGCGTTTTGGCTACGCCGCAGTATCAAGGGGTTTGAGGAGGGGGCGTGCATCGGCTCGTGTGAACTCCCCCCCTGAAAAAAACTAAAATTTAAATTGTACACTCAGTTTGTATTCGGTAGGCTCAATATAACCTGCATTGGCATAATTTTCTTTTGATTGCCAGAAGTTATTGGCAATAAAAGAAACAGTAAAGTCTTCAGCAAACACCTTACTGAGTGAAAAACTCATTCTAAAAAAGTCAAATGTTTCATCAGACCATTCTTGGTCATTAAATGCACCATTATATTTACCCCACAAAGAAGCATAAACATCCCAAGGTGTATAATCAAAATCCAGTTGTGCCAACACAGAGTGATAAGGAATAGCGTCCAATCGTGTATGGTCTACCAAATTTTTTGCATCGGTATAGGCATATTGTACAGTAGCTGTAAAATATTCCAAGAAATTGTATGAAAGTTCAGCTTCAATACCTTGCGTTCTTGCTTTACCAATATTTTCAGCTGTATAATATCTTGTGTTGCCTATAACGTACTCAGGCTCACTTTTTGTTGAAATCATATTCGTAATTTCATTATGAAAATAACCAACAGCATAGAAGAGATCTTCTGTTACATCTCCTTCCAAACGAACTTCCCAACCGTTGTTTTCTTCCGGTTTCAAATCTGGAGAAGGCAACGTTGTTCCATAGCCACCGGAAGAAGAACCATACAATTGAGTCAAGTTCGGCGCACTATACCCAAGACCCCAATTTGCTTTAAACCGATGATCGGTAATATACTCATATGTCAAACCAATTTTTGGTGCGACATAGCTGCCAAAAGAAGAATAATAATCGTAACGAATAGCAGGAACAAGATACAATGTGTCATCAAATAATGAAATTTCATCTTGAACATAGAAACCATAGCTTTCTTCACTTTGGTTTGTTCCCGAATCATTTCTGTAACTGTTGACATTGCCAAATTCCATTTTTGTACCAAAAGTCAGTGTGTTATAGTCGTTAAACACCCATGAATCTTGTGCATCAAAAACAACAACCGTATATAACTCCCTGCGGTTTTGATCTCTGTTGCCTCGTGTCGTTTGTGAATGGCTCAGACCTGTATTAAAGAAGTGATCACCGTATGTGCCGTCGTAAGTCAACGTGTTAGAATACACCAATTCAGAATAAGGTTCACTACTTGAATTTCTTGCTGCATTGTCTTTATAAAAAAGATTTGAATCAAGTTGCAACTGATGATCATCACTGAAACCATATCCGAGACTGTTGCTCAGATAAATTTCATTTCTATAAAATTCGACATTGTCGCTGATGTTTGGATTATATTTTTGATCGCTTTCATTATAACCCCATTCACGCAAAAATTCAGCGGCAAAAACATTCGTCCAATTACCCATTTTACCCCAGTCATGTCTGGCAGTAATATCTGCAGAACGACTGCCGTAAGTGACACCGATTGTCGTTTCTTGTTCCAAGGATTCTTTGGTTATAATATTAATAACACCGCCCAAAGCATCACCGTAAAGAGCAGACGAAGGCCCACGTAAAATTTCTATCCGCTCAATATTTTCTGCAGGTATAAAATCTAAGGTTCTACGCACCGTTTCGTTTTTACTGCCATAGATAACAGGCGCTCTGCCATTGATAAGCACCTTCGTTGCCGACGAAGGCAAACCGCGAATACTGAAACCGCCGTTATGACCGTCTGTAATCAGGTTAAATGATTTCGCCAAAACTTGTTGTACATCTTGCGCGCCCATTCGCTGAATTTCTTCTGAGGTAATCACCTGCATCGCCGAAGGCACGTCTTCAATCAATTGTTCTGTCCGTGTTGCAGAAACAACCACGGTACCTGTCTTGGTTACTTCTTCATCTTCAGCAGCTTGTACTATATTTGGCAAAAACACGCCTCCAAAAATCAACAACAGTGTAAACAAACTTATTCTCGACAGAATCCGAACATTCTCTTCAGCCCTGTAAAACATTTTTGTCTTTTGACTTAACATACGTCACTCTTCTCCTGTTTTTGCACATACGCTTAGGCAGCAAGCGCAGACAATTTTTGTAAAAAAACTATCTCATTGAAATACATAGTTTTTTACTAATGAAAATGGACTTGAAAATCATAATCAATTCATGTAGTTTTTATAAAAATCGCATTAGATTTGTAAAGTCATAAAAATTAAACAACTGTTAACTTTTGCCTAACAGCAACAACCAAAAAAATTGGTAAAAACACCACTTTCAACATTCACGACTTCAATAAAAAAAAACAATATAAAAGGTTACGACATGCCACTACAATTAAATCTCAATCAATTATATTTCTTTTATGTTGCGGCAAAATATAAAGGCGTTCGCGCTGCCGCACAAAAATTATGCGTTTCCCCGCCTGCGGTCAGTACCCAAATCAAAAAATTAGAACAGCATCTCACATTTCCACTTTTTATACGCAAAGAAAACGGCCTAAAATTGACCGCAGAAGGAGAAGAATTTTTACCAAAAATTCATGAAATTTTTTTGCATCTCGAAGCATTGGAAGAAGAACTCAAACGAAAAACAAAGAATAAACAAAAAGAAATTTATTTAGGCGGACATTGGCTGCATTTGCAGTTTATTGCTCCAAAAATTATACAATATATAACAGCAACACATCCTGAATTACATGTTAAACCATTTTCATTTTCTCATAAAAATATTTTTGAAAAAATACGAAATAAAGAAATTCATCTTGCGATTGTTGAAAACACATCAAAAGAATATGAAGATCTATACATCAAAACAATTTGTGAATCGAAAATATTTTTTGTTGTTTGTTCAAATAACAGTCTATACAACGAAAAAGCGATACATATAAAAGATATTAAATATAAAAATATCTTAACGCCTCTTCCAGATTCAGGATTTATGGAATTTTTTAGTCACTATTTTTTAGATAATAATATTTCTTTCAATAAAGAAATAAAACCATTATCAGTCCCTATCATTAAAAGCCTATTACCAAATAGCCATTACGGGACATTTCTTCCGGATTATACAATCAAAAAAGAGCTTTCTGACAGCACATTACGTGCTATAGATATTATAGATGTATTGCCAACATTAACTGTTTCCCTTGCTTGCCTCAAAAAAACAACGCATGAAGGAACACAACGTTTCTTAGATTCAATAGATGCAATCACTTTTTAAATAATACTGTTCAATATACTTTATTATCATCTGCATTCATCGCCATACCGCATGGGCGACAAAGCATGTCTACGCAAGGGGCTTAAGGATATCTCATCGCGATCGTAGATTTTAAATCCCCCCAAAAAACAGTTCACGCATTAAACCACAGAAAGAAAGCACAGTCAGCAAACAAATACTCAAACGTTTAAAGCGCATTTCATTAATACGTCCAAACATTCTATTGCCAATCCAAAGTCCAATAGCCAACGTCGGTAATCCCCATGCAACAATACGCAACGTATCAAAGGTCAATAACTGTTGTTGTATCGCAAAAACCGATGCCCAAACGTCAGTAAAAAAGAAAAAGGCAATGAGTGAAGCTCGCCCAGTTGCCGCGGCAAGAGGACTTGAAAGAAACAAAATAATTAAGGGTAAGCCGCCATTGGCGCACGAACCGTTCAACACCCCACTGAGCACACCTGTGCCCAAAACACCCGTAAAACTCAAATCAGAACGAAGCACACAACCACGTAACATCGCAAGACAACAAACAAAAGCCACAAGATTAATGGCAATAATCATCGGCTCAGGCGGTATTGTAGCCAAGAACCAAACACCCAACGGCGTACCGACAAGAACACCAATAGCCAAACCTTTCAACATTTTCCAATCAATTTGTTTCCAAATACTGGGAAAAAACCCCACACTGGCAATAATTTCCCAAATCAAGACAGCAGGAACAATCTCAGACGGTTTCATAACCATACTGATGAGGATCACCACTGCCATAGAAAAACCAAACCCACATAAACCACGCATCACAGCGGCAACAAAAACCACAAGGACAATATATATTGCCATGAATGGAGATATTTCAAACATATACATGTTCCTTTTTGATTTTTTTGGAGCTATATCGGTTTTTCTTCATTCAATACTCGCAATTCATTACGTGCTTGCTCAACATGTTCACGACAAGCACGAGTGAGTTCATGACCTTCACGATACAGAATGAGACTTTCATCCAAGGTTGTCGCAGGGGCTTCGAGTTGTTCGACAATAACTTGTAAACGTTGCATTTTCTCTTCAAAATTCGGTTGTTTTTTGGCACTCATGAATTTGATCCTTTATTGCTACTTGTATCCATAACATTATTTATTGTAGATTGTATATCAGTCACAGTGGCGGTTATTGCGCCGCCTTGCAAACGGATACGGATTGAAGATCCGCATTGTATGTCTTCTATGGCAGTAATCGGTTGTGTGTTTTTTGTATTTGTTTGAAGCAAGGCATACCCACGGCGCAAAGGAGCATGTGGATCGAGCGCTTCCAGTTGGACTGACAAGGTCGTACAATCTTGTTCCCACAGTGCCATACGATGCTTCATGATTTGCATACGTTTGTTTTCTAAAAACGCGATGCGTTCACAACATTGTGTCAACATATCTGGATGAAAAGCTTTATTAAAATTGACCACACTTTGTTGAAGACGGTTTTCTGCTGCATACAAGTGCTGTTCCATGGCTATGCGTAAGCGGCGTTCCAGTTCTGTCACACTGTGTTCCATGCGTTCCAAGCGACGTGTCGGAGCAAGCCAACCCAAGACTTTTTCTATCGTTTCAAGTTGTGATTCCGCTCGTGAAAAAACAACATTTAATTGTTGTTTTAAACGTATTTCCAAGGTATCAATTTGCTGAATATACCAATGTTTTTCTCGCCAAAGAATTTGTGCGGCGTGTGAAGGTGTGGCTGCACGGCAATCGGCAACCAAGTCAGCAATAGAAGTATCAATTTCATGGCCGATGCCTGTCAAAACAGGTATATGAGAAGCAATAATGGCAGCGGCAAGTTGCTCATTATTAAAAGCCCACAAATCTTCAAGCGAACCGCCGCCGCGAATCAACACAATAACGTCTGCCCATGCTTGAAGGTTAATATGCTGAAGCGCGTTGCAAATGCGTTCAGAGGCATCATTGCCTTGTACAGGAACCGGCCAAAGCTCTATTTCTGCACCAAGGCCACGGCCTACAGCAACACGCATAAAATCATGAACAGCTGCGCCGTTTGGGGCGGTAATCAGGGCTATATGTCTCGGTTCCAAAGGCAAAGGACGTTTACGTTCTGTAGCAAACCATCCTTTTTCGGATAAAGTTTGTTTCAACTCATTTAAACGACGCAACAACGCCCCATGTCCGCTTTCATGTACAAATTCAACCAAGAGTTGATAGTGTCCGCGTGGGCCATATACCGAAACGTTGCCTGCACAGACCACTTGCTCGCCGTTGGATAAGGTTTGTGCACGATTCGGGCGTGCACCGTCTTCATAGACTTCTCCCGTTAACGGATCAAAACGTTCTTCCAAACGATGATGACCGCGAAACCACACACAATGCAATAAAGCGTCAGCATCGCGCAACGAAAAATACACATGCCCCGAACTCGGACGCGATATATTGGTCACTTCTCCTCGCACCCAAACAAAAGGCAACGCGTTTTCAATAACCTGCTGCAAACGCGTTGTCACTTGCCGGACACTGTAAATGGCATCGGAATCAAGCACAATAAAGACTTCCAAGAAGCATGTGAATACGTCCTAAAAACTTGAACGTCGTAAAAAAAGTGGTATGAGTCGCAACAAAGCCAAAACCAGCGCCAACGCATTGGCAAGCCACGCACCAACAAAAGGAGGCAACGTTCCTTGCTGTGCCATAGCAGAACCCAAGGTGTAAACGGCAAAATAAATAAACGTGCCGCCAAGTGCCAACACCGTGGCAATATAAATATTGGTCGTTACAGAAACTAAAGCCGTTGCACACAACGCCAACACCGCTAACGAAGCCGCATAGGCCCACTTCATATGCCATGAAGTTCGCAGACCCTCAACATTGGAACCCGAAGCCGACAATCGTTCAATCGTTTGACTCAACTCCCACAACGGCAACTGATCCAATTTTTGTGAACCATAAATAAAACGAAACGCTTGCGGATCTTGCGTCAGAGGCAAAGCCATGGTTGCTTGTTTTTCAACGCTAAAGCCTGCAGGGTCATAGCTGAGCACGTTGATCAATTGCCAATCATTGGCTTTTGCGGTAAACGACTCGGCTTTGAGAATCAATTCCACGCCCAGATTGTCGTTTGAAAGTTTATATGCACTGAACCCCGTACCCGACCCATTCGGACTCAGAGAATCCAATGAAACAACCCATATGTTTTCTGTAAACCATAGGTTTCGCAATACAGATTGTGCCAAGTTGCGTTTACGAACATCTTCTTGCCAAATCCGCGCAGAGGCTTGTTCTCCTTTGATGCCGAGAACTTCTGAAAAAGCAAGCTGAATCCCCCCCCATAAACACCCACAGAGTAATAAAATGCCTGCAAGATTAACCAACGAAATGCCGCCGGCTTGTAAGGCGACAAGTTCTCGATTGCGTGCCATCAAACAAAGTTGAATCGTCGTGGAAAGCAAAAAAATAACAGGTAGGATTTGCGCCACAACCAGAGGCGTTTTGACAACAAAATATGTCACAACAACACCAATAGCCAATTCAGCCTCAATAAAACTGTCCAAGCGTTCAAACAGATCGGTAAGAATGTACATACCAATCCCCACTGCCAAAGTGGGAAGAATCAAAAAGGTATTGCCGCGAATGAGGTAACGAGAAAGCAGTGACGGCATCAGTGTTGCTCCTGCTCTTTAGAATCTCTTTGGCAGTTATCGGTGTTGTTTTTTATCTGTGGCCGTGTAGAAGGACGTAACCTGAAACGACGCACAAGATTAGGAACCCGTTCATGCACAGTCAACCGCAATCCATAAAATCCCAAACTCAAAAACAACATGTTGGGAAACCACAAACTGATCGCAGGCGGCAACGCACCCGCCTCCCCCAACGTGAATCCCAAAGACATTAAACTGTAGTATACAAAAAACATTACCAACGCCAAAACTAAACCCAATTGACGGTGCATTCCCTGAAATGCTGTCGCCAACGGCAAAATAAACAACGATAAAGCCACACAAGCCGCAGGATACGCCCATCGTTTGTGCAACTCGACAGCCACTGTGTTGGCCAATTCGGGATTGGTTTGCAAGTTGCTGTCTGCCGCAAGCGCACGCAAAGTTGTCCATGACATGTCTCGCGGGCGCAATTCGCCGAGATCCAGGTTTTTAAAAAGTCTATCCAATGGTAAGCGAACGTTATATTCGTCAAACATCAACATGGAGGTGTTATTTTCTGTGGTAGAGTAGATACGCCCGTTTTGTAGAGAAAAGAGCAAGGCACCTTTATCGCTTTCTGTTTGGATTTGACCTGATGGGGCAAGAATAATGATATTTCTTTCCGGGTTACTACGATCATCCATGAGAATTTGTTGCATATCGCCTGTTTCGGGATCCACTTTTCTGGCAAAAAGCACAAGTCCCGGAAATTCGTTATTAAAAACACCGGGCTGAACAACGATACGCGCTCTTGAGCCGGCAATGTCAACCAACAGATCGCGAAAATGATCCATTCCCCAAGCCAACCAATGCAAAGAAACCCACAACGTCAATCCCAAACACAACACACTAAAAACAAAAGGCGCAGGCAACATTTGATAAAGATTGATGCCGCCCGCCTTGAGCGCCACCAATTCTCGATCGGTGCCCATTCGCAAAAAAGTCAAAAAAACACTCAGCATGCAAGCAATGGGAATCACAAGCATCAAAAAAAGAGGACTCATAAACCCAAAGAGTTTAATCGTGTCCAAGAGCCCTAAATCCAAGCCCAAAAAAAGTTCTCGCATTTGCACGGCGCGGCTGAGTAAAATGAGTGTCAACAAAACACAAGCAGCGAGACAAAAGAGCTGGAATAATTCTTTAAACAGTTGACGTTGGAGCAAAGAGGGCATGGGATCCTTCAGGTTTTGGAAATGAAACGGCACGTCCGTTGACCACGCACAAAGCATAAGACGGTTTAGACAGAATGAAAAGTCTTTATGAAAAAAAAATACATTTGTAGCTATTTTATTGTTGAATGACTTTACTTATATGTCTTGAAGGGCTATTTTTATTTTCTATGTAATGTTTGAATAAGGAACAAGGAGGAGTCATGATTACATTTTCTGATACAGCCCTTGAGGCTTTGGAAGCATTTCGTGGGAAAAGGACAGATGCAATCATTCGTATAGATCGCATTGCAGACGGTTGACACCAAACAAAATTAGAATTGGCTCTGGAAGAGCCAAAGTATATGTCTGAAAAAGAAGATTACATCCAAGGTATAGACGGTTATACAATCTGTGTTGCAAAAAACATACTGCAACAAGTACGTTCTGTATATGTCGATTACACGGTTCCTGAATTTCGGATCACCACCGAACGCAGTTTTTCTGCTTTACGCAGTAACGGTTGTTGTTGCTAAGAGTCTTTTGGGGGAGGCGCTTTGATAGCAAGCAAACCTCCCTCAAAACGATACTCACTCGGCAAAGGCCTTGAGCTCGGTACGAGTGAAAAGTGAGCGCAGCTCATACCCTGCAGCATTAATGACCTCACGTCCGCCTTCCCCACGATCAAGTACGGTGCAAACCACGGCAACCTCAAGCCCTGCCGCCTCAACTCGTTCACACGCTTTTAACAATGATCCGCCCGTGGTCACGACGTCTTCGAGCATGGCCACTTTATCACCGGCCTGAAAATTGGCGAGGCCTTCCACATACTGTCCTGTTCCATGGCCTTTTGCTTCTTTACGAACAATGAGCCCTGCAAGGGGTTTTTGCTTTTCGTAGGAAATAACTGTGGTTGCACTGATCAATGGGTCGGCACCCAAGGTCATCCCCCCAACACCGACAATCGGTAAATCCGCAAGCAATTCTGTAAAGAGTTGTCCGATCAACCATGATCCTTCGGGGTGCAGAGCTGTAATGCGACAATCGAAATAAAAGTCACTTTTTCGTCCCGATGCTAAGGTAAAATCGCCTTCTTTGTAAGACCGTTCCAACAAAATCTTTGCCAAACGGCGTTTATATTCAAGCGTTGTTTGCATGTTTTCTCCTGCCACGCGTTGATTTGAAGATAAAATGAACCAAACAATTAACCCAACGCCAACCAAATGAGTATAACACCCATCATGAGCGAACACAGGCCGACTCGCTGTACCATATCTGGATTTTCTTCTGAAATGCGTCTCATAATTTGTTGCATTTTTTTAGGAAACAGCAAATAAGGCACACTTTCATAAAGCAAAGCCAATCCGGCAGCACACAAAAAAATTTTCCAATCAAAGTCCATGCCTCAGTATGGCTGTAATACGCCATAGAGTAAAGCCCTTGCATAATGTGTGGTGAAGCTGTACAAAAACAGGCATTGCCAACCTTCTTGTCGGATGGCTTTTTCTTGTGTGGTTGTATGTTTTATGGACATGTTTTGATTTTTTTTTACACATTTCATCATGCTGTACCGAGCAGAGAACGACAGAGATCATGACTTCTTTTACATTTTTTTTGTTAAAAGAACAGCCTCGAATCAATGACGAATTGAGTGCGCTCAGTGCTGTTCTTCCGGACTATGTAAGACCGACCGCCAAATATGCTTTGGAAGGCGGAGGCAAACGATTACGTCCGTTACTCACTGTGTTGTGTGGCAGAGCCTTGGGCTATAAGGGCAAACAATTACATAAGGTGGGCTGCGCCGTTGAATTATTACATGCGGCAACGTTGCTGCATGACGATGTACTTGATAACGCGGATATGCGACGAGGAAAACCGTGTGCACACCATGTATTTGGCTTGGCACCGACACTGTTGGCTGCCGATGCAATGTTTGCACAGGGCTGTACGCTCATTGCGGAGTTTAACAATCCACGCATGGTAAAATGTTTGAGTAACGCCATTGTGCAAACAGCCAACGGTGAAATTATGGAAATTGCTCATCAGGGCAAAGTACAAGCAGACATGGCCGTCTATACAGAAATCATCTCAAGCAAAACGGCATGGTTATTACGTGCAGCTTGTGAATTGGGCGCGCGCATGGCTACGGATAACGAAAAATATATCCAAGCAGCGGCAGACTTTGGTCATAATTTGGGCATGGCCTTCCAAATAGCCGACGATGCCTTAGATTTTTCACCGTCAAGCGACACAGGAAAACCCGAAGGCGGTGACGTGCGCGAAGGCAAATTTACACCACCTATTCTTTTTTATATGCAAAGCTTGGTTCACGAAAAACGCCAAACATTTGTTGAAAATTTTGCGGCTTTGCGTTTTAGCGAAGAAGATGTTTTGAACATTGTCAAAGCCATACGGGATGGCGGATTTCAAACACAAACCTTGCAACTTGCCGACAATTATTTGAATAACGCCGCTCAAGCCTTGGCGATCTTGCCTCAACACGATAAAAAAGCTCAACAAGCATGCGAACTCTTACACGCCGGACTTGATTTTGTACGCAACCGTACAGCATAGCTTTTCTTTGCTTTTGGGGTACGTTTGGATACTTTTGATATGATATGACCTTTTGCTTGATTGACGTGGACGTATTGGAGTGGTAAGCTGGTAAAGTTATTGATAAAGGGCGCTAATTTGGGTGGATTTTAATTCCCAATATTTCGGAATTATTATATGAAAGATCAAGAAACCTTGTGTTATGGCATCATTCCGACACGGTATGCCTCAACCCGCTTTCCGGGCAAAGCGTTGGTTGACATTCTCGGCAAACCGATGTTTTGGCATGTGTGGGAACGGGCGCGACAATGTAAGGCGTTACAATCTGTCACCTTGGCGACAGATGATCGGCGTATTGCAGATGTTGCAAGCCAATTGGGTGTGCCTTGGGTTATGACTGATGCAAAACATCCAAGCGGAACAGATCGCGTCCATGAAGCCGCATGTTTATTAAATCTTCCTGATGACGCGGTTATTGTCAACATCCAAGGTGACGAACCGCTTTTGGCACCGCAAAACATCGTGTCACTTTTGGAGCCTTTCGCCAATACAGATGTACACGTCACAACGTTGGCAACTCCCATTCTCCCCGAACGGGCGGCCTTAAGCCAACAAGTCAAAACTGTGCTTGCCGCCAACGGCGACGCATTGTATTTTTCTCGGGCACCGATTCCTTTTGTACGCGACAGTGCCCCCATAACATATTTGGGTCATATCGGCTTATACGCGTTTCGTAAAAAAGCGTTGGAATCTTTTGTTGCTTTGCCACCGTCTGTTTTAGAACAACAAGAACAGTTGGAGCAATTGCGCCTCATCGAAAACGGCATTCCTATCCGAGTGCAAGTGGTGAAAGAACACTGTGCGGGCGTGGATACACCTGAAGATTTGCTTACGGTACAAATGATAATGAATCGTGCTGAGGCATATTGAACGGCTACGGTTATTGATATACACAACAGCTTGAGTTATCTCATTTGAGTAATAACAGACATTCTGTATACACCTGTCTTAACCAATCAAAAAGGTTTTATAAAACGAAAGTGTTACAGAAGTAGACACAAACAACCGACATCACTGTCGTTTGGGGATTGTTCATGAAAGCATTGCTTGCTTTGGAAGATGGTTTTGTGCTTGAAGGGCGTTCGTTTACGGGTGCTTGTGAGGGTGGCGGAGAAGTAATTTTTAATACCGGCATGACCGGCTATCAAGAAATCCTGACAGACCCGTCCTATACCGGACAAATGGTTTGTTTAAAATGGCCTTTAGTCGGCAATTATGGGATCACGGCGTGTGACAATGAATCGTCTCGCGTGCATGTGTCGGCATTATTGGTTAAAGAGTGTTGTAAAACACCTTCCAACTGGCAGAGCATCAAAAGCTTGCCCGACTTTTTGGTTGAACACGGCGTGCCCGGCATTGAAGGCTTGGACACGCGCGCGTTGACCCTGCATCTGCGTACACACGGTGCCATGCGCGGTATGGTCTCGACAAACGTACAAGACTCTGCAGAACTGGTTGCCATGGCTCAAGCATTGCCCACTATGGAAGGCTTGAACCTTGTGCCACGCGTTGCCCCAAAAGAGCCGTGGGTTTGGACAGATGAAGCGCCTGTGACCGCTTGTATTCGTGAAGATGGCTCGTTTGAATGGGCACAAGGTGCAGGCCCCCGTTTGGCAGTCTATGATTTTGGCATCAAATGGAATATTGTGCGCTTGCTCAAGGAACAAGGTTTTCAATTATTGATGGTGCCGCCGACCTACACAGCCAAACAAATCCATGCTCTTGGTGCAGACGCCGTTTTTCTTTCTAACGGCCCCGGTGATCCTGCGGTGCTGAAAAATGAAATCGCAGTCGTCAAAGAGCTCGCCTTGAGCCTACCCATTGCGGGTATTTGTCTCGGACATCAATTGCTTGGCCACGCCTTAGGCGGAACGACGGGAAAACTGAAATTCGGTCACCATGGCTGTAATCACCCCGTAAAAGATATGGCAACGGGACAGGTTGAAATTTCTTCTCAAAATCACGGTTTTTGTGTTGACATTTCCGATGTTTCGGATTTGGAAGTGACGCATATTAACTTGAATGACAATACGTTGGAAGGTTTTGCCCACAAAACGCGTCCTATTTTGGCTGTCCAACACCACCCAGAAGCCTGTCCCGGGCCTTCAGACAGTCGAACATTCTTTCAACGTTTTAAACAAATGATTGCCGCTGTACAAAAATAAGAAAACGCCAGGCACTATCCGAAAAAGAGGTACACAACATGTCTTCAGAATTAAGCAAAGCCCGTCAACAACTGGCCTCAATCCGTACGTCACTGCGTCAAGGCAAAGCGCAACCTGCAGTCAAAGCATTGCATTCAACCGTACTGATTATTCTGCAAACCCCCTTGATGAAATCCGAACGCGATGAATTTGAACGTTTGTTGGAAGACGCCGTGTATATGATCACAAGCGACAAAAATGTCAAAGAGATCTATGCCGAACCCATTGAGTATACTCCCGGAAAAGAAAGAGAATTGCTTGATAATATGAGCGGTATATTGCAAGCCTTTGACCTTTCTATCAAAGATGAAGCCAGCGAAGCCATGAAGTTGCTTGCTCAACGCCGTGACAAACTCTTTGAAGAAGGTGCCGCCGCATTGGCAAAAGGTGACGAGGCCATGGCCGAGAATCGTTTTAACGCATTGATGCGTGACTTTGGTGACGATTCAGAACTGCTTGGACGTATCGGTGAGTTATACCTCAATGCAGGTGAATACGACAAATGTATTCCTTTTTTGGAAAAAGCCTTGAAAGACAGCCCCGAATTGGCACATCTCTACAATAAAATCGCCATGGCTTTGCGTAAAACCAAACAGTTTGAAAAAGCTGAAGAATATTATTTAAAAGCGTATAATTATTTGGGCAAAGATCCAAATCTCTTTTTTAACATGGGACGTTTATATATGGATATGGGATTGCTTGACAAAGCGATCAAAACCGCCGACGCCGCCGTAACACTTGATCCCAATTTTGTCGAAGCAGCCAAGCTTGCCGCGTATTTACGTAAGCAACAAGAAAAACAATCTGCACAATAATCAAAACGACACAAAAGAAAACAGCGTGTTTCGAAGGAACTTTCGACCCTCGAAGCACGCTGTTTTCTTTTGTGTATACGCTGCCAACCGGTGCAGATTACAACAGTTTGTGCAACAATTCTGGCAAAAACTTCACGGTATGCAAGCAGCAAAAAAGTTATAGTCTGCGAATACTGCGCAACCTTGAACGCCAATAGGGATTGCTCATGTTATCATACCGCACTCGTTTTCCGCTACTGGGGCTGTGGATAAAGTGTCCGTCTCCGGCGTAGAGTGCCGTGTGTAATCCCGTACCTCGCCCTGAAATACGAAAGACCACAATATCACCGGCACGCGCTTGTTTTAAACTGACAGACGTGCCGACTTTTGCTTGATCTTTTGTCACACGCGGCACGCTCATTCCGTGCTGTCGATACGCCCACCAAATGAGTCCCGAACAGTCAAAACCGCCTGCAGGTGATGCGCCGCCAAAACGATACACGCGTCCGATTTGTGTGTGTGCCGTACCGATAATTTTTTGTCCGACAGGCAATGGTTCCGGTTCTGTCCACGGAAATAAAAACGTTTGCGCACCGCAACCGCTCAAAAACAACACCAAAGCAAACAACAGGCAACATGAGATGCCTTTCAAAAAAGAAGATGGTTGTGTCCCGTGTTCTATGGACATCATGCTGTTTCCCGACGGCGTTCCAATTTTTTAAGGTGAATTTCTATACAAGCCAAGGCCGCAGGCGTCACACCGGAAATACGTCCGGCTTGTCCCAAGGTACGTGGATTCGCCGCACAAAGTTTTTCTACAACCTCACGGGTCAATCCCGCAACCTCATGATAGTCAAGTCCTTCAGGTAAAACAAGCGATTCCATACGTACAGCACGCCTGACAAGTTCCTCTTGACGTTGCAAATATCCTGCATATTTCACCGTTGTTTCGGCTTCAAGCAACACTTCTTCGGATACGTTACCCAAATTGGGTAAAAAGGGCTCTACGAGACGCAATGTGATTTTGGGACGACGCAAAAATTCTGTCAACGTCACAACTCGTTGTAGATGCGGCTCGCCCAATTTTGTCAAACAATCATTGGTGGCGGCGTCGGGTGTCAAGCGTGTATGCTCGAGTTGTTCAAACACGACATCAAGTGCGGTTTGTTTCTTTTGAAAACGTTCCCATTGCGTGTCACTGACCAAGCCGCGTTGACGTCCCAAGGCCGTGAGTCTGGCGTCGGCATTGGCTTCGCGCAACAACAGACGATATTCAGCTCTGGAAGTAAACATTCTGTACGGTTCTTTGGTTCCTCGCGTCACCAAGTCGTCAACCAAAACCGCCATGTAGGCAACATCACGTCCGGGTAAAAACGGTTCTTCATCACGTAAACATGCCGCAATATTGAGTGCTGCCCATAAACCTTGTGCGGCCGCTTCTTCATAGCCGGAAGTGCCATTGATTTGTCCTGCCAACCATAAACCCGAAACAGCGCGTGTTTCCAAGGTATGGTGCAACTGAATAGGATCAACATAGTCATACTCAATAGCATACCCCGGGCGCACCATGTGTGCCTTCTCTAACCCCGGTACCGTCGCCAAAAACGCCAATTGAATATCAAGAGGCAAACTCGTCGAAAGCCCGTTGACATAACACTCTGCACTGTTCAAGCCTTCAGGCTCCACAAAGACATGATGTCTTTCACGGTCGGGAAAACGCGCCACTTTGTCTTCAACCGAAGGGCAATACCGCGCACCGACACCTTCAATCACTCCCGTGAACAGCGGAGAACGATCCATACCCGAGCGAATAGCGTCATGGGTTTTTGTATTTGTCCATGTGACATAACAAGAAACTTGGGGTAATTGCGGTCCAAGACCATGAAAACTGAATCGTGGCAAGGGCGTGTCACCCGGTTGGGCTTCCATTTGTGAAAAATCGATGGAAGAAGTCAACAAACGTGGTGTTGTACCCGTTTTTAAACGTCCCAAACGCAACCCTGCTTGTTCTAAAGAACGAGACAACTTGGCGTTTGCCGCATCGCCGAGACGTCCGCCGGAAAGACTTGTCAAACCGACATGAATCAATCCCCCCATGAAAGTTCCTGTTGTCAACAACACATGTCGTGCTGTAAAACGCTGTTGCAGAGCTGTCAGCACGCCTTCAATGCGTCCGTCTTTGATGATCAACTCATCAACCACGTCTTGCCACACAACCAAGTTTGGTTGAGCAAAGATATCGGCTTTAACGACCGCCATGTAGGCTTCACGATCAATTTGTGCACGCGTGGCACGCACGGCAGGCCCTTTACTGGCGTTCAATGTGCGAAACTGAATGCCCGCAGCGTCAGCCCAAACACCCATTTTTCCGCCGAGTGCATCAATTTCACGCACCATGTGCCCTTTGGCCAAGCCGCCAATGGCAGGATTGCACGACAAATGTCCAAGGCGATCCACATTACCCGTAAGTAATAAGGTCTTTTGACCCAAAGCAGACAACGCCATGGCCGCTTCGCAACCGGCATGGCCGCCGCCTACCACTATACAATCGTAGTGTGTTTTCATGCTTTTTTCCGAGAGAGTAACACGCTCTTACTTCCTTTTTTACCGTAGTCTAAATTTGGAAAGCCCTGTCATTGCGTTGCTCTGACAGGGCTTTTTGATTCATACCGCGGATCAAGCCGTTTCGAGAAAAACCGATTTTACATGAACGCTTTTTCCCGAAAAAAATTTTTAGTGTCCTTTGGTAGAACGCTTTGAAGCTTTCAAGGGGTTGACCTTAGCAGCTTTGGAGACTTCAGCTTTGACGTGTGTTGCGAAATTACATCGCCCGGCGGCCCATTTCCGTTCGGGGTTGGGATAAGAACCACAAAAATTTTGTTCTTCAAAGACACGAATCCGATCGCAACCGACACATTGTTCGGCGATCGGTAAAACAACCATGCCGTTCACGCTCACGCCTTCTGCTGTTTTTGTTGCGTTGGCAAGCATTTTTTGGTCGCTCATTGTACAATCCTCCTGACGCGAACATCGCGTATATTTTTATTGGGAATCAATCTATTTACCTGAATCGTATGTGATGTCAAGATCTGTAAGATACCGATCAAAAAGATGAGCAACATCCTCATTCCCTGATGCTCTGTCAATAAGCGCGTAAAGAAGAAAAATGCAACACAGTCTCGGTAACAATGTACTCTTGTTTTAAAAAAATGTATCCTTAATGTTCAATACGGACAGATCGTGTCGTCTATTTCACCATAAAAAATAAAATCTGTTTCATCATGATAACGCAGTAACTATCGACACTCGACAAAAACGCCTTGTCCTACATAGAAAAATCAACTACTCTTTGACTCAGGTACGCACAAGAGCAGCAAAAATAAGAAAATATACACCTTGCCTGTGCCTGTTTTCAAGGAGATCTTTATGACCTTTCTCTCTCACCGAGCGCAATCTTTGTTTAGTTGTATATTGATTGTGCTTTTTGTTATGCTTGGTTATAATAGGCATGTATATAATCTCTTGGCGTTGTGTGTTGTCGCTTGTACAATTTTTTTATACGCTCAATGGAAAAAAAACGCAAAACCGACATGGCCTTGGGTGATTTATATGCCTATACCTTATTTCTTGTATACGGCAGTTTCACCAAGCTGGTGGTTCAAAGATTCTAAAATAGCCATGACGATGGCAGGTGCCTACTTTATTGGACTTGGAGCGGCATTTTTACCGCGAAAAACACTTTCTTGGGCTTTTCTTATTCTAGGCTTATTTTTTGTAGGAAGCCTGACTTTTTACTACATGGCAGGACAACCTGAGTTCATGCGCTATGGGCATGATCGGCTACGTTTGTTCTTTTTTCATCCAAACCCCATGTCTTTGGTGGCTCTTTTTGTCGCTTTTTATTTGGCATGTTTTTATCATACATTCAGTCAAAGACAAAAACCGTTTGTTTTCATTTGTCTCGGTATTTGCTGTTTATTGCCTGTATTGGGTGTCGCGCGCAGTGTTATTCCCGGGTTATTGTGTTGTATTCCGTATCTGCTGGTCACGGTTCGTGCAAAAGTCCTTGGTAGTATTCTTGTACTATTGCTTCTGATGATCGCCGCCGCGACAACACTGTTACCCAAAACACAACAAACACGCATCCTCTCTGCAATAACCAACCCCATACAGGATCCAACCTTTCAAAGCCGTATTCCTTTATGGGTCATCGCAAGCGAAGGCATCAATACGTCTCCGCTTATTGGCAATACGCACCCGGGTTACAGAATCTTTCATCAACAATATCTTGCAACCCACGGCGATGCCATGAAAAAAGCCTATCCACATATTGAACCGCAGGGTTGGCATTCACACAATAATATTTTGCATATTCTTTTTATGGGTGGTGCTGTTGGTGGTCTTTTACTTTTGTTGGGATTCTTTCCGGCTGTTTGTTTTGCTGTTGTACAAAAAGACGCTTTCTTTTGGTTAACGTTTCTTTTTGGGCTCGGATTTGGTGTTTTTGATGTATTTATTCATCGTAAGGACGGGATTTTCTTTTTATTTTTCCCTTTGGGTTTAGTGTATGGGCGTCACGTCCTTCATATGTGGCAACCAAAACAACAAAACAACGTTTAAATTGTAATAATGTGGTATCTTTATTATGCATGATATTATGACCTGCTGTGATTCCGGATATTTTTCCTTTGCGTGGCAACTGGCTCTCAATATACAACAGTATTCGCAATGCCGTCTGCATGTGTACGATTTGGGGTTGACGGAAAAAGAACGAACGGCCTTTACCACACTCGGAGTCATACTCCATAAAGTACCCATTCCCGAAAACAGTTTTACATACAACAGCCGCAACAACATCAGAACCACACACAAAATCAATTGTATCGAAGATTGCCTCAAACATGTTGAAGATTTTGTGATTGTTTTGGATGCCGACATTTTGGTTATTGAACCTATTTTTGCGGCACTCAAACCTGTTCGCGGTGGACTGACCGTGACAGCACGCTGTGAACGCGAAAAACAACCGCACATTCTTGTAAACGGAAAACTCAATGCGGGAGTCTTGGCCTTTGACAAAACGGTTTCTGCAAATCTGTTTGCCTCATGGCGTTTGCTTTGCGAGGATCCGGAACATACCGATCAATCGGCTCTCAGTACCCTGCTTGACGGTAAGATTCATTGGGAACACTTTGAAACACCTCAGGTTTTACCTGAAGGATACAGTGTGCGTGTGCTTGACGGCAACCTCTATAATGATACAACATGCCGTAAAGGATTGATTTTACATTTTAAAAATGCAGGTCGACACAAAGCCAAATGGCGAAGTTTTTTGATTTTGGCATGGTGTCAACGCACCATGCCCACGTTGACCGCGCGGTGTATTGCATTGAATCGTAAATATCACTGGATCTAATGTCATATTCTTGGATATAGACTCTTGTCATTTTTTGAGAAGGACGCATTATGGGACGTTTCACAGGCTATGTATTGGCTTCTGACTTTGACAGCACGTTAATCGGTGCAAACAGCACTATTTCTCAAATCAATAAGGACGCACTACACTATTTTGTCGCTGAAGGCGGTCTTTTTGTCGGTGCGACGGGGCGTACGGAAATCACTGTACAACCGTATCTGACAGGTTTGCCTTTCAACGCTCCATGGGTTCTTTATAACGGCGCTGTCGTTTATGATTTTCGTTCGCAAGAATTTCTCATGCGGCGTCATTTGGATCGCGAACAGTGTTTATCTTTTGTGAGCAACGTGGTGCACAATTTCCCACAAGTCAACGCACAAATATATACCGGCGGCCCATTTTTTGAAGTCAATCCGTTTAATCCGCCCAACGAAGACATCTTACGCGAAAAACAACCGTATACCGTGAGTCCTTTGGTGTGCGTGCTTGAACCATGGATTAAAGTTGTGTTTAGTTGCGCTGACACGGATAAACTGCGGACGATTGAACGACAATATGATCACGATCCGTTGTCTGCACAAACCGCCAAAACGTCTTCTGCATCACGATATTTTGAAATCACTCCGATTGGTGCCGATAAAGGGGCGGCGTTGACACATTTGCTGACGTTGTTGCCATCGCCCATACACACCGTGGCAGCAATAGGTGACTATTTCAATGACATCACCATGTTGCAAACAGCAAACATCTCTGCGTGTCCCGAAAACGCATTGATCGAAGTCTCGCGTCATGCAGACATGATTGTTAAAAGTTGCAATCATCATGCGGTGGCTGATTTTATTCAACATTTGGAACAAAACGCATAACGTTTGCAGACAACACTTTCCTTTCTTCAGCAACAAGGACACCTCATGCACCCTGCCGAAATCTATATGTATCTTGGCGGCACGCGCAGTGGAAAAAGTGCCAAAGCCGAAGCCAAAGTTCACCAATTGGCACATGGTATGGTTTTTTATGTAGCAACATCAGTGATACGAAATGACGACGACGCCATGCAAGAACGCATACACAGACATCGCGTCAGACGCCCGAGTACCTGGCAAACATTAGAATATCCAACACATATCGGTGTGCGGC
This sequence comes from uncultured Desulfovibrionaceae bacterium, assembly GCA_964369685.1. Classification (GTDB taxonomy): domain Bacteria; phylum Desulfobacterota; class Desulfovibrionia; order Desulfovibrionales; family Desulfovibrionaceae; genus Avidesulfovibrio. The sequence continues at coordinate 30,546 of CAYJFB010000012.1, read as the reverse complement.
TTCACGAAACATTGCAAACAGTTCAAACCACACCGCCGCCGACAATATTATTGGATTGTGTGCCCCTTTGGATCGCAAATCTGCTTTTTACTTTACCCGATGAAGAATCGCTCACAGCGTTGGAAGACGCTGTTGAAAAAGAACTCGAAGCACTGCTGACAACCATACGCATCATAGGGGGTCAATGGGTGATTGTTTCGGGTGAAGTCGGTCTCGGCGGCATTGCTGCCACACGCTTGGGGCGCAATTATGCCGACGCCCTCGGCATGGCCAATCAACGTTTGGCAGAACACGCGCACGAAGCGTGGCTTGTTGTTGCCGGACGCCAACTCGCCCTGATGTGACCTCACAAAGTCACTGTTGTACACTTGTTGCGGCACTCCGACTCGCCTTGGTGAATATATGCCGTTTTTTATGTTTGTGTGTACCGTGTTTGCGTTCTTGCGAGCCGTCAACGCACTTTGAAAGAATGTTTTATGTTGTGTTTTCACGGTGCAATGCACCTTCATCTTTTTTCTTTAGGATGAACCCATGTCTACAGAAATGCCTGATGCTATGCAAAAAATATTCAGTTATCTGTCAGCCAAAGCTTCAGATGAAGAATTGGCAATGGTGCGCAAAGCATACGAATATGCTTCTACGGCACACGCGGGTCAAGTACGCCTTTCCGGTGAGCCATATTTTTCGCACCCCTTGGCTGTTGCCGAAGCGCTTGCGGAGTTGGGTTTCGATGCACACGCGGTCACGGCAGGTTTACTGCACGATGCCGTAGAAGACACTAAAGTCACTTTGGAAGACGTAGATGCCGATTTTGGAGAACAGGTTGCCGATATTGTTGACGGTGTAACCAAAATCAGCATGATGACATTTGAAAGTAAAGAAGAAAAACAAGCTGAAAACATTCGTAAAATGATCTTGGCAATGTCCCATGACATTCGTGTACCAATTGTCAAACTGGCTGACCGTATGCACAACATGCGCACGCTGGATTTTCAAAAACCGCATCGCCGTGAACCCATTGCCAGAGAGACGATGGATATTTATGCTCCATTGGCCAATCGTCTTGGCTTGCACCGCATCAAACTTGAATTAGAAAATTTGAGTTTCAAATATTTGCGTCCCGATCTGTATGCACAAATCACAGAATGGCTGGACAGCAACCAAGTTGTTGAACGCGAATTGATTAGTAAAATCATTGCCAAACTGGAAACCATTCTTGAAGAAAATCATCTCAAAGGCACGGTTTGGGGACGGATTAAACATGTTTTCGGCATTCATAAAAAAATGCAAGAACAAAATCTCAGCCTTGAGGACATGCACGACATTTTGGCTTTTCGTGTCATTGTAAGCGAGAAAACAGATTGTTATGCCATGCTTGGCTATGTGCATGCGCAGTGGACACCTGTTCCCGGACGTTTTAAAGACTACATTTCGATGCCCAAAGCCAACGGGTATCAAAGTTTACACACAACCGTTATCGGCCCCGAAGGGGAACGGATTGAAATCCAGTTTCGCACAGAGGAAATGCACCGTCTGGCCGAACACGGCGTGGCCTCACACTGGCTTTATAAAGAACGCAAACGCGCCATAGATGCGACTGCAACGCCACATTTTGAATGGGTACGTGATATTGTTGAACGTCAAGGGCAAGAAGCCGATTCGAAAGAATTCATGCATTCGTTGCGTTTGGATTTATTTAAGGATGAAGTGTTTGTTTTCACACCACAAGGTGAAGTGAAAGAATTACCGGAAGGTGCCACGCCGTTGGATTTTGCCTTTTTAATCCATTCTGAAGTCGGCTGTTCTTGTATTGGTGCGAAACTCAACGGAAAATTGGTGCCGCTCGGTACGCCGTTAAAAAATGGTGATACTGTTGAAATCATTACGGGAAAAAAACGTCATCCAAGTCGTGACTGGTTGAAATTGGTAAAAACCTCAAAAGCGCGTACTCGCATTCAACAGTATTTACGTACAGAAGAACGTACACGAACCATTGCCTTGGGGCGTGAGCTGCTGGACAAAGAAATTCGTAAAATCGGTATATCCGTCAATCGAGCAGAGAAAGAAGGCCTTTTACAAACCATTGCTCATACTCTTTCTCTTGGTTCTGTACAAGATTTGTTTGTTGATTTGGGTTACGCCCGTCACACGCCGCGTTGGGTTGTGCGTCGCATACAAGCACTGCTTGCCCCTCCCGAAGATCCGGAAGCCTTGGTCACCCCTTTACTGACGTCACATAAAAAGAAAAAAACACCACAAACAACAGAACATGCGCCCGCAAATACTGAAGAAAAAACCAAACCACAAGGTTCCGGCGGTATATCCTTAAGCGGCGTAGACGGTGTGATGTATCGTTTGGCAAAATGTTGTAGCCCTGTACCCGGCGACAGTATTGTCGGTTTTATCGGTCGTGGTGGAACAGGTATTGTTGTACACACAGCAAACTGTCCAGTGGTGCAAGATCTTGAACCCGATCGTCTGACATCTGTTCAGTGGGACGGACAAGAAACCATGCCATTTCCCGCACGCATTCATGTCATTGCCTACAGTGTCCGCGGCACGTTGGCTGATATTGCCATTGTATTGCGCGATGAAAATGTTAATATTAGCAATGTTCACGGTGAAACTTTGGTGGACAATCGTTGGGAAATGGAGATGCTGATTGAAGTGAATGATGTAGCACATTTATATCGAACCATTGATAAATTACGCCATTTACAACAGGTTAAAGAAGTTTTCCGCAGTAAAGCCGATACTGAAGCAGAACTGGGTTAAGTGTATTCTTTTTCACAGAATACGTTCCTCTCTCTGAGGGATGCCCTCATAAAAGAAAAAATATGGAGAGAATGATGTATGATTTATCATTGGACGCAGTGAGCAAGGTCTTTAATGACGCCATGGTTGTTGACAACGTTTCGCTTGACGTGCCTAAAGGCAGCTTTTTTTCAATTCTTGGACCGTCAGGATGTGGAAAGACAACATTATTGCGAATGATTGCGGGTTTTACGCCCCCAAGTAGCGGGATCATTGCCATTCGTGGTAAAAATATGAAAAACGTGCCGCCAAACAGGCGCCCTGTAAATCTCGTGTTTCAGCATTTGGCGCTGTTCCCGATGATGAATGTTGCAGAAAACATCGCCTTTGGTCTGCGACGGCGAGGCATTTCAACACGAGAAGCACGAAATAAAGCAGAAGATATGTTGGCTCGTGTCGGCTTGACAGGCTATGCCGACAAACAAATCTCTCAACTTTCAGGAGGACAAAAGCAGCGTGTTGCTATTGCCCGATGTCTTGTGCTTGAACCTTCTGTGTTATTATTAGACGAACCTCTCGGTGCGTTGGATTTAAAATTACGCGAAAAAATGAAAGTTGAATTAAAAAGTTTACAAGCAACAGTTGGTACCACATTTGTTTATATCACCCATGATCAATCTGAAGCTTTGATGATGTCTGACAACGTCGCTGTCATGAATCACGGTGTGTTTGAACAAGTCGGTACGCCGCAAGATTTATATGGCAATCCAACAACAGCCTTTGTAGCCGGTTTTGTCGGAGAAAATAACATGTGGCCGAGCGTGGCAGAAAAGAAAAACGGCAACGATCTGACCGTACGCACGGCAGAAGGTTTTATTTTTCATGCGAAAATTCCGCAAGACACGTCATTGACGTCACTCAACCCGTCAAAAAGAACAAAAACCCCTCCTCCTCAAATCACAGCGAAGAGTACCGTAAAATTGTTTGTACGCCCCGAATCGTTGATTATTGAACCGCAAGAAACGACAGGCTTAAACATCTTTACGGTGACATTGAAAACCGTTTTATTTGACGGTGCAAACAGCCGTTTATTGACGGTGACCGATCAAGGTCATGAATTGCTGGTACACCTGCCGCAAAACAAAACCTTCACAGGCTTGGAACCGGGAAGAAAACTCAGCGTCGGCTGGCACCCTGAAAAAGGACTCTGCTTTGCCGATACCGATCCAAAGACACAGCCTCCGGACACACTGTCTCAAACTCGTAAGGAGGCTTGAGATGCAACAAAAAGACCTCACAAGTGCTCACGGCACAACGACTTCTTTGGCTTTTTGGATTTTTCTTATTCCTGTTTTATTGTGGTTATTTTGTCTGATTGTATTGCCGCAAATGGATTTATTATACATGAGCTTTCGCAGTGATGATTTTTCTTCACCCGGTTGGACACTCGATAACTATAAAATTTTTTTTGAAGAACCCATTTATTGGCTCACATTTGTGCGTACAACGGCCTATGCGTGTTTGGCAACGTTTTGTACGTTGATTTTGAGTTTACCCATTGCCTTTTATATAGCTAAAGTTATAAAAAAGAAATTATCAACAACACTCATGCTCTTGTTGCTGTTACCTTTTTGGGTCAACGAATTGGTGCGGGTGTATGGTTGGATGATTTTGTTGCGTGAGTCGGGCATCATCAATTTTGCTTTACTGCAATTGGGCATTGTAGATGCGCCCATTGAAATGCTTTACAACGACGCCGCCATGTTGATGGGGCTGGTTTACAGTGCCATGCTGTTTATGGTTGTGCCTTTGATTTCCACAATGGACAGTCTTGACGACAGTCTTATTGAAGCCGGTTATGATTTGGGTGCAAGCCGTTTATGTATTTGGCGAACAATCATTTTACCTCATTGTAAGTCCGGAATCATTTCGGGTTCAATTATGGTCTTTATGCTTTCTTTGGGCAATTATTTGACTGTCAATCTTTTAGGCGGCAAAAATTCGCTGTGGTTTACCGAACAAATTTATAATCAGTTTATCGCCAGTTTTAACTGGAATCAAGGTGCAGCCTTCGGCTTCCTATTATTATCGATCAGTTCCATACTGGTATGGTTAGGTTTGAAAGCCTCACGTCAAACTTTGGGAGGTGTGGCCTCATGATTCGTTCTTTGCCCAACGGACGTTTTTATTTATGTTCATTTCACTGTTTTGTGGTAAGTTATTTTATTTTTCTTTTTGCGCCTTTGGTGGTGACGTGTGTGTTGGCGTTCAACAATTCTGATTTTCCGTCATTGCCATGGTTTGGCTTCAGTCTTGATTGGTTTTTTGCGGACGGTCCCGACAGAATCGGTATTTTTCACGATACGCAAAACCTGCAAGCCATGCTCACCAGTCTACAAACAGCCTTTTGGGTTGCATTGTTGAGTGTGTTTGTGGGGACGTGTGCCGCTTTTCTTTTCGAACAAGAAGCATTTCCTTTTAAGGGATTGCTTTATATGATTATGTTGATACCGTTAGTTATTCCCGGAGTTGTCTTGGGGATTTCACAATTGCTGGCGGCTAACTCTGTCGGATTGTGGATTGAAGAACGTTTGGGGGTGGATTTTGAATTTTTACGCCCCAGTTTTTGGTTGGTGGTTTTAGGACAATTTTCATTCATCACAACATTTGTGACGTTAATTGTGTCCACACGATTACGAAAATTTGATCGTACACAAGAAGAAGCCGCACTCAATTTGGGCGCGAATCGTTTTGAAGTGATTTGGTATATCACTTTGCCTTTTTTACGCCCTGCTGTCTTCAGTGCTGCGGCGGTGGCTTTTTTGATGAGTTTTGAAAATTTTAACACAACACTCTTTCTTGTCGGTTCACACCCCACGTTGCCCATTAATATGTATCTCCAAGTCAGAGACGGCAGTACACCTGTGATCAATGCTATTTCATTTTTACTGATGCTCGGTACGTTTATTATGGTTTGTTTAAATCTGAGATTTACCAAAGCCAGTGAAACAGAATAGAGCGTGTTCTTGTTTCTAAACTGCAGTCATCCTTTAAAAAAAGAAGTTGATAAACAAAAAAAGGCGTTATATCTTTTGATATAACGCCTTAAAATAAAAGCTCATTTTATGTTTTAATGGCTTTTTGGTCTCTTCATTCCATAATGAAAAAAGATTAAAACATGTTTGTCAAATAGGCGTTTGCCAAGGGTGTGGTAAAACGTGAATCGTAACGTTTATCACCGGCGAGTTCTTTACTGGCTTCAGCAGGTGTGGATATTTTTTTATTGTAGGCTCTTTTGCTCACCATGGCGGAGAAAGAATCTGCAACGGCACATAATTTGCCAAACTTACTGATATCATCGCCTTTGGTACGGGATGGATATCCTGAACCGTCCAAGCGTTCATGGTGTTCCATGAGTGCTTGTTTGACTTCATCACTGCTTAATTCAAATTTCTGCAACATTTTAGCACCTTCGACTTGGTGTTGCAGGATTTTGTCTTTTTCATCGGGAGTCAGCGCATTGGTTTTGCTCAAAATAAAAGCCGGAATACGACTCATCCCAATATCATGCAAAATGAGCGCCACGGCCACATTGTTGAGTTGACGTCTTTTATAATCGTCTGCAGCCAAATGATACAAGAAAAGCCAAAGACCGATTGCAAGCGTATTGATAGAATGTGTAACAAGTGAATGATCACCACAATCCAAACGACGTACAAACAATTTTGAACGGTGTTTATCTTGTGAAATGTATTCTGTCACGACCATCAAATCGTTATACAATAAATCAAACACCGGTTTGACAGGTTGCTCAATGAGATTGGTCAGACGCATCGCCAAAGCGCGAATCATGATGTCTGCCACTTCACTTTCTTTCAAGTTGACATCAAGCAAAACCAAGTCAACTTGCTTAACCATGTGTTGTGAATAAATGGGATGATCCGTACGCGAGACAAAGAGTTCTCCGTTTTGACACAGCGTTCTGGCCTCTTCAACCTGCTCATTGCTCAAACGCGAACCTTTCCGAAAAAAAGGATATAGTTGAGCTATATCGTTTCGGAATTGGAACAAATCGACAGCGGGACGATATTTGGGAAAGCTGGATAAGATCTCTTCACTGATTTGATAATATTCTTCAGAAATATTATCTGGGATCACTGCTTTGCCTTTTGTACGAGCCATAGGTATGTCCTGTTTTTATTTACGGTAGATTTTTACAACATTCGTGCCAAAATTCACGGCCTCTGGACGAGATTCTTGGCTGGCCGTAATGATCACGTCGTCGCCTTCTTTAAATTCTGTGGCTTGATTAATGAAGCTTTCCGCACGTTCAAGGTGTCTTTCCACAGTGTTTGAAGGAAGTACGCGAGGGGTCACCCCCCAAGAAAAGTTGAGTCCGCGCGAGGTTTGTTCGTCTTTTGTGACGGCGTAGACGGCACAACGCGGTTTCAGTGCGGCTATGAGGCGTCCTGAAGAGCCGGACATGGTATGTACAACAATGCCTTTGGCAGAGGTTTTTTCAGCCAAACGGCAAGCAGAGTAAGCCAAAAGTGAAGCCACGGCATTACTTTCTGTCGGTTGCGGAGGCGTACGAACTTCGGCCATAAATTCTTCGGCGCGGGTCGTAATATCAGCCATGAAGGCAACCGTTTCAACAGGATAAGCCCCCATAGCGGTTTCTTCGGAAAGCATAACGCAATCGGCACCGTCAAGCACGGCGTTAGCCACGTCTGTGGTTTCGGCACGGGTCGGTTGCGGGCTTGAGACCATTGACAACAACATTTGTGTTGCAACAATAACCGGTTTTGAAGCGCGGTTACAGGCACGAATGATGCGTTTTTGCATTGCAGGCAATTCGGCAAGCGAACATTCCACACCCAAATCACCGCGTGCAACCATAATCACGTCGGCTTCTTCGAGAATGGCGTCCAAACGCTCCACGGCGTTGCGGCGTTCCAATTTGGCAACTACAGGCACATTTTTGCCCTGTTCTTTAATGATGGCTTTGGCTTCAATAATGTCTTTCGGTGTTTGGACATAAGAAAGAGCCACAGCGTCAATGCCGAGAGCCAAACCATCAACAAGGTTTTTTTTGTCTTTTTCTGTCAAAGCGGGCAATCGGATAGATTTTCCCGGCAAAGTCAAACCTTTACGTGAGGTGACCATGCCGTTGTTGCTGGCTTCCAAACGAAACACAGAGCCTTCAACATTTTCAATGACTCTGAATTGCAAAGAACCGTCAGCCAAAACCAAACGATCGCCGGGTAAGAGTTCAGCGAGAATGGTTTGATTATTAAAGGGTAGATAAGGCAGTTCTTCGGTAAAGCTTTCTTTGGGGCCAAGGAGCAGAATATCGCCTTTGGTGACCGTAATGGGGGCGTCGTCTTTCAAGGTTCCGATACGAATTTTGGGGCCGGCAAGATCTTGCATCAGTGTCAAGGGCACCCCGTGTTCACCTTCAAGATCACGTAAATTTTTCACGATATCCACAAACGCCGAAGCATCACCGTGCGAAAAGTTCAAACGAAAAATACGTACACCGGCCGTAATCAGTTGAGAAAGCGTTTCGCGACTGTTCGATGCAGGTCCGATTGTCGCTATGATTTTTGTTCTCATGATAAAAAAACCTTTAAGAACACCAACATATCACTATGCATGTGTTCATTGTGATGTTTTTGCCACAGGGGGCAGGTTCATCGAAGAAAAACAAACGCGTCTGTTTTTCTAAAAAAACAGACAACACTTCGTCACCAAGACCTATTGTTTATAAACCAGAGCCGCAACAAGTGCAAGTAAAGATATACGATGTTGTTTTTTATGTTCTATTGTATAGTATGACAACAGTAATAAAAAAGAACCTTGTATGGTGACAGAAAAGATGGGAAGAGTTTTTTTAAAAAAAAGACAAGACATCAAAACATTATTGAGAGTATGTTGTGCGAATACGTTCCACAAGCTGTGTTGTGGAATATCCCTCAAGCAAGGGTAGGCTGAGCACTTGTCCGCCACGAGCTTCGACGTGTTCACGTCCGACAATATGCTCAACACACCAATCGCCGCCTTTTACAAGCACATCGGGTTGAACAAGTTCAAGCAAGCGTGCCGGTGTGTCTTCTTCAAAACCGACAACCGCATCGACACTGGCAAGGTGTGCCAAAACAAACGCACGCGCCGCAAACGGATTGAGCGGCCGATCTGTGCCTTTATTTTGACGACGAACCGAATCATCACTGTTTAAACCTAAAAGAAGTACATCCCCAAAGGTTTTGGCACGCGCCAAGAGATCAACATGCCCCGGGTGCAGGATATCGTAACACCCGTTGGTAAAAACGATTTTTTTTGCGGCTTTGCGCTGCGTATCAAGCCACAGAGGCAAGGTTTCCCATGTAAGAATATCAGTGTGTTGAAGCATTGCTTATTCCTCTGTTTTCAGGAGTGCTATCGGCGATAATGGGTTGTGCACCAAATATTTTTTCATATATTTGACGAGCGATGGGACCTGCGGTGCTGCTACCGCCGCCTCCGTGTTCAATCATGACGGTGACCACAAGGGTTTGTCCGTCTTTGTCACCCCATGTGGCGATCCATGCGTGATCACGTTCAAAATAAGCCATTTCTTCGGTTTTCAGTCGGCGATTACCGATCATTTTGATTCGCACAACTTGTGCCGTACCTGTTTTACCTCCCAAAACCATATCGGAACGGGCAAGCACTTTGGCTGTGCCTTTGGTAGCCGTCTTGATCATTGCATCAAGGATAAACGCGCGTGTTGCGGCACTCATGGGCAATGTGCCGCGTTCAGTGACAGGATCAGAGTGCAAGAGGCGTGGTTTCAACAGTGTTCCGCCGTTAAGCAGTGCGCTGACAAAGGTTGTTATTTGTAGCGGAGACGTCAACACATGCCCTTGACCTATAGAAGCGTTGAGGGTTTCGCCACGATACCACGGTTCATCAAAACGACGGCGTTTCCATGCCTTAGAAGGAACCAAGCCTGTCTTTTCATGAGGCAAATCAATACCGGTCAGTTTTCCGAAGCCGCTGGCAAGGGCAAAGGCTTCTATTTTATCGATGCCAAGTTTTTCACCCATTAAATAGTAATAAATATCACAGGAATCCGTCAATGATTTCTCCATATCGACCCATCCGTGTCCGCCACGGCGCCAACAACGAAAGGTTTGTGTTCCCAATTTGGTTGCGCCGGAGCAGTATACTTCTTCATCAGGTGTGATGCCCGATTCCAAAAAAAGCCCCACCATCAAAAGTTTCCATACCGAACCCGGTGGATACACACTTTGAATGGCACGATTTTGTAAAGGAAAATACGGACTGTCACGCAAGGCACTCCATGTTTTTTGTGAAAGACCCTGTACAAAAAGGTTGTTGTCGTAAGCCGGTGTTGTCACCAAGGCCTTGAGCGCACCGTTGAAAGGATCCATGACAATCACGCTGCCTGTTTTGTCACCGAGAATATCAACAATGGCTTCTTGCAATTCGGCATCGAGGGTCAGATGTAAGTCTGTTCCGTCAGATGGTTCAATGAGTCGGCGTTCGCTCATTGCTTGACCCAAGACATTGACTTCAATGCTATTGAGTCCTTTTTCACCGCGTAAACTTTTTTCAAACACAAATTCAAGGCCTTGTTTGCCGACATTGTCGCCAAGAGCCAAATAGTCATCATTTTGCAAATCGCGTTCATTGGCTTCGGCTACATATCCTAAGATGTGTGCGAAGGCGTCTTTGTAGGGATAGGTGCGTTTTGTGCGAGTAACGATTTGTAAACCGGGCCAACGGATGATCTCGGCCTCGACACGCGCCACTTCGGTGAACGACATGTCTGCTTGTAAAATCATGGGTTCAAATTCTTTACTTTTGCGTACGTCTTGGCGATATTTTTGTTCAAGGTCTGTCAGGGGAATGTGTAACCAATGACTGACTTGAGCCAAGGTTGCGGGGATATCCGGACAGTCTTCTCTTGTGAGCGTGAGGGCAAAAGCAGGACGATTTTCTGCCAGATCGTTTCCTTGTGTATCTTTTATGATGCCTCGCAAACCATAGGTTTGTTCTTCACGCAGACGGTTATCGCGAGCTTTTTGGGCAAATTCTTCGCCACGGTGCACTTGCAGATACCAAAAACGCAATGCAAACAAACAAAATAAAAAAACAACCAAACTCAACAACAACATCAATCCAACACGCGAGGGTTGATAGCCTTCGGAATCCAAGCGAATACCGATGGAACGAAATTCTTTGTGTTCTTTTTCAAACAGTTTCTTCATGGCTACGACTCAAAGGACGCAAAAGTTGCGCCAATTTCCATGCTATGGGCAAAAGCAATGCCTGTAGAATACTTTCATCTTGCAGAAGACGAGTATCCATGCTGTGCTTTTGTAAAACAAGCATAATGTGAATGATCACATAGTGCGTCACTCCGGATCCCATCCCAAACAACACCATAAACAGCATGTTTTCTGTTGCAAAAATCCAACGTCCCAAAAAGAAAAATACCACAAGAAAAAAATACCACAATATACCGGCACCGAAATGCAAAGTGCCCGTCCCTTCCTGAATAAGAATAAGCAGAATCAAGATGACAATCGTTTGTGAAAATTTGCGTTCTTGCAAGGTCAACAACAATCCCGCAGCCAAGACGTCAATACCGGGAATCGCTAATTGCAACCAAATTCCCACAATAAAAAAAATACCCCACCAAACCACATTGCGCGCAGACATGAGGCACTATTCCGTAGGAGCAGGTTCCGCCACAACGGATGCAGACGGATTGAGGAGCGGATCAGATAAAATCACAGGTGCCGTGACAGCTTGCGGCGCGAGGAGCAACACTTCTTCAAGCATGGCCGAGTCCACCAACAGTTCAGCTTGCACTTTGTCTGTCGCGCTGTATACAACACGGGCAAGCGCGATACCTTTGGGAAAAGCCTCATCCATACCTGAAGTCATCAACAATTCGCCCTGTTTAAAAGCAACGTTACTGGACATAAAACGCAATTCTAACGGTTGTTCGGAACCTAAACCACCAAAAATTCCCTGAGCACGACTTTCTTGTCCAACAACGGCAACACGACTTCCCAAATCGGTAAGTAACAAAACCGTTGCCGTAGACAAACCTGCGCGATAGACACGCCCCACAAGCCCCTGTACTGACATGACCGTCATTCCCGGTCTGGCACCTGTTAAAAAACCGCGGTTAATCAACACACTCTGTAAAACCGCGTTCGGCCCCATGCGAAAACCTAAAACCCGACACGCCAAACGTTGCCATTCGGGAGGCGAAGGCAGTTCAAGCAATTTCCTCAAACGCACCAATTCGGCACGTTCTTCAGCCATCACTATTTGTTGAGCTTCGGCTTCTTCGAGGCGTCGATGCAATATCTGATTGGTTTGTCGATTTTCGACAGTGCTGACATAATCTTGCCATACTCCACCGACAGAATCTTGTATCAAGCGAATACTTTTTAAGACAACGCCGACCAGTTCCAAACCGGTAGACGAAGTCATGGAATCCAACGTACCGCTACTCCTATTCAAACTGTATATAGCCAGAAAAAAGAGCAATAAAAGTACGGGAATGAGTAAAAAACGTTTAAAGGGCATAATACAAAGTTCTTTTTTCTTTTTTTGGGGGAGGCGTTGCCCCCCGCCCCCTTTTGTTCCTGCGGCATGTTCGTGTGTTTTGCACTGACCATGTACCGCAGTTCAAACGACTCTGAAAGCCTTTTCACCCAAAGATAAAACGACTATCATTCATTTCGTTGAGAAAAAACAAAAGGAGCAAGGCTCTGATGCGTTTTCATGCAAAGATGGACGCGTTTTTTGCAAAAAAAATGGGCTTTGCAGGTATATCCGCATGCGGTGTGTAACCAAAAAAGCCCGAAAAAACACAAAAAATGTCATTATGTATCATTAATCAATACATACATCACGCAACACGTCAATATTGTCTAAAGCACGTCCCGTTCCCATAACTACGGCAGAAAGTGGATCTTCAACAACCGTAATGGGTAACGAAGTTTCCTCGCGCAACAGCTGATCAAGGCCTTTCAACAACGCACCTCCGCCGGTCAGAACAATTCCACGATCAACAATATCGGCAGCCAATTCGGGGGGTGTTTGTTCAAGGGCTATACGCACGGCTTGGACAATGCTGTCAACTTGTTCTGAAATGGCTTTACGCACTTCTTCGGATGTGATGTTAATATTTTGTGGTATACCCGTCACAAGATCGCGTCCTTTGACTTCGATTTGTTGTTCAGGATCCATAGGATACGCCGAAGCGATTTTGATTTTAATTTCTTCGGCAGTCGATTCACCGATGAGCATGTTATATTTGCGTTTGATATAGGTCATGATGGATTCGTCCATCTTGTCGCCGCCGACACGCACGGAACGCGAATACACAATACCCGAAAGCGAAATCACAGCCACTTCCGTAGTTCCGCCACCAATATCCACGACCATATTGGACGTGGGTTCTTGAATGGGAAGATTTGCACCGATAGCCGCTGCCATGGGTTCTTCAATCAAATACACTTCACGTGCACCGGCACTTTGTGCCGATTCTTTCACCGCCCGTTTTTCAACTTGAGTGATGCCTGTGGGGACACAAATCATGATTCGCGGACGCACCATGCGTCGTTGATTGTGCACCTTAGCAATAAAATGCCGCAACATGGCTTCAGTCACTTCAAAATCAGCGATGACACCGTCTTTCATAGGACGGATTGCCTGAATATTGCCGGGTGTACGCCCAAGCATTCGTTTGGCATCTTGCCCCACAGCCAGCACAACGCTGTTGCCGCGCAGATCTTTTTTAACCGCCACAACAGACGGTTCGCGCAAAACAATGCCTTCGCCTTTGACATACACACAGGTATTGGCTGTGCCAAGGTCAATGGCGAGATCGCTGGAAAAGACGCCGAGTACAAAATCAAAAACTTTGGCCATAGGTGCTTGCTCACTTGTTGCTGAAAGAGTATGCTTAACTTCAGTCGCCTATTGTTCTGCAAAACCTGCAACACTGTCAATACAAAAGATGCTACTTTGGAATTCTTTTTCTGCGGATTTAAAACGCCGCTTTGGTCAGAAGGTACAAAAAATTCCTTTAGATGTCGGCAGTACCTGCCCCAATCGAGACGGAACACTGTCTGTGACAGGATGTACTTTTTGTAATGCACACGGTTCTGGTTCGGGTTTGGGACTTGCCGGTATGAATGTGTTTTCTCAATGGAAACACTGGCATACGCACTTTCGTCATTCTTCGGGAATCGAATTGTTTATTGCCTATATGCAATCGTTTTCCAATACCTACGGACCCACATCACGATTACGCACTCTTGTCAAAAATTTGGAACACCTGCCTGACTGTGTAGGATTTTCTTTCGGTACACGTCCTGATTGTGTTGATCGAGAAAAAGCTCTCGTGTTGGCAGAAACCCCTTTTGACGTGCAATGGCTCGAACTTGGCGTACAAACCTTTGACAATACCGCTCTGCAAGCCATCAATCGCGGACACGACGCCGCTTGTTCTGTCAAAGCCATAGAGTGTTGTGCCAAAGCAGGACTTTCTGTTTGTGTGCACCTTATGGCTGGGTTGCCACAGGCTGCGCCAAATGACTTGATTCAAAGTGTACACCGTATCAATAACTTACCTGTTCACGGTGTCAAGTTTCATAATCTCTTTGTGTGCAAACGAACACCCTTGGCATATGATTTTTTGGAAGGGCGATATAAACCATTGCAGCGCGAAACCTACTTAGAACAAATTGTGGAAGCGTTGTCGTTGTTGCGTTCGGATATTCAAGTCCACCGTGTGGTAGCGGATCCCCAACGCGACGATTTGCTTGCTCCTCAATGGCCACTGCAAAAACATAAAAATGTTCTTGAAATTGAACGCCGTATGCGTGCCAAAGCAAAACGGCTGTAATATCCGACAACAAAAAATAATTTTACTTTAGAATTCTAATATACTGAAACAACTTCATAATCAGAACTGCTGCCTCACAGGAATCTGGAAGAAAAAATTTCCACCAGAAAAAATAAAAACATCAAACAGGATTGCGTCATGGCGGATGAACTAAACTATTATGAGCTGTTGGAACTTGATCCCGATGAACAAGATCAAAACAACATCGAAACGCGTATTCGTGAAAAACAACGCCAATGGTCAAAACAAAGCACCGAAGGCACCCCGAAAGACGCCCGCCTCGCCGCACGCAATCTACAACTTCTTACCCAAATTCGCACAACATTGGCCGATCCCATACAACGACAAACACACGCAAAACTCGCCAAACAAGCTCGTGAAAAACGGCTGACCGAAGCTCGAACTCGTTTAAGCAACATGCTCCATTTTGCCAAAGGCCGTGTAGGCAATATTTCCGCTTTCATCAATCAAGACTGCGCCCGTTTTGTACGCGAACTCGGCAGAGCCGAAGTGGAAAGACTGGTTCTTGCCTCAGGCTTACAAGCCACACCACCAAACACAGAAACAAAAGAACCACAACGACAAGCCTTGGAAACCACAACAGCACGCAGGATTCGTGACGCACTCAACCACATTAATAAACGTGATTTATATGAATTTTTGGGATTGAGTCAGCGCTGTACTGCACAAACGCTCCACACCCGCGCCGAACAACTCAATCGTTCACTCCTACGCAGCGGACAACACAATGATCGCACATCCGCTGCCAAAGAACTTGCCGGCCAATGCCTTGCCATCTTCAGTTCGGAAGATGGCAAACGCCGCTATAACACAACCCTGACCGACGAACGTCTTGACAGTATATTGTTTGATGTCCTCCCCCTTGCCGCAAAAAACGGTAGCATCAATGCCAAAGCCTTAAACGATATGGCGACTTTGGCAAGCACTCAAGGCATATCCCAAACGGAAACACGCTCTTATATCCAAGCCGTAGCACAACGCCGTCGCTGGACAGTACAAATCGACAGCACAGAAAATATCCCCCGTAGCCCCTTGCCACAGTGTGGCTTTTGTGGTTGTTTGGCAAACGACACACAAGCGACATATTGTTGGAACTGCAAAGAAAAATTGATTATTGATTGCCCTGCCTGTAGTGCCCGTTTGCCAAGCAATCAAGCAGTATGTACGCAATGTGCGGCAGATGTGGCCGATATTGAAGTGGTTGAAGAGCTCTTTAAAAAAGCCGAACAAGCGATCGAAACAAACCCCGAACAAGCCGTCGAATATCTGGAACAATGCCTGAAACATTGGCCAAACTGGGAAAAAGCCAAAACACTACACAACACACTCTTACAAACAAATCATCGCCAGCAAACGTTTTCCGCACGTTTGGTGCCGTTGTTGCGTAACCGTCAAATGCATGCGGCGCACGAATGTGTCACCGAAGCCATTCAAATCTGCGGTCCTGAAGCCTTCCAACGCGCACTCAACTTAATTACTAAAGCCCTCGGCGACGCCCGCGAACAATTGCGTGAAAGCGAACAGTACAGACAACAACAACAATTCCGTGAAGCTGAAAGCTGTCTTGAAAAAGCCTTGGAAGCATGCACTGATTTGCCGGAAGCTCTGCAAGCCTTACAAACACTGCCGCCTTTGCCCATCAAGACACTCACCACAACATATAAAGAACACAACAAGACACTCCACCTTGCTTGGACACCACCAATAGCAAACGATGCGCTCTTGTATACACTCGTCCGTAAAGCCGATGCCATCCCACAGCACGTTGAAGATGGCCTGTCTTTGTTACAAAAATCAACTCAGACAGACTATGAAGACTCTCAAGCACACGGCGGTATGAATTGGTATTATAGTCTCTTTGCCTTTCGTTCCGACAACATCAATGCGCAACCTTCAGAACCATGCAGCGTCGGACCGCTTTTTCTAACGCCACCTCCTGAAAACATCCAAAGCCAAACAGATGAGACAAGTTGTACGCTCCGCTGGGACACTCCAAAAGGCACCGCAAATATTCGTGTATGGCGTTTGCCTGAAAATACATTTCCTGAAAAAGGCATGCTCAATCTCAATGCAGCCAAAGAACTCTCTGTAAACAACAACACGGCTCACGATACCCAACTCGTCAGCGGTCAAACCTACTTATACGCCATCACCGCCAATTATACCGATCCAACAACGCCGACAAAGCAACGGCAATCCGTACCAGTTTATCATCAAGCAATACCTCAACTCCATCTTACAGCGGTTGACGATCTGCATGTGTATTGTTGTCAACAACATCTGACACTGACTTGGACAGCACCGACACGCGGTGACGTCATTTTTCTTTTGCTCCCCATAGAACAATCGCTGAAGCCCGATCTTGTTCCACTTGAAGCATTGGCAGACAAACAAAAACTGGATTTATTGGCTGTTCAACCCGCCAACACCAACGTTGAACAGCCTGAATACTTCGATACAACGCCGCTATCGTTGCACCGTGCCCTTGCTGTCGTCAATGCATCCGAAGAAGAACTCAAAACATTACACGTCATCCCCTGTACCGTATACAAGACAACAGTCTTGGCAGGTAAAGCCTGTCCGCTTGTATCCGCACCAGAAGTATCACATATAGAAAGCCATGTGCAAACCGGTTCCGTGGAACTCACTTGGAACTGGCCCGAAACAATCCAAGAAACACTTGTTGTATGGTCAGATAAAAAAAATTCCCACAACACACTCGTAAAAGACAGCACACGCCGTCACTGCACACGACAAGAATACAACACAACAAACAACTTTCATGCAGAACAAAGCAATGCTACACGAATGTATATAACCATTTTCTGTCGAATTCCGTATTTTTCATGCTATTCAAAAGGGATACAGCATGTTGTTGGGCTTGGACATGCTGAAACGGTTTGCTATTCCGTATATCATAAAGGCTTTTTTCAAAAATACCCTGCAGGCATCATTTTGCATTCTGAAACAGTTACAGAGCTACACGATCTCGTCCTTTGTGCCAAAGAACAAACCGTTCCGCTCACTCCACACGACGGAACGACGCTTGCCAATATCAAAAACATCACCTTTACAAACGGACAAGCACTCATTCCACTTTCTGCAAACCATTGTCCAAAAAATCATTTTGTCCGTCTCTTTTATAGCCAAGAAGCACGGTTCACCGATGTTCGTCTTATGCCTGCACGTCTGGAGTTACTCAAACTATAAATATTTTTTGGGTATGCTCTTGCTCTGAACGGTGATGTCGTTTTCTTGAGGGAGAAGGAAGAATCAAAACAGAACGGTCATACAAGATGTTTTATACAGAAAAAGAGATACCTGAACGCCAAGAAACGGGAGCCAAACCTGTTTCACCACGTACATGAGTATAAAAAGCCGTAACCTTTTCCATGTGTGTCGCCATAATGGTTGAATTTGGCAACGTTTGTGTCGTCATAGTCGTTGTTACATTCGGCTGTCGACCCGTCATATCCGTTGCATTCCAAGATGCAGCGTGTACAACGGTTTGCAGAGGATTTTTTTGATTATGGTGTATCTGTGTGACGCTTTCATCAAACAGATGTTGTGAGGCATGATTGTCTTGTTCGATAAAACGAGACGCTTTTGTGTGAAACTCCAACGAAGTCATTGAAGCTTCAAAGGGCTGTATCGGTGCGCGTGAACGTAATGTACCTGTTGCGGTATACAGTGACGCTTCTTGCGCTTGAATCCGTTCACGAAGTTGTTCAGGATTTGTCGCTTCCGCGTCTTCAAGAGATGAACGGCGAGACGTCGGCGAATGCTTCGGAAAAGAGACGAGATCGTTTCGAGCCGTTTTTTCTTGCCGAGGGTTAGAAAAAACATCCTGTCCGACCGTGCTTGCATTGGTATATATTTTGAATCCAGAGAGCGTGTTGATCATTGTGTGTTCCGTCGCGTATATTTTTTGTATATGTTGTCCCATCTTTCTTCACTTCTCTTATCGGCACAAATTTCAAAAAACATAAGCCTGAGCAACACTCTTTTTTAGTAATATATTTTTTCATGATATTATAGACGATAAGGTATAATTCTGATTCTTCGATAAAATCAAAACATACTATAGGAATAACCATGCATCAGAACAACGACGAAAGACTGTCTACAAAAAACACATTACATTATTTTTTATGTGGTCTGGCAATGGGCGCGGCAGACACCGTACCCGGAATTTCAGGAGGAACCATAGCCTTTATCACCGGTATTTATGAAAAGCTTTTACAAAGCATTCAAACTTTTGATAAAAAAATGTTTCTATTATTATATAAACGTGAATGGAACACCGCCATAAAAAAAATACCTTGGGGTTTTCTCCTTCCTTTGGGTTTAGGTATTGTTACAGCTATTTTTTCGCTTGCGAATGTTGTTGTGTATCTTATGGAAACACATATACATGTTGTCTGGGCGTCTTTTTTTGGACTTGTGCTGTCCTCTTTATGTTTATTGGCAAAAAACGTATTCATCATACAAGGCAATGGATTTATTTCTTCATTCCTCTTTCTGGTTGGCACGGTTTTATCAATATGGATTATGTTTTTTCAACCGATCGCTTTACCACATACATATCCTATTATCTTTTTTTCCGGTTTTATTGCCATTTGTGCTATGATTTTACCGGGTATATCAGGCGCGTTTATTCTTGTTTTAATGGGGCAATATCAATTTATTTTAGAAGCTGTTACAGATTTTAATCTGTTAATAATAATAACTTTTCTCTTAGGTACATTGTGTGGTTTATTGTCTTTTACAAATATTGTTCATCACTGTTTAAAAAAATATTCTAAAGCCACTCTATCATTCTTGTCCGGCATCTTGGCAGGTTCATTGGTTTCATTGTTTCCTTTTACTCACCCCATTCAAATCAATAATGAAAATATATTATTGTGTCTTTTTATTGTTGTTGGTTTTCTTATTCCTCTTCTTTTACACAAAGTAAACAGTAAAATGACACAGTCAAAATAAAGATGAGGACTTAATAAGCAATATTTTTCATGTTAACTAACAGATAATTTTAATATATATTATTTAAAAAAAGAAAAATTTGTCGAGCATGACTTTAAAAGGAGTTCACATGCCTTTTTCAGAAACACAACAAAAAAAAGACATCAGTCTTGGTTATGTTGGGGAAATAGCCGCACAAAATTGCCCATGGCGCGAAGTGCTCCACTTGGCAATACCTTTGTTCTATGAACGAGGAAATATTATTCCTCACACATCATCAGGCGGTTTTTATTATCTCACCAAGGGCGAAGTGGTTGTTTCTTATTATTCTGCAGAAGGTATTGAGCGCTTGGCTCTTTTTGTGAAACCGGATTGTATTTTTAATGAAGCACGAAGTGTATCGTCATTTAATCCCATATGTCATTTTCGGTGTGTTACTGATACAGAAGTGTTCCTTTTTAATAAAAACCTGTTGGCTGATGAACATTTTATCATCACCTATCCGCATCTTATCGCGAACATTATGAGTTCGATGGGCACAAAAATGCTTATTCATTATGCCTATCTTGCAGAAATGGGTGTTGGTACACCTACAATGCTTTTAGCACGATTTATTATTGAAGCCTATAAACAAAATAAACATGAACATGTTTTTCCACTAAACATGACTCAACAAGATATTGCAAGTTTATTTGGTATACATCGTACGACACTGGCAAGAGCGATACAACAACTTCAACGCCGAGGAGCTATTGATTTATTTACAAGTAAAAAAGTTATTATTAATAATATTAATATATTGCATGAAATAGGAAATATTTAGACGACTCAAGCCTCACAAAAAAATATAATTATTGTGTGTCGTGTAGCATTCGCTACATCACAGTATGTCAAATTTATCTATATACTGATGGAAAGTCATATTTTTCGTATGACACACAATCTATATGGAGGTTTAGTATGTCTGAACGCCCTTACATTCGTATTAGAAATTTTATTAACGGAACATGGGTTGAAACACCGATCACAAAAGACGGTAAAACCTCTCAATGTGATACCGCACCGCTTTATAATCCTTCTACAGGTGCGTGTATCGGTGAAGTGCCGTTGTCTGATGCGGACACTGTTGAGCAAGCCATCGCTTCGGCGCATGAAGCGTATCGTTCATGGAAACATGTTCCCATTGCCAAACGAATCAGTTATCTTTATAAAATACACGCGTGTATGGTGCGTGATCTTGAAAAACTGGCACAAAGCATTGCCTATGACCAAGCAAAACACATTTCAGAAGCCAGAGGCGAAGTACAACGTGTTATTGAAATTCTTGAAATGGCCGGCTCTATTCCTGCTATGATTCAAGGAGACACCGTAGACCAAATCGCGCAAAATATTTCTGTAAAAATAGTCAAACAATCTCTTGGTGTTTTTGGCGGTGTTGCGCCGTTTAATTTTCCTGCTTTGGTGTTTGGTTGGTTTATTCCTTTTGCCATCGGTGCCGGAAACACGTTTATCTATAAGCCTTCGACATTGTCACCATATTTTATGCAACATATGTGTGAAATTTTTATGGAAATAGAATTACCTGCCGGTGTTGTCAATGTTGTACATGGAAACAGAAATGTGCCGGAGGCGTGGTATGAAGATGCGCGTATGGCCGGTGTTTGTCTTGTCGGTTCTACGCCAACAGCCAAAAGTATTGCGGCAGGGTGCGCCAAGGGTGCCAAACGCAGCATGCTCCTTGGCGGCGCAAAAAATATGCTTTTGGTTATGGAAGATGCAGATATAGATGTTTTTATTAATAATTTTCTTATTTCATGCTATGGTTCTGCCGGCCAGCGTTGCCTTGCCGGTTCTATTGTAGCTATTGTTCCTGAGTTATATGAAACGGTTCTGGAACGTATGGTTGAAGCTTCGAAAAACATTACTGTCGGTGATGCTTTTGATCCTGAAGTGTTCATGGGACCGCTGATTTCCAAGGAAGCCTTGGCAACTGTAAGCGCTTTTGTGGATAAGGCTCTTGCACACGGTGCATGCAAACTCATTCTCGACGGAAGAAACCCTGAACTACCACAAAAAAATCAAAACGGCTATTTCATCGGACCCACGATTTTACGTGATGTAACACCTTGCAATCCCTTATTTACAACTGAGGTGTTTGGGCCTGTTGTGGCTGCGATTCAAGTGGCGGATATGCAGGACGCACTCAATCTTATTCGTTCATCAGAATTTGGTAACGGCGCTTGTATCTTTACCCAGAGTCAGCATTATGCAGAAGTATTCAGCCGTGAAGCAGATGTAGGTATGGTCGGTATCAATATTGGTGTGTGTGCTCCTCATCCTTATGCACCTTTTGGGGGAATTAAGGGATCACTACTCGGTACCAATAAAGTACAAGGAAAGTGTGGTATTGATTTCTTCGTACAAGATAAGGTGACAAGTATTCGCACTGTCGGCGCAAATATTCATGAAACAAGCGTTTCGACAAACCCCTCTGTACGTTCTTGTGTCGCTTCGTAATGACTATTTTTTCTTTCTGGGGGGATATTTAAAGCATTGCCTCCCCCCGGATCCTATTCTTTATTGATTCTGTAGCGTCACAACTCTATAGCAAAAGCACTTATCGTATGATTCTTGCAACACCATACGCTGCACAAAACACAAGAACATTTGCAATAACAATCGTTGCCCCCACAGGTGTTCCATAAAGAATAGACCCTAACATACCCACAACAGCACAAAAAACAGAAACCACAAGAGAAGAAAACACCACATTCCTATAGCTTCCAAATAATTGCATAGAAGAAAGCGCAGGAAAAACAACCAAAGCAGAAATTAATAACGATCCGACTAAATTCATGGCAACAACAATAACAGCCGAAACAGTAACAGCCAATAAAGGATGATAAAAATGCGTGGCCAGACCCGTTGCCTTTGCAAAACCTTCATCAAAAGTAACCAAAAAAATTTTATGATAAAAAAATATAAAAATAAGAATGACAACAATTGACAGTATGAAACAAAGCCACACATCAAACGGAGTGAGCGTCAAAATAGATGTTGAACCGAATAACGTCGTACATACGTCTGCAGCAATATTTGAACTTGTCGGAAAAAGATTTAAAAGCATATAACCTATCGCAAGCGAACCGACCGACATCATCGCAATAGCTGCATCACCGTGGATTTTTTTATTTTCGCCAACATGTAACAATATCAGCGAAGACAATGCCGTAATAGGAAAAACAAGAACTGTATTGTTTGTCAGCTTTAACGCAGACGCTACGGCAATTGCACCAAAAGCGATATGCGACAACCCGTCGCCAATAAACGACAGCCGTTTTAAAACAAGACTCGTTCCGACAAGCGATGCACATAAGGCCATCAAAATACCAACTATAAACGCATATAATACAAATGGATAAGAAAAATAGACACGCAATTCATGAAAAACACTTTCCATTTACTCTTCTCTTTCTGCACTACAAACCATGCATGCGTTGACTGTTGCAAAATACGTTTCCTTATCCATTAAGCGAACGTCTTGATCGAATAAAAGCACTTTTTGTGCATATTTCAGTGCATTCTGAATGTCGTGTGTAATCATTATGATTGTCAGCCCATCTTTGTTGAGCTGCTCAAGCAGCTCATACATCTCCATAGTAGAATCAGGATCAAGGGCAGAGGTTGGCTCATCAAGAAAAAGAATTTTATTTAACGCACAAAGAGCTCTCGCCAAAAGAACACGCTGTTGTTGCCCTCCGGAAAGCTTGCTGTAAGAAAGGTGCTTTAAATGAGCAATACCCGTCTTTTCAAGCAGTTCATCTGTGCGGAGTTTTTCCTTTTTATTGTAAAAAGGACGTAAACCATGCTTATTAATATGTCCGGAGAGCACCACCTCCCAAACCGAAGCAGGAAAATCTTTTTGTCTTTGTGTTTGTTGCGGTAAATACCCCATATCAGACGATCGCACACCGTTTGCAAATTCGATACGTCCGGAAAGAGGATGTAATAATCCCAAAAGCGTTTTCATAAACGTACTTTTTCCGGTGCCGTTATTGCCAACCAAAAGTAAAAAATCACCACGATCAACGATACAATTGACATGTTTCTGTACTACAATTTTTTCATAGCCGATAGACAGTTCAGTACAACATATTTGTTTCATTCTATATTTGCTGTGTCCTCGTATGGTGCACAAAACCGTGTAGCATACATAAATAGTTGATTCAATGTAACGCTTTCTCCAGCGTTTCAAGATTTTTTTTCATAACAGACAAATAGGTTATCCCTTCTGAAAGTTGTTTTGTTGTAACTGTTTGTAGCGAATTTAAAGAAAGAACGTCAGCATGTTTATTATTACTGCTTTGAATAACTGCTTGTGCTATGTTATTGCTACTGTTATCAATAATAAGAATTCGTTCCAAATTTAACTCATTTATTTTATTAGATAAAAAAATCACTGTTGCAAAACTGGCTTCCGTTTCTGCAGAACAACCGGGAAATGCGGCATAATATGAAATACCATAATCGTCTAAAAAGTATCGCAAAGGAAATCTGTCGGCAACAAGGACAGTTTTTCTCTTCGCATTGCTTAATTTTTCTTGATAGGACATATCAAGATTTTGTAATTGTTGAATATATTTATCTGTATTTTGTGCGTAATATATGGCATTTTGACTATCTAAAGCTTGCAAGAGAGAAGAAAGCTTTTCAGAAAGAATGATTGTATTTTTTAATGAAAGCCAAATGTGTTCGTCAAAAATATCGGTATCATGAGCATCCTTTTCGTGTATATGCATGTCATGAACATGCTCTCTATGATCATGTTCATCATGGTTGTGATGTCTATGATCATGTTCACCAGAATGCTTATGAGCGGTGTGATCATG
Source organism: uncultured Desulfovibrionaceae bacterium (assembly GCA_964369685.1). GTDB lineage: Bacteria > Desulfobacterota > Desulfovibrionia > Desulfovibrionales > Desulfovibrionaceae > Avidesulfovibrio. The sequence goes on along the minus strand of CAYJFB010000012.1, from coordinate 5,979 downwards.
TCCTATATGATCATGTTTTTCCATGCCCTCAACGATCTTTTCTTTTTTAACATGATCACCCAAAAGCTCCATCAAATGAACGGTTTTCATCTGTTTATTCATGGCCTGAGAAAGAATTTTTTTTACCCATACATCAGATTCTCCACCATTATAAATAAATACATCTGCATTTGAAATTGTGGCTATATCCTCTGTTGAAGGTTGATAATTGTGCAAGTCTATACCATTGTCAATAATGAGTGATAATGTAAATTTTGTTGGTGTAGAGCCAATAATTTCACGCAGATAATCATATATTGGAAATGTTGTCACAACAATATTCATTGAAGTATCACGCTTCATTTCGTTAGCAAAAAGAGATGGACTTGTTGAGAAAAAAAAGAGTATCATCAACATGATTATACGCATAATGCTATTCATGGTTATTTTTTCCTTGTCATTTCAGTATTAAAAAATAAAAATACTTTCAATATAACATATACAACACACAAACACAACTCAAAAGCAAAAACTTTACAACGTTTTTATGATACAAGCGGATGACGAACCATGCCGTTATCCGCTTGTATCATAAAAACTTGTAACGAGAGACATTATTGATTGCCTCACAGGATTCTAAGTGAGATCATGACAACGCCTCACCTTATAGAACGGTCTCCCTAAAAAAAATCAAAAAGCAGAGGGTTCATTACTGAAAGTGGATGAGGTTGTTGGCGGTGGAAATGCTTGTTCAGCAGCACCGACCCAATCTCGAACCTTTTGTGCCATTGTTTTGGAAATGGCAGCAACAGTTGCAGCAAAAGGATCCCCGGGCAAGCGCGATTCCACAGCAAGCAAAAGATAATCACGACGTTGTTCTTGTGTCATTAATGCACCTTGTGCCATTGACCACATAAGCATACCACTTTGCACATCATAAATTTCAACAGTTAACGAAAGACGGGTGTCCCCAACCGTGCCGCCGTCACTCAGGTAGGTAATATATCCACCAACAACCATGTCAGCGCCTTTGCGTGCCGCCAAGTTGAGCGCAACATCGGGGCGATATGGAATACCTGTCTGAGAAAATTCAAGGACAGGAAATGTTTTTTCTTGCACCCAATGTTGCCAAATCATGTATGACACATTTTGCCCAATAACCGTCGGATCGGTAATGGGTTGTGTCACACGAAAAGGTATAAACAAAGCCGTAGGGGGATTTTCTCGTTGCCCTTCAGGAAAAACATAGACCTCAAGAGGACTGAGAGTAACAAGCTGATCATGTATAATTACGGGTTGACTTGCCAGATCAAAATGTGCGGTTGCACACCCCATCAAAAAAACAGAAGGCAAAATGACAACGCTCAAAATGAAAGCATAAGCACATCGACGAAAAGCGTACAGCAAAAGAGACATAGGTCACACTACCCTGCAAGAAAAAGTGAAATAAATTGAATATTTGCAGCGAAGCCAATCATATAAAGCGGAATCAAAGCCAAAGCCACTTTATGCCAAGGCATATCCAATGCATAGCGACAACCAATAAAACTGCAGACAGCAAACCACAATGAAGCCATAAGAGGCCCCACCCCGGGAATAAGAGAAAAAACTAAAGGCGCCGCACTGTAAGCCACAATTCGTACAACCGTCGTAAAGACAACTTTTTCCGGTTGCACAAGACGCAACATCAAAAAAAACAACGCCGCATAAACAAACATCTGCATAAATAATAAACCCGGCGTCAATAACAACGTCATGGCAAGACTATTACCGACCGAACTGAATACAGCTTGTAAATTGGAATCATCCATGGATGAGACGAGATCTTGCATCCAAAAAATCTTTAGAAGTGTTTCATACACACCTAAAATAATATAAAATAAAACGGGACGCGTCAGTCCGTCTTTACAACCCGGCAAATTCACAAAAAAACGTGAAGGCGTAAACAAGACACCTTGTATTGTTTGAATAAATCCACCGACAGTCCCATATTTTTCGGGTCTTTCCCAAGGAACATCAATTGTTTGAATTCGCTGCGGTTTATTTGTCAAGAAAGTATTTTTTTTATTTTCAGAAAGTACGTTTGAGGGTGTTTTTTCTGTTTGAGGCGTATTGTGTTGATGGTTTTGTTTTTCTTGTTCAGGAATTTCCGATACAGTTTGCTCGACAGATTGTGGTGTTCCCAAACCAACTTGTGCACCGGGCGGTAAGGGATCATCCTCTTCGTGGACAACAAGCATAGGCGGCGTATTCGGTTGTGTTTGATGATCGTCCGTGGTTTGTACTTGATATTCCGATGAAGCATCAACAGGTACGTCTTCCAAAGGATCACGAAAACGAAAACGAAAACGACATTTCGGACACGTTGCCATCACTGTCGAAGGCGACAAGTGGCTCACATCAAGGTTTCGTTCAAAATGGCATTGGGGGCAATGAATGTTCACTACAGCGTTCCTTGGCAGAGCAGCAAAAACATCATAAAAGAAAAACAAACGCTCTGCTCTGTCTCATGATATGTTTCAAAACAATATGCGTACACGAATGGTTATGTATACCCTGAAAGACTCTATAACGCAAGAATGCCCTTGGCATAAAAGCAACGGCGTGTAAAGCCATGCAGTATATATCGTCATATATCCATGTTCAATGTCAGCAGATATGACAAGCAAAATCAAACACACTCAATGACATAAATTTTTGACACATAAATCCCATTGAATAACTTGAAATATATGATTAATAATACGGTATTGTTCTTGAAACAATACACAACATAGCTTAATGAATAGTATATATTTTATTTAGATCATCTCAAATAGTCTTATTTTGATATCTGTTTTATAGAGAAAAAAATGTCCATATAGAATATATTCATAAACGGTAACGAAAAATCGTCAACAAATGAATATTCGTGTTCTCTTCTGTGACGAGAGCTGAACACATTTTGAGGACGTGTACGCTCACGATACCTGTCCCCAAAAAATCAGCAAAAAGAAAATCAAAAAAAGTTTTTTAATCTCCTTTACAGCAATGCTTCCCCCAAGATATCTACAGCATGATAGCGTCGTACAAGAATGCGCTTAAGGCCTTCTTCATCCTCACTAACAATACCGCTTACTTCAACTCTGTCGCTGAGGTAATCAACCAAGTCAGATCCGGCACCACGCGGTAACACACCGAACTCAGTATCACCGTCAACCACAGCAACGCGGCAGTCGGAACCATGTGCCCAAGGCAATATATCGCCTGTAATTGTCATTGTTTTTTCGGCACTCATAATATATTTTTTCTCCATATGTGTGCATAGGGTTAGTGTTTGTAGCCATATACAAAAGGTGTTTTTTGGGATATTGCTAAAAAAGGTTGTTCTGTCAAGAGGGATAATCTCACTTAAAAGATAAAAATGATTTTTTTGCTCATTTTTAATGTTATATTTCATTGAGGCGCAAGGAATTCAATGTAAAAAAACTTTTATTTTTTTTTAAACAACTTCAGAACGCATTGTTCGACTTGACCTATGGGCTTTCAAACTGTATGCCTCAAACAAAGGGTTTTGATAATATTATTTTTAGGAGCCAAAATATACATTTGGTTCTTATAAGAGGTGTTTAAAAGATATATACTATGCGCTTTTAAACATCATTATAGTCGTTTATAGCCGTGCCAGTGAAGACTTGGCGGGTAAGGATGTGTATTATGCCTATTTATCGTGCCAAAACCGCTGGTTTTTGTATGGGTGTGCGGTTGGCGATTGAACAGCTTGAACAAGCGCTCTGTGTGTCTCCATCCGAGTCAAGACGCATTGTCATGTATGGCTCTATTATCCACAATCCAAAAGTTCTTGCAGATTTTGCCGCACGAGGTGTTGTCTCTGTTGATTCAGCGGACGATTTGCAAGAGGGTGATATGGTTGTCATTCGTGCACACGGCTTGCCGCAACAAGAAGAAAAAACACTGCATGCATGCGGTGTACAAATTATTGATGCAACCTGTCCAAAAGTCAAAAAAGCCCAACTGGCCATTGCCAAAGCCACGGCAAGCGGTTTACCCATTTGGATATTTGGTGAAAAAAAACATCCTGAAGTTCAAGGTTTAATCTCTTATGCCGGTGGAACGTGTCATGTTTTTGGTTCTCTTGAAAGCCTTGAACAGACGCCGCCACCGTCAGACACGGCTTTTGTTTTGGCTGCGCAAACAACACAAGACAAAGTTTTTTTTGACCAAATTGCCGAACAATTGACTCGAACAAACAATCAAGCTCATGTGTTATCAACGATTTGTGCCGCAACGTCTTTGCGCCAAGAAGAAACAATAGCCATAGCACAAGAAGTTGACATGATGTTTATCGTTGGCGGACGTGAAAGCGGCAACACGCGGCGTTTGGTTCAAATTGCTGCGGATCAAGGGGTTTTGTCGATGTTAATTGAAAGCGTTGACGATCTTCCCGATGGTCAAATTTTACGTCGGGCGTCATTAATAGGGCTTTCAGCCGGAGCCTCCACGCCTTACAGCTTGATTGATGAAATAGAGGCTGCTTTGAAAAAAAAGTTGGCTGAAGTGTGATGATTGCGGAATTGTGTTCGCATCTTTTTTTGTACTACGAGACCAATACGTTGGAGGAGACCGATGTCACAAACCAACATTCTGCTTGAAGCCGGAACAAACGAACTGGAGATTGTTGAATTTTATTTGGACGAACCTGGTAATGATCCGGCCAATCCGAATAAACTGTATCGCGGGTATTATGGAGTAAACGTTGCCAAGGTGCTTGAAATCAGCAGAATGCCAAAGGTGACAGAGTTACCTGAAGTTCAGCATCCTGCCGTTTTAGGTGCTTTTAATTTGCGTTCAAACATTGTTCCTCTTGTTGATTTAAGTTTGTGGTTGGGTAAGGAGCCGGCTCAAGGCGACGAACCGCCGAAAGTGATTGTCACAGAATTTAATAGTGTAACAACAGCATTTTTGGTAGCCGGTGTCAATCGCATTCACCGTATATCTTGGGAAGAAGTTGAGCCGCCAAATAAATATGTAACGATGGTATCCGGGAGTTCCATTACAGGGGTAGTGAAACTTGAGGGTCATATTGTTTTTATTTTAGATTTAGAAAAAATTGTTGCCGATTTAAATCCGACATTGGGTTTGCGTCTTGATGACGCCATAGATTGGGGCAGTGATACGAGTTATCGCGCCCTTATTGCAGACGATTCCAATTTAATCCGTGAAATGTTGAAGGACTTACTCCAAAAGGCGAATTTTGAGGTAGAATCGGTTACAAACGGTCGCGAGGCATGGAATCGTCTTGTGGAGTTAAAAGCCAGAGCTGAAGAAGAAGGAAGACGAGTTACCGATTATGTACAAGCGGTAGTGACGGATATTGAAATGCCAAGTATGGACGGCCATAACTTATGTAAACGAATCAAAGAAGATCCAATGTTAAAACACTTACCTGTGTTACTTTTTTCTTCTTTGATTACAGATAAATTACGTCATAAAGGCGACACTGTCGGTGCTGACGATCAAATATCAAAACCCGAAGTGACACGCTTGGCACAACGAGTATATCAGTTGGTTCATGAGCGTAAAGAATCAGGAGTGATGTAAGCTCCACATCACTAGCGACACATTCTAACAACGCACCATTATTGAGATGACGCCGAAGGGAACACTTCTCGACATGTAACTTTCAAAAAATTTAAAAAAACACTTGACAAGGAATGAGTGTACCGCTATAAGTGTTTTCGTGATGTGGGGCTGTAGCTCAGTTGGGAGAGCGCTTGAATGGCATTCAAGAGGCCAAGAGTTCAATTCTCTTCAGCTCCACCAGATATTTCAATGGCTTATGATTAAAAAAATCATAAGCCATTTTTTTATTTCTTTGCGTTCCAACCTCGGTTCCAACCTTTTATATGAAAAAAGGTGCAACTTGGGACAAAAAGAGGTTCTTCGGTTCTTCCCCAAAGAAGGGGTTCTTCTGGTTCTTCTCCTTTGCGGCTCTTCTAT
>CAYJFB010000011.1:0-75381 GCA_964369685.1 uncultured Desulfovibrionaceae bacterium | reverse complement strand
CTTTTTAAAAGAAAAAACAATATAAATATTTTATATGTTTTTTTGACATGACGCACTTCTTATAAAGTAATATTTTGGGTTAAATTCTTTCTGGGAGTGTATACCAGACATACATGACCAAAAAAGACCATAAAATATAACACAGAGAGAATTTAAAAATTCATCTCATGTAGACACTCTCTACCTATCTATTAGCAGAAGTTTGTTGCAAGTCTGCTATAACAGAGTCAAGTTTTTCAGCTTGTTGCACAAGGTTTTGGGTTATTTTTAAAGAAATTGTCACACCGTTTACTGTTTGTTCTGTAATGTTTTCAACAGATTCAAGAGCGTCTGAAATATTTATACTATCCTTTGATAATTCAGAAATTGCCCCAGCGATGGTATGTACTTGTTCTACATTTTGTTTAGCTAATGCAACAATACTTTTTAAGGCTTCACCTGCTTCACCTGCCAATTCAGTTGCAGTATTTACAGCTAAATAGGTATTGTTCATATTTTTGTCATTTTGCGTTGAAGCTTCATGTATTTTATTGATTGCCACAGTTACATCACTGGTTGCAAGCATTGTTTTTTCGGCGAGTTTTCGAACCTCATCTGCAACAACTGCAAAGCCACGGCCGCTTTCACCAGCCCTTGCAGCCTCAATGGCAGCATTGAGTGCAAGTAGATTTGTTTGGTCGGCAATATCGGTAATTGTTTCAATAATCTTGTTAATATCAATAGTTTGCTTATGTAGCTCGCCTATAGCTGAACGCATAATATTTGCATTTTCAGTCACATTTTCATTAGCTTTTATGACAGCTTGAACCTTTACCTCGCCCTCATAAGCAATATTGCGAGCTTGATCTTCTTTTAAGGCAGCATCTTCAGTAAGTTGTATGATTTTATTAAAAGTATTTACCATAATATTTAGAGAGTCACTGGTTCGTTTCACCTGAAGAATTTGTTCTTTTGTGCCATTAATAATATTATTGTTTTCTAAGCTAAGCTCTTGCACGGCATTGTTCAGTGCAAGAGAAATACTTGCGGCATCGTGTGAGTTGTCTAAAATGGAATCAAGTATTTTTATGATTTTTTTCTGTTGAGATTCACTTTCATTTCTTGCGGCTTCAGAGGCAAGCATTTGCTCCTTGGCTAAATCACTTGCCTCTTCAGCTTGTTGAATTTTTTGCCTGAGAGAGACAACCATTGTGCGCAAAGCATCTGCAAGCACACCTATTTCATCATTACGTTCAAGTTGTAACAATTCATTCAATTTACCATTGCTTACAGCTTGAGCAAATTGTGCTGTTTGTTTTAATGGATTTACAATACTCCGAATAAACATAAAAGCAAAAACTAAAGAAATGACTGTTAAAACAAGGGAAACAAGTACACTTGTTATGGTTGCTGTTGTCACTTCTGACATAAATTCATTTTCAGAAGCCTCAGTAATAAGGTAAAAACCAAGAGATGGAATGTGTGTGCTTAAAGTATATATTGTATCATTTTTACCGTTTGTTTCACCTTCAACTTCTGTAAAATATTTTTCTGAACCTTGCATTTTAGAAAAAACATCAGCATATTGAGGATACACATCAACAATGTTTTTATTAATAAGTGAAGTGTCGGCATGAAGACGGATAGTTCCATTTTCTTCTACACAAAAAGTATTCCCATCAATTCCAATTGTGCGTGAGCTTAGCTCTATTGCAAAATCACGAATATCTATTACAATAGACAGTAGTCCGGCAAATGTTCCATTATGTTCTACTCGTCTGTTAATAAATGCTTTATAACCCCATTTAGGATCATTTACATATACAACTATATTTCCGTCAACGTTGCTATTTCTAAAATTTGTGAACCATGTATCCACTTCACTCACGCGGTATGCCCAATCTCTTTTTGTGCCATTTAAATCTGTGTATTGCTTAGTTTGACTTGAAACAAAGTTTGCGCCAAGGACATCATAGGTAGAAAGAATACTTTCAAGCATTTCATAGATACTTTCAAGATCTTCATTTGGTTCTCCTTTTGCGATCCAATTTTGCAATGTAGGGCTTTTAATAATAAGGCTAACGGCTCGGCCTGCCTCTAATACTTTATTGTCAATTATTTCAACAATTTCGTTTGAAATTAAAGGAAGTTGTTGATTGACAAGTTGTTCTCTCATGCTGTCATAATAAAACAATGAGTTAATAAAAATGGTAACCGCAGCAACTATAAGAAGCACACTACCTATAAAAATATTTAACTTTTTCTCAATTGAAAACATAATAAACACCTTTAAGATAAAGTAAAAAATTCTTCTACAAGTTTCCTGCACAATTGACAGAAGTGAGAGCTTGCAACAGAAACATGGAGTGCACGTTAAGCGGCAATTTCTCAACAGTATTGTTCATCAAACCGGATCCGTATAAAACACTGATGTATAACATTTATCTCTTTCTTAATCTAATGCCATAAATTGCATTTTGTGTCAAAAATGAGAGTGTGTTTACATTAAAAGTGCATCAAAAATCATGGCTGTGGTAATAACTGCAAGATAGATGGAATCAAGTTTATCATATCTGATAAAGACTTTGCGAAATTACTTAATATATAAAAAATACCGCTCAACGCTATTACGTCGTTTGCCAAGTGCGTTGTCGTGGCTCCAAGTGGGGGAGTTTAACTCCCCCAAAAAAAGAAAAGGTACTATAAAGTTTTTAAGCAGACGATAATTTTATCAAATTTTTTTGTAAATTTGATGCAGATTCAGACAGCTCCTGCACTGCCTTGGTGGCAGTTTCCATTTCTTCTGCAATAGTGGAAGCAATATGATTGACTTCAGTGACGGATAGAGTGATTTCCTCTGAAGTGGCAGATTGCTCTTCAGCGGCGGTGGCGATAACGGCAATGAGATCAGCATTATCTTCTGCCAAATTACGTATTTCTGCTAATGCTTGACCTGATGTATTTGCCAATTCCGTAGCACTGTTGATAAGATCTCTGGCTTTATCAAAATGTGTAATATTGACAGAAGTGGATTGCTGAATATTGCGTATGCTATTACCTACCTCCGTAGTGGCACTCATGGTTTTTTCGGCAAGCTTACGGACTTCATCAGCAACTACAGCAAAACCGCGTCCTGCTTCACCTGCACGCGCCGCTTCAATGGCAGCATTGAGTGCAAGAAGGTTTGTTTGATCGGCAATGTCAGAAATAACGCTCATCACACTGCCGATATCTTCAGCTTGCTTACCAAGAGATTTCATATTTTCTGACAGTTGAGAGGACACCGTATTTACATTACCGATGGCACCCACCACTTCTTCCACAAGACCTGCACCTTCACGAGCTTTCTCTTGTGTTTTTTCTGCTTGAATATGTGCCTTGGCAGCGTTTTGTGAAACCTCAATAACAGTGGCATTCATTTCTTCCATGGCGACTGAGGTACTGATGACGCGCTCTTTTTGTTCGTTTGCGCCATGGCTTACTTGTTCTACTTTTGTTGCCAGTTCCTCGGCGGAGGAGGCTGTTTGTTTTGCAATGACTGTGACTTGGTGAGCAACTTCTATAGTTGTGTTTTGTATACTTTTAAGACTGGTCACATCGTTGACTATGATGAGCATACAAGAAAACTTTTGCTCTACATCAAAAAAGGGTGTGACGGTATAGACTATATCCATAGTTTGCGTATTCAGGTGACATTTTGTTTCGCCAAGACTTGGTTGTAAAGTTTTAAAAGCTTTTTCAAGGGCATCGTCTGGTGTACCCGCATCTTCAACAGCAAATACATCAGGAGCAACTTTACCATAAGCATGAGTCCCGACTAATTCTTTTGATATGGCATTAAGATAAACTATGCGTTTTTGCTTGTCCAAGATCAAAGCAGGTGAGGGGAGCCTATCAAGCAACATGCAAAAACGATCTAAAATGGCATTTGTACCTTGCATTAAATAAGCAAAATCACCTGAAAATCGCTCTGCAACACCTCTTATTTCCAGTTCACCAAAGGCAATTTTGTTTGAAAGCCGGTCATACTCATGGATGATATTATTAAGCGTTTCCGGAATTTGACGCAGAGCATTGGCCATTTGCCCTATTTCATCTTTGCGATTCATATTTAAAGACGCTTGTAGATTTCCGTGACCGATATTTTTTGCAAAGACCGTTATTCTTTCTACGGGAACGACTATAAATTTATGAACAAAGAAGTAAGATATGAGTGCCAAGAAAACACTTATACCCAAGCAAACGGTAGCTAAATAGATCACAGGTTGGAATCCGTTTTTAATATTTTTTTCTATGCCAGTTGTACGTCTATTCAATTTTTCTCGGAAAAGTTTTAGCGGGTGCTGAATCTTACTTAATTCATTTTCATAATTATCACCAAAAACCAAACTCATTGCCAAGGTTTTGTTTTGCTCACCCTCAACGGTATAATTGCCTCTACTGTCTTTAAATTTGCCTTGCATGGCATTCATAGCTTCAACTTCACTGGCAATAAGCGCATCGGAAAGGTTATTGGCTTGTTCGAGTAAGGCAAATTCTTCATTGGAAATGCCATATTCTAACAATAAATCAAGGAGTGCAATTCTTTTCCCGGGAGCAATGACAGCATCGCGCGCTCGTGGAGTTGTACCGGCACGCACATTTACAACGTCATCGTATATTTCTTTATATTTTATGTCATTATTGGCTACATATAGACGTACAGATTCTGTTAATTTTTTTGAGCTTTCTCCCAACTCAGCAGCCAACAAAGCAAGATATTTGTTATTTTCTGCTACTGTTTGGGACTCATCAAAGATGTTTTTTGCTCGAAGAAGTAAATAAAAAGTTATTAAAATCATAGTAATTACAAGAATATTGGCTACAAAAACACTCGATCTGATTTTCATTACTTGTCTCCATTAGGCGCTCAAAAGTATACAAAAAACATGGTTACATATATCAGATTAAGATAATACGAACTTATACCGCGTAAACGTCTCTATTGACAATTTTCTATATCTGTGCCTCAAGAATCCTCCAATATTTTTTATTAACACGTTGAGTTAGTTATTTAAATAATACCAGTATTCCTTTATCTGTTTTTACAATTGTATTTTTGTAAGGGGACTTATCTTCATTTTATTATCAGCAGAAGATTATATATATTATATATAGAATGTGTATAATCTTGTCAATATCTCCTACTCAGTACAAGCTAGAGCAGTTCCGTACTGACTTTTTCTTATGTAATTGTACTTTTTTGCCTGAGATAACTATGAGAAAACATTTAAAAAACTCTTCAGAAACACGTCGGCTTATTGTTGAGGCATATCTTTCAAAGACGGTAAGTCAAAGTCAACTTGCTGAAATTCTTGGCTATACTGTACGAAATCGACAGAAAGCATTCTCTTGCCATTATTATCACAGCGATGATTTTTGATGTGTTTTTAATGTGAACACGTCCTAGAGGAATATTTAAAGATTCGTAACATCGAAAGATTGAACTCTATAATTAACCTATTGCTTTTCTTGTATTTTGAATATAATGTCTATGACACACATGTTAATCGTCACTGATAAACAACAAAATAATTGCTATTTGGAGTTTGTATGTTCTTGCAAGTCAGTATGATATTTTTTTTATTGTTTGTTACACCACATGATGCCACTGCTAATGAATATTTTATAGACGTTTATGAAGAAGTAGACGACTTTTTACAATTATCAGAAAAATATGATAAAGCCCCAAGAGATTCTTTCATCTCTATTCTTTCCGAGACAAAAGCAGAAATTAACCAAGAAATGAATATCTTTTTGGACGATGTTCTTTTGTTACTGGCAAACAATCAAGTTGTAGATTTGAAAAAAAATATAGAATCCTTAACGAAAAAAAATAAAAATATTTCTGAAGAAATTGCAAAATTGCTTATTACCCAACAAGGAGCAGAAACAAATAAAAAGTTTTATGAAATATGGAAAAAAACACAAGATGATATAACAAAAAATATAGCACAACTGCGCCAAGAAAAAGAAGAAAACAATATAACAATTACAGCAAATAGACAAAAAATTATATTCTTTTTGCAACAAAATGGCGTTAATCTGAGTCAAGAAGAGGCCGAAAGCCTGTTGAAAACAGTGACTGGTAATGATTTTGTGGATACCATCGCTGTCTTAAAAAGTGTTCATAATATTATTGCCAGCTTGCAACAAACCCTCAAAACAGAAGATGAAAACATTCACATTGCCAGAAAATATTATGGTCTTTTTTGGTTAAGTACAAAGGCATATTATAGACAATTACAACGGTTTATTGAACATATTGATGCAAAATACTTACCAAAATTAGAAGCCATTCAAGCAGAAAACACCTTGCTTATTCAAAAAACAAAAAAACTTGTGAAGACAAATAAAACTTACCAAAGCAACTTAGATGCTCAACTGTTAACAAATGAAGCCATTGGTATCTATCGAACGATGCTTCGTCAACAAAAAGGTAGAATTCAGCATCAACAAAAACAAATCAATCAAATTTTGCTTCATGCTGAAAACACATATAAAACGGTAAACTTGGCACACAGTCTTTATCAATCGATGGATGAAAATCTTTCTGCTTACAACGCTCTGATGTCTCTGCCTGCGATTGAAATGACACCTTTTAGAAACAGTCAGTTAGAGCTTAAAATGCTTGAATTAACTGAACAAATAAATCAATAACATGTTTTTATTGGTTTTTTTGATATAAGTGTTTCATCATTTTATGTCCGCATTGCACGATTTTTATAATATATAGCCATACATGACCTGACCAACTATTTGAAATTGTTCAATAAATTCCATTAATGATGCCATGGCATCATTGTTCTTCAGGAAGGGGGAGGCTATGTCTTGTAAGGCTTAGCTCCCCCTGAAAAAAGAAAAGTCAATCTAAAAAAGGTCTCTCCCAGAGAAAGGAAAGGGAGGTAAAAAAAGGAGTATATCTAGAAAAAAGTATGTGTTTATTCTTCAATGAGCATGAAAGCCTGACCAAGTTCGTTAAATTTGTTTACTTGATCGGATACAAATTTCTTGGTTTTCTCAGGAGATAGCACATAAGGATTGGAGCCCACTGCTTTTACTGATTCTAGCCATTCTTGATTTGACTTAAGCGTAGACAGTACAGTTACCCATTTATCAACAGCTTGTTGCGGCATACCTTTTACGCCATACAAAGCATTCCATGACAACAAATTTTCCAGTTCAGGAAACCCAGCTTCACGTACAGTAGGTATATGCGGGTAATTTGCCAAGCGTTCAGGTGTTGTCACAGCTAAAGCACGAAAATTTCCGTCCTCTCCAAGTTGGTCATACACTGTAGGAAAATTGAGTGCACCTGCTTGGACTTCTCCTGCAAGGAGAGCTTTTTTACCGGCGCCGTCATTAGGAAAGGGAACACCTACAATACCATCTTTCCCTAAACCAAGTTCACGCAAAAGCGCAAAGACGACAAGTGCTGATATATTCCGTTCACCTGAATGACAAAATACAACTTTGCCGGGGGTTGCTTTTATTGCTTCTGCAAGGTCGTTTAGAGTTTTATATGGAGAATTTTTGTTTACGACAAAAACAAGCGGATTAACATCAAGCAGTCCAAGGAAAACAAAATCATCCCATGTATATTCAAGGCCTTTTTTTAAAGTAGGGAGGATGGCACCATTGGCAACACGAGCATTAAGCAAGGTGTGTCCATCGGGTTTGGCTTTCAAAGCGATAGTTGTGCCTGCAGCACCGCCAGCACCTTGTTTATTTACAACTACAATCGGCTTTGAGAATTCTTCTTGTACAGTCTTTGCGAGAAGACGCATAGAAACATCAGCTCCACCGCCGGGATTCCACATGGTTATGATGGTTATCGGTTCTGTAGGATATTCTGCCGAAGCTGTGCTCATACAAGGAATCATGAGAAATAAAGTTGATATAAAAGTGAGGGCAAACCATTTCATAATGCTATCTCCTCTTTTAATACATTTTATCGTATTAAGTATGTTTTTACAACGTTTTTTGCAATGAAAAGCGGTTCTGTTTCTTGGGGTACGAGTGTTGTTTGTTCATTAAGGTTTGTTTCTGCCATGAGGGTCTTATTTTTTAGATGCAGTGTTATTTGCATGTTGTCTTCTTTGGCTTGAAAACCTCGAAGAATAAAGCCTTCTTTGTCTTGTGCTTTTTTAAATGCGGTTACAACAAAATCTTTGCTTGTTTCGTGTAAAAAACTGTAGCTGTACGGTGTTGTATAGTGTGATGGATTGAGTTTCATGGCATTATGAGGCATTTTATTATATACAACGATCGGTGTTGTGTATTCTTTTGCCACTTTTGACATATGAGCTTCTTTGCGAGTCAATGCCAAAGCAAAGGTGTGTATACCCAGCAGTTGGGAGTCGGGAGTCGGCATTTTTATGCCTGAAGGTCTGCCGGGACGGCGCAACAATTCCTCTTTACCAAGCACACCCACTCCGCGTAAGATGGTAATGGCAATGGTGTCATATTTTTCACCGATAATTTCATATTCACGAACAGAATTTGTCAAAACAGCCAAACCGTTTTCAATATCTGTCGCGACATATGAAAGCATAGGGTAAATGGAGTCGGGTCTTTCATCCCACTTTTCTTTTTCCCACACATCCATGGCACTGTCATACACATTGCGTCTGATTTCACCGAATTGATTGTCGGCAAGAGAAAACGCCGCACCCATAGATTGTGGTACCAACATGCGAATTCTGTGATCTTTAACTTGATTATCAATGGTTACTTGTACATCAATAATTGTACTGTTTTTATATAGTGTTACCTCATAGGCAATACGCAATTGTCCGTCGATTTTTTTAGCTTTTCTGCTGTCTAAATTTTTGGGTACAGCCATATTAAAGGCAATGTTGATGACTGTTTTATGTTTTGTTGCTGTAATATTGGACGTTGCGATAACGTTTTTGGACGTGAGTACAAAATCATCGGCTAACGGAGAAAAGTCATAACCGTCGCCATCGTCACTGCCGTCTTCAATCAACAACACATCGTGATAGGTTATACCACTTTGTTTGTCTAAAATTTCTAAAGAGCCATTTGCGTTGACGGTGATTGTATAAAATTCGTTTTCAGCTCTGTTCTTTGTTGTTGCTGTCAGTACCGCTTGGCCTTCTGTTTCGCTGATCATATAGGCTTTATACCCCATACTTGGCAGCGTGTCATATAAGGTCAACGTATATTTTACAAAAGGATCATAGTCGCCATAATGTACAATTTGACGATCAATCAATCCCGCGTCGACAACTTCTGTTGCCAACACTTCATACGGATAAGAGATACCGTGTTCATCAACCAATATAAAATTTTTCATTTTGGTGATGATTTCGCCTTCAATAACGCCTTCTCTTGTATATGGTAACAAATTAAATGCGACGAGTTTGTCTAAGGCTATATCCAAGGGCATCGCATCAACGATTTTTCTTTTATAGAATTGTGTCAATTCATCAATTTTATTTTCTGCCAGATAAAACCTGTTTTCGATGTCTTTATGGACTTTGTCCGAACAACAACAGCCGATCGAATCGTGCGCATGATTTTTCAGCAATTCTTTCCAAATCGCTTCCATCAAGCCTTCATGGTATGTTTCACCAAAATTGTATGCAAGCGAGGCTATTGGTTCAAGAATATTTGTAATTTTGTTTTCAATGCGTGTGTTGCTTGCTTTTAAATCAGCCCGAGAGGAAAAAATGCTTCTGTGCACACGCATGTATTTTCCGTCCAACAGTTCGCCTTGAATCGTATCTAATTGTGGTGCTTGTTCAATTTCATCAAAAACATTTTCATATTTACTGAGAAAAAAGTTCTTTTTGGGATAGATTTTTTTCAATGTTGTCATAACATCATAAATATCTTGCTGGATGGGCATTTGATCGTGTCCGTTACCAATCAAAATGGCGTTATTTACAGCACCGCGCTCCAGTACAGGCATGTATTTACTCATTCTTTTTCGTAGCGCTTCTTCTTCAACAGGAAGGTATTTTCCAATCGCATAACCCAAAGGCATGAGATGAACCAATACTTTTCCTGTTGAAAGAGATTCCCAATAAAAGGTATGTTTTGTTGTACCGTGTCTTTCTGAAGCACCACGCCAGAAAATAGCCCGTTTAATGCCAAAACCATTTAAAATTTGTGGTAACTTTTCACTTTGACCAAAAGAATCAGGCAAATAGCCGATCATCATCGGATCAGCCAATTCTGTGCTGTCTTTTAAACCATACAACAAATTTCGTACAATTGATTCTGCGCCGACAACCATTTCATCGGTTTGAATATACCAAGGACCGATAATCAATTTACCCGCTTGCGCCAATTTTTTCACACGTTCGCGATTTTCAGGTTTAACATCAAAATAATCTTCTAAAATCGCTGTTTGTCCATCTAAAACATAATATGGATAGTTTGCGTCATTTTCTAAACGAGTCATGACTTCTTCCATATTGTTGAGTAACAGAATTCGTGATTCCTCAGTTGTGAAATACCACTCGCGATCCCAATGCATGTGCGGCACAATATGCACATTTTCAGACATGATTCGCCTTCCTTTTTTATTTTTCTTTTTGAAAAAGAAAATTATTTTGCATTGTTTAGTTTAGCACGGCGGAGTGCGACAAGCATGATGGTTGAGATTATGGCACCAAGAACGGCAGCAAAAAACCAAATGGCCGCTGCCATGAAGGGATTTGTGACCGGAGCGGATTCTGTCAATAAAAAAAGAGAAATGATGCCTGCACCGGGAACGTTCAGACCTATGTTTGCCCAACCAATGATCGCTCCTGTAATGGCTGAACCTGTACAGAGAGCGACAATAGCTCTGATGGGATCCACCATCATAAAAGGAATGGCGCCTTCCGTTATTCCACCCAAAGCGAGCATCCATGTGGATTTACCGGCTTCTTTTTCTTCTTGGGAGAAAATATCTTTATGAGTTATGGTTGCCATGGTTACAGCAAAGCCTGATACCATTTTCACTGAGGCAAAAATGGCATAGGGTAAAAAGATTCCGTCACCAAGCGCTGCAACACAAAAAGTATACGCGGCTTTGTTGACAGGTCCGCCCAAGTCAAAAGAGACCATGATACCAAGAATGGCACCCAACAACATGGCGTTGGCACCGCTCAAACCACCCAAAAAGTCAATCATTGTACGATTTAACCACGCTACAGGTTCACCGATAATAAAAAACATAATGATCCCAACAAGTAGCGTGTTGAGTACGGGGTAAATAAAAAAACTGATGAATCCTGCAAAAGATCCTTTGGCAGGAATGGTTTTTCGTACTTTTCTAACAAGATAGCCTGCGATAATTCCGCCAAGCATCCCGGCCAAAAAGCCGCCGCCAATAACGTTTGCTGCGAATCCGGCTGCAAAACCGGGTGCCAATGCAGGTTTGTCCGCAATGGAATACGCCATGTATGCTGCCATGACAGGAACAAGCAACGTACCCAATAAACCGCCTGCAAGCTGCCTGAGTAAGTTGAGCCAAGAGCCGGGTTCATTATACAGATCTGTCAAACCAAACGTGTTGGCAATGAGCACAGCAAAAGCACCAATCATACCACCCGCAACAATGAGCGGAATCATATGTGAAATACCTGTTAAAACAGATTTTTTTATTGTTATGCCAATGTTTTCTTCAGCATCTTGTTCGCCTGTATCAACGTATTCGCCTTTTTTAAAATTTTCGGCTTTGGCGAGGGCTTGTTCAATGACGGCTTTGCCATTTTTTATGGGGGCGGCAACCTCAACACGCGTGATGGGCAGGTGTGCAAAACGTTCTTCATTCTTCACGGAAACCCCAACAGCAAAGATGGCGGCATCGGCGTTTTTTAGGTGTTCGGCTGTATGGCGGTCTTCAATACCGTTTGCACCTTGTTTTTCAACGTATACTTTAGCACCCAATTCATTGCCTGCCTTCACCAAGGCTTCCGCCGCCATGTAGGTGTGTGCAATGCCTGCAGGACATGCCGTGACGGCGACAATCAATTTTGTATAGACAATATCGTTGTTAATATTTTCTTCAATGTCTTGATCGAGATTATGAAAAAAATCTTCTTTTGTGTTGGAGGTAAAGAGTCTTTTTGTGTATTCATCATCACTCATGCGTTGCATGAGTTCAGCGAGCAATTCTACGTGTGTACTGCCTGCTTCAGCTTCAGGAATTGCCAATAAAAATATATATTTTACTTCGTTGTCTGGATCTAAGCTTTCCCAATCCTCAACAGGAGCTTTTGTTGTCATCACAGCAAAACAAGCTTCTTTGACCGTTGTTGATTTTCCGTGTGGAATAGCAAGTCCTGCTTCCATTCCTGTTTCAGAAAGTTTTTCTCTTGCATAGACTGCATCCAAAAAAGCTTGCTCGGATTGAAGTTTTCCGTCATCAAAGAGCATTTTCGCCAATGCTTTAATAACATCATCTTTGTTGGTGAGGTTGCTGTTTAACTCCAACAGATTTGGATTGGTTAAATCAGATAAATTCATAAAGTGGCCTCCGAGTTTATATGTAAAACTGGATACAGATTGTTTTATAATATTATGCTGTGTACACTTCCTTGAGAATCATTATATCACTTTGCCCCTTTATAAAAGTATAGTTACATTCATTATAAACACCGTGTTTCAATATTGATCATTCGTAAGGCACGAATGGTTGCCTGATAACACAATCTTTCGGCATTTTTAATCGCTTCTTCCAAAGACATGATGCCATCAATCGTGGTCATGATACTTGTGATGCCGTGTGCATAAAGCTCTTCATATCGTTCACCAAGACCGCCAACCAAAGCAATGCAAGGTATGTTGCGTTTCTTACATTTGCTACCGACACCAAAAGGCACTTTGCCAAACGCCGATTGATAATCCATACGACCTTCACCCGTAATCACCAGATCAACATCTTCTATATGTCGATCAAAATCTAAAATATTTAAAATTGTTGTGATACCTGACTGCATTTTTGCACCGACTATGGCAAGCATGGCGGCACCCAATCCGCCTGCAGCACCGGCACCTTCTTTGTTAATGATTCCTGCTCCATAGGTTTTTTCCAAAAGCTGACCAAAATGTGTCATGCCTTGTTCAAGAAGTGGTATTGTTTCATCTGTGGCGCCTTTTTGTCTGCCAAAAACATGTGTTGCACCTGTTTTACCCAATAAAGGATTTTTGACATCGCACATAACCACAATGTTTGTTTTTCTGACTTCTTCTTTCATTGCGCTGTCATCAATGCGCGCGATGTGTAAAAAATTTTCCGGAATTGGCATGAGTTCATGGCCTTTAGCGTCTAAAAAACGCACACCGAGCGCACTCGCAAAACCAAGACCACAATCATTGGTTGCACTGCCGCCAATACCGATATAAATTGTTTTGACTCCACGATGAATGGCATCTAGCACCATTTCTCCCGTACCGTAGGTGTTCATTTTTAAAATATCGCGTTTTTCGACTTTTGTGATACCTGATGCTTCCGCCATCTCCATAATCGCTTGGTTGCCATCAACAGCATTGTGTACAAAACCATATGTTGCTTTAATCATTCGAAAATCAGGGCTATTTACTGAAACCGTTATCTCCTCTCCTTTCAATGTAGAAAGTACGGCAAAAACCGTACCTTCTCCGCCGTCTGCCATTGGCAACTTAGCGACTGTCGCATGAGGAAAAATCTCATGAACCGCTTGTTCAACAATATCACAAATTTGATAGGCTTCCAATGACCCCTTAAACGAATCGGGTGCAACGAGTATTTTCATTTTTTATATCCTTTTCAAGAGATTCAAAAAACAACTAGCATATGATTGAAAACATGTTATTTTTCTCCAATCGTTGTTATTAGCGCTTCACACGCTCCTTCAATGGTAAATGATTCGCTGCCTGCCGGTATAAAAAGACTGTCGCCTTTGCGAAAAGAGAGTATTTCATTATTCATACTCACAATGCCGTTTCCTTCTACAATTAATATATGCATAAAAGATGTTTCAGTTTGTTTGCCTTCTATTTTTTTTATATGTGTATCGTCAATATATAATTTGTCCACGATAAAATAATCGCATTGTGCAAGATGTGGCGTTGCATTATTTTTTCTGCTTATAATATTTTTGTTTGTGACTGCAACAGCTTTATCAATGTGCAGTTCTCTTTGTTTTCCTTCGTTGTCAATACGTCCGTAATCGTATACACGATACGTTACATTAGAATTTTGTTGTATTTCTGCAATAACAATATTTTTCCCTATAGCGTGAATTGTTCCTGCTTCAATAAAGAAGACATCACCTTTTTGTACAGGTACGGCATTTAATACCTCCAATAATGTATTTTCTTCTATTCTTTGTATAAATTCTTTTTCATCAATATTTTTACAAAAACCATAATATAAATATGCGTTTTCTTCACAGTCACAGACATACCACATTTCTGTTTTTCCGTACTGTCCTTCATGTTTGAGGGCATAGGTGTTATCAGGATGCACTTGTATGGAAAGGTTATCTTTGGCATCAATAAACTTGATTAAAATAGGAAACGATTCAAAACGCGTACAATATGTACCTAAAACAGATTGTCCTTCTTCATTTAAATAGGTTTGGAAATCTTTTCCTTGATACACACCATTCATGATGATTGACGGCCCATCCGGATGAGAAGAGAGTTCCCATGTTTCTGCTAAAATGTCTCCGGAGTATTCTTTGTTAAAATCTGTTTTGAGACGGCTTCCGCCCCAAATATAGTTTTTATAACTCGGTTTGAGTTTGAGTATAGACATTTTTTTCTCCTTTTTTGGAATTTACATTCTTTATAGATTTATTTTAATCTTTTTATTGATATATTTTCACTTCATACGAGGACAGTTGACGTTTTTAATTGTTTTAAAAAAGAATATTCTGAGGGCTTATTTTGTGACATGAGAAAGAAGAGGCGGACAACGAGAGTGCATAGCAATGCCGTTGTCCGCCTCTTCTTGTCTCACGTCACGGCGAAAATGGGATCTGGGGGAGGCAGAGACAGTGTTTTGTCTCGTAGGGCTTCGCTCCCCCAGAAAAAAGGAAAATAAAAAAGGATTTAGAAGAAAAGGAGTGTTAAGAGGGCGAAGCAGGGGAAGAGTATCCCGACAGACCAAGCCATGTATCCAAAGAAAGACGGCATTTTCACGCCTTGATCCTCAGCAATGGAGCGTACCATAAAGTTTGGTGCATTACCGATATATGTGACAGCCCCCATAAAGACCGCACCTGCCGAAATAGCAGTGAGTGTGCCTGCCCATGCACCCATGAGATTGACGGGATCGCCGCCTGCTGTATTGAAGAACACCACATACGTCGGGGCGTTGTCCAAGAACGCCGAGAGTATCCCCGTGCACCAGAAATACATAGAGTTGATCGGATTGCCTGTAGCAGGCTCGCTGACCAAAGAAACAATTGAAGCCAAAGCGCCGTCTGTGCCTGCGCGCAAGATGGCAATAGCAGGGATCATACTTACAAAAATACCAATAAACAATTTGGCCACTTCTTCAATAGGCGCCCATGTAAAACCATTGAGTGTACGGCATTCCATGGTTGTGAGTTTCCAAGACACCCCTGCAATAGAAAGTAACAGCAGATCGCGTACAAGGTTTTGTAATTCAACATGTGTGCCATACACATTAAATTCGACGCCTGGTTTCCAAATGCCTGACATGAGTACAGAACCGACAATACAAGCCAATAAAATCAAGTTGACCTGACCGTCAAGACCAATTTTTTCATTAGATTGTGTACTCGGTGTTGGTTTGCCTTCTTTACCATAGAGAACCGTATCGACGACAAAATAGATGGCTAACAGAAGAACCGCCAAGAGTACAGTCATACTGAAGAGGTGTGTTGTCGTCCAGAAAAAGCTGACACCCTTCAAAAAGCCAAGAAAGAGCGGCGGATCGCCGAGAGGTGTCAAGGAACCGCCGATATTGGCAACGAGAAAAATAAAAAAGACAACAGAGTGGATCTTAAATTTACGGTGTTCATTGGCACGCAATAACGGGCGAATGAGCAACATAGCAGCACCCGTGGTTCCCATCCAGCTAGCCAAGAGGGTACCGACTGCCAATATCGCTGTATTGATTACCGGTGTTCCCACAAGTTGACCTTTTAAACGCACACCGCCGGCAACAGTAAATAAGGCAAAAAGTAAAATGATAAAAGGTACATATTCAAGTAACATGGCATGAATAAATTGATACATCATGGTTCCAAAACCAAAGGCGATTGCGCAGGGAACAAGAAACGCCAATCCCCAAAAGACAGCAATTTTTCCAAAGTTATGGTGCCAAAAATGCGGTACGGCAAGTGGCCCGATAGCAATAGAAAGTAACATACACGCAAAAGGCACAACCCACAGAATAGAGAGTTCTGCACCGTTTAAGTCGTGTTCACCGCCTGCAGCAAGACCATCTGTCGGAAAAGCCGCATATATGCACAATATAAAAAGTGCATAAAAGAAAAGACCCACATGTTTCATTGTTCAATCGCTCCTTGGTTTCAATCTCTAATAAAACGTTTATTCATAGAGATTTTGTTGCCAAAAATGTTATATCTACACACTTTATATATAGAAATAACAGTTCCTTCAAAAAATAACAAGATGTTTCACTATGTAGTATTGCTTGAATACAGAAGAAAAACTATCAGTATGTATTTTATTTAATGAATGTTGATCGCCAACACATAAAAGAACCGATGACAAGAATGACAACACCATACCAAAAAGATATTGAAGGTTGTACAGAAAACCAAAACATACCAAATAATGTTGAAAACACAGGAATTAAATAGGCAGAAGCTGCAAGAAATTGCACATTCCCATATTTCATTCCTATTTCCCAACAAAGAAAGGAAAACGTGTAAAAAAAGCTCATTGCACACAGGCTGACAATACCTGTCGTTGATGGTGTAGGGAAATTGTTCAAACCATGTATAAAGAAAAAAATAATCCAAAAAACAATGCCTGTTATCAGGAAAAACAATCCGAGCGCGTCTTCTCCTGAATAATTACGAATAATATTACAATACAATCCCCATGAGACGGCGGTAATCATACTGCAAAGATATGGCAAGGGCGTTGTTGTTATGTTGTTTAAAAACTGTGAAATGTTTGGTTTTTCTCCTGCAATACAAAGAAAAATTCCTGTAAATGCCAAAAGAATTCCGGGATACAAAAGTTTTGTAGCACGTTGTTTGAAAAGGATAAGAGAAAAAATCAAAATCATACACGGCCATGAATAGTTAACCATGCCCACTTCTAAAACTTGTTGTGGTGTTTGTGCCAGATAAATACCCAAAGGAAAAGTTATGTTGTATAAAACAAACAGAGAACCGCAGTGTAAAAGATATTTTTTTGAGGCTTTACGGTAAGAAGGCCAACCGTTTTTGAAAAGTAAAAGCATCCCCGCAGCTGTATAAAGCAAAGCCATACCCAAGTTCATACCAAAACTTTCGGTAATGCTTTTCATGAATCCAACGTTCATGCTCCACAAAAGTATTGCAATCCAACCGGAGAGAGTGGCTTGTTGAGAAGAGAGTTGCATGAGATAACCTTTTTCGATGGTGAAGGGTAGCGGCAACAGGTTGTTTTGCTGCAAATAATCTTCTCAAATAGCGAATTTTCAAAGCCTGTCAAGACTTTTTCTCATACAGGGTTTTTTCGAAAAATATAGATTTTTGTTCAAAAAAAGTTCGGATGTTTTCTTGATTGTCAGTCAGTGTCAAAACCAGCATCAAACGCAAGCGCGCTTTTGGCGCACTGAGATCTTCCGCAAGAATGACACCGAGTTTTTGTAATTGTGCGGCACCTCCTTCATAACCATAAGTATTGAGAACACGTCCGCCGGGGCAACGGCTGGTGAGGACAACAGGGATATTTTGTTGTATCGCGCGTTCTGTATATGGAACAAAATATGGAGGGATATTACCGCGTCCGAAGGCTTCTAAAATGATACCGTCAACATGGTGTTGGAGAAGTGTTTCAAAAAGTAGGGGAGAGCATCCTGCACTGAGGTTTAAAATATGTATGTCTGCAAGAGGCTGTTCTTTGTGTGGGGGAGGAAGGGGGATTGTTGCTCGCCTTGTAATTTGACGTTGAGTGATAACGGTATTGTCATCGATAAAACCCAAGATGCCTCCATTTGGAGAAGCGAAGCTGTTGCGTTGCGAAGTGTGTGTTTTTGTTACATCTCGTGCACTGTGGATTTCGTTATTGAGCACCACAAGCGTTCCTTGTCCTGTCATTTGGGGACTGAGTGCGGTCTGTACGGCTGCCAGAAGATTTTCGGTGCCGTCGTAACCGCGTTCGTTTGCTGAGCGCATGGCTCCCGTAACAACAACAGGTTTATCGCTGTGCACAGTCATATCTAAAAAATACGCTGTTTCTTCAAGAGTGTCTGTACCATGGGTGACAACAACTCCGGCGACGTCGTTTTTTTTGAGTTCAATGTCTACCATTTTGCACAACGCCATCATGTCGTAGGGCGTTATGTACCCGCTTGGTTTATTGCTGTATTCTACAAGTTCAACAAAAGCCAAGTCGGCAAGTTCGGGAATAGCGTCAGTCAAATCTTGACCTGTCAATGCAGGAACGATGCCTTTTGATGTTTGTCGCATGGCGATTGTTCCGCCTGTCGTGATGACAACAAGCCGTTGCTGCATATCCGCTCCTTTCCTTATGCGTTGTTTTCGGTATTGGATTCTTCCTGATATTTTTTAAATTCGCCTTTGTGTCCTTTTTTGACAACATACATGGCCAAGTCTGCAAGGTGCAGTACATCTCTAAATACAGCAGACTGTTCAGGGTAAAATGCATAACCTCCTGAAATGCTTATGGGATATGGGTCGTCGTTGGGGTTACTTATGTAGGCATTTCTGAATTCTTTTTTCAGTCTGAGGATATCTTGTTCAAGTTGTTCATTTGAATCGGCACCGTAAAGCATGATAACAAATTCATCGCCACTTAAGCGTGCCGCAAGTTTATCGGGGTGGTTAAAGTCTTTCAGGACTTGTGCGGCTCTGCAGATAAAATTATCACCATAAGCGTGTCCCCAAGAGTCATTGACAAATTTTAAATTGTCCAAGTCCATCATAACAATGGCGGCTTTTTTGACTTTTTCAGGTTTTTTTGCCAAATGGTTGAGTTCTTCCAAAAAAGCTCGACGGTTATAAATATTGGTTAGAAAATCCATATCGCGTTCAAATTTGATATTTTGTTTTTCATGGATTTCATCTGTCACATCAAGCAGAATGCCCCAGGTGCTTGTTTCTTCGGTATACATTTTTATTTTGAGGTATTTTGTTTTATCGGGGCAAAGGAAAATAAACACATCTCTTTCTTTTGGGTGTGGGGTGTTGATGATTTGTTGAATTTGTTCTAAAAATTCAGTTGGGTTAACAACTTTTTGATTGTTTATGGTATTAGGATTTTCAAGGATGTCTGTCATTTTACTTGTTATGGTCACAACGCCTGCTCGACATTCGTACATGGCCAGCGGGATATTCACATATTGGAAAATAGTAGAAAATTTTCTTGATGATTCAAGAACGCTTTGTACCATCAGGTTGATATTATTATTGAGTTTTTCAAATTCGGGCAAACCGGAAACAGAAAGTTTATATTCTAAGTCACCGTTTGTTATCTGGGTCATGCCGACTTGCAGTTCTTCAAGTTTGCGCAATATCATTCGATCCAAAAGGATATAGATTAAAATGATGATCAATGCTCCCGTGACAACACCGCTCAAGATAACAAGAATAATATTTTCAATAGCATAATTATAGATGCTTGTATTGGTTTCGGTGAGGCCTATGAGGATATTTTTATGTGTCAGGAATATTGTTTGCCCTGTTTTTTCGTGTATGGTTGTTTTTATTGTATCATTTGAAGAGGCTGCGTATAGATAGTTGGTTATTCCAAGATCTATAAGCGGTGTATTAATCAGGGTTTTATCTGTAGCGCTGATAATTTTTCCTGTGGTGACATCGACAGCAAAGATGGTTGTCCCCGGAGAAGGGACAATGCGATTAAAGAGTGTTTTTAGGTTTGTTTCTTCTAAGGCTTTTGACAATCGTATTGGTTCCATACCTATTTGTACGATATTTTTTTTATCTTTCGTCCAAACAGCCAAATACTGCATGGCTTTACTTTCTGCTGTATTGGGGCGTATAGGTTGAATGAGCTCCAATGTTTTATTTTTTAGCATCGGCAGAAAGAATCCTATTTGTTCACCTGAGTTCATTGTTAAGCCAATATATTTTGGTACAGTACCTGAATAGATACTGCCTTCTTCATTGAAAATATGAATTTCATCAACTTGCAGTAATGTGGCTATTTTTTTGAGTTCAGCGATGTTTTGTCTATATTCTTCGTTATTTTGAATAAGATATGCTGTTGCTTTTGCACGAATAAGATAATCTTCTTCGATGTCTTTTTTTAAATCGTCTATATAGTGATCGTTTTGTATTAAAATTTCTTTTATTTGAGAAAGTTGTAGTAAAGCTGTTTGGCGATATCTATCGGTTGCAGAATTTATTTGAAGCAACGCACCGATTGAAATAAGTAAAAAAGAAGTCAGCACAACAACAGTAATAAGTCGAATAATGATATATTTTTTCACGGTACATAACTTCCTTTTCTTTTTGCTATAAATAATATTGATATAGTACAAAAGTGCATATACAAGCATAGATACATGCATATACTGAAGATAAATATCTCATCTTAATATAAATATAATTCAATATAAGCAGTAGGTCAAGGTTTTATACCTGTACTTCTTATTTTGTTTTTTTGATGGGTTTTTGTATTAAAAAAAGTGTTTTATATTTTTGACGTAAGGTCTATTCTTTACATTGTTACTTTATTCACATTTTGTGTTACTTTATTCTTATAGAGGTTTGATTCAGCCCTGATTGTTGTTACAACAAAAATGTTAAATAAGTAAAAAAACATTTTTTCTATTTTTTTAACAAAAATGTTAAATATGATTTTTTTTAAAATACCTCTTGCTAGAAGGCTGTGCTGGTGTTATTTTTATTTTGTGTGCACATGTCTGTGCACACCTTTTTTATATTTAACAAAAATGTAAAATAACAATTTTGTAAATAAAAGCAGGAAATCCTTTTTAAGGCGTTTCTTTTGGAGAGAATATTATGTGCAGAATTGGAGCCATCAAAAGCACGATTCCTGTTGCTTCGATCAAAGCTCTTGAACTCATGCTGCCACAGCAGGAAGGATATGACAATTCCGGCTTTGCCATGGTGATGCAGGATTTGTACGGCGTTTTTGAACAACATAAAGACAAACCGTTGCTTTCATTTGCTTGTACTGAAAAAGGAGCACGAGTTGTTCGCGATTATATGGCCGAACAACGCTTTGTAGAAGTGGCGCAATGGATTCCAAAAGTGAATAAGGAAGAAGGCTTGGATATTTTAGCCATGCCGTATTATGTCTTTCGTAACTATGATTATCCCGAAGAATATAAGTATCGCAGTCAACGAGATCGTGAAGATCTTTTGTTGGACACACGTTTGGCGTTGCGTGACTTGTTGGAAAAGGACAATCAAGGTTTTGTCTATTCCTTTTGGCCTGATGTGTTAACGTTGAAAGAAATCGGTGACCCCAGAGACATCGCAACATATTTTGACTTGTGGAACGACAAGCATTTGCTTGCAAAGAGTATTGTTACTCAATGTAGGCAAAACACCAATTATGCTATTGTACGTTATGCCGCACACCCGTTTTTTATTCAAGGGTATACCTTATGTGCCAACGGCGAAAACACATTTTTTCATAAAAACAAAATGTTTCAAGATGGTTTACATCGTGGATATATCGGTTTTGAATCCGATTCGCAGAATTTTATGTATACGTTGCATTATGTTTTGCGTGAATTGGGTTGGCCTATGCAGTATCTGAAACACGTTCTTACGCCATTGCCTTTTGCCGAAGCGGACAAACGTGATGATCGTGACGTGTTGAGTCTGATTCGTGAATCTTTGGGACACCTTGAAATCAACGGACCCAACACGATTATAGCAACGTTACCGACAGGTGAAATGCTCACCTGCTGTGATTCAAAAAAACTGCGCCCCGTGGTCATCGGACGAACCGATACTATGGTGGCGATTGCTTCTGAAGTATGCGGAATCAATGCTATTATGCCTGACAGAGATATCTCACAAGACATTTATCCGCATGAACGTGAACTTGTCGTTATTGACAACAACATGGCGGTGCAAAGATGGAATCAGTAAAAACACAGGATCTGAGCGTAAATGATTTGCGTTGGAAGCTTGAAACCGTACCTGAGCGCTGTACCATGTGTGGTTCTTGTGTGGCGGCGTGTACGTTTAACGCCATTGAGGTGGCTGTTTCTTCTCAGCACCGCGTTGTTTCTGTTGACAAAACGCCGCAACCGCAACACGAAGACCGCACGTATCCGATCATTAAACAAAGTTTGTCGCTTGAGCGTTCTTGTGTTGGTTGTGGCATGTGTGAAAAAGTGTGTCCAAATAAAGCCATTCGGCCTGTGCGCAACCTTGACGAGCGTGTCAACATGATTGGACGGCACGGACACCCCATGAAACGCGGCGGACGTACTAATTTGAACAGTCAGCGCACGTTAGACAGTATTGTTGTCGGACGAATCAGTCAAATGACCGACCCCGCTTTGGATTCTGAGCGACACACTTTTGATATCAGAGCACCCTTTGGACGGGTTCTTTATCCGAAAGAATTGCCTTTTCGTGTTGACGGCAACAAATTGAGTCTTGCCGAAAAGGCACCACCTGTACGTTGGATTTATCCGCTTATTTTTAGTGATATGTCTATTGGTGCGCTTTCAACAAGAGCGTGGGAAGCCATTGCACTTGCTACAGCGTATTTAAATGAACATTGCGGCATGCCTGTACGGATGAGCTCAGGAGAGGGCGGAGTGCCTGTAAAATTGTTGGAATCGGAAAAACTTAAATATATGATTCTGCAAATTGCTTCAGGACACTTTGGTTGGAACCGTATTTTACGTGCCATGCCACGCATGAAGGCTGATCCTGCGGGTGTGTTGATTAAAATTGGCCA
Source organism: uncultured Desulfovibrionaceae bacterium (assembly GCA_964369685.1). Classification (GTDB taxonomy): domain Bacteria; phylum Desulfobacterota; class Desulfovibrionia; order Desulfovibrionales; family Desulfovibrionaceae; genus Avidesulfovibrio. The sequence continues at coordinate 52,272 of CAYJFB010000011.1, read as the reverse complement.
AGGTGCCAAGCCGGGTGACGGTGGACTCCTTCCTGCTTCCAAAGTTGCACCGCATATTCAAGCGATCCGCGGGGTTCCAAAATCTTCTCTTCACTCGCCGCCAAACCACCAAGGGTTGTATTCTATTGAAGAGTCGGTGCAAAAAATGCATTTGTCGCTCAATGCGGCGTTTGGTTTTCGTGTACCTGTGGCGATCAAGTGTGCGGCTTCGGCGACGTCTGTTTCTGTTTATAACAACTTGTTGCGTGATCCTTATAAAATCTGTGGTGGTTTTTTCATTGATGGTATCCAGGGCGGTACGGGTGCTGCCAATGAGGTATCACTCGACCATACAGGACATCCTGTTGTCTCTAAGCTTCGCGATTGTTATCAAGCGGCAGTGGCACAGGGTGCACAAGGTGTTATTCCGCTTTGGGCCGGCGGCGGTGTTGGTATGACAGGCAATGCCGCGGCGGATGCGTTCAAGATGATTTGTCTCGGTGCAAATGGTGTCTTTATAGGAAAGCTGCTTATTCAGCTGCTTGGCTGTATCGGAAATGAATATGGACGTTGCAACGCGTGTACGTCAGGAAAATGTCCGACAGGCATCTGTACGCAAGATCATCGTTTGATGCAACGTCTCGACATTGATAAAGGCGCGCAAGCCATTGTTGATTATATGCTTGCATTAGACGAAGAACTGCGACTCCTTATGGCACCCATCGGCAACAGCTCGCTACCCGTGGGGCGCTCAGACGCGCTGGTTACGACCAACAAAGCCGTGGCAGATCAGCTCAACATCCAATACGCTTGTTAGTTTTTATTTTTTCTTTTGGGGGGATAATCCCCCCAAACCCCCTGTCGCTGCGGTACATTTGAGATGACGCACGACGACATCGCTTCGCTCTGTGCGTCGTGCGTCATCTCAAATGTACCGCAGTGTCATCTTGCTTGAGTGTTAAACAAGCTTTGAGGGCGTGAAATACAGAAAAGATATGAGCAAAAGAACCTGTGAACTCTGACACAGGGAGAAGCAACAAGGCGTATTCAAAAACATTTGAAAATGATGAGTATAAGGAAATCCTATGTTTTCCATTAAGACAGATACAGAAAGAACACGCATGTCCACTCAAGAGTTGCTTTTAAGCATTGAGGGGGCGGTGCGTTCCGGTGAGACAGATTTTGAAGTGTATGCCTCGGGTCAGCATGATATTGGTGGCCCTTTATGGAGTCCGAACAATAAGCCTTTACGGTTTAAAGTATATAATCCGGGTCAACGTGTCGGTTCGATGTGTCTTGAGAACACGTCTGTCGTTGTCGAGGGATCGGCGCCTGCTGATGTGGGTTGGTTGAATGCCGGCGGCATGATCACGATTCTTGGTGATGCGGGAGATACGGCAGGGCACTGTGCGGCGGCGGGCAATATTTATATTGCAGGACGAGCGGGTACGCGTTCGGGATCGTTGATGAAGCACGATCCGTTATATGAACCGCCTGAATTGTGGGTATTACAGAGTACGGGCAGTTTTTCGTTTGAATTTATGGGTGGCGGTAGAGGCGTTGTTTGTGGGCTTGATTGTGAAAATCTGTCGTCTGTGCTTGGTGAACGTCCGTGTATCGGTATGGTTGGCGGTGTGGTATATTTTCGCGGTGCGGTGTCCAATATACCACAAACTGTGTTGGTTTCTGAACTGGATGTGAATGATATTGCGTTTCTTGATGAAGGCATGGAGCGTTTTTTAAGAGCTGTTGGGCGAGAAGAAGTACGCAAGACGCTTTCGGTATGGAGCGAATGGCATAAAATTACAGCGTTGCCGTATGATATGGTTGTTGAACAGAAGAAAATGTCTGTGTATGACTATCGACTTACGGAATGGGTTACGGACGGCATTTTTCAAGATGTTTTGACGGACGATTTTTCTGTGATTGGTCTTGTGGGTAAGGGCATGGATCGTTTACGGGTTCCGGCATGGGACAATACCCGTTATGCCGCACCGTGTGAATTCAATTGCCCTGCACATATTCCTTCACAGCGTCGTTTTAATTTGTTGCGTGAGGGACGGGTTGAGGAAGCATATAAGCTTGTTCTTGACTATACGCCGTTTCCCGGTTCTGTATGTGGTGCGGTGTGTCCCAATCCATGTATGGATTCATGTACGCGTGCAGTGATTGATCAGCCTGTAATGATTGGTGCGCTTGGGCGGAGTTCTGTTGCGGTTGAGGTTGAGAAACCTGAAGATCGTACGGGTAAGAGCGTCGGTGTTGTCGGCGGTGGTGTGGCAGGTTTGACGGCGGCGTGGTATTTGGCGCGTAAAGGTCATGATGTCACGGTATATGAAGCCGACAAAGCCATGGGCGGTAAACTTGAGCAAGTGATTCCGCGTGAACGTTTGGATCACAAGATGTTGACACAAGAACTGGAACGCATTGAACGTATGGGAGTGTTGTTTAAGACATCATCTCCTGTTGATACGAAAAAATTTAAAGAAATTCGTAAAAAACATGATGCCGTAATCGTGGCGACAGGCGGACATGTGGCGCGCTTGTTTCCGTGTGCCGGACATGAGCGTCTTGTCGGTGGTGTAGACTTTTTGAAGGCCGTGAACCGGGGTGAACGCCCGCAGATTGGCAAACGTGTTGTGGTTATCGGCTGCGGAAATGCGGGCATGGATGCTGCGGCAGGCGCGTATGTGTGCGGTGCAGAGCATGTTGTTTGTATTGACGTGCAAAAGCCTGCGGCTTTTGCTCATGAAATAGAGCATATTGAAAAGCTTGGCGGTGAATTGCGCTGGCCCGTACAAACAAAAGAAATCACAGCAGAAGGTTTGGTGACGGCAGACGGAAGTGTGATACCTGCCGATACAGTGATCATCACTATCGGTGAAACGCCAGATTTGAGTTACTTGCCCGATACAGTGAAACGTTTTCGTGAGTGGGTTGCGCCGGATAGCGAACAAGCGATCATGGACGGCGTGTTTGCTGCGGGTGACATCATTAAACCCGGGCTGTTGGCTCATGGTATCGGTTCAGGTTTGCAAGCTGCCAAAGCGGCTGACGCGCATGTTTATGGTATGACGTATACGCCTGAACCGCTTTTGGAACGAATTCCTGCTCAACGCCTGAGTACAGCATATTTTCAAAGTTGTCATTCATGTAACATGCCCGAAGCGAATCAAGATTTTTCACGTTGTATCAGTTGTGGCACATGTCGTGATTGTACAATGTGTTTGGAATCGTGCCCAGAACAAGCCATAACACGTCATGCCATAGAAAATGGCAACTATATATATAGTAGTGATCCTGATCGTTGTATCGGTTGTGGTATCTGCGCAGGAATTTGTCCTTGTGGTATTTGGAGTATGAGTTCCAACACGCTTTAGGGACGAGTTTTTTACTGGAACCTTTTGAGGGCTGTTCAGGATTATTTGTATTTTTTAGGTAAAAAAATGTAAGCAAGGTTTCTCAAAGTTGCTTAGATTGCGTCCGATTTCAGTGCATAGCAATGAAATCGGACGCAGAATCAAGGGGATTTGGTGGAGTTTAACTCCCCCCCCAAAAAAAAATAAAAAAGCAAAAGATTATTATAAGTTATGACTGAAGACTGCCACGAAAATCATCAAGATTTTTGATGCCCATATTTTGGCACAATTGATTTAATTCTTGGACAATATGTACAGCAGCATCAGGACGGATAAAGTTTGCTGTTCCTATTTGTACTGCATGAGCTCCTACCAGGATAAATTCCAAAACATCCTGCGCCGAACAAATACCGCCGATACCGATCACTGGAATCTTGATCTTTTGACACACTTGCCAAACGCAACGTAACGCAACAGGTTTTATGGCAGGCCCCGATAACCCACCAATGATATTTGCAAGGCGCGGACGGCGTGTGTGAATATCTACAGCCATCCCGGAGATTGTGTTAATACAAGCTAGGGCATCAGCCCCTGCGTCTTCAACCGCGTGTGCAATCGCTGATATGTCGGTAACGTTGGGTGACAACTTGACGATTACAGGTTTGCGTCCGGCATGTTTTTTCACTTCCGCAGTGACTGTTGCCGCTAAAGAAGGATCTTGACCAAAAAGAATACCGCCTTCGCGCACATTGGGACATGAAATATTTACTTCAAGTGCCGCCACTTCTTGGCTGTTTGCCAAAAGTGCCGCAAGCTCACCAAATTCTTCTGCCGACGTGGCATAAAGATTCACAATAATAGGCGTTTCTTGCCAAGGTAAACGCGGAAGCTTCACTTTAAGAAATTCTTCCACACCGTCATTTTGTAGTCCAACAGAATTGAGCATGCCACAAGCCGTTTCGGCAATACGTGGTAAGGGATTGCCTTTACGTGGCTTTAAAGAAACGCCCTTTACAACCATACCGCCCAGTTGTGTTAAATCTAAATAAGGTGTAAATTCAACTCCATACCCAAATGTTCCTGAAGCGGTCAGGACAGGATTTTTAAAGCATAACGGTTGTACGGAAGTCGATAACGGCAACTGTACTGGGAAGGTCGGCATTTGATCCATGAAAAGCCTCCGAAAAGATTCCTAAAAACAAAAAAAGTGGCATAGACTCAACGCACAAAAAACATCACGCCATGATTCGGAGCGTTTCAATCCAAAACGATTTGATCTGCCCAAAAAATGGGGCCATGGGTGCACGTAGGAACCGGATCGCCGGCTTTTTGAGGTATGGGCCATTTTTCTGTTGTGGTTGTGACACAGCCCAAACACGCTCCTATGCCGCACCCCATACGATTTTCAAGAGAAAGTTGAGCACGTGTACCCAACTTCAGCGCATATTCTTGTATTGTTTTCAAAAAAGGCTGCGGACCACAAGCCAACACCAAACCGTCATGCTCTGTATACGCCTGCATTCGTGAATAGATGTGTTTTAAAAACCATGTCAAATCGTCTGAACAACATTCTTGATAGGCTTCAAGTTCAATGCGTTCGCCTAGTGTTTCAACAGGATAACAATCTTCAGGCATGCGGTGTCCAAAAAGCAGAGTCAATGCAGACGGTTGAGGATGGCGTTCAGCATATCCCACAAACGGTGCAATCCCGATTCCCCCGGCAAGCAATAGGGTTGGTTTTTTTTCTATGGCAAAATGGTTTCCGAGCGGTCCCCAAAGATGGACAGTGTCTCCACGTTTTAACTCGTGAATGCGCTCGGTTCCGCGACCGGAAACTTGAATAAAAAGCACAAGCTCCTGAGAACTCACACGACTGATCGAAAAAGGTCGTGCCCAAGGCATTTCAAGACTCCAACCGCTTGGACGAATCATAACAAATTGACCGGGATGCCATTTGTCCCAGTCAGGACGTTGCAACCGCAAAGCAAAAAATTTGCCCGTCCCTACATTGTGCCCAAAAGGCACATTGTCAATGACTTGAAGTTCATACATACCGGCATGGCTCATGAAAACCTCTTGCTTTATTTGAAAAATGAAACTTTAGCTCTGCTACAGAGAACAAAAATATCGTTATAGAGACTCTATAACGTGATAAAATGTACAAGCTTTGACACAAAAAAACGTCTCATTCATGTACATCAAGCCTGTATATCCACATCTTACCCACTGTAAGTATGTTTGTTACGGCTTGTTGTCAACGGGGTGATGAATATGTATGGATCAATGCTTGTTTGGTTTGCTTTTTTTATAAAATTTTGTTCCTTTTAATGAAGGCAACACATGAACTTTATTACATCATGTAAAAAAAAATATCGCTTTTTATTTTTTCACATTGACTAAAAGCCGAAGGATATATATGTCTGGAAAAGATTTTGATTAAAAAAATAATTTATTTTTTTGACAAAAAGAAACTGTCATTTTAATAACTGTATATATTATATATGGACGTTTTTGTTTTAAGATATTCGTTTTTGTAATATCACAACTATGATGTGTCATTCATCATAATATACGGTTAAAAAACAAATAATTACTGTAATCAGTAATTAAAATTATGTATGGCATGATGATTTGATCCTATTTAATATTTAGGTTCTTCAAAACAGTTTTATTTCAAACAGTGAAATATGTATTGTTTTATGTTTTTTGCCGACAATTTGAGGTTTATTATGCTCAATGTATCTATAGATAACTTTATAGAAGGCATTTCTCATGCCCTTGATGCAATCAATCCTGCTCTCGGAAGGCATCATCGTAGAACAGCTGTCATTGCTCTACGTGTTGCCGAAACGCTCAATTTACGTGCAGAAAACCGAGAGCGTATTTGCCATGGAGCGTTGTTACACGATATTGGTATTGTGCCTTTGCGCAATGATATTCGATCATTAGGTTTTGAAGCCGATCAACAGCTACATGCCATAGCAGGTTGGGCATTACTACGTCGTTGTCCCATTTTATGTAATTTAGGAAAAGTCGTTCGTTACCATCATACATCTTGGAATCAACACGAACAGCTACCCGATACAGATCGTAGTTGTGCCCGATACAGCGCCGCGATTTCCTTGGCAGACAGCGTTGATCTTATGCTGCTTTCATTACCAACGCGTACAAACAGTACAGAAGACACGTCGGCGATCATGAAAAAAATTGCTGAATTTCCATACGGTACCTTCTGTCCTGAGTTTGTTGAAGCACTTGGAGACACACTCAATACACATGGATTTTGGGAAGATTTTCGTAACGGTAACCTTAAACCTCGTCTGCCTTTTGAAAGCAAGTGGCTGAATACGCATAGTATTGTTCAAATTTCGACACTCTTTTCTTATGTTATTGACTCTATAAGCCCTTTCACTGCCACACATTCATCGGGTGTCGCAGAACAAAGCCGTGAATTGTATCGTCTGACGGGAGCGACAGAAGAACAGGTGAATGATTTGTATGTTGCAGGTTTACTTCATGATATCGGAAAATTGGGTGTGCCTGCGGCGCTCCTTGAAAAACCCGGAAAACTGACAGATGACGAATTTACATTAGTCAAACGTCATGCCGAATACAGCTATAATATTCTCACCGCCATTCCCGGCATGAAAGAAGTCGGTTTTTGGGGAAGTGCACACCATGAACGTCTTGATGGTAAAGGCTATCCTTTTGCATTTGATGCAGACGCGTTGCCGTTGCAGGCACGCATCATTGCCGTTGCAGATGTTCTGACGGCAATCAGTGAAGACCGTCCCTATCGCGTGGGAATGGAGCCGGAGAAAGCATTAAATATCTTAAGCAATCAAGCAAAAGCAGGCGCTTTAGATAAAGATATTGTTGATTTGGCGCATTGTTATTTTCGTGAAATCAATACAACCCGTGAAAGGGAACAAGCCTATACCAAAAATCAATTGTTCTCCGGACGTAAAGAAATGACTGAAGACATACAAAATATCGCCGCAAATTTTGTTCATGCTGGTGGTATCTAATTATACAACTATAATATATATTGAAAAAATATATTATAGTTGTATAAGAATTTACTGTTTTATACAGTGAGCGTGTATTCACAACCAGCTTGTTAAATAAAGATGGAAAACGTATTTGCAATAATCTTATTTATATTTAATATGCGTATTTATATGGGATTGGTTTAGTTACGACCAAAAGGACACTTACTGTATACACAACTTTTGCATCCCATACACAGTCCGCCATGACCAAGACGTGCCAAGTCTAGACGTGTGATTTTTTGGTTGGCCAAAAGGCGTGGCAAGAGTAAATCTATCCCTGTGGTTTTATAGTATAGTGCACAGGCGGGAACACCCAATATTTGTACATTGCCGATGCGTCCGATGAGTGTCATGGTGCCGGGTAGAACAGGAATACCAAAGAGCATATCGGTTAAACCGGCCTCTAAAAGAGCTTTTCTTGTCACATCGTCGGGGTCTACAGACATCCCGGCGGTGGTGATAATAAGATCGGCACCGGCAGCGATCAGTTCATGTACGGCAATTTTGATTTTTTCTGCATCGTCGGGGGCAAAACACGTTTTCACCACGCGACTATTTAAAGCTTCAGCTTTTTGGTGTATGATAGGAGCAAATTTATCTTGAATGAGGCCACTAAAAACCTCTGTGCCTGTCACCAGAACACCCATATTGGCTTGACGCATGGGCAAGATGTCAAAAAGAGGACCTTCATCTAAGATGGCTAAACTCTTGGCAAGGTTTACTTGCGAGAGGTAGAGTGGAATGGCACGACTTCCGGCAATACGCGTGCCTTCACGCACAACACTCATGCTATGACGAGTGGTACACATAACGTCAGGCACAAGATTAAAGCGTTGTAAACGCTCCACATCGACCCAAAGAAGCCCATCTTTGGCAGCTTTGAAGTTGATTTTTCCTTCTTTTGGGTGGTCTTCCATGTTCACGCCATTGCCCGGCATACGCTTGGCAAAGGCTTGAACAACCATATCTTCATGTATCCATTCCGCCGCATCAGGAGTGTTTTCCACTGTGTAAACGGATCCGCGTCCCATATGCTGTAGACGACACACATCGCCCACGTCGAGACGTTGTCCTGCATGAAAGGCGGTGTCCTTCATTTCACCGGGAATGATTTGGGTCATATCATGCAGAACATGTTGCCCCACGGCTTCTTCCACAGGTACAGCGATGAGCTCAGGCCCGGAAAAGGCAAGACCGGGCCCCGTTTCATAGGGGGATTCCCCTTGGCAAGACCGGCAAATGCCTCCAAAACCGGCAGGATACCATTCTCCACATAGGGAACAACGCACGATTTTTCCTTTACCCTTATGACCTAAGGCAGAAGATAAAAGTTGAATCGGACGCAATGTAAGGATATTCTGTCCTGCTTGACGGATTTCTTCTTGCAAGCGATCGGTATCTTGTTCAGCCTTGGTTTTTTCTTTGAGGAACCAAGCCCGAATTTCTGGATATTTCCCAAGCTTTTCCACGTCTAAATGTACACGCACACCTTCACCGGTATGCTTATTGAAAAGACTTAAAGCATACAGACCAAAATTATGTATGCGTAGCCACCCGTTACCAATGGTGCAAGGCGTGAGCATCTGTACAGCGTCAGGCAAACATTGTCCCGTCTCGCTGATGGCATCAAAAAGGATGTCTTTAGGCAAAGCATTACGCGCCATTTCTACCATATACCCCCCAATTATAAGTCCGGGGGCAGGATAACCATGAAACTTGCGAGCGTGCTCCATAAATTCATCATGGGTGAAAGAACCTATCGTCATATATGTCTCCTTTTCTGTTTTTACTGGGGGGATAATCCCCCCAATAAAAAAGAAAAAGAAAAAGTTTAGTTGGTTATTTTTTCTACTCGAATGGCGCAAGCCTTATATTCAGCTGTTTGACTAATGGGGTCAAAAGCGGGGTTGGTGAGCCAGTTTGCGTTGTTTTCACGAAAATGGAAGGCCATCCAAGCCATACCTGTAGGCACTTCATCCGTAATCCTAAGGATAACGTCTACAGTACCGCGGCGTGAGCTGACACGCACCGTTTCACCTTCAGCAATATTCAGTTTTTGCGCATCCACCGCCGACATATCAATGGTCTCATGGCCGCAAAGGGTATTTAAGCCTTCGCAACGACCTGTTTGCGTACGGGTATGGTAGTGATACAAGCGTCTGCCGGTACTGAGTACGATGGGGTATTCCGCATCGGCGGTTTCTGCCGGTGGTATCCAAGTGGCAGGCATGAAGATACCTTTACCCCGAGTGAAGTTACCGTCCTTATGCAAGAAGGTGGTTCCCGGATGATCTTCCGTGGGGCAAGGCCACTGTAAGCCATCGTTTTCAATACGATTATACTTAATACCTGCAAACAGAGGAGAGACAACGGAAATTTCGTTATCCCAGAGTTCTTGAGCAGAATTCGATTCCCAATGATGTCCGAGTTTGGCAGCGAGCTCCTTAAAGATAAGCCAGTTAGGCTTAGAGTTCCCGGGAGCTTGACTTGCCGTCCGCACGCGATTGACGCGACGTTCACTGTTGGTGAAGGTACCGTCATTTTCGCTCCAAGCAGCCGCAGGCAAAATGACATGAGCAAATTTGGTTGTTTCGTTTTGGAAGATATCTTGAACCACAAGAAACTCTGCGGATGAAAGACACGCTTCTACGTGACGGATATCAGGTTCGGTATTGGCAATATTCTCACCAAAGATATAGAAAGCTTTAGTTGTTTTTGTTTTTAAACCTTCGATCATTTGCGGCATTTTAATGCCTTCTTCTTGCGATAAGCCTTCAACACCCCAGAATTTTTCATAGTCTGCACACGCTGCGGAGTCGGTAACCTTCTTGTAGCTTGGGAAGACGTTGGGTAAAGCACCCATATCGCACGCGCCTTGCACGTTGTTTTGACCGCGCAAGGGGTTCACGCCGCCCAATTCCTCACCCATATTACCGAGGAGCATTTGTAAAGAGGCACAGGCGTATACATTATGCACACCGCAAACATGTTCGGTTATGCCAAGAGTATAAGCCAAGGTAGCCGGTTTTGTGGTTGCCATGGCACGAGCTACGTCACGGATGACGTTGGCGTCGATACCGCAAATGGGAGCGGCATATTCAGGGGTGTAGCTTTGCACATGTTCTTTGAGTTTATCAAAGTCTTCTGTGTGATTGGCTACGAAGTTCGCGTCATGGAGGTTTTCCTCGATGATCACGTTCATCATGGCGTTTAAGAGCGCAATGTCAGAGCCCACTTTAATTTGTAAGTGAGTGTCTGCCAATTTGGCAATGGCTGTGCGACGTGGGTCAGCCACGATAAGCTTACAGCCGTTACGACGGGCTTGTTTCAATAAAGCACCCGCTACGGGGTGAGCTTCAGTGATGTTAGAACCTGTCAAGAAAACAAACTTCGCATTTTGAATATGTTTGAAGCTGTTGGTCATTGCACCGGAACCGAATGAAGTGGCCAGACCGGCCACGGTTGCTGCGTGTCAGGTACGTGCGCAGTTATCAATATTGTTCGTCTTGAAGACGGAACGGAAGAGCTTTTGCATTTGATAGCTGTCTTCATTGATACTGCGCGAGCAGGATACACCTGCAATGGAATTGGGACCGTGTTTTTCCACGGCTTCGGAGAACTTCGTGGCAACCAAGGTCAGGGCTTCATCCCAGCTTGCTGTTCTGAAGGATCCGTCTTCTTGGCGAATGAGTGGATCGGTGAGACGTTCTTTGCTATAGATAAAGTCATAACCAAAGCGTCCTTTTACACAAAGGCTACCTTGGTTGGGTTCAGCGTTTTCCACTCCGCGAACTTCAATGATGCGTCCGTCTTTCACCATAAGGTCTTGTTGACAGCCCACGCCGCAATAGGGGCAGGTGCTGCGGATGTGTTCAATTGTATCGTCTTTGGTGGACAAGCCATAGGCTTTTTTGGCAGAAAGAGCACCTGTAGGACAAATTTGCAAGCATTCACCGCAGTGTGTACAGCGGTCATAGTTCACAGTCGGATACCAATGTGTTTTTTCTGCACTGCGCCCAAATTGGTGCGGAATGGCTTCATTGACTTGGATAGCATCACACACAGAAGCGCAACGCCCACACTGAATACAGCGAGAAAAATCACGTGTAATCATGGGGTAGTCGTTATCCAAGGGGAATGCATTTTGTTGAGGTTCAAGGGAGAAAACGGGAACCTGATATTCTAAGGCGAGTTTTTTCAGTGTACATTCGCCATCTGCAGGGCATTCATGTTCACGCAGAGGCATGTCCATGGCGGCTTTTGCATAGGCACCCTGTTTTTCTTTGGGTAGATCACGAATAAAGCAGTCGTGGCGTCCTTCAGCGATGATCATGCTTAAAATTTCTTTACGCAAAACTTTCACAGCCGGGGAATCGGTGAGGATTTCCATATGTTCATCGGCATGGGTAGCGCAAGCAGGCACAAACCGTTCAAGACTGTTCACTTCCACAGAGCAGATGCGACAAACGCTGCTGTGCCCTGTTTTGGGAAGCCAACACAGGGTAGGAATTTCAATTCCGGCACGTTGAGCGACCGTCAGAATGGTTTCTCCCTGCCTAAATTCAATTTTTTTTCCGTTAATTAACATAAATGGCATGATATACCTTCTTTGATCCTGATATGTTAAGATGCAACCATCAATAGACGGAAGCAACGCAAGCAGCGGGACGCCTCACGGGTAGCTTCAAGGTCACTTGAGCCTTTTTCCACTTCGCCAAAGCCTTCCAAACGTTCAGTAACGGTCATCATATGAATGGGCATGGTTTCGGTGAAATCTTTTGGGGGCATGTCTTCAGATGTGTGTACCACCTTCACCTTACGCATAAGGTGTTCGCCTTTGTCTTCAACGGTACACGCTTCACAAGTGGTTTGTTTTTCCAGTTGTTGCTCAATGTGCATAGCTGCACGACGACCGGCTGCCAAAGCTTCAATGAGGGAGCTTGGGCCTGTGGCGCAGTCTCCTCCGCCGTAGATATCGGCAAGACCGTGTACTCGCCCGCTCACATAGTCGGCATCCAGGTCTTTCCATTTATTTAAGCCACCTTCAAGTCCGCTCAACACGGCAGGCACGTCCGTTTTTTGTCCTATGGCGTGCATGACAACATCACAATCAAAGGTGACGGTCTCGTCAATAGGTACGGGGCGGCAACGTCCGGAAGCGTCAGGTTCACCCAGTTTCATTTTTTGACAGGTAATACCACGCACAGTGCCGTCCACGATGTTGAGTTTGGTGGGAGCCACAAGAAAGGTAAATTTCACGCCTTCTACTTTGGCTTCATGGATTTCACCTTTATCGGCGGGCATTTCTTGTTCGGTTCGACGATAGAGAATTTGCACGTCGGTGAAACCGTGACGTAGGGCTGTACGCACACAGTCCATGGCCACGTTACCGCCGCCTACAACGACAGCAGTCTTGCCATGGATGATTTGATTGCCCTTGGCTGCTTCGCTTAAGTATTCTATACCGCTCACATAGTTTTGGGGGTTGTCATTTTCGCCTTCAATACTCATGCCGGGAGCGTTGGGAGCGCCTGAGCCCACAAAAACCACTTCATAGCCTTGGCTTTTCAGAGATTCAATGGTAATGTCTTTACCTATTTCAACACCGTAGCGGATTTCACCGCCTTCTGCCACAATGCGATCCACTTCTTGTTGTAAGATGTGGGGGGGCAGACGGTAATCGGGGATACCATATTTAGCCATGCCACCGGCTTTTTCTTGTTTTTCAAAAATGGTCACTTGATAGCCGCGAAGCAAAAGGTAGTACGCACAGGAAAGTCCGGCAGGTCCGGCACCCACCACGGCAATTTTTTGTTTATCTTGTTCGCGTGTAACGGGTACGATGGCTTCGTCAATCTTTTGATCAAAGGCAAAACGTTTTAAGTGTCGAATGGCTACAGGGGCGCCGTTTAAACCTCTTTTGCAGGCCGCTTCACAGGGGCGTTCGCACACGCGACCTATGGTGCCTGGCATGGGACAACGTTGCATAACACTATCAAAACACTCATCAAATTGGCGGGTACGGATTTTTTCAATATAGTCAGGGATATTGACGTGACCTGGGCAAGCGTTGATGCAAGGTGCTGTGACAAAAGAAATATAGTTTTTGGCTTCTACTTTGCGAGCTTTTAAGGTGTCGGGTGCGTGTTTCAACACGTCAATGAGCGGAATGGGCGTGGTTTGCCCAATATCGCAGCGAGCGCTGGATTTGACCAAGTGAGCCAAGTTGGACAAATAGGCTATGTTTTCTTCGTGACTGTACTCTGAACTGCCTTGGCATATGTTTTCTAAGCGTGCACTGATTCTTTTTAAACCACTGCGACAGGGAAAACACTGCCCACACGATTCTTCTACAGCGCGTTGCATGTATGCGCGCAACATATCAAGAACATCTATAGATGGATCTTGATTTTTTACTCCACCCCAGCCCATGAAAGCTTTGGATTCATGAGGGCTTTCACCTTTCCATGTATCAAGGCATGACATCATGTTTTCCTCATTATTAATAAATGGTTATTTCGCTATATTTTGGTTTTTGATAAAAAACATAAAAACAGTTCCTAGAATACCTAACATGTCATTTTTGCTCATATTCATAAGCTTTAATCCTTTTTCTGTGACTGACTACAGAAAAAGGGCTTGTGAGTTGAGCTTGTTATGTTCAGCAATATTGTTCCGTTAAGATACAAACTGAACCATTGAGTCATAGTTTCTTGTTCAGTCTATGACTATCTTGTAATATATCATGCCATTTGTCATTTGCCAATGCCTATTATACAACTTTCATACCCTGAATTTCAAAAAATCAAGTGAAATTTAGCACAAATAAAGTTTTTACATTTTTTTCAATATTTTTTAAGATGTTGTAACGTTGTTTCAAATATATGTGACGTGGGTTCTTATTATATGTAACACAATGGGTAATATATGTAATATATGTATAAAAAAGTTTGAATATGTATTCATGGATTTATTGCTTTGAACCATTTTTGATACTTTCAAAAAGTAAAGCATCAAGTTCGTCCAGCAGTTCTTGGTAAAGGCCTCCGCCGTACATGGCTGTTCCAAAAAGATCGTTTTGTCGTGCATTGAGTTGTTCTGAGGGAACGGCACCGGGAACGGTGATGGCGAGGCGTTGAGCCAAAAGACAGGCTTCAGCATTACGAAGAAAAGCACCGAAGCGTTTACAGAAATGGTTTTGTTGCGTTTTCCAATGTTCTTCAACATGACGTGGAGGCGTGCAGGCCAGCAGCATGTTGAGCGCGAGACGTAAATTGTTCAACGCGCCGCCGGGCACACCAGCACGCCAACCAATTAACCAACAGGAACGTTCAAAAAGCAAACCGTGAGCCAAAGCCGTTTGTAGAAGTGTTTCCAAGTCGTTACGGCATTGTTCCAAGGCTTTATTTGCCCACTGTACGGGAAGATTCATATGCCATTCGGGTACTGTTGTTTGTGTGGGTGTGACGTTGGCCAAGTGTTGTAAAAGTTGCGCAAACCATTGATTGGCTCGAGGAGAATGTGGCGTTTCAAGGTGTGTATAGCTGAGCAGATAGGTTCCGTGTCCATAATTTCCGCTAATTACACATGGTGTGTTGTGTAAGTCGGGAGTCAGCGTGATGTTGTATGCATAAAGCCAATCCTGTAAAACGTGTTCAGAAAGTTGATCCAAAGCAAGATCGGCAGCATAAGCGCCTTGTGCCGGCTTCACATAACGCGCAAGCACGGTGACCTCATCAGGATGTTTGGGTATTTCAAAACGTCCCGGCCACCAAACAGGCATGGCCGCATTCGAACAATCTTGCGGAAGTAAGGGAGATGTTGTGTGATCGGGAAAAGTCAACTCCATAGGTCCTGAAAGCAAATGCTGGCGACGATTTTCAACACGAATACGTGTCCAAGGGCACAATCCAAGTCCGCCTGTCAGCTCTTCATTTAAAGCCAAGCCCGCACCGCCACAAAAACCTAAATAATGACCGCCTTCTGCCACAAAATGACGTACAGCATCACACCCTTGAGACTTCAAAGCCAATAGTTTGCTTCGTGCCGTGCCTCCGGGAACAAGCAAGAGAGAAAACTTGTCAGAAAGATTTTTCTGGTTTATTGTCGAACTCTTCAACGGTTGAAACGCAACACCAAATTGTTGCAATGCGTGAACAGCCAACAGTCCCCAGATATAGGATTTATCCCAAAGCAGTGCTATACTCATTCATAAGTCCTTTGAGTTTCTCCATATCAAAGTCAGATCACTCTTTTTTAAAATTCCGTTTTTTTCTGTTTTTTAAGTCAAGCATGCGGTTTGTTTTCATGTTTTGACTTGTCTTTTTGTTGTGTATTTTTTACAAACAAAATGCCGTTGAACAGTAGCGTATCTGTAGCACAAAGACAACAACGTGCACATCTGACTTTTATTGTACCGTTTATAACGCAGGCTTAAAAAGCCGATACTAATTATCGAGAGGAAATCCATGGCGCAAAGCACCCTTTCCAAAGGCTACGAACCACACGATATTGAAGCACATTGGCGTGAATATTGGGAAAACAACAATACCTTTACTCCCAATCTTGAAGAATCGGGAAAACCATACTCGATTGTTATGCCGCCGCCCAACGTGACAGGGGCGTTGCACATGGGACACGCGTTGGATATGACGTTGCAAGACATTTTGTGTCGTTATCATCGCCAGCAAGGTCACCGAGTGCTTTGGGTTCCGGGTACAGACCATGCAGGCATTGCTACACAAAATGTTGTGGAACGCGCCTTGGCACAAGAAGGAAAAACACGCCATGATCTCGGACGTGAAGCCTTCATTGAACGTGTCTGGCAATGGCGTGAAGAATATGGAAAACGTATTCTTGAACAAATTAGACGTTTGGGAGCGTCCGTTGATTGGACACGGGAACGTTTCACCATGGACGAAGGCTTGTCGCGTGCGGTGAGAAAGGTTTTTGTTGATCTTTATAATCAAGGATATATTTATAAAGGTAATTATATTATTAATTGGTGTAGTCGTTGTCACACAGCCTTGGCTGATGATGAAGTCGAATATCAAGCCGAAAACGGCAAGCTATACCATGTGCGCTACGAGCTCGAAGACGGCAGCGGTGCTGTTGTTGTTGCCACAACGCGTCCGGAAACCATATTGGGCGACAGTGGTGTGTGTGTGCATCCCGAAGATGAACGCTATGCAGATATGATCGGTAAAAATGTGCTTGTGCCTGTATTAAAACGTCCTGTGCCGATTTTTGCCGACAAATATGTGGATCGCGAATTTGGTACAGGAGCCTTAAAAGTGACTCCTTGTCATGATCCCAATGACTGGACCTTGGGACAACGTCATAATTTGGCTTTTATTCAATGTATTGATGCCGAAGGCAACATGAATGCCGAAGCCGGTCCCTACGCGGGCTTGAGCAAAGAAGCATGCCGTAAAAAGATTGTTGCGGATCTTGAAGCGCAAGGATTGTTGGTCAAAGTTGAAGATTTGAGTCACAATGTGGGGCATTGCTATCGTTGTCAGACGATTGTCGAACCGCATGTTTCCGAGCAATGGTTTGTGGCAACCAGTAAATTGGCTCCGCGTGCGCGTGCGGCTGTGCCTGAAGACACTCAATTGTTTCCGGAAAGTTGGAATAAAACGTACTATAATTGGTTAGATAATATGCGCGACTGGTGTATCAGTCGACAAATCTGGTGGGGACATCGTATTCCTGCTTGGACGTGTGCCGATTGTGGAGCCGTTTTGGTTGAAGAAGTTGATCCCACGATTTGTTCATGCGGCGGAACAAACTTGCGCCAAGAAGATGACGTGTTGGATACATGGTTTTCTTCGGCTTTGTGGCCTTTCAGCACTATGGGTTGGCCTGAAAAAACGCGTGAATTGGAATTGTTTTATCCGACATCTGTTTTGGTTACGGGATTTGACATTTTGTTTTTCTGGGTTGCACGGATGATGATGATGGGCTTGCATTGTATGGATCAAGTGCCGTTTCATCATGTGCATTTGCATGCCTTGGTGCGTGACGGTGAAGGTCGAAAGATGTCAAAATCTTTGGGCAATGCTATTGATCCTTTGGAAATGATCGATCGTTTCGGTACGGATGCCTTGCGTTTTACCTTGACCAATTTTGCCGCTATGGGACGCGATATCCGTTTGTCTGAAGAGCGCATTGAAGGCAACAGACATTTTGTTAACAAATTATGGAATGCATCACGGTTTGCATTGATGTCTTTGCCTGACGAAGAGCCTGTTGCGGTTGATCTTGCGACAATGAAACAATTACATAATATGTGGTTGTTGCATCGTCTTGAAGAAGTCAAAAAGGACGTTTCTGAAGCCATAGAAGGGTATCGCTTTAATGATGCGGCGCAAACGTTATATAAATTTTTATGGAATGAATTTTGTGATTGGTATTTGGAGCTTGTAAAACCCGATGTGCGTGAGGAATCCGCGCCTCAACAAAAAACGGAATCACAATATGTGTTGTGGTTGGCCTTGCGTGAATTGTTGATTTTGTTGCACCCCATCACTCCATTTGTCACTGCAGAAATATGGAAGGCGCTTCCAAAAAATGACACAACAGTCAATGACTTGGCGTGTGTGCGTTATCCTGAAGTGCGTTCTCAGTGTCATAATCCCGAAGAAGCGGCACGAATGCTTTGTGTCCAAGGCGTGATCAGTGCCGTACGTACGATTCGCGCAGAACTCAATATTGTTCCCAGTTATAAACTTGAAGTACTTTTACGTCCTGTGTCTTCCGAACAAGGCGTGCTGTTGGAAAACAACCGCACTGTTATCATGACATTGGCTCGTCTCGGTACGCTCTCAATTGATATGCAAGCCGAAGCTCCCAAAGCCTCGGCAAGTCAGGTTGTTGAAGGGTGTGAAGTGATTGTCACTTTGTCTGGAGCCGTCGACTTTGACGCTGAATTAGCTCGCTTGGACAAAGAACTCGGTAAAATTGACAAAGAAGCGGCAGGGCTTCAAGGGAAATTGAATAACGAAAATTTTGTGGCTCGTGCCAAACCGGAAATTGTTCAACGTGAACGCGATCGTCTCGCAGAGTTAACAGATGCTCGTGAAAAATTGACGGTTCTGCAACAACGCTTCCGTAACGTGCGTTAATTTGGAGGAGATTACCTCCCCCAGTATTTATATTGCCGCGGCTCAGAACAATACACATGTTGTTTTGAGCTGCGGTTCATAGTGTTCTTTGGGAATCTTTTTTACG
This sequence comes from uncultured Desulfovibrionaceae bacterium, assembly GCA_964369685.1. Classification (GTDB taxonomy): domain Bacteria; phylum Desulfobacterota; class Desulfovibrionia; order Desulfovibrionales; family Desulfovibrionaceae; genus Avidesulfovibrio. The sequence goes on along the minus strand of CAYJFB010000011.1, from coordinate 33,650 downwards.
ATAATCCAAAGACAATACCAAAGAGTCGGCAACAGATTTTTGAGGATAGAATGAAAAGTATACTACACGAACTCTATGATCGATTGAATTTTTTCAAAAAGGTGAAAGAAACTATTGTTCTTTCACCTTTTTGAAAAAATTCAAAGAATGAGAGTTTGTAAGAACGCTCTATGTGTTGTAATAAACACTGTTCTTATTCATCTATTTCTATTGGTCAAAGAAAGAAATAGCACCAGAAATATTGTCATGAAAAAGAAAGATGCAAAATATTATCATAAAAAAATGTACAGTATTTTTTTCAAGGGGCTTGACATATTGATCATAATAACCGATATATGAAGAATAGATATAAGGAGTACGGCTATGGATGATATGTTGAAGGAAGCTTTACAAATTGTGAAAGCACAAGCCAGTGTGCGTCCCATGACAGAAGAAGAGATTGTGACAATGGTTCGTGGTCTTGCTGCCGGTTTAAGTACGATGTCACTTGATACTGTGGAAAAACCTGCGGAACCTGCGGAACCTGTTGTGCTTATGGCACCACAAAAATCTATTAAGGAAAAAAGCATCACCTGTCTTGAATGTGGTAAAGTGTTTAAAGTTCTGACACAAAAACATCTTTCTTTGCATGGTTTGACTCCTGAAGAATATAAAGAAAAATGGGGCTTCAAGAAAAATAGTCCACTTGTTTGTAAAGAATTGCAACGTTCACGCAGAACGAAAATGAAAGAAATGAAGCTGTGGGAAAAACGAGTCAAAGTCAATACAGGGATGTAACAACATACCCTTTTTTTGTGTATTTAAAAAAAACGGTGACGATATTCAGAGGCTTTTGGGGCCTCTGATTTAAAGTTTATATATGAAAAAATGTACGATCTTTGTAAACGAATGAGTAAATATATTGTTTATATATAAATAATATATTTTCGATATGAAAAATATATAAATTTTTTCTTTACATCCGCGCTACCATAAAACCGAGATATGAATGTTTTCAGTCTTTGCGAGTAACACACAATCATGAACACACCCATTGTGGAGGGTGCCTCGAATTCGAGCACACGTTTGTCGCGTATTTTGGCTTGTATTTCATTGGGAGCGTGGCTCTTTTTACTGTGGCCATATCCGGTGACGACGTTTATGGCCGGTAGCGTGTCTTGTTTATTTTATCCTCTTTATTTGCGCTTGCGGCAACGTTTCACCATGACGGGGGCTTTGCTTATATACATGCTGGGTTTGTCTTTGCTTGTTTTAGTTCCTATTGTCGTTGTTGTTTGGCTTGTCACGCCCCAAGCGGTGGCAGGTTTGCAAATTCTTGATCAACTGCGCGATTCGGGGTGGGCATTGGGGGCTGATGCACAAGCGCGTTTGGCTTCTATTGATATTTGGCTTAAAGATATTCCTGGTCTTGAAGATGGCTTACACCAATTGGCCAGTCAAGCTGCAAGCTTGGCAGGAGCTGCGGCTCGCACGGTGTTGCTTGGTGGTGTGGGGCTTGCCGGCGGTGCATTTCAGGCTGTTTTGGTCTTGTTACTTTTTGTCATGATTTCTTCGATGTGTGTCGTGCAGGGCGGTGTTATTCGGGATTTTGTTCAACGGATATCAGGTTTTCCCGAAGGCGTTGTTACACGTCTGACTTTGGCTGTGCGTCGGGGAATTTTTGGCGTTGCGGTCGGTGTTGTCTTGGTTGCGGTGATTCAGGGGGTGCTGTGTGGGCTTGCTTTTGCTGTTGCAGAGGTTCCGCAAGCAGCTTTTTGGGGGTTGCTTGCGACGTTTGTCGCGCCCATTCCTTTTGTCGGAACGGCTTTGGTTTGGGGGCCTACAGTGGTTTGGTTGTGGTTTTCCGGTGCGCAAACCTCGGCCGTTGGAGTTTTTTTATGGTGTGTGATGGCGGTTACCGGTGTTGATAACGTATTGCGTCCCATGTTTTTAAAAACCGGCATTAAAGCCTCGTTGATTCCACTTATTTTATCTATTTTATGCGGACTTGCAGCGTTTGGCCCTGTCGGAATTTTTGCAGGTCCTGTTTTTTTGGCTTTGGCGTTGCAAGCCGCCATTGAAAGTTCAGTATGTCAAATGCCCTTGCCACCGCAAAAAGATGATTAAAGATAGAAATGCACAGTGAATAAGACTCTGTTTGAATAATAAACTGTAAAAAAAGTGAACACACGGTTACAATAGAACACTGTTTGTATGTTCTTATCGAAAAGATAAAATTTTTTCTAACTTATTTATTTTTCATATGATTATTTTTTCTTTTTTCTTCTTTTTGGCTTTTTATCAAGGTTCAACGCTTTACTTGTGTTTAAAATAACTTATTGTAAGAGCGTTTACAGACATGTTTCTTTAAATCGTGTTGACACAAGTGCCTTTTTGATTCTTTCTGCGTTAGGTTTCATGGATTTTTTTGGCCATGTATCTTTTGGTATACTCCTTCAAAATCTATTTACCTTCCTTGGTATAGTTCAAAAATTCGTCTTGTATCGGCACTATTGAAGACTGAAAAAGTGTGTTTGCTTTTACTTGTATGTTTTATACTGTTCATTCAAGGTATATAACAAGGGTTTGTTTGTATTATCTATTTGTTTTTCAAGGAGTTTTTATGTTGCGAGCAATGCGTGTGTTTACAAGTTGTCTCATGGTTTGTTTGTTTATAACGGCACCTTCTTTTGCAGCAGATTTACCGGATTTTGTACCGTTAGCCAAAAAAGCCGGTCGTGCTGTTGTCAATATCAGTACGGAAAAACAAGTTTCCGGTTCTGTGTTGGGTGGTGCCGAAGAATTTTTTCGAAATTTGCCTCCCGGATTTGAACGCTTTTTTGGACAGTTGAATCCGCGTGGTCAAAATACACCGCAGCGTCCACAGCGTTCATTAGGGACAGGGTTTGTCATTTCTGCCGATGGATATATTGTAACCAACAACCATGTTGTGGCCGATGCCGATGTGATTCGTGTGATGTTTCAAGGAAGCAATGATAAAGAACAGGCCGTTGAAGCTGTGGTCGTCGGTACGGATGAAGAAACTGATTTAGCGTTACTGAAGGTTTCGACAAAACAAAAGCTTGATTATCTTGAATTCGGTGATTCCGATAAAACTGAAGTCGGTGAATGGGTTTTGGCGATCGGCAATCCTTTTGGTCTGGGACACACGGTGACGCAAGGAATATTAAGCGCCAAAGGACGTGATATTCAATCCGGCCCTTATGACAACTTTTTACAAACAGACGCTTCAATCAACCCCGGTAACAGCGGTGGGCCTTTGATCAATTTGGACGGAGAAGTCATCGGTATCAACACGGCCATCATTGCCAGTGGTCAGGGGATAGGCTTTGCTATTCCGAGTTCTATGGCTCAGCGTATTGTTGAGCAGTTGAAGAGCAATAAAAAAGTTTCTCGGGGTTGGATTGGCGTCAGTATTCAAGAAGTGGATGCCAATACGGCAAAAGCTCTTGCTCTTGACAAAGCACACGGAGCGCTCATTGGTTCTGTGATGCCCAATGAACCTGCCGCAAAAGCCGGTGTCAAAGCCGGTGATGTGGTTTTGGCTGTAAACGGGCACCCCATTGCCGACGCTGCTGCGTTGTTGCGGAGTATTGCGGCAGAAAAACCGGGATCAAATGTGAAATTAACATTGTGGCGTGACGGTCAAGAAAAAACAGTTACCGTGTTGCTCGGAGAACGTGGCGGCAATAACACTCAAGCAGAAAAACAAAGTAACGATAAGCAAAATACGCCTTCCCTCGGACTTTCCGTACGCCCATTGACGGCAGAAGAAGCGGCAAGTGCCAACCTTAGGGGTGAACAAGGTTTGCTTGTAACCACTGTTGTTCCCAATCAACCGGCAAGCGTGGCAGGATTGGAAGTTGGTGATATTATTTTAACAGCCAATCTTACCCCTGTACATTCTGTCAATGATCTTACAAACTCCATAGCAAAAGCGCGTTCTCGTGGAGCTTTGATGTTGCAAGTACAACGACGTGGTCAGATGTCTTTTGTCACCGTCGCACTTGATGACAAAAAGAAATAAAAATCATTATAGGTGTGTGTTGATAGTAACGTTTTCTTGAAAGAACGTTCTTAGCCTCTCATGACTACGACGGCATTTGATACCGATAGCTCTATTTTTATTGCTGGTCAGTATAGATGCTGTTGTAGTATGAGAGGTTGTTTCTACCTAACGTCTTTTCTTCAAAGAATGACAATTTGGATGAAAAACTCTCAGAGCTACAGGATTCAGGGAGGCCTGGGGGCTTCGCTCCTTTAGAAAGAAAAATAAGAAAATGAAAAAGGATAAAAGATGGAGTCGCTACTGGTTCTTGGTGTTGGAAATATGTTGCTGACAGATGACGGTCTCGGTGTTTTTGCCGCACAAAGCCTTATGGAAGAATCATGGCCCGAACAGATTGTTGTTCGTGAAGCAGGCACGTTTACGCACGATATTTTCTACACTTTTAAAGGCTTCAGCGAAATTTTGGTGCTTGATGTTGTGCATGGCGGCGGAAAACCCGGAGATATTTATTTATTAACTGAAGATGACTTGATGCATAATGACAAACAGCGTCTTTCTGTACATGACATTGATCTATTGGATTCTTTGCGTATGGCTGAACTGTATTTTAAACAAAAAACACATATTCGTGTGTTAGGTATGGAGCCTGCAGACTTTACTACATGGAATATTGGACTGTCTCACGATGTTGCAATGCGTTTTCCAGACTATCTTCTTATTGTCAAAAAAGAGATTCAAAAGATTTATAAAACAATCAGTAAAAAATAAATAAATAAAAATTGACTTAATGTACATTTTACACTTGTATTCTTTCTTTGCGCGTTGTAAGGTTTTTTTACAGTCAAGACATTATTGAATCTTTATTATACATATATTCGCAAATAAGATATGATAATGTTTTTTGGCATAAAATGGAGAGGGTTATTGTATGTGTTTGGCGATTCCTGCTCGCGTTGTTGAGTTACTTGATGACACTATGATTCGTGTTACCATAGGCAACGGTTCTACCTGTTTGACAGCTTCTGCCTTGCTTTTGTCTCAACCGCTTGAAGTTGGTGATTATGTTATTGTTCATGCCGGTTTTGCCATGCATAAATTAGAAACATCCGAAGCTGAAGAAAGTTTGCGTCTTTTTCGAGAACTTACCGCCGTGCACAGTGAAGAAAATACTTTTTAACCTGTATTGAAAATGAATGTTTTTCAAAAAATCACTGTAACAGATTTTTTATAAAGGTGTGTTTGATTTGAAAACCGCATATTGACAATAAAATGATGTTATGAATTGCCTATAATTTTTAAAATTTTTGTAGTCAAAAACATAAAACAACGACACACTCAGTGAATATTGCGTAAAATCTGTCAAATCGTATTTATGAATTATTTAATATCATTCATAAGCGATCTATAATACGCTTTTGATATATTTTCAGAAGCATTACAATAGCAATACGAGTGTAGTAAACGTGAATAAGAGAGGAATATCATGTTACAAGGTTACATAACATACTTCAAATTTAAAAAAGGGATTGGTTTCATAACTGAATCAGAAACCGACACATCATATTTTTTTCATGTTTCTAAAATCATTAATACAGGAGCGTATCAAGGTTCTTTTGTGAGCTTTGAAACAGAACCGGCAGATTTTAAAAGTGATAAAGCGTTTAATATTCAAGTCCTTGAAAGCGTCGGAACACATTATGGTATGGTTCGTTTTCATAATCAACGTGAACGTTTTGGTACCATTCATTGCGTAGATGGCGACTGTGCTTTTACTCAAGTCAACTGTGAACAAGGGTTTACATCCGGTCAGTATGTGCGTTTTGCTGTTCGTGATTTAGCTTCAAACAGTCATGAGCAAAAACGCGTTGCTTATGGAATCGAAGCGCTTGAACAACCGAATGTTCAACGTGGCAGCGTTCGTGAATGGAATGGACAAACAGGCGTTTTTGTGACCGTTGATGGGCAAGAAACAGCTTTTGAGCTTGGTGTTGTGTATTCGCCTTCGGACATGCAAGCAGGTCAAGGTGCGGAAATCCTTTTTGTTGACAATCAACCGGTTTTTGTTCGTCCATATAAAGAAATTCCGTCTATTCGTGCTGTCGCACGGGTGGTGAATATCAACAGTAAACAAAGTTATGCACTTGTCTCGGGACCTGGAATTCCGCGCGCCATTATTGGCAATCCTGATGTTGATTTGCGTCACGGAATGTTTATTTACGGTGATTTTCATAAAAATGAGCGTGGATTTGAATGTTTACGGTATGATATTGTGTCTACGTCAGAAGTGCGCTATGGGCATGTCCGTGACGGCGGTACTCGCGTGCGCTTGATCAACTGCGCGAATTTCCCAATGTTGGACTTACCGCGGAATGTGTTGCTTGGTAAAAAAGATTCTGCTTGGGTTCCGCAAGACGGTGAAGTATGCGAATTTTTGTTGGATGAGCAAGAACGTATTTGTATTGCTCGTAAAGGGTATCCTTTGCGTTGTTTTGCCGATCTTGGCGATGAAGAAAGCATGTTACGTGATTTGGCTGCAAAAACTCATCCGAGCGATCGTTGGGAATTTTTATCTTCTTCCGCACGAGTCATGCCTATCTTATGGAGTTATCTGTTCCAAACCTTTGCTAAATTACAAGAAGAAGACTTGGATTATGATTCCCATCACAGCACACCGGCGATCATGAATTTTCATGTGCCGAGTTCAGAAAATCCACGGGAAACCGGAGACTATGCCGCTTTTAATACAGGGTTAATCAACCGGTATTACCAAGATATCTTTGCATTGTTTAAAAAGGTTGAGCAAGTGATTCCGGGACGGCCACAGTACAAATTATTGGCTTTTGATGCTCGTGGAGCAGGGCATGGGCAATTATTGGCTTATTTGGATCCTTTACCGCGTCGTGCCAAATATTTTAATATGACCAGTGAGTTGGTTTTTGATACGGAAGCACGTATTGATACAAACTATGAGCATATCATTTCTGACCGCAGCTTTCGGGTTATTCCCGATGCCGAATTGCAAAACAATACCGATAGGGAAATGATCGAAGCGCGTTTGGGGCCTTTGTTGCAAAATGCTATTCGGATGGTACAAAACCGTTTGCGTTGGAATTATAAAACAGCTGTTCCGCAGTATTATCCAACTAAAAAACGGATTCAGTTTCTTTTGCCGTTGTGCCTTGATCCGGGTATGCCTGATAAAGTGGATGCTGTATTGGTTGTAGAACGTGTGGGTAAGGTTTACCAAGCTTTTACAGTATTACGTATGGACTGGGCATATAGCAACGCACGGCTTATTGCTCGTACCGATAGTGATTGGCTCACACCTGAAAAAATTACAGCCGGTGACTATAGTGATATGTTTTAGAGACTGTTTCTAAATAAAATCTTTTGGCCTTCTGCCTATGTCAAATCGCATTTTTTTGGCAGAAAGATAAAATTTTATTATTTAGAAATAGCTTCTAGGTAATATCAATATCATCATGAATGTCTTTTTGAATTTCTCTGCAATACGATGCACGGACTTTTTCGGTCATGTCTTTCTGTGTACATACCTCAAAGTTCGTGCCTTTTCTTTGATAAAAAACTTTCAATGCAGATTGAATTGTGAGGCATGAATAATGCAAAGTTTTGGAGTATACCGTAAGATAAAGAAGGGGAGAATTGTTTTTCCCAAAAAAGAAACATCAATCTAAACCTGTTTTCATGTCGAGCTGGATGCAAGAAATTTATTTGACGACTTTTGCTTGTTCTTCTTTTTTCAGAGAATGAACAACTCGCGCATTTAATCTTGACTGCTTGCTTGCAAGCTTATTGGCATACATTCTTTTATCTATAATTTTGAAGAACTCATTGTATTCAAGCATAGTCGTTCCGGTGAATTGTCCAAAACCAAAAGCAAGTGAAAATCTGTGTTCGCTGTTGGTGTTGATTTTCTCAATTTGTGCAGTGACTGCTGTTAGAGCTGTTTCTATTTCTTTTGCTGTACAGGCCGGCAATAAAGACACAAATTCGTCTCCGCCTACGCGGAAGGTTTTGCCGTACTGTTTGAAATTTTCGTTTAAGGAATAATATGAATTTCGAATGGCATTGTCACCTTCCATATGCCCTAAGCCGTCATTGATAAGTTTTAAATTATTCATATCGGCAATAACACACCAAATGTCTTTGGGTTCATTTTCATCTTCAAACAGGTCATTGAGTTCTTCATGATACGCTTTTGTATTGAGTCCACCTGTTAAAGTATCATTAAACGAATATTCAAGCAGCATAATTTTCATTTTATTTGCAACAGTTGCAATGCGTCCTACTTCATCCTTTGAGTAAAGATTGTTTGGAATGGTTATTTTCATATTACCGGTTTCAGCAATTGCAGACATAGATTTTTCCAGTTTAATCAAGCTGAAACTCATATTTTTAGAGAAAAATTTAATAAATAGAAGAACAGATGCAATGACAAGTATATTCATTATAACACCTGATATTAAAATTGTTAAAACAAGAATGTCGTTTTTTTCAAGAGCAACATTTAACAACCTTTCTTCTTCATTTGAAAAATCATCAATACTTCCGAAAAAAGCCTTTGCAATAGGTGTCACTACTTGCAATGCATATAGTGCTTCATCATAACTGCCGCCGCCAATCCAAATGTCTGCCGATAAAATCATGCTTTCTTTATATACATTTTTTTCTTCGATAATACGCATAAATTCAGTAAGCTGAGAATTTTTTAAAAATTTTGAAAACGCGTTCATTTTAGAGTCTAGCTCAGTAAAGGCAATAATATATTCTTCATAAAGTGTATTTCTGATTGCTGTATCTTGTTGCAGCAAAATATCACGACCCAACACGCGACAAACATACATATTTCTTATAATTGAACTGAGCTGCTCTTTATGCCTGACATTTTCATCAATAATCTTTTGAGAAGAGTTATTCACCATCATAACAGAGAAAAAAGAAAACAAGCTTATAAAAACAACACTAAAGATAATAAAGCATTGAAGCGGTATAAACTTTTTTTGAATAGGTGCATTATGCAACCAATATATAAACTTATTCATAATCTCTCCATTTTTATAGTATATACGTTTAAAACTTGTTTTTTTCAAGATTGATGCATTATATTTTATATTATTCTTTAAATTCTGATATAGGCGTTGGTTTTGCGTAATAATAACCTTGTACGGCATCACAGTGCAGTTTGTTTAATGTGGCAATTTATTTATCTGTTTCAATACCTTCTGCAATAACGTACATGCCTAAATTATGTGCCAGTTTTATAATTCCGTCAACAACATATTCGTCTTGTTGAGTTTCTTTTTCGCCTATGAAAAAACTTCGATCCCGTTTCAAAGTGTCCACTTTTAAATTCTTTAATAGGCCAAGTGAAGAAATTTTGCCCCGAAATCATCAATGGATACTCTAAATCCATGTTTATGTAATGCAGAAAATAATGGATCAACTCTTTCTTCATTTTCTTTAATACTGCGTTCTATTTCAATGCCCATTTGTATGTCCATCAACATCGTGCATTTTTTTACGTGTGACTTCAAGGATTTCAGTGTGTACAGTTGTCGTGTACCAAAGTATAGGTTCTGTAACGGCAAAAAAATGATCGTGTTGATTGAGAGAGGTTTTTTTCTGTAAAACCTCTCTCAGCGAAACAACAACACACCAGAATCGTTATGCTTCAAAAGCAATGAGGATAAGTAAGAAAAGACTGATATAGCGACTCATGGCCATGGAAGCAAATTCCATGCGTTCGAGGCCTTGGCGTGCTGTATAGTGTTGAAAAACCATTAAACCTGCCATGGTTATAAGCCCCAGCCAACCAAAGATGGAAAAAGGCATCAGCAAGCCCAAAAACATCAGTGCCAAAAATGTCATGCCATGACACAAAGCCGAAAGAGTGAGTGCGTGTTGCATACCAAAGCGTGCAGGAATTGAATAAAGACCTTGTTTTCGATCAAATTCCATGTCTTGTAGCGCGTAAATGATATCAAAACCCGCAACCCAGAAACAGTTTGCGATGGCAAGCATCCAACCTCGTTGATCAATCGTACCGCTCAGAGCAATCCATACTCCTAATGGGGCAAGTGCACTGGCGACACCAAGAATTAAATGACAAAGCCATGTAAAGCGTTTAGCGTATGAATATAGAATAATCACACCAAGAGCGAAAGGCAATAAAAATAAACATTGACGGCTCAACATGGCAGAGCTGACTGTCAAAAGTATAAAACATGCGGATGTAAATAGAACAACAGATTGATACGACAATGTATTTGCAGGTAAATGTCGATTTGCTGTGCGTGGATTGAGTCCGTCAATGTCTTTGTCGGCAATACGATTAAACGCATTCGCTGCGGTGCGCCCGCTAAGCAGAGCCAGAAAAACCCAAAACAGTTGTGATACGGCAGGTTGATTGTTGACTAAAATGATTGCCGCAATACCAAAGGAAAGAGAAAATAAGGTATTTGAAAAAACAACCAATTTTCCATATTCACGAAGAGTATTAATCAAGACCATATTCTTTCCACCTTGCATTAACTTGAGCGATCATTTTTGCATTCATGACAATATCGTTTGGCCATTCGCGTTCGTGTCCATCCATGGTTGTTTTCTGGGTTGCATCTATACCGAGTTTGTGCCCATACAGTGCCTTTGGTGCGGCATGATCGAGCGCATCCAAGGGGCCTTCTGCAAGCACAAGATCGCGTCCCGCATCAATGTTGTTAAATACTTTCCACGCAACCATTGAAAGATCGTGGGGGTTTATGTCTGCATCTACCACAATAATCATTTTGGTATACATCATCTGATTCATACCCCAAAGGCCGTGCATAATTTTTCGCACATGACCGGGATAATGTTTGTGTGCCGAGATGATCACACAGTTATGAAATACCCCCTCCAAAGGGAAATTGATATCCACAATTTCTGGAAAAAGTGTTTGCAGAAGAGGTAAAAACAGACGTTCTGTCGCTTTACCCATATAAAAATCTTCCATTGGTGGGCGGCCGACAATTGTCGTGGGATAGATGGGGTTGCGACGCCGAGTGATTTTTTCCACATGAAAAACAGGATACATGTCTGCCAAAGAGTAATAGCCTGTGTGATCGCCAAAAGGTCCTTCACGGCGTAACTCGTCTTGTTCCACATAGCCTTCCAATATAAAGTCGGCATTGGCAGGAACCATGATGTCGTTGGTAACAGCTTTTACGGTTTCAATGGGCGCGTTACGTAAGAAGCCTGCAAAAAGCATCTCGTCAATCCCCGGAGGAACGGGTGCCGTGGCAGCATAGGTCAGCGCAGGTTCTCCGCCGAGAGCTACGCAAACAGGCATGCGTGTGCCTTGTTCGGTATGCCGATCATAGGTACGGCGTCCGTCTTTATGAATGTGCCAATGCATGCCTGTCGTTTGTTTGTCATAGACCTGCATGCGATACATGCCGATGTTTTGGATGCCTGTTTTGGGATCTTTTGTAATGACTAAAGGTAGAGTGATGAAAGGTCCACCATCATCAGGCCAACAAGTGAGAATCGGCAGGGTGTTGAGATCGGGGTCTTCAATAACTTCTTGGCACGGTGCGTTTTTTGTTTTTTTAGGTGTCCAGCGCGTGGCCTGTAATAGTGTCGGTACGGCCTTGAGCTTTGAAAGAAAACCTTCTTGATGTGCCAAATCCATAAATTCTTGATAACGTGTGCCAAGAATATTCAAATTATCAACACCCAAAGCCATTTCCATGCGTTCATAAGAACCAAAGGCATTGATCAAAACAGGGTAGGGTGAGTTTTTGACATTTTCAAAAAGCAGTGCCGAACCGTGTGTCTTACTGATTCGATCGGTAATTTCCGTAATTTCCAGATAGCTGTCGACTTCGGCAGTGATTCGCTTCAGCAAATGACACTTCTCCAAAGTCGCAACAAATTCGTGCATATCACGAAGAGCCATAGTATACGCATTCCTTATATTTCAAAGTGTTAATAAAAATTTAAATTTTTTGTTTTTGATAATCTTCCAATATTTCGTCTAGAGCACGTGAAAGATCGTATTCTATTGTATACCCTGCTTCTTTTATCAACCGACTGTTGTTACCGACAAGAACAGCCGGTTGGTTAGTCGGTTCGTCTTGAAAAGATATCAGATTTTCTTTACCAAGTTTACGTGCAATCATGCGTACATATTTTTCAACAGAGATCGCCTTACCTGTGCATATATTGATAACAGGTTGTTGTAAATCCGTTTGGAGAAGATGAACCAATGCTGCTGCAATATCTTTAGTATACATATAGTCTTTATATAACTGCCCACTTTTAATAATAACTTCTTTGTTATTTAAAAGATGATCAATCACCATACCTGTCAGCCGTGTTTTACTTTCATTTTTTCCATATACATAAAAAATCCTTGTATGATAAAATGATGTATTATTCTGTTTAGTATAAAATTGTGCGATACGGCGTAGTGTATCTTTGCAAAATGTGTATGTTGTTTTTTGTGGATCGATAGGATCGTTTTCGTGTAGAGGCGTACTTTTGAAAACATATTCCATACATGTTCCTGCAGAAATAGCTTTTATACCTCCGTTTGTATAAAAATAATTCAAAAGATTTATGCCTGCTTTGAGAAAATCATAATTGATGTTTGAATGAAGGTAATCTCCTGTTGTTGTCCATGCTAAGTTTAAAAAGTACTCTGGTTGTACTTTGGCAAAAAGTCGTTTTACAGCAGCGTCATCAAAGATATTGCAAGTGTGTGTTTCGATATTAGATTGTAATGTTGTTTGCTGAGTTGTTATGCCATGGATTTCAAATCCTGCTTCTTTTAGAGGTGTGATCGTTTCTTGACCGATTAAACCGCGGATTCCCGTGACAAGTACTTTTTTTGGATGTTGAGGCATGTTTACTTCCAGAAATTATTTTTTATAAAGATATGCCGATGTGTTGTCAAAGAAAAATATTTTATATGTTGTTATGATTGGAATATATAAAATCAAAAATCTGTATTTAAAAAAATAAATACATACCATATTTTTAATCGTTTTTTTTGTAACAATCAATATATAAAATATTTAATGAATGGTCTTTTTGTTTTTCCAGGAGCCATACATTGAAAAAAATCTCATAGATTAATATAAAAGCATTTTTATTCTGCATCATATATTCTTTTTTTCTTTTAATAGTTTTTTCAAATAAAAAAAGAATAGGAAAGATGCATGAACAATATTCACAAAATAATTCTCTACGAATAATAAAAAATCGTCCCGAATACATATTTGTTGAAAGAAAAACAGTCTGTATGCTTTTTGCATAGTTAGGATATGCATGTAAAAAGAGCTCAGTAAATAAAAGCAATTCAAGTTGTATATGACTATTAAAACAATATTGCTTGATATTTTCTTGAAAACAGTGTGGTTTTATTAAACATATGTCATAATCATAAACACAATTAAATGTATTTTGATTAAAAACTTGTTTTGTAAATGTCATATAAAAGTTTTTTGGACTGACATCAATATATGATTTTCCGATATATTGCATGTTAAGTCTCTGATTAAATACAAGAAGATGTTTGGAATCTGTAAAGCCGATATATTTTTTTTCAGAATGTTGTGGTATATAATTTTTCCATGTCCAATAATGGATAGTCAATTCTCCAAAAAGTGTATGTCTATATGATATATGATCACCGACGTCATCGCGATACATATTATAATGACTATTATTGATGGGGGACGATGCGGTACAAATTGGTGTATAGATATTACTGCTCAAGTGCATATCGGACGTTGAGATCGTGTTAAATATTTTTATTTTTTCATTACTATCATCAGAATAAAAGCCACGATATACTTTATAATTATTGAGAAATTTGTCAAAAAAATTTAATTTTTTATATTCTCGATTTTGTTTGTCGGCAATGATCAAGTTTGTTTCATTCACAACTCTAAACGTTTGGCTTTGATGCCAATGTTCTTTTTCATAGAACGTACCATTTTTTCCTGCAACACCGATTGTATATCCTCGTGATAGTATATATTTTGTTAAACTCTCCGGGCCTGATTCTATTTGAAAAGCAATAAATTTACATATAAGATCTTGAATTTTATTTTTTATATATTGTAAAAATAATTTTCTATCGATCAGAAAACCTGTTGTCCGTATATGATAATTTGGAAAATGTGTTGTATAAAGATTTTCATTTTGACTGAGTTTTTTATAGATATTTAAGTAACTTGTTATTTCATCTTTTGCTGCTGTTTCTTTGTCTGCCCAGAATGCGGTTAACAATGTGGGAGTACATTGCCATGAACCAGATGCGCCGATAAAACGAAGCATATTATTTTGTTCAATATGTTTTGCAAAAAGAAACAACCAGTTATCACACAATATTTCTGATGTTGAATTACAACAAAAAATAAAATTGCTGTGTAGTTGTATTGCGGATCGATAGTAAGCACCGATATCATAGTTCTCATCAGGAAGATTAAGAATCTTTGCATTGAGTTTTTGAGCACGTTTTACCAAAATATTGTATTCTTTATCAATATTTTCCCATGCTTTGCAGGCAATAATCAGATTGTGATCATACCCTGCCGCATGTTTTTCATAAGAGTCAAGAAAACGTTCTGCATTTTCAAGGCCTGAATTTTTTCCGCGTGCAAGGTAAATGACATCAACTGAGTGCATGATTTTTCCTCAAAAAGCTTTGTTCTGTGACGAGTGTTTGTATGCTCTTTTGTTCAAGTGTCATTAAAAAGCGCCGATTTCAATTCTAGGGATGGCAACAATATACTTACAATCCCATGCATTGGTATGTCGAAGTTGATTGATTATTTCTTGTTTGATATTCCATGGGGTGATTAAGATATAGTCCGGCTTTGTTTCAGAAATTTTTGTAGGAGGATACACAGGAATATGACTTCCTGGTAAAAATGTGTTTTGTTTTGCAGTGTTCATGTCAACAGAATAGTCGATAAAATCATATGAAATTCCACAATAATTGAACAGGGTATTACCTTTTGCCGAGGCTCCATAGGCTACAATAGATTTTTCTCTATTTTTAATTTTAATCAAAGTTTGTAAGAGATCATTTTTAACTGTTTGGATATTTTTTTGAAAGGATCTATATACAGTAGTATTATCCAATCCCTGTTCTTTTTCTGCATGCAGTATTTTTTCAACGGTAGTATTTATGGGGATAAGGTGTTCTTTGTGGCAGCCATACACACGCAACGAACCGCCATGTGTCGATAATGTTTCAACGTCATAAATGGTAAGATTGTGTTTTTCAAATAATGTTCTTACAAATAATAGTGATAAATATGAATAGTGTTCATGATATATAGTGTCAAATTGGTTATACTGTATTAGGTTGTAGATATGAGGAAATTCTATAGTTACTGTGCCTGTAGGTGCAAGAGCGTGTTTGATCGCTTTAGTAAAATCATTAATGTCTGGAACATGTGCCAATACGTTGCACATGCAGATTAAATCTGCGTCAGGTTGTAGTGTGTTTGCCAAAGTTTCTGTCCAAAACTCAATAACAGTGGGAATACCTTTTGCAATGGCCAGCTCTGCGACATCTTGGCAGGGTTCGATACCCTGACAGGGAATGTTTTTTTGTTGAAAATATTGTAATAGATAACCGTCATTACTTGCTATTTCAAGAACTTTTGATTTTTTTGTTAACACCAGTCGTTGGGAGATCGTGTCTACGTATTGTTGGCAATGTTTTAACCAGGAATTTGAACATGAGGATCTATATGCATACTCTTTGGTAAACATTTCTTGTGAATGTACAAAATCATGTGTTTGTACCAAAAAGCACGCATCACACACATAGGTGATCAAGGGATAGGTATTTTCTTTGGCATAACGATTTACAGCGGAAACATAACTGTTTGATAAGGGAGCCATATTTAAGTCGGCAAAAATCGTTTGTAGTGGTTTTTTGCAAAATCTACATGTTGGCATGAGGGATCCTTTATATTTAGTCAGTTCCTTGTACAATAAGAGGAAACGTTTGATCTTTTTCACTGATAATCAATGTTTTTTCAGGAGGCCATTGAATACCAATGGCAGGATCATTGTAACGAACGCCTGTTGAGGCTTCAGGGTGATAAATAGTATCAATATAATAAAGAAACGAGGTGTCATCAAGTAGAGTTTGAAAACCGTGCGCGCATTGTTTGGGAATAAACACCATTTTGTTGTTTGTTTCTGTTAATTCAATGCCAACCCATGTTAAATATGTTGGGCTTTTCGGTCGTAAATCAACAAAAACATCATATCCCGCACCTTTTACACAGGTCACTATTTTTTGTTCGCCAAACGGTGCTGTTTGATAGTGCATTCCGCGCAAAACACCTTTTTTTTTGTTTTTTGAAAGAGAAGATTGTTTCATCATAAAATGAATATCATATTCTCTCAACATATGCTCACAAAAAAGACGAGAAAACGCACCACGCTCATCAAGAAATTCTGTACATTCGATAAGGTATGCATCTTTTATTGCCAACGGAGTGAATTTCACGATGTGTTCCTTATTGTGCACTCCAAAAGATCTCTTTCTTTTGTGCGTCGATGATATAGTCAGAAATTTGTCTGTCAGTATATGCAACCATTGTTTTATTATTATTGTAAAATGATTTATACCATTGTATTGTTTTAGAAATAGCTTTGTATGCAGACCATACAGGTTGAAAATGTAATTCTTTTTTGGCTTTTGTAATGTCTAGTTGCAACAAGCCTGCTTCATGCAATTCATCGTTTGTACCAACGGTTACAGTTGCGTTACCGTGTGGTATATTCCATGCATTAGCAGCTAATGTTGCTACGTCTGCAACTTTGAGGATACAACTTTTTTCAGGTCCAAAATTGTATGCTGTAGAGCAGGATTGAGGTTTCTCAAAAAGTTTTTGTGCTAAAATCAAATAACCCATAAGTGGTTCAAGCACATGCTGCCACGGGCGTACAGCAACAGGGTTGCGGATATGTACAGTTTGTTCTTCACTGAATGCTCGGATACAATCGGGAATCAGTCTGTCCACAGCCCAGTCGCCACCTCCAATCACGTTGCCCGCTCGTGCCGAAGCCAAGGCAAAGCCTTCTTTGTTTAAAAAAGAGCGTCTATATGAGGATGTAAGTATTTCTGAACACGCTTTTGAAGAAGAGTACATATCGTACCCGCCTAACGGATCCTCTTCATTATAAAAATAATTTTTTTCAATATTTTCATAACATTTATCTGTTGTAACATTGACAAAAGCACGTACAGACGATGTTTGTCGTGCTGTTTCAAGAAGCGCCAGAGTGCCAAGCACGTTTGTTTTATAGGTATCAAAGGGGTTGGTATAGGATTTGCGTACAATGGCTTGTGCTGCTAGATGGATAACGATATCTGGTTGAAAACGTATAAATATTTTTTGTAGTGTTTCAATATCACAAATATCAGCTATGCAATTCATATCCAATCGATGTTTTAAGGCCATAATATCGTACATTGTGTATGTTGTATCTGACAACAAAGAATATCCCGCAACAGAAGCCCCCCATGACTGTAAAAGATGAGCAAGCCAAGCTCCCTTAAAACCTGCATGTCCTGTAATCATTATACGTTTGTCAGTATAAAAGCGGTGTAGAGCAATCATGATCTTTGTCTTGGCTGGGGTGTTGATAAATAAAATTTTTAGAGGCAGAAAGGTTCAGGACCATATTTTCCAAGGTGCGCCTTGTTCCCACATGGCATTGAGTTCTATTTTGTCACGTAACATGTCCATTGGACGCCAGAAACCTTGATGGGTATAGGCAGACAGTTGTCCGTCTTGGGTGAGTTTTTGTAGTGGCGTTGTTTCCCAAATTTCTTGTTCGGAATCATTGAGGTAATGAAAAATCTTCGGTTCAAGAACAAAAAAACCGATATTGATTAAACTGGAATTATATTTTGGTTTTTCATGAAAATCAACAACTTGATGTGTTTTATCATCAATCTTTACGGCACCGAATTTACCGACAAGCGGGACAATACTCATTGTTGCAAGGCGTTGCTGTTTTTTATGAAAGTCAACAAGTTCTTTGATGTTGATATCTGCAACACCGTCACCGTAAGTCAGCATAAACGTATCGTTTTCTAAATATTTTTGTGCTTTTTTTATTCGTCCGCCTGTCAATGTTTCGGTACCCGTATCAAGAATGGTCACTTTCCATGGATCAATTTGATTGTCATGAAATTCAATGGAATTTGTAGAAAAATCAACAGTTAAATCACAGTGATCGGTGTAATAGTTTACAAAAAAATTTTTGATATGATTTTGTTTATATCCACCCAAAATAACAAAGTCATTAAAGCCATAATGAGAATATATTTTCATGATATGCCATAAAATGGGTTTATTACCGATTTCTACCATGGGCTTAGGGTGAATTGTTGTTTCTTCTGTGAGTCTTGTTCCAAGTCCGCCTGCAAGGATTGCTACTTTCATATTTTCTCCACTGAAAAGGACACTCTCTTTATTGTAAGGCTTATTTATGGTTTAAATGAATAAGAATGACAATTTGAGTTGTTTTTTTATATAACTAGTATAGTAAGCAATGTTTTTTACATGATCTTTGGTTATATTTTGTATCATGCAAGAGTCTTTATTTGTAAAGTTTAAATTATTTTTTAACTTCTATGATGTTATGAGGTTATTATTTTATACGATATTTTACCAACTCTTGTAATTGTTTGGCAAAATATCATATTTTTAAAAAATCATATATTGAATAAACAGCTTAATATTTAAAGTGTTTTTCAAATTGTGTTGTTTCTGTCACTTCAAGGTGTCCGCCGTTTAGTTGTGTTTCATTGGCGACAACAAGGCCTTCTTTTCCAAAAAGGTAATTTCTGAAAGGTTTATCTTTATGGCTCAGATATTTTTCAATAACAATGATGGAGTCATAGAAAGAAATAGAGGCAATTTGCGGATGATATTTTTCACAAAATTTTTTGGTTTCTGCAGACAGCGGAACAAAATCTTTAAAGTAATAATAATGTATAATATCAATAAATATTTTAAAGTTTTCCATTATTGAACCTGAAACATTGAGGCCTCCGCCATATTTTTGCCAGTAACTTGTGTGACAATCTTCAATGATATAAAGTCCTCCGGGAGACAACATTTCAAAAGTATTGTTGAAATTACTCCAAACGTGTTGACAAAAATGTGAGGCATCATCAATGATTATATCAAATTTTCTATTTTTTAAAGCATCATTGAGCAACTCTCCTTTTGAAATATCACCAATAAAAATTTCAATGTATTCATTATATTCAAGCTTTTTACAGTTTTTATCAATGTCAACACCCACAAAATGTGATTTTTGTGGGAAGAGTTTTTGCCATATTTCAAGAGAACCACCGTTTTGTATACCCAATTCCATAAGATGAATCGGTTTACCATTCAATATGAACGGTGCAAATAATCTGTTGTAAATTGAAAGATATTGTTCCCATTTACTTGAAGTATAGTGATTGTGTTTAAAAAAAACATTATGTACGTTACTTTTTTCGATATCTATTTCTACTTTTGTATTATCCTTCTCTGAAGGAACAAAATGCTCCATTGTCATAAAATTTTTAAAATGGAAAACGGACGGAGTAGACATAGGAGTCTCCCTTTTTATGTTTGATAGAATCTTGATGTTGATTATTGAAGGTCTTTTACGATAATTTTCTTTTATTTTTTGTATGTGTTTTTTGAGAAAATGTAAAGAATTTTGGATACAGAATACGAAAAAGGCCACATTGTATTGATTATACAATGTGGCCAAAAGTTGGTGGACCCACCAGGACTTGAACCTGGGACCGACCGGTTATGAGCCGGAGGCTCTACCAACTGAGCTATAGGTCCATACAAAAGCAGTATTGTATTTAGATCAAATGCAGGAAAATGTCAATATTTTATTTGAATCAGGGGGTATGGATATTTTAAAAACATATTTCATATAAAGATAAAGACGTTATGCTGATGTGGCATGGTGTTCAATTGTAACAAACATATATACTAATGATATTTCTCCATCCTCTCAGAAAAATTTTCTGCATAAAGATGTTTTTATTGCATTATAAAAATAAATCATTTATAAATATAATATAAATAACTTATACATTTAAAACAAGTTATGGGGTTTTTATGTTTTCTTATCAACCAAAAGAAACCATCTTGTCTCCTTCATTGCTTTCAGCGGATTGTGGCAATCTTTCCGGAGCTCTTCAGGATTTGGAAGCAGCCGGTTTGCGCTGGGTACATTGGGATATCATGGATGGCCATTTCGTTCCCAATATAACCTTTGGACAACATGTAATCAAAAGTGTGCGTGCGAAAAGTCGTCTTTTTTTTGACGTTCATTTAATGATTCGTGAACCTGAACGCTTTCTTGAAGACTTTCACGCCGCAGGTGCTGACATGTTGGTCGTTCACGCGGAGTCTACGGTTCATTTACAACGCGTTTTGGTTCGCATTCGAGAATTGGGAATGCAAGTTGGGGTGGCACTCAATCCGGCAACTCCACTTTCAGTTTTGGATTATGTTCTTGAAGATGTGGATCTCATCCTTTTAATGAGTGTGAATCCGGGATTTGGTGGACAGCGTTTTTTACCTACAACGTTGGAAAAAATAAAAAGCTTGCGCACAACGCTCAATCAACGCGGTTTGGCAACTCATATTCAAGTTGATGGCGGCGTAACTCTTGAAAATACTGCAATATTGCTCCAAGCAGGTGCCGATGTTTTGGTTTCCGGATCGGGATTTTATTCGGCACAGAACCTTACCGAGCGACGTGTGGCCTTTGAACAAATCGGTACGACTTTTGTTTAATATTGTAATTATAACAGAATGCAAAGGTGTCACGATGAATTGATGCCTTTGCAGTGTGTTATTGTTTATAAATAATACTATGATATATAAAGATTTTGCTTATTCAAAAAAACAACTGCACGTCTTTTTACTCCAGGCAGAACAGGTTATTGCATGGGGAAATGATGAATACAGTTACAAAAATGCCTGTATTTTTTTGGAAGAACAATCTCAACTTACTGAAATTGAAGAGCATATGTATACAAAAAAACTTCTTCCAATTGTACGATGTGCTATGTATTTATTTGGTGATCCATGCGATATTGATGCCTTCTATAAAGATTTTTTAATTCAACATATGACTATGGGAGGATAAGATTCAATGTATTAATGATTTTTGTTGACAAGTTGAACTGTGTTAAATAATATTTTATGAATCCGAGCTTAATAGTGATGGTATTAAGCCTATGGGTATCGTCCGATTCATGCGATGCCTCCCACCTCTTGGAAAGGATTTGTTGCTGCTGAGGCAGGCAAATCTTTTTTTTGTGCCCGCCTCCTTATTATTCTATATAATTTAGTAATTATCCTGGAGGCCGTTATGAGTACTGCATATCACGGAACATTGGCACGAATCAATTTGACCGAAGGAACAATATGTGTTGAAAAACTGGATCTACAGTTGGCCAAAAAGTTTATTGGTGGGCGTGGATTAGGTACAAAAATATTGTATGATGAAGGTGTTGCCACTGTTGATCCACTCTCTGCCGAAAATAAGCTTATTTATTTAACAGGCCCTATGACAGGCACAGCCTCACCAACTTCAGGTCGTTATATGGTCATCACAAAATCTCCTCTGACGGGTATGATTGCTTGTTCAAATTCCGGTGGTGTTTGGGGAGCCAAATTGAAATGTGCGGGCTGGGATGGTTTGATTGTTGAAGGTCGCTCAAAACAACCTGTTTATATTAATATTGTAGATACGACGATTCAAATTTTGCCTGCCAATGAATATGTTGATATGAAATCCGAAGCGATAAATGAAACCCTCAAAGCCGCACACCCCAAGGCGAGTGTCTTGAATATTGGTCCTGCAGGGGAACATCAATCTCTGTTGGCGTGTATTATGAATGATAAAGACAGAGCGGCAGGACGCAGTGGCGTTGGTGCTGTGATGGGCAGTAAAAACCTGAAAGCCATAACTGTCACCTCAAAAGCAACCAAGGTTGAACCATATGATGCAGAAGCACTCAATGTTGCTAATCGCGAATGCCTTGATTTACTCAAAAGCAACCCGGTCACAGGACAAGGCTTGGGGGCTTATGGTACAGCTGTTTTAGTTAATATAATCAATAGTATAGGCGCTTTCCCTACCAACAATTGGAATGGCTCACACTCAGAGTTTGCCGATAATATTTCAGGCGAAGCTCTTAAAGAACATCATATTGTCAAGCAAGGTTTTTGTCACCGTTGTCCTATCGGTTGTGGCAGAGTCATTGATTTGCATGGACAAACCGTTGGTGGCCCGGAATATGAAGTGTTATGGGCGTATGGTGGAAATTGTGGAGTCGATGATCTTGTAGCCATCAATGAAGCAAATTTTTTGTGCAATGAATATGGATTAGATGCCATTTCAACCCCTTGTACCATCGCGGCAGCTATGGAATTGTATAAAATCGGTGCTATAAAAGAAGAAGAATGTGATGGGGTTCCCTTAGAATTCGGCAGTGCACAAGCGATCGTGGAATGGACAAAGCGTATGGGCAAAGGTCAATCTGATTTGGCGCGACGTATGGCTGACGGCAGTTTCAGATTGTGTGAATATTATGGTCATCCTGAATTGTCTATGAGTGTTAAAAAACAAGAACTTCCTGCTTATGATCCTCGTGCTGTGCAAGGTATCGGAATTACATATGCGACTTCAAATCGCGGGGGGTGTCACGTACGCGGTTATTTGATTTCTCCCGAAGTCTTGGGATTGCCTGAGCAATTGGACAGAACTGCGACGGAGGCTAAAGCGTTTTGGTGTAAAATTTTTCAAGACCTGACAGCGGTTATTGACAGTATGGGGTTATGTCTTTTTTCTTCTTTTGCACTTGGTGCGCCGCAGTATGCAAAGCTTTTGAATGCTGCGACAGGAACCGAATATACAGCAGAAACATTGATTGCCGTCGGTGAACGTATTTATAATATTGAACGTATGTTCAATCAAGCTGCAGGAATGAAGGCTGAAGACGATACACTGCCAAAACGTTTGCTTGAAAAACCTGTGACAGACGGTCCTTCAGTCGGCATGGAATCGAAATTAGAAGTCACGCTTCCTGAGTATTATAAAGAACGTGGTTGGGTAAATGCCTTTCCTACGGAAGAAACCAAAAAACGTTTAGAACTGTTTTAAAATACAATACACTTTTTTCAGTATTCCGGTACCTTATTGCATAAAAAAGTCACCGTATCGTTTTATTTAGCAAGTGTAATATACAACATCTGGGAAAGTGTTACTCTCCCAGATGTTGTATATTACACTTAGAGATATCATCTTATAATAAATAGATAAAATCTGCTTTTAATGTTTCAATAAAATCTTCTTTACTTTGTGGTTTTGAAAGTAAAAAGCCCTGAGCTATGTCACAATGTGCTTCTCTGATCCAATGTAATTGTTCTTTTGTTTCAATACCTTCAGCCACAGTAAGTAATTTCAGTTCTTTCGTGTTTGTTATAAAATTTTTCACTGTATGTGCAATTCTTTCGTTTTCAATATTGTCAATAAATTTTTTATCAAGCTTGACAACATCAATAGGTAAAAGGCCAAAACGATTGAGTGATGACGTTCCTGAACCAAAATCATCAAGGGCAATAGAAAAACCGTGCTCTTTAAAGTCATTAATTTTTTTAATTAATTCTGACAGAGGCATGGCATCTATAACACTTTCAACGATTTCAAGTTCTAATTTTGCGGTATCAATATGATATTCCTTGGTGATTGCCACAAGTTCTTCAACAAGATTTTCTTTGCTGAGAGTTACCGGTGATAAATTACAGGCAATATTGATGTGTGCACAGAGTTTTTTATTTTCTTGAAGAAACTTACAAATGCTCTCAAAGACATACACATCCAACTTGGCAATAAAACCATTTTTTTCAAAAACAGGAATAAAATCATTGGGATAAATTTTATTCTCTGCAGGAGGGTGCCAACGAACAAGTGCTTCCGCACCATTGATTTTTAATGTTTTTAAATCAATTTTCGGCTGAAATTCGATAATAAATTCTCTATGCTCAAGAGCAGAAGTCATACGATACGTTATATTGAGTTTGTCATGATACTGTTTATTCATGACTTCATCAAAGGTATAAAATGTGCTTGTATGGATATTTTTTCCTTGTCTTCGTGCAAGGTCACTAAACGTGATCATATCAGAAATATTGATTGACGTATCATTGACAATATATGTGCCGACAGAAAAACTCACGGCATAATGTTGCCCTGTTTTTTCTTTAAAACTTGGTGTCAACACCTCTTCAACAAACGTTCTCAGTTGTAGGCCGTCATCAGTAATTTTCTTAAAAATCAAAAAATAGTCTTTATTATAGCGTGTGATCAATGCGTCTTCGTTTGCATAAAATTTTTTCAACAGGTCAGCCATATTTAAAAGAAGCTGCTCGGCTGTTTCTGTGCCGTAGTAGGCAACTATCAATTTAAATAAATCTATATCTATGCCAATAAATTCATATTCATTTTCTTTAATCATTGTCAGCTTTTTCTCTACTTCACCGGAAAAAGCAGTAAAAGACAACAAAGATGTTTTACTGTCGATTTTCTTTTTATTTGCTGTACTTCTTTTTTTGAAAAAAAACACACTATATACAGCAAAGAGCACAATACAGACAAGTAAAATGATTGTAAGAATTAAATTTATGCCAATATATTCTGGAGCAGAAAAATCCATTTGCTCCAAATGTGGTTCAGCATTATATAATAATGTTGTTATATATGCGATATCCGAGAGAATAACATTAAATATAGGTAAATAGAGTGTCGGTAAATTTTTTGAAAGAAAAAAACGTTGTTGAACTTCTATATTTGAAGCAATGATAGTATTTTCTTTACTATAGTGTTCACGAATAAACGCCATTTTTCCTAACACTGAAGCATCTAATAATGTACGTGAAAATAAGGCGGCATCAATTTTATCATTATCATAGCTTTTTAATAATGCATCAGAGGTGTTAAAAAAGACGATTTTTGCATTTGGAAATTCTTCATATAATTCTTGAAAAGAAATAGGGTAATGGAGGAGTCCTATTGTCTTTTTTTGAGTTCGCAATTCTTCAATAGATGTTTCTTTTTTGAAAATCATCATCAAGCGCTCATCATGATATGAGACGGTTGGTTCATAATGTTGTAACTTTTCTAAATCTGCAACAGTTGTGATAATAATATCATAATCAGCATTATTTGCATTTTGTTCATCATAGATTTCATATTTTACGATGAATTCATATTGCTTAGCAAGTGCATTTAACATAGAAATGACAGTGCCTGATGCTTGTCCTGATGAATCTGTATATTGAAAAGGTTGATGACTTTTATTGTATCCGACAGTAAATCTACGCCCTTTTAACAGTTCTTTTTCTTCTTGTAGGAGTGTTCTTTCCAGTTCTCCTCCGGGGGTCATGAGTGCGTGTGCTTCTTGTGTAGAGAAAAGAAGCGACAGAGGAATAATGCTCAAAACAACGAGAAAGAGGTAGCTGTAAAAGCTATCCAAAAACGTTCTGTAGAGTCTATTTTTTGACATTTTTATCTCGTAGCAATATTGTAAAGATTAAAAGTCAGTATCTTCATCTCTGACAGAGGGAGGCGTATAAGAAACAATAAGCATGAGTAACACTCTACCGTCGTGCCAAGTGATCAATCTTTCAGTGATGTGAACATTTTTTTGGATAGTTTCAATATAGAATTCGCGACGGTGGATATTAAAGTTTGGTTCTTGTTGTGCATTAAAGCAAGGGCAAAGAGAAAAGTCATTTGCATTATAAAACGTTTGAGCAAACGTTTCTCCCAAGATGCCTGCCAATCCGAGTTTGGTTTGTGTATATTTATTTGCATAGACAATTTCTTTTTTCTTTGTATCATAGATGAAAATGCCTGCATCAATATTATCTAAAATGTTTTGTAAAGTGAGGGTTGCTCTTGCAGAATCGGTTTGCGCGCGTGCGACTTCTTCAGTTAATGTATTGATGCTTTGTGCAACATCGCCGAGTTTTCCGGTAATGTGGGGTATTCGATTTGTTACGCCGTTACGGATATTTTCAACACCATTGACAAGTTTGCCGACATCGTTAAAAAATAATCCTGCCAAGAGGGCAAGCAATAAGGAAATGCCAAGAAAGCATAAGCCGAGAAAAAAACCTATTTGAGTTGCTCTTGCTGCAAATTCTTCGTCAAGTTTTTGTGACAATTGATTGGCCCAAATATAACCAATAACTTTTCCTTGTCGCTCAAGGGGGAGCATCGCATTAAGAATTTCGCCACGAACCATAGCACCCTTGTTAACCATTAAGGTGTTGGTATTCATGACAATTCTTCCGGGATGTTCTTCGTTAATGCGCACACCGACGAGGTGTTTATATGTCGCAGAAGGGCTATATGTTAAGATAGCGTCTAACTCGTTGCTGTAAAAACCGACTCCAAGCCCCGGGGTCAAAGTGCTTACATAATCAGAAATAGGGCGAAGATAGGTATCAAGTCCTTGAATTTGTTCTTCTCGCGAAGCGTCTTCCAGATGTAGATTTTTTAATATTTCTTGATATCCACCGGGAGGAATTTCTGCGTCTAACACTCGTGTAAAAGAAGTCAGATATTTACCTCTTTCTTTTTCGGAAACTTCTACAAGAAAGTTTTTTCCAAGCAGAGCGATAGCCAAAAATGCAATACCTAAGAAGATAAAAAGAAAAAAGAAAATTCTGAATTGATATGAGTGGTAAAACCGAGTCGCCATGAAAACTCCAGAATCAATAGATTAAGGTAATGATAAATAAGATAATTCAAAAGGATTAAATCGTCAAGTTTTCATAGAGTAAATCATCAGGATCATAAGAAAGAGGCATGTTTTTTAAGGAATATAATTTGCTTTTAATTTTTATGACATTGTGATGTTCAGGTGAGTTGTGGTGATTATTTTGTATCGGCTTGGCAAAAGATGGTGGAGTGTTGTTATACGCTGTTATCAGAGCGTGAACATGTTCTAAAAAATACAGGATAAAAAATGATACGATGCCCGTGGCCTCATTTGGAAGATTCTGAACTCTATTTACAATACCATGATAATGAATGGGGAATCCCATCGTATGATGACGCACATCTTTTTGAAATGTTTGTTTTGGAATCTTTTCATTGTGGTTTATCTTGGTTATTGATTTTGAAAAAAAGAGAAGCGTTCAGGAAAGCTTTTGATAACTTTGATCCTCACTGTATTGTACAATATGATGAAACAAAAATAGAAGAGTTGATGAAGAATGCTGATATTGTACGTAATAAAGCAAAGATTTTAGCAACTGTGCATAATGCAAAAAGTTATATTCGTGTTGTACAAGAGTTTGGTACTTTTTCTGCGTATATATGGAGTTTCACTAAAGGGAAAACAATATATCACCCTTTTGATGGAATGACGACACACAACGCATTGTCAGACAGATTTTCAAAAGATTTGAAAAAGCGTGGTTTCAAATTTATGGGAACGGTTACAGCGTATTCTTATCTTGAAGCTATTGGCGTTATAGATGGTCATGCTGTAAACTGTTTTAAATATCTTTCGACTGACAAACGTTAATTGACGTATATATTTTTTATTTATTATTGGAGTGTACATATGATTCGATTTTTGGAAAAAAATGATACAGAAAAATGTATTGAAATGTTGACAGAATTTTATGAAACAGACGCCGTAGTGCATAACATTCCCAAGGAATATATTCAAAATACAATAGATGTTGCATTGAGCGATAGCCCATACCTGAAAATATTGATTTATGAAATTGAAAAACACTATGCAGGTTTTTGTACTCTTTCATTTACGCATTCAACAGAAGCCGGTGGTCTTGTTTTGCTCATCGAAGAAATTTATATTCGAGACACGTTTAAGGGACAAGGGATAGGAACAGCTTTTTTTCATTTCATTCGCAATATGTATGATGATACAGTAAAACGATATAGACTTGAGGTTGATTTTGGCAACCAAGCGGCTATAAGATTGTATGAACGATTAGGTTTTAAAACACTACCTTATGCACAAATGGTCATTGATTTGTAAAAAAAATGTAAATACAATATGTTAATTTTCTTGTTATTTTTTTATATCTGTTGGATCTATGCATGAAAAAGAAGATGAATTTTTTTAGATAATGCCGGCACAAGAGCCTTTTTGATTTTTTTGCGTCAGGTCAGGTTTCACGGGTTTTTTGGTCATGTATTTTATATACACGGCCTCAAAACCCGTTCACCTTCTTTACTCTTATTCAAAATTCGTCTTGTGCTGACACTATCTAAAGTTTGTCACACTATGAGGACTCGTTTTTTAAGACATACTATCCGGAATAATAACAGTAATGTCTTCATCATCATTGGTATAGGTTGTATAACTTCCATCATCGGTTGCTGTCCAACCTTCTGAAGTGAGATCTTCAGGATTCGTCTTCAGTGTATCAAGCACGCCATTGATGCTGTCGCCTAAGTCAATCTTGTCATCAGCTTCACTGAGAATGACCATTTCGACATTATCAATGGTGCCGTTATCCAGCGCGTCTTTAATATCATCTGCTTGTTGGGTATTGCCTAACAGGATATCTACGCCACCTTCACCGCCGTCAACAAGAATGTCATTAAAATTAACATCTTCTTCCAGTTTGATGGTGTCATTACCCGAACCGCCGAGGATGATATCGCCTGTACCGCCAACCAAGGTATCATCACCGCCAAGACCCAACAAAATATCGGCACTGTCTCCGCCGTAAAGAATGTCATCACCGTCAGAGGTTGTATTTTCAAGAGTTGTTGCGGCATTTGTCAGTGTTTCAAGGCTGGCGTCTTGTGCGGCGTCAATGATGTCGTTTGTTAAGGTTTGAGTGTCTGTCCCTTCTGCATTGAGGTTTGTTTGGCTATAGTCTTCGGTGTTTTCGATGCCAAGATTGGCCGCAAATTCTTCAAGGTTTGCTGTGTTGCCGTCACCAATCAGGATATCTTCACCGCCTTGACCATACAGAATGTCATTGCCGCTGTCGCCAATCAACATATCCGAATCATTGGCACCATTGGCATCAAACCCTTGTTCGGCAGCCCATTCGGGGTAGTTTTGCAGGTATTCAACGAGCATTGTGTCATTTACAGGTTCTCCGCCCAAGCTTTCGCTCAAGGCAGCCCGTAACTCATCGGCCTGAATGCCGCCAAACAGAATGTCATTGCCTTCACCTCCGACACCGATATTCGTCTCAGTGTTTTCCACACTCACACTGCCTTTATCAAGCGTGAACAAATCTTTGATGTTACCGTCAGTTACTATTACAGCGCCATCATCGGTTGTATCAAACTTATTAAGAATATCCTTATCAGCATCACTTCCAATACCAACAGCTTGGATTTTGTTTTCTTGTCCGGCTACAGGAATGTATCTGCCGTCAGGTTCTGTTAGGGGGTTACCAGAAGCATCTGTTTGCAGTTCAATATCCATCGCTTCTAACAATTCATTATAAGCTTTTGTTCTTTCAGCTTCTGTGTCGTACGGTACACCATCGGTAATGAGGAACGCTTCGTTGGTGAAACCTTCTTTACTTACTTGCTCAAACCACGCTGCAGCAGTTTCAAAGCCTTGGTGATAATCAGTTCCCCAATGGAAACCTGTGTTATTGTCCAGTAAAGGATCATAGACATCGTCAGCGTTTTTATTAGGATCTTTCAAAGCCTCGGTGAGAGCTGTGTGCGCGCTCTCCTCATAGTTGAACTTTCCTGTAGTTGCATCATAGCTAACACCCTGCGCATTCATTGCTAAGATTTCAGCAATGTCTGAATAGATCTCATCTTCGCTCATGCCTGCGAAATCAGCAGGATTTAATGTTTCAATATAGGTATTGCCACTACTTCCTTTGTCCTCAGAATTATATACATCAGAACTACCATTCTCACTACGTTCCCAGAAGGTGGTGAGCATGAGATTTACCTCACCGCCTTGGATGCCTTTAGTAGCATGGTCGTGCAATGTATTGACAACAAAGTCCGCAATAGCATCGCAAGCTTGCCCAAGACGAGATACAACATCTATCTCACCATCGTTATCAACATCATAATCTTTAATATCTGCATGCTTATCAGTATACATCGAACCTGAGGTATCAAGGATGATAGCGATATTGTAGTCTGTGCCAGCTTCCAAATGCCCTGTCATGCCGTTCACACCTACAAGTTCAGTGTTTGAGCCTTCTTCGGTGTGTGTTGCATGAATAGTAAAGTCTGTTGCATCGCCGTCGGCATCGGTAACGGTAACAGATTTTGTGACATTTTCTGTAATGCCGGTCATTTTCGCGGTCCACAATTCGCTGCCGTTGGCGTTACTTAAACTCATGCCGTCGGCTTCGAGCGTCACCTTATTGCCGTCTGTTATTACAGTACCGCCGTCTGAAGACATCCATTCGCCGTCTTCATTATATGTGAAGGTTTTTCCGCCAAATTCAAGGCTTTTTCCTGCACCGTCATCGGCACCAAAGTCAATATTGACAATGGTTGTAGCTGTATCTGTGGTGGTGGTTGTATTGAGATCCTGATGTACGGGCGGTGCGTCATCTGCAATATACACCTCAACAACACCCGTTGCTGTACCTTCAGACGTTGTGACACTGATCTCAAGGCGTTCACCTTGTATTACATCGTTGGGATCTGTGTTATCGGCGTGTGTCAAGGTTGCTGTTTGTGTATATGTGTAGTTGAAATCAACACCGTCTGTGCCTGTTTCACTTGTTGTCAGGCTGAAGCCTGTGAGTTCGCCGTGAGTTGTTTGTATTGTTGTTGTGTCTGTATCGCCATCGACAGAAAAGAGTGTGCCGTCTGCATTAAACTTTACTTCAATACCTTCAACCGTTACAGAAATCTGATCAGGTGCATCATGAGTCGTAATCGTGACCACGCCTGTATCTGTTTCAGCGTTTGAATCAGCTTTTGTACCTGCGGACAGTGCGCTTTCGTCTGTTTCAAGAGCGGAATTACTGAGATCAAGCGCTCCATCTGTATCATCTGTTGCTATGATGTCAGCGCCTGTAATTGTGGCGGTGTGTGTGGTTGTATCGCCATCGCCGTCAACGCCTTTAAACACAACGTCAACCGGTTCAGTCATAGTTTTGTATTGAAACATCTGCCACTGGCCGCTTTGATTATTGAGGCTTATCTCAAAGACGGCTTCACCATTGGCATCTTCCGCGCGGATGACATTGCCGTCTGCATTGCGGTGCAACGTCAAATCACCAAGCGTTGCGTTTTCAACATACTGAATACCGCCCTGTGCCGTACTGCCTGATGTCCAGTCGCTTGCTCCTGTCAAGGTATCTATAGTCAAACTTTCAAGGCCATCGGCGGCTTTCCAATCAATATCTCCACTCACATTTGCAGCAATCGGTTCACTTGGAAGTGTGAAATTTAACCCATCAACCAAGAAATCACTGCCTGAACCCGTTGCCGAGATTACAACACGATCAAAACCTTCCGCAATGATGTTTTCACCGGAATATTTGAATGCACCTGAATCTTGGTTACTTTCCATATTTGTTGTTGTGGAATACACAAGTTCGTAGCTTGGATTTTCGGCAGTCCCTACATTTTTATAGAACTGAAGGCTTGCTTGTTCGTTATTTGTGTCGTCTGTTCCTGCTGTTGATGTGAACAAATAGCTTAAATCAACATTTACTCCCACAGCAGGGTGTGGCAAATCAATAATCAAAGCTTCAGAAGTGCCTTCATCATTGACACCAATTTCACTGGCTGATTGAGCATAGTGACCGGAAATACCTAAACCTCCGTCGTCATGTTGTCCGTCATGGAACCACAGAAGGCTGCCGCCTTGACCGATACTTGTGGGTTCTCCGCCGTCTGTAACATAACCGGACTGAATAGTCAGACCGTCAAACTCTACACTCGAGTCATTCAATGTCCATGTTTTGTAGTCAAAGCCGTCATTTTCCCAGATAATTTTGCCTGCATCTTCATCACCGTTTTCGTTGACAAAAACATAATCACCGTTTTCATTGGCTCCAAAGCTTTCACCAAACATGTCTTTGAATGCATAACTGTCGTTCACATATTCCAGATCGCCTAATGCTTGTGCTGTGTATTCAGTAGCGCCTTCAAGAACAATCACATCGTCCACTATGTTTGCTTGAATGGCATCGGTCTGCGTCACAGTTTCACCGCTGGCATCGGTTACAGTGACAGAAAACGTATCGGTTATAGAATCTGAGGTGTAGTTTGTATCCTCATGGTTGTCGTTTGCTGTATCTGTAGTGTGTTCCAATGAATTGTTTGTTTGAGTATATGTATATTCAACAGTATATGTGCCGTCTGCTTCTGTCAGCTGAATATCTGACAGATATCCTTGTTCACCAAGGACTTTATCACCACCATCAAGGGTATAGGTACCATCATCATTTGCTGTGATGTTTAAACTGACGGCATTTTCACCATCACCAAATGTGATTGATTGTAATACCTCTGCACTTGTAATGGTAAACGAACCTACAGCAGTGTGTGTTGCTTCTTGAGGTTGTACACCGCTTGCAACGCCTTCACGGCCTTCATCAATATTTGCTGTGTCAAAATTGTTTGTATCTTGAACAGCAGCGTCATAGGTTGTTGTTTGTGCGTTTGTTATATCAAACGTGGGTTTTGAATTCGGATCGGGTTGAGGCTCAGGTTGCGGATCAAATTCCGCCTTAATGGTTTGCGCAACGGTATCGCCGTCACCGTCCGTGAACGTAAAGGTCACATCACTGCGTCCTTCTTCTATGGTATTATAAGAGATTTCCCATGTTTGGTTGTCTGTGCTGGTCATGGTGATGTCACCAAGACTGATGGTGTGTGTGTCTGTGCTCTTATCATAGGAGGTCGTGAGACCTTTCTCCCAAGAGCTGTCAGGAGCCGGTTCCCATGCAGAATCTGCCTCATTCCACACAACACCAAGAGGCACAGTGGCAGCGGCACTCATCGGTAAATCAATTCTTGCACCATCCATATCTGCACCGAAATCGACACTGATACTGGCTGTTGCCATGCCGTCTTCGCCAACAGAAGCCGTGGTATCGGAATCTGCACTGACAACAGGAGCATCATCACTGACCGTAACATCAAGTTTTACATCAAATGTTTTACCATTGGCATCTTCCAAGGTCACAGTAAAGCCATCAGGCTGCACTTCGTCATCGTTGCCTTGCATAAGCGGATTTGTTCCCGATGTATCTGTATGCGAGACATTCTTGTCTAAAGTAATGACAAGATTACCATCTGCATCCTCAGTTACACTATAAGGAGCGTTTTCACC
Organism: uncultured Desulfovibrionaceae bacterium; assembly: GCA_964369685.1. GTDB lineage: Bacteria > Desulfobacterota > Desulfovibrionia > Desulfovibrionales > Desulfovibrionaceae > Avidesulfovibrio. The sequence goes on along the minus strand of CAYJFB010000011.1, from coordinate 225 downwards.
GACTTGTACACTGCTGACATTCCAACCATCAGGTGTTTTCCAGGTAAACGCTTCACTGGTGGCTCCAGAGTCTGTGCCTGTGCTCATCCCTTCTTCGTCAAGTGTAACAGAGTCCGTTGCATCGGGAGTCTCAGGTTCAGGTGTCGTCTCAGTCGTCGGAGGCGTTGTCTCTGTCGTCGGAGGCGTCGTCTCAGTCGTCGGAGGCGTTGTCTCTGTCGTCGGAGG
>CAYJFB010000010.1:0-80880 GCA_964369685.1 uncultured Desulfovibrionaceae bacterium | reverse complement strand
ACTCCCGCGTTCCGTGTCGCAGGAGGAGTTATGCCGAATTTATCTTCTGCTGTCAATAAAAAAAATGCATGTTTGAAATTTTTTTTTAAAAAAATATATCGTGTCAAAAAAAGACTGTTAACACAGAGTGTTTTCTTGGCAGTTAAAGACTTTTACAAGAGAATGAAATTCTTTATCAGTAAAATAAGCCTATATACACATATTTCATGAAAAAAGCACTCAATCGTATGCTAAAAAAAATTCCTACTTGACAGGGGAAGGGGAGGAGAGCTACAGGCAAGGAAAGGAAGCGGTGTTGTTTTTTCTGAAATAGGGACATAACCTAAAAACAGGCTCTGCAGTGCTTCTTGTTTTTTTAACATACATGGGAAAAATCCCAAAAACCTCGGAGGATATCGTCATGGGTTGGAATGTTGCTGTTGATCAAGATAAATGTACAGGCTGTAGCGAATGTGTAGACGTTTGTCCTGTTCAAGTATACGAACTGCAAGACAACAAATCCGCAGTCATCAATGAAGACGAATGTCTTGGTTGTGAATCCTGTGTTGAAGTCTGTGAAGTCAGCGCGATCACCGTTGACGAAAATTAAGAAGTTGGAAGCCAAGAAAGACGCTCTATCGGTTTTTGTACCCCTATAGCGACTTTCAACGTGCCCAACGGCAAGGGAAGGAACTTCTTCTAGCTCCTTCCCTTTTCTCTATCAATATGCTTTATCCCACTCTTGGAGTCGCCGGCAGATGATCCCGGATTTATCCCCCCTCTTTACGCTGTATGAGTCACTCGTTGCAGAAGTCGATGCTGTGTTTACCAAAGTCAACGAGCAATATCCTCAATGTGTTACATGTAAACCCGGTTGCAGCGATTGTTGCTATGCCATGTTTGATTTGTCACTCATCGAGGCCATGTATATCAATCATAAATTTAGTGCCTCCATTCCTTACGGATCGAAGCGTTCTGCAATCTTGAACGCCGCCGCAACCGTAGACCGTGAAATGGTGCGCCTCAAAAAACAATATTTCCTCACCTTGAGAGATTCTCAAACACCGGAAACAGCCACCCAGGCCGTTATGGAAGCCGCCGCCAAAGCCAAAGTCCGTTGTCCCCTTCTCGGACAAGACGACACCTGTTTGCTCTATGACGCAAGACCTCTTACTTGTCGCCTCTACGGTATCCCCACCAATATCGGCGGTAAAGGGCACGTCTGTGGTAAATCCGGCTTCAAATCGGGGGAAGGATACCCCTCCGTACATATCGATCGTATTCAAGAGAGACTTGACGGTTTGAGTCTCGGTGTGCAAAATTTAGTCAAATCACGCTTCAAAGAACTGCACAAGGTGTATGTGCCTGTTTCTATGGCGTTGTTGACCAAATATGACAAAAACTATCTTGGCATAAGCCCCGCCAAGGCAGGAGAGAGGACGCGATGATCCATGCCAATATCTGGCGCGACGGCACACCACAAATCCTCACACCGGAACAAGAGGATCTCAAACGCAACATCTATGAAAAGATGAATCCGCGACGTCGAAAATTTATTGATCGTATCGGTTATGAAAATTGGGATCCTTTCCAAAAACCAAACGATCCCATGGAACTGCGTCAAGACGTCTCAAAACGCACCGCCCACCAGCTTATTCGTGAATTTCTCCAGTCGCTTAACGGCGAACCCGTAAGCAATGAGTTCAGTCAAGGTGCTCTTGAAAGCGCTCTTGGAATCATTAATCGTGATGAAAAAACACTTGGACGTTATGCCTTCTGTGCTTGGTATCATGAATTGCTTAAACGTGAAGGTCTCCTCAAAGAAGACGAGAATCAGTAATAATGCAAACGCCCTGCAATCAACCTTTGCTCCCAAGGAAAACTCATGAAAGAAAATTATGAATCCCTCGATGAATATATCGCCGACCTGCAATCTGAAATAGAAGAAAATGAAGGCAAATGTGCCAATCATCATTATAATCTTGGGGTTGCATTGTTAAGCAAATCTGATTACATGGCTGCTGAAGACTCGTTTTTGGAAGCCCTGCGCCAATCGCCGCGTTTGGCCGAAGCCTATGTGCAACTCGGCGGCATTTGTCTTTCTCGCGGTGATTTGGACGGTTGCTTGCGCTACAACGAAGAAGCCGCACAATGTCGTGCAAAATTTCCTGTTCCTTGGGGCAATATCGGTTTTGTACATCTGCAACGCGGTGAAACCGACAAGGCCATTGCGGCACTGAAAAAAGCCCTCAAATGGGATAAAGACTTCATCCAAGCCAAGGCAACGCTTGGTGCCGCTCTCTACATGGCAGGCCAAATAGATGCAAGTATTGCACTCAGTAATGAAGTCATTGATAAGCATCCGGCCTTTGGCCCTGCGTGGAACAATTTGTCTCTGGCTTGGCTTGAAAAAGGCGATCGTGACAAAGCGAAAGAATTTGCCCTAAAAGCCGTTGAATTCGGTTATGAAGTTGAAGACAGTTATCTGAAAGAACTGGGATTGGCCTAGCGTCTGTTTAGATAGATTTTTCTTTTTTTTTGGGGGGGATTCCCCTCCCAATCCCTCCGTGAGGTCGTGCCTCTGATTCTGCGGCGTATTCCTGCGCTTTATGCTATTCATGCGTCGCAGTTCAAACGGCTTTGGAGAGTCTTTCTGCCCAAAAATAACGCGGTAACCATTGAATGCATTTATAGTAGTGTCATCAAAAGACGATGAACGCGCTTTGAGGGAGTGTATATGTGTGGAATTATAGCTTATACAGGACATAGACCGGCCGTGCCGCTTATGGTTGACGGTCTGCGTCAACTGGAATACCGCGGGTACGACTCGGCAGGTGTGGCCTTTGTGCAAAACAAAAAATTGCATCGCATCCGTGCCAAAGGCAAACTGTCTGCGTTGGAAGAAAAGCTTGGCGAAAAACCAAACATGTATGCGCTGTCAGGCATTGGACATACCCGTTGGGCAACACATGGCGTGCCTGCCGAGCACAACGCCCACCCACATCTTGGCGGTGACGGTTCGTTGGCCTTGGTACACAACGGCATCTTTGAAAATTATCTTGAACTCAAAGCCATGCTGAGTGACAAGGGGTATACATTTCAAAGTGAAACCGATACAGAAGTGGTCGCTCACCTGATCGCCGAAGGACGTAAGCACACAGATACCCTTTTTGCCGCCTTTGCTTGGGCGTTGCGTCAGGTCGAAGGCGCCTATTCTGTTGCCATGGTCGCGCTTGATGAGCCGGAAACAATCTATGCCGCGCGCATGAACGCACCTCTCCTGCTCGGTGTGGGCACCAAAGAACATTTTGTGGCCTCAGATATTCCCGCTTTTTTGGCACACACGCGCGATGTTGTATTCATTGAAGATGGCGAACTTGTGCGCCTGACACCAAACACTTGGGAATTGTTCGATATTCACAGTCTCGAACCGCTGGTACGAGACACGCAACGCATTCAATGGGATATACAATCTGCACAAAAAGGTGGCTACAAACACTTTATGCTTAAAGAGATCTTTGAGCAACCGCGCGTTATTCAAGACTGCCTTGTCGGACGTTTGACCGCCGACTATAAAACGGCGGTGGAAAGCCCCTGTGTTCAACTTCCTGAATTAGACGGAATCCCCACGCCACGGCGTATTCATATTTTGGCTTGCGGCACATCATATAACGCAGGTTTGTGGGCAGCACATTTGTTTGAAAGTTGGGCACAGATACCTGTCAGTGTCGAAGTCGCTTCTGAGTTCCGTTATCGTGATGTGGTGCTTGAATCCGATGATCTGGTGCTGGCTGTCAGTCAATCCGGAGAAACGGCAGACACCTTGGCCGCGTTGCGACTTGCCAAAGAAAAAGGCTGTTGTACGCTTGGATTGTGTAACGTTGTGGGTTCAAGCATTGCTCGTGAGGTCGATACGGCAATCATCACACAAGCAGGCCCTGAAATCAGTGTGGCTTCAACAAAAGCCATGTGTAGTCAAATGGTGCTCCTCACCTTGATGGCAATATATTACGGACAACGTAAGCAACTCTTGAGTCATAAAAACGCTGTCAGCCACCTAGACACGTTACTTTCCTTGCCTATAATCCTCAAAGAGTTGTTGCCTGAATTGCGCATGACAGCCAAACACTTGGCAAAAAGCTATGCCTCTGCCAAGAATTTCTTTTTCTTGGGACGCGGACACGCATATCCCCTCGCTCTGGAAGGCGCACTGAAGCTGACGGAAATTTCCTATATCCATGCCGAGGGGTATGCCGCAGGCGAAATGAAACATGGCCCCATCGCCCTTATTGATGAAACGTTTCCAACGCTGGTTGTTGTGTTTGACGATCGACTCATGCCAAAAACTGCTTCGAATATCCTTGAAATCCAAGCCAGAAACGGCGCTGTTATTGCCCTGACAAATCCGGATTTGAATATTAAAGCCGATCATCAATGGATTATTCCCGCAATCGAAGGTTCGCTCGTTGCCTTTGCGGCCTTGCCTGCATTGCAACTTTTTAGCTACGAAATGGCTGATTATCTCGGTAAAGACGTTGACCAACCGCGAAATCTTGCTAAAAGCGTCACAGTTGAATGATTTTTTCTGAGGAAAGACAATGATGTTCTACACAATGTAGGCATTGTCTTTCCTCAGAGGTGTCTTGTTGTCGTCTGTCTCAATCATACCAAACGTCGTTGTGTTCGTGCCAACATCTGGTGTGTCTTTTACGCTTTACAGCCTCTGCTATCGCCGCTCTGTAAAATATTTTGGTGATAAATATTAATAAATTCAATAGTTTGTTTTTTGATTTTTTATTGTTTGTTGCCAGAGTAGACGCCTGATGCGTTGCTTCTGTTTTTGTATACACAATATATTTTTTTTAAAAACACGCCATTTTATACTTGCTTTTTATTTTTTATGTGGATAAAGTAAGATGTTTAGAGCGTGCGAACTATTTATTTGGTCGTGGCTTTTCAATATCAACCCCGCGTCCGTCAGCTGCCCCTTTCTTGCAAAACTGCAAAGAAAGGCCGCCGGTTTGGACGTCTTTTTGCGTTTCAGTTTGTGGCATGTGTGGGAAAGAGGCGCACCCTCAACGTGTTTGCCCCATGTCGAAACTGAATATACCATACGCACACAACAGACTGCATGCAATAGCGCATCCTGCGGAAGAACGGGTACACACGTTGCCAGATGACGCCCGCGCTATGACGAGATGTGTTTTCTGAAAAGAATAATGCACTCATTTTATAACGCCTTCCGTAAGCACATGCGCGTATGGAAGGTTCACGGCAATCATCTTTCGGCTCAAGAATGTGTGTTGTTCAGGCTTTGTTGCCGAACAGCCTCCGATTCTGTCCATTTTTCACAGAGGTGAACCCATGGGTCAACTGACAAAACAGTTTGGCAAAATCAAGGTCGATGTTCCTGTACCGCATCTGCTGAATTTACAGGTCGATTCCTATCGTAAATTTCTGCAAGAAGACAACACCGCATACAATCCCGATGAAGGATTGGAAGGTGTCTTTCGTTCTGTTTTTCCCATTGAAGATTTCAACCGCACGGCAAGCTTGGAATTTGTCAGCTATGAAATCGGTGACCCCAAGTATGATCAGGCCGAGTGTATCTCAAAAGGCCTGACCTATGAAGCACCGATCCGTTTAAAAGTGCGGCTCGTGACCTATGAAGTGGATGAGGCTACAGACAGCCGGACTCTGCAAGAAGTTAAAGAACAAGACATTTACTTCGGCACCTTGCCGCTGATGACAGAAAAAGGCACCTTCATCATCAACGGTACCGAACGTGTTATCGTCAATCAGTTGCAACGCTCGCCGGGGATCATTTTTGAGCACGACAGCGGAAAAACACACACTAGCCGCAAGGTGTTGTATTCTTGTCGGATCATCCCCATGCGCGGTTCATGGATCGATTTTGATTTCGATCATAAAGACATTCTTTATGTGCGTATCGACCGCCGCCGTAAAATGCCCGCGACTATTTTACTTAAAGCCATGGGCATGGATAAAACAGCTATTTTAAATACGTTTTATAAGCGCGAAACCTTATATCTTGAAGATGAAGGACGTGTTTCTTGGGCGTATGAACCACATTTGTACCGCAAAGAAATGGTTTATGCCGACATCACTGATGCCGAAGGAAAAGTGATTGCCAAGGCAGGAAAATTACTGACGAAAAGAGCCTGGCGCTTGATCGGTGAGGCAGGCCTTGATCGCATTGAAGTGGCTCCCGAAACGCCCGTGGGGCAATTCTTGGCTGTCGATGTGGTTGATCCCAATACGGGTGAGATCTTGGCTGAAGCCGCCGATGAAGTGACCGTGGACTTGCTTGAAGCGTTTCGTGATCAAGGACTTGAAAAAGTGATCCTGTTGCACACCAAAGGTTCAGACACGTCCTCTTCTCTGCGTGACACCTTGATTCAAGACAAAACGCCTTCAAAAGAAAAAGCCCAAGAAGAAATTTATCGTCGTTTGCGTCCAAGCTCACCGCCGACACCGGAAATCGCCGAAACGTTCTTTAACAACTTGTTTCGTAACGCCGATTACTACGACTTGTCGCCCGTCGGACGCTACAAACTCAACCAACGTTTGGGACGTAACGACTCCGATGAACTGCGAACCCTGAACGACGACGACATCATCGAAGCCATCAAAGTCTTGATGCACCTCAAAGACAGTCATGGTTCCGCCGACGACATTGACCATTTGGGTAATCGTCGGGTGCGCTTGGTCGGTGAACTGGTTGAGAACCAATATCGTATTGGTCTTGTGCGTATGGAACGGGCAATTAAAGAACGGATGAGCTTGCAAGAAGTGGGCACGCTGATGCCACACGACTTGATCAATCCCAAGCCTGTGGCTGCTGTTTTGAAAGAGTTTTTTGGCACTTCACAGCTGTCTCAGTTTATGGATCAGACGAACTCGTTGTCCGAAGTGACCCATAAACGCCGTCTTTCAGCTTTGGGACCCGGCGGTTTGACACGCGAACGTGCGGGCTTTGAAGTGCGCGACGTACACGCCTCGCACTACGGACGGATTTGTCCTATTGAAACGCCTGAAGGCCCGAACATCGGTTTGATCGTGTCCTTGACGACATTTGCCAGAGTCAACGATTACGGTTTTATCGAAACGCCCTATCGTATCATTCGCGACGGCTATGTGACGGACGAAATCATTCACCTTGATGCTTCACGCGAACTCGGGCACATCGTCGCGCAAGCCAACGCCGAAGTCGCTCCCGACGGACGCTTGGCCAATGAACAACTTGCCGTTCGCGTCGGTGACGACGTCATCATGGCCTTGCGTGAAGAAGTCAACTATATGGACATCTCACCCAGCCAGATGGTGTCTATCTCTGCGGCATTGATTCCCTTTTTGGAACACGACGACGCCAACCGTGCGCTCATGGGTTCAAACATGCAACGCCAAGCCGTACCGCTTTTGCAATCTGAGCGCGCCTTGGTGGGAACAGGCATGGAAATTGACGTGGCTCGTGACTCCGGCGCGTGTATCGTTGCCCAAGGTGACGGCGAAGTGCGCTATGCCGATGCCGAACAATTGATCATCTCTTACGATAACCCCGAGCTTGCACCGCAAACCGGCGGTGTTCGTGCGTTTAATTTATTAAAATACCATAAGTCGAACCAAAACTCTTGTTTTGGTCAAGTGCCCTCGTGTATGCCGGGTCAACGCTTCAAAAAAGGCGCTGTGTTGGCAGACGGTCCCGGCATTGAAGGCGGCGAACTGGCGTTGGGTAAAAACTTGGTTGTGGCGTTCATGCCTTGGTGCGGATACAACTACGAAGACTCTATTCTTATTTCCGAACGGATGGTCAAAGAAGACATCTATACATCTGTTCATATTGAAGAATTTGAAGTGGTTGCGCGTGACACCAAGTTGGGGCCCGAAGAAATCACCCGTGATATTCCAAATATGGGTGAAGACATGCTGCGTAATCTCGATGAAAGCGGCATCATTCGGATCGGTGCGGCCGTGCGTCCCGATGACATTCTTGTCGGTAAAATCACCCCCAAAGGTGAAACACAACTGACCCCCGAAGAAAAACTCTTGCGTGCCATCTTTGGTGACAAAGCCCGCGATGTAAAAAATACCTCGTTGAAAGTGCCTCCGGGTATCGAAGGTACGGTGTTGGACGTGAAAGTGTTCAACCGTCGCTCCGGTGAAAAAGATGATCGCACACTTGCCATTGAAGACTTTGAAATCAGCCGTCTGGATCGCAAAGAAGGCGATCACGTGCACGCCATGACCAAAAGAATGCGTGAACGCATTCTTGAAATTGCCGCAAACACCACATTGTCTGTGACGATTTATGGCGCACGTAAAGACGAAATCCTTTTGGATATCGGCGCAGTGCCGACAGCGGAAAATTTGGCAGACATTCCCGTGAAAAAACTGAACGGTGCGTTCAGAAGCCCCGAAGTCAATGAACTTGTTTCGGAACTATTGGCGGATTATGACCGTCAACTGGCTTATATCAAGAATTTGTATGATGCAAAACGCGAAAAAGTTGTTGAAGGCGATGAACTTCCCCCGGGCGTAATCAAAATGGTTAAAGTCCACATTGCCGTGAAACGGAAGCTTTCCGTGGGTGACAAAATGGCAGGACGTCACGGAAACAAGGGGGTTGTTTCTTGCGTGTTGCCTGAGGAGGACATGCCGTTCTTTGCAGACGGGCGTCCTGTGGACGTCGTTTTGAATCCGCTGGGTGTGCCTTCACGGATGAACATCGGGCAGATCATGGAAACCCATCTTGGTTGGGCGGCGAAGGAGCTGGGGCGTCAGTTGGCTGAAATGGTTGACGGCGGCTCTGCGATGGATGTGTTGCGCCATGAGGTGAAAGACATCTTCCAATCGCCTGAAATAGCCGAGATTGTGGATGAAATGGATGACGAGGCGTTCCGTACTTCGGTATTGAAATTGCGTCAAGGGATCCACACCAAAACGCCTGTATTTGACGGGGCTTCGGAAGACGAAATTTGGAAATGGTTGGTGCGTGCGGGACAAGCGGACGACGGTAAGTCGGTATTGTATGACGGACGTACGGGTGAACCGTTTAAAAACCGTGTGACCACAGGGGTGATGTATTATTTGAAATTGCACCACCTTGTTGACGAAAAGATCCACGCGCGTTCGACAGGGCCTTACTCGTTGGTTACGCAGCAACCGCTTGGCGGTAAAGCGCAATTCGGCGGTCAGCGTCTTGGGGAAATGGAAGTCTGGGCACTTGAAGCGTATGGTGCCTCATATCTTTTGCAAGAGTTTCTCACGGTCAAGTCTGACGACGTGACGGGACGTGTGAAGATGTATGAAAAGATTGTGAAGGGCGACAATTTCCTTGAAGCCGGTTTGCCGGAGTCGTTCAACGTGTTGGTCAAAGAACTGATGTCTCTTGGTTTGAATGTGACCTTGCATCAGGAAGAGGGCAGCAAACGTCCAAAACGAGTGACCTTTGCCGAAGATTTGCGCCTTAACGATGACCAAAACAAGGATGTTTTTTAGCTCCGTACGGGCAAAAGAGCGACGTGTTCGTTTCTTTTGCCCGTGAGTCTCATTGTTTTTTTGCATAAACGATTTTTTTGATATGAAAAAACAATGCGGATTGTACACGGCACCTGTCCCATATTCCCCGTAACGGGGTGCAGGAAAATTGTTTGATATATCAATATCTTTTCCTGCCAGGGGTTTGTCCAAGGATTGCATCTTTGGCGACCCTCAAAACTCTCTATAGAAGGGAGCGCATCAATGAGTCTTGACGAACTGTTCAGCATGCGTAGCGCAGCAACGACCAATGCTTCCGGTATTCGCAACCTGCAAGCCATTCAAATATCCATTGCTTCGCCTGAAAATATTCGTGAATGGTCTTACGGTGAAGTGAAAAAACCGGAAACCATCAACTACAGAACCTTTAAACCGGAACGCGATGGCCTGTTTTGCGCCAAAATTTTCGGCCCTGTCAAAGATTATGAGTGTAACTGCGGCAAATACAAACGCATGAAACACCGCGGTATTGTCTGCGAAAAATGCGGTGTTGAAGTGATTGCCTCAAAAGTCCGCCGTGAACGGATGGGGCATATTGAATTGGCCGCACCTGTTGCACACATTTGGTTTTTGAAAACGTTGCCTTCAAAGATTGGTACATTACTTGACATGACCATGGCCGATCTTGAAAAGGTGTTGTATTTTGATTCATATATTGTTCTTGATCCGGGTTCGACAAACCTGACTCGAATGCAGGTTATTTCTGAAGATCAATATTTGCAAATTATTGAACATTTCGGTGAAGATGCCCTGACTGTCGGTATGGGGGCGGAATCGGTACGCGGTTTGTTGGAAGAATTGAATCTTGAACGTTTGCGTACAGAATTGCGTGAGGAATCACAAACCACAAAGTCACAAACCAAAAAGAAAAAACTGACTAAACGCTTGAAAATCGTTGAAGCGTTTATTGAGTCGGACAATCGTCCCGAATGGATGATTTTGGAAGTTGTGCCTGTTATTCCGCCAGAATTGCGTCCTCTGGTACCGCTTGACGGCGGTCGTTTTGCCACGTCGGATTTGAACGATTTGTATCGTCGGGTGATCAACCGCAATAATCGTTTGAAACGCCTGATGGAACTTGGTGCGCCTGATATTATTATTCGTAATGAAAAACGGATGTTACAAGAAGCGGTGGACGCGTTGTTTGACAACGGACGTCGAGGACGCGCCATTGCGGGCACCAATGGCCGGCCTTTGAAATCGCTTTCGGACATGATCAAGGGCAAACAAGGTCGTTTCCGCCAGAACTTGTTGGGTAAACGTGTAGACTATTCGGGACGTTCGGTTATTGTTGTCGGCCCGTATCTCAAGTTGCATCAATGCGGTTTGCCGAAAAAGATGGCGTTGGAGTTATTCAAGCCGTTTATTTATTCTGAATTGGAGAAGAGAGGCCATGCGTCAACCATTAAGAGTGCAAAAAAGATGGTTGAGCGTGAAGAATTGGTTGTGTGGGACATTTTGTCTGATGTGGTGCGTGAGTATCCCATCTTGTTGAATCGCGCGCCAACGTTGCACCGTTTGGGGATTCAGGCGTTTGAGCCGTTGTTGGTTGAGGGTAAGGCGATTCGTTTGCATCCATTGGTGTGTTCGGCGTATAACGCGGACTTTGACGGTGACCAGATGGCGGTACACATTCCGTTGTCTGTTGAAGCACAGATCGAGTGTCGCGTGTTGATGATGAGCACCAATAATATTTTGTCGCCTGCAAACGGCACACCTGTCATTGTGCCTTCTCAGGACATCGTGCTTGGGCTTTATTATCTCACGGTTGAGCGTCCGTTTGAAAAGGGCGAGGGCATGAGTTTTTGTGCGCCTTGGGAAGTCATTGCCGCGCTTGATGCCGATGAGTTGACCTTGCATTCACGAATCAAAGTGCGCCTCAAAGAGGGCGAAGAGCCTGTGGACACCACCCCCGGACGGATTGTGGTTTCCGAGATATTGCCTAAAGGACTTCCTTTTGAATATGTGAACTGCGTGTTGACAAAGAAGGCCATTGCCAAACTTGTGGGCAATACCTACCGTGATTTGGGCATCAAGGCCACGGTCTTGTTGTGCGACCAGATTAAGAATTTGGGGTATGAGTATGCCACGCGTGCAGGGATCACCATTGGTGTGAAGGATCTTACCATTCCCGATGCCAAGCGCACATTGATCGACGCGTCTGTCGCCGAAGTGGATGACATTGAACGCCAATACCGCGACGGGATCATTACCCGTACGGAAAAATACAATAAAGTCGTTGACGTGTGGACGAAAACCACACAAGACGTTTCCGCGGCGATGATGAAGACGTTGTCTACGGAAGAACTGACCGATCCCAAAACAGGACGTGTGGAGCGTTGCCAAAGCTTTAACCCGATCTTTATGATGTCAAACTCCGGAGCACGGGGTAATGCCGACCAGATGCGTCAGCTTGCGGGAATGCGCGGTTTGATGGCCAAACCTTCGGGTGAAATCATTGAAACGCCGATCACAGCTTCGTTCCGTGAGGGGTTGACGGTGTTGCAGTACTTTACTTCAACACACGGTGCGCGGAAAGGTTTGGCTGACACGGCGTTGAAGACGGCAAACTCAGGATATTTGACGCGTCGTCTTGTTGACGTTGTGCAAGATGTTATTGTTTCCGAACAAGACTGCGGTACGGTTGACGGTATTGAAATCAAAACCATCAAAGAAGGCGGCGATGTCAAGCAGAGCTTGATTGAGCGCGCTTTGGGTCGGGTTTTGTTATATCCTGTATATGATCCGGCTTCTGACGATTTGTTGTTTGGCGAGAACACGTTGATTGATGAAAAAGTTGCCGAGGTCTTGGACGAGGCAGGTGTGACGTCGGTGATGATTCGTTCGGCGTTGACGTGCCAATCTGAGCGTGGGATTTGCGCCAGTTGCTATGGACGTGATTTGGCTCGCGGTCACCTTGTGAATATCGGTGAGACGGTGGGTATCATTGCGGCACAGTCCATTGGTGAACCCGGAACTCAGCTGACGATGCGTACATTCCACATCGGGGGAACGGCATCACGTCAGATTGAAAAGTCCAGTTTTGAAGCACAAAATAACGGGCGTGTTGTTTGGTCACGGGTCAAGTCTGTGGCGAACAACGAAGGCGTTTCGTTGATTATGGGTAAAAGTAGCCAGATTGCGGTTGTGGACGAACAAGGTCGTGAGCGCGAACGATATACGTTGCCGAATGGCGCGCGTTTGCATGTGACGGACGGTCTGCAAATCACAAAAGGCACGTTGCTTGCCGAATGGGATCCGTTTAACGAACCGTTTATTGCTGAAGTCGGCGGTGTTATCAAGTTTACGGATATTGTTGAAGGCAAAACATATCAAGAAAAACAAGACGAAGCCACACACATGGCGAGCATGACGGTTATCGAATACCGTACAACAGGTTTGCGTCCGACGATTTCCGTGTGTGACGAAGACGGCAATCCCAAGCAACGCGAGAACAATCCGATGCCTGCGGTCTACAGCTTGCCTGTGGGCGCGATCATCATGGTTAAAGACGGTCAAGAATTGCAAGCGGGTGACATTATCGCTCGTAAACCTCGTGAAACGGCAAAAACGCGTGATATCGTGGGTGGTTTGCCTCGTGTTGCGGAGTTGTTTGAGGTGCGTAAGCCCAAAGATATGGCTGTTGTTTCTGAAATTGCCGGTGTTGTGTCTTATGCAGGAGAAGCCAAAGGTAAACGCAAGCTGGTTGTGACGCCTGAAGTGGGCGAATCCAAAGAGTATTTGGTTCCCAAGGGCAAGCACATCACGGCCTCCGATGGCGACTTTGTGGAATGCGGAGACTTGTTGACAGAAGGCCATCCAGAATTGCACGACATCTTGCGTACACGTGGTGAAAAATTCCTTGCGGCGTATTTGGTGGATGAAATTCAGGAAGTATATCGTTTCCAAGGCGTGGGCATTGACGATAAACACATCGAGGTGATTGTACGTCAGATGTTGCGCAAAGTAAGCGTGACTGATGCCGGTGAAACCAGTTTCTTGGTTGGAGAACAAGTTGATAAGGCCGAGTTTAAGGCAGAAAATCAAAAAGTGATGGCTGAAGGGCGTTTGCCTGCAACGGCTGAGCCGCTTGTGCTCGGTATCACGCAAGCCTCATTGACCACATCGTCATTTATTTCTGCGGCCTCGTTCCAAGAAACGACAAAAGTCCTTACGGAAGCGTCACTCAAAGGTAAAATGGACTACTTGCGCGGCTTGAAAGAGAACGTCATTGTTGGGCGTCTCATTCCTGCAGGGACAGGGTATCGTGAATATGTGACGCAAGATATTGTGGTTCCTGAACAAAAAGAACTTCCCGGAAAATATGTCGGAGAGCTGGAAGAGCTGGCTTTGTCTACGTCCCCTTCCTCCACACCCGCAGAAATCACCGAAGAGTAACACAAACTTTTTTCCTGAGAGAGGCCGTGCTTTGCACGGTTTATCCCTCAGGAAAAAAGAAAAACAAAAGACTCTCTGGTGTCTCATTGTATAGAAGAAGAACTTTTTTATTGTACAATAAAAAAGTTCTTTTCAGTGTCTTATCGTTATAGCATGCTTTGATGTCTTTTTAGATAGAAAGACATCAAAGGACAGCCGCATTGATATTGTCTAAAATGCTTTTATCAGTGTATAAATACCGCTAAGGATACAAATTGCCGCCACAATAATGCGCATTTTGGCAATATTGAGACAATAGGCAACCCGAACGCCGATGGCTGTCCCGATTACCTGAATTACAGAAATTTTCCACGCGACATCATAATCAATAACTCCCAAGGCAATATTCCCGACAGCCGCCGAAAGGGCAGCAAAAAGTTGAAAAGGTTGTGCCACAGCCACAGCAACAATCGGTGCGTATCCAAGAGCAATCATGATCGGTACTGAAAGGACAGGGCCGCCGGCACCCGTCATGCCTGCAATAAAACCGACAAAACCACCGATGAAAAATAAAATGACGTCTTGTTGTCGACGTGGAGACTCCATCAGATTCCACCGCAAAGCGGAAATGGGACATAATGTGTTCATGCCTGCCAGAATAATTAAGCCTCCCAGCATCACGCTCAAAAACATTGTGCTCAGATATTGCTTGGCAACAGCACCAAACGCCGCAAAAAGAAGTGCACCCAAGCCCAAAACAATCGCACAACGCCAATCAACCGTTTTATTACGAGCATGCATGACCGTTCCGATGACAGAAGTAAAAATAAAACTGAACAGTGTTGTTGCCATGGCGGAATATAAAGATAAATCCGTAAACGCCACAATCGCAGGAATCAGCAACAATCCTCCGATACTCGTGCAACCGCAAAGAAAACCAATAATTAAAGCAATACAGTATAAAGCGAAAGAATCCATCATTTTTCCTTGTTTTTTTGAGAGAAACGCTGTCCTCAGAGTTCTATGTGGCTTACCATTGTTGCCGCGACACCGTGTTGTCGTTATATAAACAACTTGTTTAACTAAAAATGTATCGTTCGTGATTGATTTGTCTTTGAATCATTGCCGCCTGAAATCGTATATTTGTTCCATTTCCTTAACTTTTTTTGCAAGTAATGCCCCAACGTTCCTCTTTCTGACCTATGCAAAAAACGACAAAATTGACACATGACATACAGGCACGCAAAAGATCGTCTTTACAACGCTCTGAGGGCACATAGAACTAACACCGCTTTTTTTAATAAGTCAATGGATTTTTGAAAGAAAACAGTGTTCTTTTTATAACAAAACACGCCGCTCAGAACATTTTATACGTGTAGATAAAATACAATGAATACAATTTTTTGGATAATACTTGGTGGTGCCGGAGGTGCTTTACTGCGTTATGCTTTAGGGCGTTTGACAATGAAGCTGGGGGCAACAATGTTTCCGTTTGGTACGTTGAGTGCCAATCTTTTAGCGTGTTTTTTATTGGGGTTTATTGCAGAATGGCATATGCAGGTTCCACAACGTATTGATCTTTGGTATTTACCACTTGCGGTTGGTTTTTTGGGGGCGTTGAGCACATTTTCCACATTTTCGTTTGAGGTTTTGACGTTGTGGCGTACACAAGAACGACAAAGAAGTGTGTTCTATGGACTGGGGAGTGTGTTGATCGGGTGTTTATTCTTTTGGTTTGGTCTTCTGTGTGGTGTCTTTGTCTTTGAAGGGGAGAAGATTCTTTTTCGATGATTTTCTTGATCTTTATTGATAGCATTTTTATAGTCGTGGTAGGGAGGAATGAAACATGGAAACACACGTGAAAAAAAAAGCTGTTGTTCTTGGCGGGGGCAGTTGGGGCACGGCGCTTGCCCATGTTCTTGCTCACGGGGACATGGATGTTTCTTTGATTGTACGCAATACGGTTCAAGCACAAGTGATCAATGCTGAACATATTAATCCACGCTATGTACAAGGCGTTGCTTTGCATAAAAATATTAAAGCGTATACGTCTGCCACGGCCTGTTTACCTGATGCTGATTACATTGTGTTGGCGATTCCTTGTCAATATCTTCGTTCGGTTTTACAATATAACATGCCATTTTTTGCACCGCATGCTGTCATCGTCAATACATGTAAAGGTATTGAAATGGGCACAAACTTAACACCTTGTGGTCTCGTTCAAGAAGAATGTGGGTCTCATATTGATCGATATGCTTCATTATCGGGGCCTTCTTTTGCTTTGGAAGTGTTGCGTGGTAAAGCAACGGCTGTGGTTTTGGCTTGTACCGATGAAAAACTTGGCTCTGTTTTGCGTGAATGTTTTTCAACGCCGTGGTTTCGGATTTATTCGAGCACGGATGTTCTTGGTGTTGAGCTTGGGGGTGCGTTAAAGAATGTGATTGCTTTGGGTACGGGGATTAGTGACGGTCTCGGTTTTGGCGACAACGCCCGAGCGGCATTCATTACACGCGGCTTGGCTGAAATGTCTCGTCTTGGTCTGGCTTTGGGTGCTCATGCAGAGACGTTTATGGGGCTTTCGGGATTGGGCGATTTGATGTTGACGTGTGCGGGTGAGTTGTCGCGCAATCGTGCTGTTGGTGTGCGGATTGGTCGTGGCGAAGCGTTGGAGTCTATTGTGCGGCAGTTAGGGATGGTTGCTGAAGGTGTGAGCACCGTACAGGCAGTACATTTGCTTGCTGAAGCCCATAATGTTGATATGCCTGTCACGCAAGCTGTTTATAATGTATTGTATCGAAATTTGAATCCTCTTGAAGCCGTGGAAATACTTATGCAACGCCCACGTCGCCACGAATAAAAGAGCTTTTTTCACGAATAAAACAAATTCTTCTCGGGGGAGCCTCAAAAGGACTCTTTGCTTACAAACATGTGAGGCAGAAAGAAAAAGCATCTGCTATACGTTCAAGAACGATGAATGGGCTTTTTGAGTGTGCGTATACAGGCACACACGATCAAAAAGCCCATAAGGTCTGACGAAGAGAAAAACAAAAAATGTTTATGTGAGCATGTTCTAACAAAACATGTCCGGTTCTTCAAGCAAGGTAAATCCTGCCTTTTTGAGCGTGTCTGTTGAAATAGCGCCTGCGCGGCGTAAAATGAGTTTGCACTCTTCGTTCATCTCCACCAAAGTAGAAGGCAAACCGCCTGTCGGTTGAGGATGACCGTCCACAATACCTGCCACGCGTTGAACCAGTTCGCAATCGAGTTCGTCAATACGTGTCACTGCGGCGTTTCCGCTGATATTGGCACTGCTTGCAGTGATGGGTTCCCCAACGCCAAGCGCCAATGCTTGAGCCACAGGGTGTGATGACAAGCGCAAGGCAACACGTCCTGTTCCTCCTGTCAGCACTTCCGGAACACGCAATCGTGCAGGTAAGATAACAGAAAGCGGCCCGGGCCAAAATTGTTCCAACAGCGGAAGGACTTCATCGGGAACTTTTGCAACCAAATCCAACTGGTTCCAATCTCCTAAAATAATCGGTAAAGGACGCACAGTCGCTCGATGTTTGGCGCGAAAAACCCGTGCCGAGGCATCGGGATCAAACGCACGACTTCCTAAACCGAAAAACGTTTCCGTCGGAAAGATCACAGGTGACGAGGCTTTCATGAGTGCGATAGCTTGCTCAAGCGTCAACGTGGTATTTGTTGTTTCAGTTGCTGTATTCATGACCGCCTCCGGTTTGTGTATCACTTTTGGGAATCCCTTTTCGACAGGGCTTGTTTTTAGCATCTTGACCTGATAGGAGCAATCAGGTCTAAGCTGTGCCTTTTGAGGCATTCTTTTTTCATCTTTAAAAAAAAATCAAACGCATGACACTCAAACCACTTCGTATTATTGCTGTCGGTCGTTTACGGACACCGTTTTGGAAAGAGGCTGCCGCACACTATCGCAACAGGATTGTTCGTTGGCGTACTCTTGAAGAAACGGTGATCAAAGATGCCGATCCCGCACGAACTTCGGAAGAACGCCGTTCAATAGAAAGTCGCGCCATTTTGGCAGCCCTCACGCCAAAAGATCTGCCGATCTGTTTGGATGAACGCGGAAAAACCTATACATCGCCCGATTTTGCGCGTTTTCTTGAAAGACTTTCTGAAAACGCCAATCGCACACCGTGTTTTATTCTTGGCGGCGCGTTTGGTCTTGACGAATCTGTTCGTGCCGCCGCACACAGCACTATGGCTTTTGGCGCCTTAACACTGCCCCATGAATTGGCGAGAGTTGTGTTGTTTGAACAACTGTATCGTGCGGAATCGCTGTTGCGCAACATGCCGTATCACCATTAGAAGGTTTCAGGATTGGTGTTTTTTCTGTGAACGTTGGTGTTCAAAAAACGTCCGTTAAAGTCTCTCATCGTTTGTCATTAAAAGGACTTCGTCTTTGTCATCTTGTTCTGTCAAGAAAACGTTCACGAGTTCCGAACGTGAAGAGGTGACTTCAAGCCCCACATAGTCTGCATGAATCGGTAATTCTCGATGTCCGCGATCAACCAAAACCAATAACTCCACACGGCGGGGGCGTCCGTAATCCATGATGGCTTCCAAAGCCGCCCGAATCGTTCGCCCCGTAAAGAGCACGTCGTCTACAAGCAACACGTTTTTGTCGTCCAACGATTCGGGAATAAAAGACGTGCCGATCACAGGTGTGTTGTGTTTGCTTGTCCAGTCATCACGATAGAGATTGATATCCAGCGCGTATTGTGGCAGAGGACGTTGCTGTTTTGGATCGAGTCTGGTTGTCAGCAAACGTGCCAGACGTGCGGCAAGATCGGCACCGCGGCGACGAATACCCAACAACACAAGATCGTCACAAGAACCGCGACGCTCAACAATCTGATTGGTAAGACGTTCAAGGGTATGTTCTATTTCATCTTTTTGAAGTAATACTGTTGTTTTCATCAGGTGTTCCTTATATTGAAAACACAAACTGTTTGAGAAAAAAGGATTTTCTGTAAACAGTGTATAGATGATATTGTGCGTTGTTGTTCTTTCTTAATCAGAATAGCCCAGAATGCGTCGCTTGTGAAGAGCAAAGAGGGCTGTCGTATCGGTCTCGCATTTTGATGTGATGTTTTTGAGATAACGGTGTGTTTTTTTGTTGTTTTCCGTGGTGTTTGTTTGACTTTCAGCAGTGACGGCGTTATGTTGCATACAGCGTTTTTCTTGGTATCGTTACAGGTTTTATGGAATATATTCATGCAGTAAAACTGCAAGCATTGTGAAGGAGCAGATGTTGCTATGGCGGAACAGAATAAACAAATTAAAAAAGTGATCCTTGCGTATTCCGGCGGTTTGGACACTTCGGTGATTTTAAAATGGTTAATGGTGACATATGGTTGTGAAGTGATCACCATGACAGCCGACTTGGGTCAGGAAGACGATTTGCACGGCGTTGATGAAAAGGCGTTAAAAACGGGTGCTATAAAGGCGTATGTGGAAGATTTACGTGAAGATTTTGCCCGTGATTATGTTTTTCCCATGTTGCGTTCCGGCGGTTTATACGAAGGGCGTTATCTTCTTGGCACGTCTGTTGCTCGTCCGCTCATCACCAAGCGTCTTGTAGAAATTGCTCGTGCCGAAGGCGCAGACGCCTTGGCGCACGGTGCCACGGGCAAAGGCAATGACCAAGTGCGTTTTGAATTGTCTGCGGCGGCCTTGGCTCCCGATCTGCGTGTGATTGCTCCTTGGAGAGAATGGGATTTGCTTTCACGCACCGCGTTGAATGCCTTTGCTACAGAACACGGCATTGAGGTCAATTCAAAAAATAAACACTACAGCATGGACAGAAATGCCCTGCATTGCAGTTTTGAAGGCGGTGAACTGGAAGATCCGTGGAATGAACCCGATGTGGGTTCTCATGTGATGGCGGTACCTGTTGAAGACGCTCCCAATGAACCGGAATATATCACTTTGGAATTTGAACATGGAAATCCCGTGGCACTCAACGACGTGCGCATGACTCCTGCTCAACTTCTGGCAAAATTGAACGAACTTGGCGGTAAACACGGTATCGGACGTGTTGACATGGTTGAAAATCGTTATGTCGGCATCAAGTCACATGGTGTGTATGAAACACCGGGCGGTACAATCATTTATGTGGCGCACCAAGACTTGGAAGGCATCTGCCTTGATCGACAAACCATGCGTGTGAGAGACACCATCATGCCTGCCTATGCCGACGCCATTTATAACGGATTTTGGTTTTCGCCAGAACGTGAAGCCATGCAAGCTTTTATGGACAAAGCGCAAGAACGTGTATCGGGTGAAGTCCGCTTGAAGCTTTACAAAGGTACTGCATGGCCTGTGGGACGTTCTTCGCCTTACACACTTTATTGCCATGATTTGGCTTCCTTTGAAGAGTGCGGCACCTACGATCACCACGACGCTGCAGGCTTTATTCGTTTGAATTCTCTGCGTGTTTTGGGCTACAAACGCATGCGTTAAATTCGATTGTTTTCGTTTTCATTGTCTTTTTTTCTGAGAGGGAGCATTGCTTCCCTCAGACCTCTTTCGACCATGCACCCAAATCGCAATAAATGGTTTTGTACTCACACTGGGTACATGCCATTGCGATTTGGGTGTGCTCAAAATCCTCTGGGATTTTTTTATCAAATAAGCAAAAAAAAAAACAAGGTTTTTTGTTATGGATGCTCAAATTTTGTGGCAATTGGGTTTGCAATTATTCCTCATTATCAGTAACGCGCTTTTTGCTTGTGCTGAAATAGCCGTCATTTCAATGAATGAGCATAAAATTGCAAAACTCGCAAGCAATGGAGACAAAAGAGCTATCCAACTCGTTAAATTGACGGAACAACCTGCAAAGTTTCTTGCAACAATACAAGTGGCAATAACCTTTTCGGGATTTTTGGCGAGTGCTTTTGCGGCAGACAATTTTTCAGATGCCTTTGTACAAATGTTTATCCATTTAGGTATTGAGGCTGATGTCAGGATTCTTGATGCAATTTCGGTTATCATCATTACGGTATTGCTGTCTTATGTGACGTTGGTTTTTGGTGAGCTGGTACCGAAACGCATTGCCATGAAAAAAGCACAACCGCTTGCCCTTGCCCTTGCGTCGTTAATTTCGTTTGTTGCCAAGACAACTTCTCCGCTTGTGTGGTTGCTTACAAAATCAACCAACGGTGTGTTGCGCTTGTTGGGCATCAATCCGCATTCCGATGAAAGCCATCTCAGCGAAGAAGAAATTCTTATGATGCTGGATGCAGGCATACAAAAAGGCATTATCGACGCCGATGAAAAAGATATTATCCAGAATGTTTTTGATTTTGATGATATCTATATATCAAAAGTGGCAACACACAGAACACAAGTTGATGTGCTTTGGCTTTCTGATTCGCCACAAGAATGGGAAGCAAGCATTTCCAAAACACAACACGCACGTTACCTGCTCTGTGACAATGAAATTGATAATGTTATCGGTGTGATAAAATCCAGAGATTATTTTTGCTTGTCGGATAAATCAAAAGAAAACGTACTCAACACGATTGTAAAACCTGCGTATTATGTTCTTGAAAACCTTCATGCCGATGTCGTTTTTAAACAGATGAAACAAAATAAGCAAAAGCTTGCGGTTGTTATTGATGAATACGGAGGAACCGTCGGTATTGTAACCATCAATGATTTACTTGAAGAACTTGTTGGTGATATTGATGATGAAATAATTGATACAAAAATGGCAGAAATACAATCTATTAATGATGGATGGCGAATCAAAGGCAGTGCCTCTCTAGAGTCTGTAGAGCAAACACTGAATATAACACTTCCCAAAGACGAATACTATACTTTTTCCGGTTATGTTTTTGGTTTATATGGCTCTATCCCTTATGATGGCACATCGATAGAAGTAGAAACGGATGAGTTATATATTCGAGCAGACAATATCAAAGGGGGCATGCTTCTTTCAGCCGTTGTACAAGTCAAAAAGGCTCAACAAGATTGAAAAAGTCAAGCAAAAGATATTGTTGAGATATACCTGTGTATTGCAGTTTTTTTGCATAAAAGATTCTCTGTGACAGCGTTCACGGTACAGCGTGATACCAGAGGTCATTCCCATGAGGAGAAGATATGAAAACCAAACTTTGGGGCGGACGTTTTCGTCAAGGCACGGCGACGGAAGTAGAAGCGTATACAGAATCTGTTTCCTATGATTCGGCTTTATACGCACAGGACATCGCCGGTTCTAAAGCGCACGCGGCCATGTTGGCAAAGCAAGGCATATTGACAGAAGCCGAAGCCGCTACCTTGCGTGAAGGGCTTGATACCGTCAAAGCAGAAATAGAAGGCAGTATTTTTCAATGGAAACGCGAACTTGAAGACGTTCACATGAATATTGAAAGCCGACTCACGACCTTGGTCGGTGATGTGGGCAAAAAACTGCATACAGGGCGAAGCCGTAACGATCAAGTTGCTTTGGATTTTCGTTTATTTGTTTCGGATCGGCTTTTGGAGTGGCATCGTCTTGCTGTTTCTTTGGCGCGTTGTTTTATGCTTAAAGCGGAAAGTCATCAAGAGTTTTTATTTCCGGGCTGTACGCATTTACAACCTGCTCAGCCTGTCAGTTTGGCACAACATCTGCTTGCGTATGCGTGGATGTTTAAGCGCGATGCCGAAAGAATGCTTGAAGCGGAGCGTCGTGTTCGAGTGTGTCCTTTGGGTGCGGCTGCGCTTGCAGGCACAACATACCCGTTAGATCCGGCAACGGTTGCCGCAGAGTTAAACATGTACAGCGTGTTTGACAACAGCATGGATGCTGTGGCGGATCGCGATTTTGTCTTGGAAGCGTTATTTTGTGCAAGCACGGTGATGATGCATTTGTCGCGTTTTTGTGAAGAGATCATTCTTTGGGCAAACCCTGCCTTTGGTTTTGTAAAATTACCCGATGCTTATGCCACAGGTTCCTCCATCATGCCGCAAAAGAAAAATCCCGATGTGGCGGAACTCATGCGCGGTAAGGTGGGGCGGGTATACGGCAATTTGACGAGTTTATTAACCATTCTAAAAGGTCTGCCGCTTACCTATAACCGCGATTTACAAGAAGACAAAGAACCTTTTTTGGATACCGACACTACAGTTTCCGCATCACTTGAAATCATGGCAGGTATGCTTGACGCCTTATGTTTTGACGCTGAACGGATGGGACAGGCGTTGCGTATGGGGTACCTGAATGCCACTGAATTGGCAGATTATCTTGTGGGTAAAGGCATTCCGTTTCGTGAGGCGCATCACATCACAGGAACAGCCGTAGCCATGGCTGAAGAGCAAGAATGCGGTTTGGAAGATTTGTCTCTTGGTACTTTACAAAGCTTGTGTGCACATATTGAAGAAGACGTCTTTTTTATTCTCGACTATCGTGCCGCCGTTGAACGAAGAAACGCCCCGGGAGGCACAGGCCCCAAAGCTGTTGAAACCCAAATCATAAAAATGAAAGCATGGTTGGACAGTCTTCCTATAGAATTTTCTTAGACGAAAATTTTCTGAAAAACAGATCGCGTCCGCATAAAAAGGATTACAGACAAATGAGTGAATCAAACAGCTACAAAACAGTGAATGCTTGGAATATATATGGTAGCCCTGAGCATCAAGAAGCGTTAGACGCCTGTGCCAAAGCGTATATTGCGTTTTTATCTGCGTGCAAAACAGAGCGAGAAACGGTTGATGCGGTTGCCGACAAGTTACGGCAAGCAGGTTTTACAGAAGATTTTCAGGGTGACAAGGTGTTTCGTGTTTGTCGCGGTAAAGCGTTGTTTGCGGCACGTAAAGGAGCTGCACCACTCAAAGAAGGCATTCGTTTGATCAGTGCGCACACCGATTCGCCGCGTTTGGATTTAAAACAACGTCCATTGCTGGAACAAGTGGAAATAGGTCAAGCAAAAACACATTATTATGGCGGTATTCATAAATATCAATGGTTGGCTCGTCCTTTGGCGTTGCATGGTGTTGTTGTGCGTGAAAGCGGTGAACGGGTTGTGGTGACTTTGGGAGAAGATCCTGCGGAGCCGGTATTCACGATTTCCGATTTGTTGCCTCACTTGGCAAAAAAGCAAGAAGCTAAAACCGTTGCCGATGCGTTTGAAGCAGAAAAACTCAATCTGATTATGGGACATCGCCCCAAAGCAGAAGACATTGATGAACAAGCAGACGAAAACAAAAAGAAGCTTGAATCGCCGATCAAAGCGCAGATGTTGGATTTATTGTCTGCAAAATACGGGATCAGTGAGGAAGATTTGATGTCTGCCGAGTTACAGGTTGTTCCTGCGGGGGCGGCACGTCCTGTCGGTCTTGACGGTTCGTTGATTGGCGGATACGGGCAAGATGATCGAATTTGTGTTTATGCCGCTGTTGAAGCTTTACTCGATGCTGACACACCGCATGCGCCTGCTGCGATCATTTTATGGGATAAAGAAGAGATTGGTTCGGAAGGATCGACGGGAGCACAATCCACGTTTTTGGAATATTGTCTGAAAGATCTGGCGGAAGCATGGACAGACAACAATACCACGACACCGACTCGTTTTCGTGATTTCATCGTGCGTTCCAAGGCCATTTCTGCCGATGTCCACGGTGCGCTTGATCCCGATTGGCAGGAATTGCACGAAAAACAAAATTCTGCTTTGATCGGACACGGACCGTGTTTTTGTAAGTTTACGGGATCGCGGGGTAAATACGGCGCCAATGATGCGCATCCTGAATATGTGGCTTGGTTGCGCGGTGTGATGAATGAACGCGGTATTCCGTGGCAGATGGCTGAATTGGGTAAAGTGGATGCGGGCGGCGGCGGTACGGTTGCATTATACCTCAGTGCGTACGGCATGGACGTCATTGATTGCGGGCCTGCCTTACTTGGCATGCATAGCCCCTTTGAATTGGCTTCAAAAGTGGATCTTTATGCGTCAAAATTGGCCTATCAAGCGTTCTTTGAATCTTTGTAAATATGAATCTGTTTTATAATGGTTGTTTATAGTCTTTATAGTGACAGACATGCTGCTCTTTTGTTTTGCCTCATCGTATTTATATGTGCTTATTCTCATTTTGTTTTTGAATGACAAAAACCTCAGAGCCGATTCTCACGCCATACCTAAAACGCGACCAAGATGACCGGAAGAGAAATCTCTTTTTTTCGTGTTCTAGGTGTGGCGTGACACAAAAATGACGAACTGATTTGTACAATGATAACATATTGAAGATCGTGAGGCAGACCGTTGGCAGAAATGGAAACTTTTTTATTGAGATATCGCCCCTAACAGATTGACTTTCAATGTTGCGCGACCTTTTGTCATATTTGCTATTTCCAATCGATCAAGATGTTTATTGATCAAAAGAAAGCGTCCTTCAGCGATATGTTCAAGAGCTTGAGCTAAAGAAGAAGATACGCTATCTAAGGTTTCTGTAGATAATTCGCTAAACATACATTGTACTTGAAGCAGATCGCCTGTTTGAACAAAATCAATAAAAACCCCGTCTAAGGCTTCCAATTTGGTTTGTAACATGTCCATAAGATTTGCTTCATGGGTGAGCAAATCATCATACGTCAAATCTTGATGATAGACAAAACAACCAAACAGTTCCAGAGGGTAATGTGCCATAGTGACCTCGCTGAGTGTGGTATTGTTTTTCAGATGGTTTCCAAAAAAATATTTGCGTTGATAGCGTTCAGAGCTGTCAAAAACAATGCGTATAGCGGCAATACCTGTCTATTTAAAGCTATACCTGTCGCTTATTGGAGCGATGCAAAAGCATAGCATTTTTTTGTAACATTTTGAAAAAAAATAGCTTTCAGATGATAAAAGGGTATTTTTTTAAGCAATGAGACTCTCTCTTAAGGATATTTTATGCTGACAAGTGCGTTTATAAAGAGCAGTGTTTTATTTTTTTGCCGTTTGGGGTTTGCCGGTCTTTCGCCTGTCATGCCGGGGACGTGCGGAACGTTTGTTGCGCTTGTGCTTGCTCCGTTATGTTTTTTGCCATTAAGTATTCCTTTACGAGTTGCTTTGTTGGCTGCACTTTTTTTGTTGGGTGCAAAGGCTGCCACAGAAGCAGAAACACTGCTTGGACGAGAAGATCCCGAAGAAGTGGTCATTGATGAACTTGTGGGGCTTTGGCTGGTTCTTTTGCCGTTTCAAACACCCAATTGGAACGTTTTGCTTGCGGCATTTGTCCTTTTTCGAATTTTTGATATTTGGAAACCGGGACCTATTCGACTTGCAGAATCTTGGTTTCCCGCAGGTTATGGCATTATGATTGACGATGTGCTTGCCGGTTGTGCGGCATTAATGATTCTTCTGTTCTTTTTTGACATATAACGCTTCATTATACACTTGGAAGTCATTGTTCTTTAAGCAAAAGCATGTCTGTCGCCAAAGGCATATCTGTCGCGCCTTGGAGGTGATTCAACATGAAACGACTGAGGTTTTCGGCGAGTTGCTGTTGCGCTGAGGTTCTGTCTGCTGGGGGTTGTGGTGTGCAGAGTTCAGGCAGCATTTGTTCCAATGTTTTGGAACAAGGCGACATGAGTGCGGCGTTGTCTGTGTAAGCGAGAACAGCATACTCCGGTTTTTGCGGCAGTGCTGTGATGATGTGCTGTGCGTGATGTGGCGAAAGATTGATGCGATCCAAATCAGCACGTAAAACAAGTGTTGGCACGTTGACGGCAGTAAGGCTGTCTGCAGTAAAAAACATTCCATAGCTTGGCGCAACAAGAGCGATTGCTTTGACACGCGGATCATTTTTTGTTTGTTGCAGATTTGGATCCAGCGCCATGCGATCGAGTGCCGCACGTGTTTGCGGTTGGCAATAGGAATCATAGATTGTCGTGCGTTGACAATAGCTATGCCATCCCGAAGCATCCAGTGTGCCTTGCGCGACAAGAAGAGCGGCGGCTGCCCCGGGGCCGATACCGATCAGGCCTATTTGTGTTGGATCAACCGATTTTCCGATTTGAGTGTGTGCAAGCAGATTATCAAGCAGATTTTTCAGATCGTCGACTCGTTGAAAAATGTGTGCGGTGCTGAATAATGCATGCATGTCATCCATATTGTCGCCTGTATGCGTTGGCGCCGCGACAATAAAGCCTTGTCGAGCCAAAGCGGCACCAAGTGCATTGACAGAAAAGCGCGAACCGCCAATATCGTGAGAAAGCAATAAGAGAGGGTGTTGCCCTTCAACAATGGGTGCGTTACGTGCGGCAGTAAAAAACCATTCTCCGTATTGAACTTGTGTTGTAAGTCGTCGCGCGGGATACCACACCGCCACATCCAAACGGATTTGTTGTTGTGGAAGACTCAAACCCAACGTTTGAAATCCTGATGTAAAAACTCCCTGTGCCGCTGCGGTATCGTTCAAACAAAAACAATAACTAAAAATAACAATGATAAACCATTGTATACACTTGTTCATTATTGTTCCTCAAAAAGAGAAAGATAGTGTTGTACCAAACGTAAAGACGGTCGACTCCATGGATCGTTGTCTGTATTGCGTTCAAAGTGTGGTATGAGCGCACGCACTACGGGAAATTGTAAGACTTGATGTGTCAATACGGCGTAAACGGGTGAATAGCCGTGACCGGAGAGCACTTCTTCCAACAAGGCTACGTCATTGGCACAAGAGCCCGTGCTGTAGTCCGGTAAATCTTCATACGCACGTTGCATAATACCGGGAACTTGCGGAGCTGATGGCGAACCGACAGGAAATGACCACGGCGTTTCTGTCAATGCCGAAAGTAGGGCGCGTTTTGCGGAAAGCCCGGCAGCTGTGGCGCGAACCACATTACCGTCTGTTCCCAACACAAAGCATTCAAAACAAGGAACACCAAAAGCATTATGTAATTCTCTGAAGTAAATAGCGATTTTTTCTTTTTTATAGGCTTCGAGTAGAGCCCCCAAATGCGGATCGCGTGTTGTCAGCGTGAATACAGAGGAAAAATCGGCGGGGGTGTGCAGTCCTGTGTAGGGCGTTATGGCTTCGGTATCGCGTTCAATGGCTTCAAGGAGTGCGGCACGTTTGGCTTGTTCCAGAGTGGATCCGGAAGCCAATCCTGTGGATACGGGTTGTAGAGTCAGATCGGGTTCGTCGACATTGCAAAAAAGCGCTACGGCTTGAAGCGGCACAAGCACAGTTTCTCCTTTGCTGTCGTGGCCGTTCATCCAGTAGAGCGGTTGATCATGATAGGCAAGGCCTGGAACAAGGCTATTGGGATCAAGGGCATTATCGAGTTGAGAAAAACGGGCATGAATTAAATGTGTTGGGTGCAAACGATCAAGGACTTTATTGTCTTTTACACTGACATAGGCAGAAAAGCGTTCGACAATTTCCATGGCGTACGAGACGCGTGCGTCGGCAATACTAAAGCCGCGCCCCCATGAAACCCCTTGACCACGTAAAGTATATTCCAAAAGACCGCTCTGAACACTGAGATCCAGTTCCCAAGGACGAAAAAGAGCAACAGGAGCCAACGAACCCGTATGACGCATTTCCATACCTGCAATGGCATTGATATCCATGAGTCGTTCAAGGGCGAGGGCTGCCGTTTCTTGAGGAGGTATAAGTGTTTCTGTTGGGTTTGCTCTAAAACGATGACAGAGCGCCGCAACCGTTTCTCCTTGCACAGGAGGCAAAGAAACCAAACGTAACGCTGCAGGCAGGGGTGGTTCTTCTTCTTGGGGGTGCGGCAAGATGCGGTGTTGTGTGATATTGGCAGTAAAAATACGATTCCATTGTTGGAGAGCTTTACGATTTTTACGCAATCCCCAACCGGGTAAAGGCAATCCTGAACGCGCAACCAATTCGATCAAAACATCGGGAGTCAATGTTTCTTGCAGACTCTTTTGTACGGCAGCTTCGCCTTCTGAAGGACGGATCAAAGCCACAGAGGCCACCAAAGCCGCCAAAACAGGACGTTGTTGCCATGGATTTGGCCACATATCAGTCAGCTCTTCTGTGGGTAAGTTTAGCATCATGCGTAGCAAAACATCGCGTAGGAAGGTGTCGTTTGGGGTGGCTTCGAAGCGTTTCATGGCTTTGCTTGCTGCCAGTGCTTTTCCCAATTTTTCCGACTGACCAAAGTCAAGATTTTCCGGTTCACAGGAGAAGTATCCTGTTGTCGCGCTTGTTTGGATATGCGTATATGTATATTGAAGAGGTTGCATCGGTTCGGCTCCATAAATGAAATGGCGTTGAGACAGTTTGCCTCGGAGTCAACAAAAAGGCAATTTCAAGTTTTATTTTTATTTTTTCACAAAAGAGCCAAAAGATTGTGCTCCGAGTGTCTTTCTGTCTCAAAAATCAACATGGACGTCGTTAACAACACGACATTTATTGAATCTTTTTGAGTTCTTCTGTAATCATTGTTTTCAATGTTTCGCTTACTGTGGGATTTTGCATCGCTGCATTGAAGATGTTTCGTGCTTTTTCATTTTCTTTTAAAAAATAGGCATAGAGGATGCCTAAGCTGTATTGTGCATCGGGATCTTTTTTGAGTTCTACAGATTTTTCAAGGCTGGTAACCGCCTCGTTGTGGCGTCCTTGACGATGTTGCGCAAAGCTCAACCAGTACCATGCGCTAGGGTTTTGCCCGTCAACCATGACGGCACGCATGGCAAAGTTTTCGGAACGTGCCCATTCTTCAGTGTGTGTAAAGTGTTCGGCGAGCGTCAACAACGTTTCTATATTGTTTGGATTTTCTTGTAATTGTTGCATTAAGGCCATAACGCCTGCCGTATCGCCTTCGGGCATACCTGTCGGTACAGCACCTGAAGGGATTTGTACCTGCTTGACCAAGCCTGGAAATTGTAAAAAATAGCTGACGCCGCTACCACCCATAAGCACAATGCCTACAAGTAAAACCCAACTCAAAAAACGATGCTGAGAGACAGCTATGTTTTTTCTATTCATGATCTTTCTCCAAAAAAGATAAACGCCGTGCAATGCGTTGTTGACGCACTGCCAATAAAGCCACATAGGCTCCCAATCCTAACCACATTACAGCCAAAGCTCCAACCAACCATTCCATATGTTTCCTTTTCATTGTTATATTTTTTGAGGAGAGAGAATGTTTTTCTTTCCCTTATTGTGAGTCTTTAATTGTAAAAAGTGCTAACTGTTTGCTGTACTATAAATATTTTTCAGTATGTTATCGATAGTGTTACGGTGTGGTTAGTTCTTTTGCAAGTAAACGCCATGATCGTTTTACGTTGATGTTTTTTCAACGTGTTTTATGTTATGGGTATTATTTTTGGAGATGGCAAGACGCTCAAAACAGCGTGAACTGCGGCATAAGAACAATACAATGTGCAGAAATATGCCGCAATTCAAGGAAATTGGGGAAGGCAGAGGTCGTGTCTTGTTTTGTAGAATGCTCTCTCCAGAAAAGTTGTTATCGTTGTTGCATGATTTTACTGCCAGGAGGGACTGACTGTGTAATCCACACATTCCCTCCTATGACCGATCCGCTCCCGATAGTAATACGTCCGAGTACGGTTGCACCTGCATAAACTGTAATGTTGTCTTCTAAAATAGGGTGTCGTTCATGTCCTTTACTCAGTGTGCCGTCGGCTTCTTTGGGAAAAGACAACGCACCGAGTGTAACGCCTTGGTATAAACGACAATGGTCACCGATAATTGCCGTTTCGCCAATAACAACCCCTGTTCCGTGATCAATAAAGAAATGGCGACCGATACTTGCTCCGGGATGGATATCAATGCCTGTTGCCGAATGTGCCATTTCGCTGATGATGCGTGGAATGATCGGTACGTTGAGCCTATAGAGTTCATGTGCCACACGATGATTGATCATTGCAATCAAACTGGGATAACAAAAAATCGTTTCTTTCGGTGTTCGTGCGGCAGGATCACCTTCATACGCCGCCTGAACATCTGACTCCAACAATTCACGAATATGTGGCAGACGTCGGACAAACGTCATGGCCAGATGCCGTGCCACACCCGAGCACGCGTCACAGTCTGAGGCAAATTCAGCATTGGCAAAACACGCGCCGCAACGAATTTGTTCCGCAAGCATATGAAAAATAGAATCAATATTGGCCAAAAGATGATAACGCATGGATTCTGCATGAATTTGCGAAACACCAAAAAAACCGGGAAATAACGCTGCACGCAAACGATCCATGATTTCTTTGAGTTTGTCGCGTGAGGGCATGTCTGTACCGTGTAGCAACATATTTGAGGCCGGTTGATAATAAGGCATCTGACACAGTTGAGTGACAACATCATCAATTTCTTGAATTTTGCAAAATTCCAAAGGCGTATTGCTTTCCATTGTTTTTAACCTTTAAACAACTTTTTTTAGATTCAAAGAAACACGTTGAAACAACGATTCCGTACTGTTTAAAAAAGAGTCAGCTCAAAAGCAAAGCCACATCTCTACGTGATGGCAAAACTCGGCCGATAACCCAAGCCGCTTCCCCAAGTTCTTGTAATCGTGCAACGGCTTCGGCAGTGCGTTCTTGAGGGACGGCAAGCAAAAGGCCGCCTGATGTTTGTGCATCAAAAACCAAAAGACTGCGCAATTCGTCCACGTCTTGGCAACAGTGTGTTTTACATAAGCAATGACTGCGGTTTGCATAGGTTCCCGCAGGAATCAAGCCATTGTCTGCCAAGTCCAGTACCTGTGGCATGAAAGGCAGTTCTGAAACAAAAAGCTCTACACACACATCTGAAGCGATAGCCATTTCTGTGGCATGTCCACCGAGACCAAATCCTGTAATATCTGTTGCCGCGTGTAATGCCATTTCGCGAATGACTTGTCCGCCGTAGCGATTTAAGCGTGTTGCCCAGTGATATAAGATTTGCTCATGTTGCTCTGCATCAAACCAATCGGCTTTGATGGCGGTTGCCAACACGCCTGTCCCCAAGGGTTTGGTTAAAATGAGATTGTCACCCACAGACAAACCGCTGTTTTTGGCAATGCGTGTCGGAGAAACCATACCGGTCACTGCCAAGCCGTACTTGATGAGCGGATCTTCAAGCGTGTGTCCTCCTGCCAAAACGGCTTCGGCTTCAATGATTTTTTCCATACCGCCTTGTAGAATTTCTGTCAAAATCTCTACGGGTAATTCCGCAGCAGGAAAAGCGGCAATGTTCATGACACACCACGGTTCACCACCCATGGCATACACGTCGGAAAGTGCGTTGGCTGCCGCTACTTGACCAAACAAGCGCGCGTTGTTGCCGATAGGTGATAAAAGATCCACTGTCTGAACCAAGGCCATATCACTCGGTACAGAACGTAAAACCACCGCGTCTTCATTGCCACAAAGTCCATGAATGATGCGTTTTTCTTTATCTGCTTGAGCAGGAAGGTTTGCAAGAACGTGCTCCAAGACCCCCGGAGCGGTTTTTGCCGCTCAGCCGGCTGTAAAGGCTTTATCCATGAGTCGAAACATTGTTTTTCCTTTGTTGTTTCTCTTGCAAACATTCATGACATGGTTTTTGTCAACATCTTGTATCTCATTGTATAAAGGAGTAACGTCTTTATAAAACTATAATATATTTTTTGATATGTTATAGTTTTAACATAAAGTTCTTTTTGCAATGAGACAGAAGCTGTGTCAAAAAAGTTGTTGTTCAAGTTGTGCGCACAACGCGTGATACACAGGCAAATGCCATTCTTGAATTTTGGGTGTGTGTGTAGAAGGCATAGCCAATAACACATCGGACCATTCAGCCATGGCACCGCCGCCTTGCCCCGTAAGCCCCAATGTGTGTATACCTCGTGCTCGAGCAACTTGCATGGCACGCAACACATTTTCTGAGTTGCCCGAAGTGCTGATCGCCCACAACACATCGCCCGCCCGACCAAGCCCAAAGACTTGTTGAGCAAAAACGTGTGCGGGATCGACATCATTGGCATACGCCGTCGGCAAACTGACTCCGCTGACCAATGAGATACTCGGAATACTTTGTTGCAGACGTTGTGCCAGAAACTGCCCACGCTCTTCTCCGCATACTGCAATCAGTTCTGCTTCTTGTTTCGCAGTGACTCGCCGAGGCAGTAAAAATCCTTTCATCAATTCACCGCAGATGTGTTCGGCATCCGCGGCACTGCCGCCATTGCCGCACAATAATATTGTACCGCCTTTGCGTATCGCGGTGTACAACAAATCAACAGCCGCGAACAACGCTTCTTGCAATATTGAAAGTTCTTGATGTTCTTCCAAGAGTTTATGAATATGGCCTAATTCTGACATTGATCGCTCCCTTTGCGAAAAAATCTGGTGTAGCAGGAAGTCTTTATGGAATATAAACCGAGGCATCCAAATTCGTCAAATTGTTCTGTGGCAAAGAAGGCGTGTTTGTTTGTATATATCATATACGTTTATGGTGCTGTCTGGTGGATAATGCTGTGAGATAAATCGGTAAAAATCGTATTTTTTTGTCTAGTTTGTCGGTTTTTATATTGATTGAATACCTGCGCTGTGTGATTTTTAAACAACATGAGTGTTTGATGTATAAAATTTAAACAAAAAAGATGAAGTGTTGTACGTTTTTTTTTCAATGCTTGCTGTGTTTTGTGTCGCTATCTTTTATTGTCTTAATATTACTAATATATTTTTTTTGGCACTGTTTTTGCTTTTATAAAAACACGACACCGTTGCAAGTCTTTCCTCTCTGTTCTTTGTTTCTTGTGACAGCGTCATCATATACATAAGTGTAAACATTTTTTGAAAAAGAAACACGTTTTTTTGTGTTAAACTTTTTTATGGAGGATTTGATGAAAAAATCTACAATTGCCATGTTACTTGTTGCCGCAGTGCTTTCCACATCCGGTACGGTGTATGCTTACGGACATGGAAAACAACAACAATCTGTGATTGCAAACCTTCCCGATGATAAAAAACAACAATTTTATGCTATCATGGAACAACAACGTGCGACAGTTCAGCCTTTACGTATAGAATTACAAAGTAAACGTATGGAACTCAATGCGTTATCTACAAATGCCAACGCCACTCCCGAAAATATTGCTGCAGTCAGTGATGAAATCAATGCCCTGCAACAAAAGATTTTTCAAGCCGGACAAAGTACCCGCGAACGTGTAAGCAAAGAATTGGGCGTCAATTTACCTATACAAAACATGGGAAACCATGCGATGAATGGTAGAAAAGGGCAACAATATAACCGAAATGACGGACACGGGCGATACAAAGGCGCTTCAGATTGCCCTTGGTACAGATAAATTTGTTTTAGTTTTATATGACTTTTTACATAAACGCTGTGCATAAGTAAAAAGTTCCCAATTGAGCCTGAATTGTAACTCAAAAATATGGTTACAATTCAGGCGGCCTGTAAAGGTTTGGTGTCTAAAATGAACATGTTTATTTGGTTTTCATGCCTTTTGGGATTAGGGTTGTGTTTGCACATAGGCGCTTTATATGTACGGTATAGATATATAACACCTAAAAAAATTTTATCTGCGCATTCGAGAATAAAAAATACTATCCATCGCAACAGACAGACATACGATATTGTATACTGTCTTTGTCTTTTTTTCGGCGGTGTGTTTGTGTGTGTAGCCGCTATAATGGATAACGATCCTGTCCTTTTGGTTGGTGAACTTTTTTTGTTGCTCTATATTCTGCTCAATTAGATATTACATAGTTATATCGTTTTCGTTTTATTCTTTTTAAACGTGTTGCTCTCCCTCTGTTCAATGCTCTCTTTTTGAATGCTGTTTGTTTCTCTATCTGTCCTTAACGTCTTTTTTCTTTTCCTTGACAGAACATGAAAAGCCATAGAGCCTTTTGCTTTTCTTTTTTCTTTTTGATAAAAAGTCTTTGAAAAGGCCATGAAGTCTTGCTTTTTTATTCAGTGTTGTATGTCATTTGTTTTATTGTCTTTGATAAAAAGAAAAATGTAATTTTAAAAATGCACAAGGAGCAGAGCTATCGCTACCTCATTAGAAGGAAATACGGCGGGGTTAAAGCCCAGCCAATTAAAGGCTCTACAGCGCTTGGGACAGCGTCGTTATAGTTCTGTCGGCGGATATTCTACAGAGCAGGCACGAGAGTTAGCGGCTTTGTCGCGTTCATTGGGGCGTCAGATCGGTTTAATTTTGGATCGTCAGGGGCGAGTCACGATTATTATTTTGGGTGATGCCGGCGGAGCGAGCATTTTGATTCCCGAACTGCCTCGCGGTCGTGATGGTTTGGGGCG
Organism: uncultured Desulfovibrionaceae bacterium; assembly: GCA_964369685.1. Taxonomy (GTDB): domain Bacteria; phylum Desulfobacterota; class Desulfovibrionia; order Desulfovibrionales; family Desulfovibrionaceae; genus Avidesulfovibrio. The sequence continues at coordinate 45,723 of CAYJFB010000010.1, read as the reverse complement.
TTTGCGTGGTGTGCGTTTATTACATACGCATTTGAACAATGAAAGCTTGACGCAAGAAGATTTGATGGATTTGTTATTTTTGCGTCTTGACAGTATTGCGGTTTTGACAGTCGATGAATGGGGTGCACCGGTACATGTACAACACGCGCACTTGTTGCCGCAACAAGCCGATACACCATATAGAGTGAGCGAACGCACAGCATGGGATAAGCTTGATGTTGATTTTACAACGGAAGCTGAGGCCTTGGAAGCTGAATTTGCTCGCCTTGCCAATGAACTTGATCTGGTTGATGTGCACACGCAACAGAGCGGGTATGTCGGACGTTCGTTGACGAGAGCGGTATTGGTTTCTGTGGCACCGCTTGCTCGTCCGATACAAGAACGTAATTTGGATGAATTGCGCGAGTTGGCTCATACCGCAGAAATTCAGGTGACGGGCACGTTGATTCAGCGTGTGGCGTCTGTGCATCCTCGGCATTTATTGGGTAAAGGAAAGCTTGCTGAATTGGAGGTACTTTGCCTGCAGGGGCAAGCGGGGATGATCATTTTTGATGGAGAGCTGACTCCTGCACAGCTTTCGAGTATCGCAGGGTTGACTGAGCGAAAAGTCATTGATCGCACTCAATTAATTTTAGATATTTTTGCGACAAGAGCGACAACAAGAGCAGGGCGTTTACAAGTTGAAATGGCACAGTTGAAATATGCACAGCCACGACTTGTCGGTAAAAATCGCGCTATGGACAGACTTATGGGCGGTATCGGCGGGCGAGGCCCCGGTGAGACAAAATTGGAAACCGATCGCCGACGGGTTCGTGAACGGTTGGCAAAAATCCGTAAAGAACTTGACAGTCTGCGTCAACAACGGGGATTTGTTCGTGCGCGTCGCGCTCGGCAGCATTTACCTATTGTTGCATTGGTTGGCTATACCAATGCCGGTAAATCAACACTTTTAAATGTGCTGACACAGTCTACTGTTTTTGCGGAAAACAAGTTATTTGCAACCCTTGATCCTACCACACGACGTTTACGTTTTCCGCGTGAACGTGAGCTTGTTTTGGCTGATACGGTTGGTTTTATTCGAAATTTACCCAAAGAACTTATTGAAGCCTTTCAGGCAACCCTTGAAGAGCTTGAAGCGGCAGATCTTTTGTTGCATGTTGTGGACGCCTCTCATCCCGAAATGGAGCGTCAAATAGACGCGGTCGAGGGTATTTTGGCAGATATGGATTTACATGAGCGGCCTCGTCTGATGATTTTTAATAAATGGGATCTTGTTGTGAGCGAAGCAAATCTTGAAATCGCGTCAGCAGGAGAAGCGCTGAGTTGGGATACGATTGATCAGCTTACACGAGAGACCTTGCTACACCGCTGGCCTGAAGCATTGCCGCTTTCGGCGCAAAATAGAGAAGGGGTGAGTCAACTTTCTGCGCGTTTAGAATCTTGGTTGACCAAACAACAGATCGACAATGCTTTGGAGAGTGTGGCTGAATAATATGTACTTCAATTGAGCGGGTGTATGATAAATCATATATATGGCGGTAAATATATAATTATATATATGATTTGTGAAGACAGAAAAATACACGTACTACGGCATCATATCAGCGTAATGATTATATTCTTATGCCAGATATGATGCCGTAATACATTTACCAATTCAGCGTCGCTTTAAAGGCGTTTGTGAGTGAATCTAACTGTACTTCAAAGTCATTGTGTTCATTGATGAAACACAGTTTCGGCGTGTCTTCTACAGTACCGATACGTGTTATGGGTGTTGCGTTGTTTTGGAACAAGGTTTCAAAGGCGTTACAATGTTCTTGTTTCACACTCAGCAACAAACGGCTTGCCGATTCGCTGTAAAGTTTTTCAAGTTCGGAAAGATTGCCTTCAGTCGGGATGCTTTGTAAATCAAGCGTTGCCCCGAGGCGTCCGCCAAGGCACATTTCGGCAACAGCAACAGCCAAGCCGCCGTCAGAAAGATCATGACATGCTGTCACTAACCCTGCTTGCATTGCTTTGTGGATAATGCGGTAGCTCGCCAATGCCGCAACAGCGTTTACAGTCGGTACTTGACCGCCTGTTTGACCCAGTTCAGAGGCCAATTCAGACCCCGCCATCTCTGCTTTGGTTACACCCAAAAGATAAATGGCATCTCCTGCGGTTTTAAAATCACTGCTGACTGCTTTATTGATATCAGGTACAATACCAAGTACCGAAAAAAGGAGTGTCGGAGGAATGGAAATTTTCACACCGCCGCCTGTATAATCGTTTTTCATGGAGTCTTTACCCGACACGCAGGGCACGCCAAACGCCAAACAATATTCAGATAATGCCTGACAAGAACGCACTAATTGTGCCATTTTATACGCACCGTCGGGAGTGCGTTCAGACTCCACAGGATCACACCAGCAAAAATTATCGGTTCCTGCCATGCGATCGGGATCACCACCTACCGCAACCGCATTGCGAATGGCTTCGTCAATGGCGTTGGCGGTCATGTGCCATGTGTCATAATCGCTGAACTTGGGGCAAATGCCATGGCTGACAACAATACCTTGTTCTGAGGTCAACAAAGGACGAAGCACACCTCCGTCTGCAGGGCCGTCGGCAGCAACCCCCACCAAAGGCTTGATCACACTGCCGCCGCGCACTTCATGATCATATTGACGAATTAAATATTCCTTACTGCAAATGTTTAAGCGTCCCAACATCCGTTCTAACAACGTGGCGTTGTCGAGATCTGTTTTCAGCTCAAGCGGTTGTGTTTTGGGTGCTTCCCATACGGCGTTGAGCTCAAGTTGCGGTAGTCCTTTGTGTAAAAATGCCATGCTCAGATGTGTGACAATTGTTTCACCATATGTAACATGGAAATAGCCTGAATCGGTGAAAGAACCCAGTGCTGTCGCTTCCACATCCATATGTTCGGCTAACGCCAAAAAACGATCCAACAAGGCAGGCGGTACAGCCAACGTCATGCGTTCTTGTGCTTCGGAAAGTAAAATTTCCCAAGGACGCAAGCCGTCGTATTTCAGTGGTGCACGAGCCATATCAATATGACAACCCCCCGTGTCTTCAGCCATTTCTCCGACAGAAGAAGCCAAACCGCCCGCGCCGTTGTCGGTGATTGCCGAATACAGGCCTTGCCCACGCGCTTGAATAATAAAATCAACCACTTTACGTTGTGTTATGGGATCGCCGATTTGTACGGCGGTGGCGGGTGAGCCTTCATGCAATTCTTCAGAAGAGAAGGTTGCACCATGGATTCCATCTTTGCCAATTCGTCCGCCGACCATGACGACAATGTCGCCAGGACGCGCTTTTTTCGCATATCCCGGACGCGGCGCACCTTCACCGCCAAGTGCAGGCACTTCACGTGGCATCAACCCAACAGTGCCACAATATACAAGCGGTTTTCCCAAGAAACGGGGTTCAAAAACAATCGAACCGTTGACCGTAGGCACACCCGATTTGTTGCCGCCGTGTTCCACACCCTCGCGAACACCTTCCAAGACTCGACGCGGATGCAATAAACGTGGGGGTAAAGGTTCATCGTGAAACGGTGAAGCAAAACAAAATACATCTGTATTGCATAATAATTCCGCACCAAGACCTGTACCGAGCGGATCACGATTCACACCGACAATACCCGTCAACGCACCACCATACGGATCCAACGCTGAGGGGCTGTTATGGGTTTCTACCTTGATACAAACGTCATGGGTGTCGTTAAAAGCCACAACACCAGCATTGTCTGTAAACACCGAACGACAAAAATCGTCTGCACCGCGTTGTTCGCGAAGCGTTTTTGTGGTGTTCATGATGTATGTTTTATACAGACTGTCAATTGTTTCCGTTGTATTGGTTACTGTGTCGGTATAGTTGACTTTTGAGGCAAAAATTTTGTGTTTACAGTGTTCAGACCATGTTTGTGCAAGCATTTCCACTTCGGCATCGGTTGGATTGGCTGATAGACCGTGTTGCAACCGTTCGTCTTGTACGTCTTGACGTCCAAACCATGCTTGAATTGTGCGCATTTCATCAAGGCTCAGTGCCAGTGTGTTTTCGCGGCTGAAAGCCATGAGGGCGTTGTTATCCATCTCTGCAAGCGGAATCGTTGTCACTTCTGCACACGCCGTGGCAACAACACCTGCGGCATGTGCCTTAAACGGTGAATGCAACAATTCATCGGCAGACTTAATTTCATAACGCTGAATCAATTCGTTGGCTAACAAGTCTTTGGCGATACGTTGTACGTCTGTAAAAGACAACGCGGCATCACCTTTATATAAATGATATTGCACGGAGGTAAAAACAGAAAAAATTTGACGTTGTTGTGGGGTTTTCATACCCAATACAAGCGCGGCGGTGTCGCGGGCTGTACGGCCTTCATTATCGGTGACACCGGGACGAAAGCCCACCTCAATCACCCAATCTGCCTTGCTTGGTAAAGCCGAAAGGCTCGCTTCTTGTAAAACAGGATCGTGTAACGCGTCTGATTCCAACAAACGTTTTGCTTGTTGTTCGGTAAAGCCGTCAAGCGTAAACACTTTGACCATGCGTACGGCAGACACCACAATCCCCAACGCTTCACCAATGCTTATGGCAACCTTACGTCCTTGGGTATCGTCAATATGAGAAAATAGCCCTGCTTCAATACGGTATAACATGAAGTTCTCCTTCTGTCAGACAAAAACCCTTTTTTGGGGATCGATTTTTTTGGGGATTGAGCATGTTTCCTTTATACTTCTTTTCAAAAAAACAAAACTCCCCTCGTCATGACGTGTCTTTTCTTTTTTATATAGGGGCTTTAACTCACTGTTGAAGACAGGTTTAAAGCCGCCCACAAAAAAGAGAGATGGCAGGCAGTGTCTGACGGGAGGAGATCGCTTTAAAATACATTGTAAAGGAAAAGATGAAATCGGCGCACCCTTCTATTTCATGCGGTATGTGATGCGTCCGCGAGTCAAATCATAGGGAGACAACTCCACTTTGACGCGATCCCCGGGAAGAATGCGGATATAAAATTTACGCATTTTTCCTGAAATATGCGCAAGAACCGTATGTCCGTTGTCCAATTCGACACGGAACATGGCGTTTGGCAGGGCTTCCTGCACCACACCGTCAATTTCAATGGCATCTTCTTTTGCCATGGAGCCTCCTGAATCTGTTCGTTAGGGTTCAAAACATACATGAAAATAAGATTATGTCAATGTTCTAACAATAGCTATAATGCCCTAATTTAAAACGTTTTTCATAAAAAGGCAACTGAATATTCTCAAGCGGTTTCGCAGAGGAAGAAAAAGTGTCTGTAAAGGCGTTGTCTTGTGTTTGCTATCAAAGTGCAGTAGTATTGCACGGTCTTAATCTTTTTTATAGTTTCATGAGGGATGGTATATATGGCTTCCGAAGTAACAAAACAAGGTCTTTTTATTCGTCCTGCGGTGCGTGCGTTCAGTGCGTATGAGCCGGGGCGTTCCATTGAAGAAATCCGTCAGCGCTACGGTCTTGATGAAGTGATCAAATTGGCCAGCAATGAAAACCCCTTAGGCACCTCACCATTGGTACAAGACGTGTTAAAGCGTCATGCGGGCGATGTTTTTCGTTATCCTGCGGGGGGGAATCCGCGTTTGGTACACGCGCTGGCTGAACATCATGGTGTCGATCCCGCGCGTGTTATTGTGTCTAACGGGTCTGATGAACTGATTGATTTGTTGTTTCGAGTCTGTGCCGAACCCGGTGTACACAATGCCGTAGCTTTTAAGCCTTGTTTTGGTATCTATACAACACAAGCAAAAATGGCAGGCGTGACGTTACGTCAGGCACCGCTTCGAGAGGATTTTTCTTTTCCTTGGGAAGAGCTTCTTGCGTTGGTTGACGAACAAACCACATTGGTTTTGGTCACATCCCCCGATAATCCGTCGGGACGTGCCGCTACGGCTGCCGAATTGGAAAAACTGGCGCGTGCTTTGCCGACGTCTTGTTTGTTATTGATTGATGAAGCGTATGTGGATTTTGTTCGCCCCGAAGACGGTGGAGAAGACGCCTTTTCTCTTTTACGTCGGTTGGACGACTTTCCCAATGTCGGCATCATGCGTACGTTCTCAAAAAGTTGGGGACTTGCGGGATTACGCCTTGGTTATGGTCTTTTGCCCACTGAATTGACAGAACACCTTTGGCGTGTGCGTTTGCCTTTTTCGGTTAACTTGGCTGCCGAAGAAGCGGCTCTGGCAGCCTTGAAAGATACCGAATACCGTGCCGAAACGTTAAAAACCGTCCATGTCGGCCGTGCTTTGCTTGAACAAGAACTCACACGCATGCAGTGTACGGTTATTCCAAGCCAAGCCAATTTTCTGATGTTTTCCTTGCCTCAGGATTTTGATGCCAAAGCAATCAATGAAGGCTTGTTACAAGGTGGCTTCATTGTACGCCAACTGACAAGCTATGGATTGCCTCAATACCTTCGCTTGACTGTGGGCACTGAGGAACAGAATATCCGCTTTGTGAAAACGTTGCAAAAACTCTTGCACGGGGTGTAGCGCTGCTGTCCTTGTTTTTTTTCTGTGCTTCTGAGGGGAAATGTTTTCCCTCGGAAGCTTCGTGATGTCGCTCTTTGAGTCTGTGGCGCACTCAACAACACGCACAAAATCCGTTTTTGGAGAAGAGACTATGAAAAAGTGGCCTTTGATCACGCTTGACGGTCCTGCCGGTGTCGGTAAAACAACCCTTGCACGCCGTTTGGCTCAAACACTGGAACGACCTTATTTAGATACCGGTGCCATGTATCGAGTGCTTGCTTTGCATATTGAAGACTTCGAAGACCTTGATGACAAAACATTGAAAACGCGTTGTGCGGCCTTTCGTTTTACATTGGAAGGACACGGCGACAGCACGATTTTGTTGTGTAACGGCGAACCGTTGGATGAACGCATCCGTACAGAAGAAATTGGACAACGCGCCTCACGTTTGGCAAGTCATGCGGTTGTCCGTACGGTCATGACAGCGGCACAACGCAAGCTCGGCAAACAAACGCCTTTAGTCGTTGAAGGACGCGACATGGGTACAGTCGTTTTTCCGCAAGCACAATATAAATTTTTTCTTGATGCCGATGCAGAAATCAGAGCTGAACGCCGCTTTTTAGAATTGCAAACCAAAGGTCGTGACGTGGAGCAGTCTGTCATTGCAGAACAAGTCCGTACACGCGACGAACAAGACCGTACACGCGCCGTCGCACCACTTAAAGCCGCAAACGACGCCATAATGATTGACACAACGTTGTTGAGTATTGAAGAAGTCTTAACCTTGATTCTTGATACCGTGCAGCACACACAAACAGCGTGCCCCACCTCAAACAATGAAGCTCCTTCCTCTGTAACAACACGTTCAACCGTAAAACATGACGACAGCGCCTCTGCATCAAAGATCTTTTCGCACCTTGATGACAATGGCAATATTACAATGGTTGATGTGACACCGAAAGGTGACACGCTTCGTGTGGCAAAAGTTCGTGCCGCTGTGCGCATGCATCCATCAACGCTTGCCCTACTTAAAGAAAAAGCCTTGCCTAAGGGTGATGTCTTGGTTACAGCCAAAATAGCAGGAATTATGGCTGCCAAGCGCACTGCCGAAATGATTCCTTTGTGTCATCCTTTGCCGATAGATTATGCCGATGTGCGTTTTGCTTTGCAGGATTCGCCGCCAACTGTCCATATTGAGGCCGAAGTTCGTGCCACACACCGCACAGGTGTTGAAATGGAAGCGATGATGGCCGCACAAGTTGCTGCTGCAACAATTTATGATATGTGTAAAGCTGTTCAACGTGATATGGTGATTGATAATGTGCGTCTTGTCTATAAAGCAGGCGGACGAAGTGGGGTTTACGAGAACATGACACGTTGTGATTGCGATGGTGATGGTGTGTCTTCTGCTTCCAAACCGGCACAGATAAAAAAACATGTCAAAAAAGGAAAATCGGATAAAAAAACAAAATCTCATAAACTCATCAAGCGTACATAGGAACCTGTCATTGTGTTGTATCCTTTTTTTGATCCCGTAGCCTTGAGTATTGGGCCGTTGCGTATTCATTGGTATGGCTTAATGTATCTTTTTGGCTTCCTTGCGGCGTGGTTTTTGGGACGCCGCCGTGCGGCTCTTTCTCATACAAAGGTGAGTGTGCCCGAACTGGAAGATCTGATGGTTTGGGGCATGTTCGGTGTGGTTGTTGGGGGACGAGTCGGCTATGTCTTGGCGTATAATTTTTCTGTTTTCTTAGCCGATCCGTTGGAACTTTTCAGGTTGTGGCATGGTGGCATGTCGTTTCATGGCGGTTTGTGCGGTGTCTTGGTATTTATTTGGTTGTGGAGCCGTCGGCACGGGCGATCTTTTTGGGATATTGTTGATTTTGTTGCGCCGTTGATTGCGCCGGGACTTTTTTTTGGTCGAATCGGCAATTTTATTAACAATGAACTCTGGGGCGCTCCGACAACACTGCCATGGGGCATGGCACAAAAAATCGGTGATCCGCTCTATCATCCCTCGCAATTATACGAAGCCGTTCTTGAAGGCCTTGTTCTTTTTGTTGTTTTGTGGTGGTTTTCTTCATGCCCGCGTCCACGAGGGCAGGTGGCAGGCCTTTTTGCCATTCTTTATGCTGTCTTTCGTGCGGCGGTGGAGTTTGTGCGTTTGCCTGATGCACACATCGGCTATTTGGCCTTTGGATGGCTTACAATGGGGCAACTTCTTTGTGTACCACTTTTTCTTATAGGCGTTTTTTTGTTGCGTCGTTCAAACAAATAATAAAGAACAACATATAGGCAATAGATATGGATGGCGTTTTTTGCAGTAAAGCAATGCGACATTGAACAACAGAAAAATCTAAATATTGAAACCTTTTTGGATCATGGTTGCCCACATTGCAGGAATACGTTATATCCTGTCGATGTCGCATACAAACTCTTTTGTCGGTTTGTTTTTGAACGTGTATTATCAAACGGCATTCAATCTTTGACAATTGATACTCCGAGTCACATCTATGGTGGAACAACTCTCCCGAACCTATCGTATCGGTGAAGCTGCGCGTCTTCTTGAAATTGAAAGCCATGTGTTGCGTTATTGGGAACGTGAATTTTCACAGCTCACACCCTTGCGTACAGCAAAAGGACAGCGTCTTTATGCCGAGGAACACCTTGCCTTGGTACAACAAATTAAACATTTGTTATATGAAGAAGGCTTGACGATCGATGGCGCACGAAAAATATTGGAACGTTCTCAAGAGCAGACAGTAGCAAAAAACAATGAACAATATTCCATACAAAATATCAACCAACAGCATATACAATCGGATCCATTATTTTCTTTGGCTGTAACGGCACAAAATGCCGAAGTGTGTGCTGTCATCACTCAAGCACATAAAGATCTCCATTATCTACAAGTGTTGCTGAGTGAATTGAATAACGATACATAAAAACATTCCCTATAACCGTATTGTCCTTTAGGAGTTTTCTATGTCCTATTCTATAGCACAGAAAAGAATCATGGTTGCTGTGTGTGGATTGTGTCTTTTTTTCTTTTCTTTTGTGTTCACTCTGACGGCACAGGCCGCACAAGTTGTTGATCCGGATGCAGAAATCACTCCATGGCAATACAGCGCATTGCTTTCTCTCCGTGAACTCAATCCTGCAACGTTTAAGACAACATGGTTGCCGTTGTTGCAAAAGGCATTACAAAATGACAATAAAATAACAAACGCCGAATTGCAGGATATCGAACAACGCATCGGCAGTCTCGGCAACGATTTTGGAAATGTCGTCAATAGTCCCAGTTGGCAAGAACGCCTTGACTCAGGGTTTGAAAGCGCGAAAGAAAAAGGCCTTGAATTAGGACAAGAATTCAATCAGCACGTTGCCCCGCTTGTAGACGAAGCCTTTAAAATGTTTCAAGAAAAACTGAAACCGACTCCACAAGCCGCTCCTGCAACAGAACTTTAGACATCATTTTGCCTTTATGCAAAGCTAAAAAACGAGGAGAGAAAGCCCCAACGCTTTTTCTCCTCGTTTTCTCTCTCAATAATTCATAAAAATAAAACATTGATTGTTTTATAAAACACTTCGCGTCGTCACCTGTGAGACCTTTGTGTTCCGCAAGCACATACAATCAATCGTCACCTTGAAGATATTTAAGCAATTTTTGTGCAGGTTCATAGCCCGGATGCAGTTCAAGCGCAATCTCAAGACAGTATTTTGCTTTATCGCGTGTAAAACCTTTAGAAAAAACCACACCCATATTATATGCAACTTGCGCACTGCTTTGCGGAAAAGCTTCAGAAATAGAAAGGGCTTTCAGCATGCCTTTAATCGCCGATTCATGATCATTGCCTTCCGCATAGGCCATACCGATATTATAGTATAATCCGGGAACATTGGGAGCGATTTTCAATGCTTTTTTGTATTCTGTGATTGCGTCTTCCCAGCGTCCTTGTTTTCTCAAGCTGATACCAAGCTGATTGAAGGTCGCCAAGTCATCCACGGTAAGGTTATCGCCTTTCATTTCCAAGCATTGCCGTAGATATTTTTCAGCTTGTGCAGGGGCTGTTTCTTGCAAAGAAATGGCAATTTTTTGTGCCATGGCAGCCACATGATCCATGGCGTCTTTATAGGCGCGCGATACTGCAGAGTCAAAAATTTGGGTTGCCGCGCGTGTGTGTCCAAGCTCCACATGCAATTCACCTATTTCAATTTTACGCTGAGCGTTGAGCGGTGAAATTTCATCCATACGTTTCAAATAATTGAGCTGTGTTTCTTTGTCACCCGATTCGGAGGCAACGTCGGCAAGACGCTGCAACGGCTCAAGGTAATTGCCCGCATATTTTGCCGCGCGTTCATATGCGTATTTTGCTTTCAACGTTTCACCGGTAAGGCGTAACGCATCACCAAGCACAACATATCCTGCGGCACTGTCGGGTTTGACTTCCAACACCTTTGAAGAAATTTTTAATGCTTCTTCACTGATATTTTTCGCAATAAAAGAACGTGCTTTGTCCAGTAGCTGACGAATGGGCGCCGGTGGACGTAAGGTTTCAACCAGTTTTTCCAATAAGTCGTTGCTGCTTAAAGGGCGAAGAATAAAATTGTCGACACCCACTTCATGCAACAGCATGATACGATCTTTATCAAGCGTAGAAGTCAATACCAAAACGCGTAATTCAGGATACATTTCTTTGCATTGACTGATTAAAAAGCCTGTATCACCTACCGTTTCCAGATAACGCTCAATGACAAGTGCAGGCAGTTTGCCCTCCTCAAAGGCTTCTCCGATAGCTTTCAGTGTACGTGTTGGGCTGGCAATGTTCACGAGCAAACGTCCTTGGGGAACAGCCAAGTCTTTCAAGGTTGCCGCCAATGTCGAGACAACCGTTTGATCGGTGGTCAAACAAAGCACTTGTCCGGAATATTTGGTAAAATATTCTCTTAAAACAGCTTTTTGTTTATTGATGCGTTGTTTTGCCTGAAAATCTGAAATGCCCATAGATGCGATTCCATATTGGGTTATTGCCGTAAAAAAAGAGCTGTGCGAGCTTTGCAACGGCTCTGTTCGTGTTTTTTACAGTCGTCTTTCGTCAGTGAGTTGAATAAAGAAAATAAAGACAAAACCGAAGCAAGCTTTGCCTACCAAGACAGGATATGTATCCTGCGCCATCTATATGTATACCATAGGGCACAATGAGAGGCAAGCAACCTGCGCGTCAATAATTCAGAAACTGTATTTTTGATCTTTCATTGCAGAGTAGTGAGTTTCCCACCAAACCGAGAAATTTTTTTTTGTCCACAAAAAGTTTTCAAAACATGTTTCGACTTCAAAAACCCAAGCACGCGCTGAAACAGGAAGGATGCCGCGTAACTTGACAGCATCTTTTGCCGTACACACGAAAGGTATATTCAGTGACGCAAGGATTGTGCTTTCTTCAATTGTATAGGCGTGGTGGTCGGGGAAAAAGAGGTGTCGAGTGGGGGGGCGTCCCATAAAACGTGTTATGCTTGCCAAGGCCTGAGAGGGATCGCCGATACCGCTGACAAAGGCGTAGTCTGCAGAAATCGTTTCGGCAGGCAAAAAAGTTGTAGGCTGTAATTCGTGCAAGTGACAAAGGCCGAGAGGACGTAATGTGAATGAAAAAACGGGTTTGTTAAAGACTGCCAAGCGTTGTTCGATGAGCGGCTGAAGTTTTTTAAAAACGTGAGTGTCTGATTTAATTAAAAACGCTGTCGCGCGGTGTAACGCGTCGGCACTTTCACGCCATGATCCGGCAGGCAGACAATTTTGCCATTGAGACTGTAAATCGTCAGGATGGAGTAAGACCAGATCGCAATCGCGTGCAACGGCCAGATGTTGAAAGCCGTCATCCAAGATGAGACAGTCGGGTTGTAACGTCGCTAAAGCAAACGTCGCAGAACGTGTACGTTTGGGATCGACAAGAATAGACGCTTGTGGGTGTTTTAAAGCCAGCATAAGGGGTTCATCCCCTACTTTCGTTGGCGAATCATGAGCCGTAACCAAAAAGGGCACGCTGTCTGGACAGGCCTTGTAGCCTCGTGTGAGGACAGCACCTTTTTCATGACGCTCCGTCAACCACTGCAAGAGCCAATCGACAACAGGTGTTTTGCCTGTGCCGCCCCAAGATATATTACCGACGGAAACACAAGGGCATGGTGTACGAAAAGGTGTACACAGTCCTGATTCCCAAGCCTTGCGTCGCAGTTTTAAGGCAAAACCGTAGGCATGTCCCAAAGGAGATAATAACGGCTTTAAACGCTTTTGTATATGCATCGCATTCATTAGCGCACCTTTTCTTCTATGGCGCAAGCGTTTTTAAAAGGCTCACCGGGGTAAACAATATTGTTTAGAAAAAGAATCTCAGAGCGCTTGAACTGCGGCGCAAGAAGCATGCTTCTTGCGCCGCAGAATCAAGGGGGCAGGGGGGATGGAAGCCCACCCAGAAAAACAGAAAAGTCAATTGTAAATAGCTCTAGTCTACTTTGCGCACAAGCGGTTTTGTAACCAAGCCGGAACGCAAGCAACGGGTGCAAACACTGATGGTGCGTACTTCACCGTTTGCAAATTGGTGGCGTACGTTTTGTAAATTGGGGTTGAAACGACGGTTTGTTTTGATGTTTGAGTGGCTCACATGGTGACCGGTTTGGGGGTGTTTACCACACATTGCACATTCTTTAGACATGGTATTCTCCATATATTTCAAATAGATTCAAAAAATGACAAGCTGTCAACCACAAAGCGTACAAACATTTATGGCATAAACATGAAAAGGGTATGTAGCCTTTTTACCGTAAAAAGGCAAGTCATGAGAAACAAAAAGTTTTTTTTCGTGACTTGCCTATCAATCCATGTATTTTTCGGCACACAGCGTTTCAATGTCTGCACGCGTCAATGCCCAAAGGCATAAATTATGTTGATCGGCAAGTGCGATGCTTGCCTCACGATCAAAAAACAGTGTTGAATCGGCTTCAATCACCAACGCCGCATAGTGCAATGTCGTGAGTTGTTGAATGGTTTGTAAGCCAATACTGGGTAAATCGGCGCGCATGTCTTGTTTTGGTTTGACCGTTTTCAATGCAACACACCCCTTGCCGCCAAGTTCCGCACCTCGACACAACATGGCATCTGTACCTTCCAAACATTCAACAGCCATAACCATGTTTTCGCGCACAACCAAGCCTTGCCCAATATCAAAACGCCCGATACTCACCGCAATGGGCCAACCATATGTCACATTGGCGCGTATGATATCAGAAGGCTTTACAGCACCGAGAATCCCCGCAGGTGCACGCAAATCAGGCACCAGATCCGCCGGATTGACAACCATAAATCCTTCGCTCTCCAATTCAGTCATGAAGGCACGCAAAATAGCGTCATCACCTTTTGTGCGCAGTGAAAACAAAAGTCGCGTGACACGCAAATCAGGCCGTAAATCCAAGGCTTTTGGTTTACTGATTGCTCCTGCCAAACAAAGTCGTTTGACACCGGCATCATGGAAAAAATCCAACATTTTTTTGAGTTGCCCCAAATGCAATAACGTAAAAGCATCGCATTCCTGAGCCAAATCAGGATCAGCATTGGCATAAAAACCACAAATGGCAACTCCAAAACCATTTTTCCGTGCTTGCCGCGCGATCAAACGAGGAAACTGTCCGCTACCGGCGATAATTCCTATTTTTTCAGACATCATAATATATGCAGTGTTCAAATTATGTATTTAATTTTTTATCGACAAGTTTCAACATGGTGTCACTCAATGTTTGCAAGTCCGGTTTTGCAAAACCCACGTCTGCACCGACATTTTGTGCCTTAATCAATAAACTTTCGTTGACCATGGATGAAAAAATAGCCACAGGCAAAGCCTTCAGCACAGGATCTTCTTTGATTTGTTTACACAGTGTCAAGCCGTCCAAATTGGGCATTTCAATATCGGTGATCACCCCATGCAGAAAATCGGTAATTGGCAAGCCTTTTTCCACAGCTTCATCACGGTATGCACACAATCTGTTCCACGCGTCCTGACCGTCTCCTGCTTGTTGCAGATCAAAAAGGCCTGTTTTTTCCAATTCGTGAAAAACGAGTTTACGAATACTGCTTGAATCGTCAGCGTGCAGAATACGACAAAGGCCTTTGATATTTGAATGGCTTTCCAGCATGATATTGTTCATGCGGATTGCCAATTCAGGATGTAAATCTGCTACAATAGCTTCAAGATCAAGTAAAAAAACGGCACGTCCGTCAAGCTTGATCACGCCCGTAATGGAACTGCATGTGATTTGCTGTAAAAAGCGATCCGGCGGTTCAACATCTGTCCAACTTAAACGATGGATCCGGTTGACGCCGGCAACCAAAAAACTGGTGGTGACTGTATTAAATTCAGTAATGATGATTTTACGTTCAGAAGAGTCTGTTGGGGTGGCACCGATATACAAAGCCAAGTCAATGAGTGGAACGATGCGTCCATTGCGGTGTGCAAAAGCACCCAAAACTGCAGGATGACGCATTTGCGGCATGGCTGTCACAGGTTGATCTCGTGTAATTTCAACGACTTTTGCAACGTTGATGCCGTAATGTCCCCGATAGTCGGGTTCATCAATATAAAATTCAATGATTTCAAGTTCATTTGTGCCTGTTTCAAGGAGAATTTGCGAGTGTGACATGGCAACTCATCTTTGATTTAAATGATTCATACTCATACTCAAATGAGCCCGGCGTTACACAGTGGCAGAACTCGAAGTAAGGCGTACACGCTTAAGTTCCCACACAATACATCAAAACACAACGACCTTAAGACAAAACATATACTCTAATTATAGGCCAGAACAGCACATGTGTCCAGATGCTGTTCATGGTTCATTCGCCAAGAGTACGTTCTTCATGTAAGACGGCACGGGGATGACACGTTTGGTGGACATGGTGCAAATGTTGTGTTTGTAGATGCGTGTAGAGTTCTGTTGCACTCATGTCTGCATGTCCGAGAAGGAGTTGCAAAGAACGCAAGTCTGCACCGCCTTCAAGCAGATGTGTTGCAAAAGAATGTCGAAACGTGTGTGGTGATATATTTTTTGTGATTCCGGCTTGCATGGCATAACGTTTGATGATTTTCCAAACACCTTGTCTTGTTAATCCGTTACCTGAACGGTTCAAAAAAAGTTGTTCCGTTGTCGGATAAAAATCTGAACGCACATACTGAAGGTAATATTCTAAACGTGTGATTGCTTGTGTATAGAGTGGAATGAGGCGTTCTTTTTGTCCTTTGCCAAAAACACGGATGACACCTTGCTGAGTGTCTATGTCTCCCGGGCGCAAACCAATAAGCTCGGAAACTCGCAATCCTGCAGCATAGAGCAACTCAAGCATCGTTCCGTCACGATGAGCCAATTTGGTTGAAGTCGCGGAACGTTCAGGCTCTGTCAGCAAGTGTTTCATTTCTGCTTTTGAAAGCACTTCGGGCAACACAAGAGCTTGTTTTGGGCTTTCTGCCAAAGCAAAAGGATTGCCTTGTATTAGTCCTTCTTCTTCGCACCAATCATAAAACCGACGGATGCCGGAAAAACGCCGAGCCAAGGTTCTGCTGCTGTCTCCGCGTTGTCTCAACCATACTGTAAACAGTAAAATCTTTTGATCATTCATACGATCAAAAGAGGTCTCCAGTGTTTCCAAAAAACTTTTAAATGCATCCAGATCTTGTCCGTATGCGGCAGCGGTGTTTGTGGATAAGCCGCGTAACACAATCAACGAACGCAACCAACGTACGGCAGCAGCGGTAGGAAAGAATACTCCATCATTTTCAAGCACAATCCAACTCCAAACCGACAGGACAATGATCGGAACCCAATACACGGTTTTCTATCCATGCATCACGCACTTTCGGTACCAATTCTTCAGAAACAAAAAAATAATCAATCCGCCAACCGACATTGTTTTCTCGAGCGCGTTGTTTATATGACCACCATGTATACATGTCTGGCATGTTGCCATGGACAAGACGAAAGGTGTCAACATATCCCGCAGCCACAAAACGATCCATAAACGCACGTTCTTCAGGTAAAAAACCCGATGTGCCCACGTTGGCTTTTGGTCTGGCGAGGTCAATGGCAGTGTGTGCGGTATTGAAATCGCCGCAGACCACTATCGGTTTTTTTTGTCTTAACGTTTGCACATGTTCCAAAAAGGCTTCATAGTAGGCCATTTTGTAGGCTAATCGTGTTTCATCTTTTGAACCGTTTGGAAAATATACACCAAAAAAATAGCAATCAGGCAACGAAAGCTGTAATAAACGTCCTTCTGTAGCCAAGTCCGCAACAGGCAATTCTCGCACAACTTCAAGTTCGCCTTGTTCTTTGGCGTATTGCGCCAAAGCGTCACGTACAAATACAGCCACACCCGAGTAGCCTTTTTTGCCCGTTCCGGAAAGCCAGAAACTCTGCCAGCCTTCGGGGGTACGTTGATGTTCTTCCAATTGCTCGGCATCAACTTTGACTTCTTGCAAAGCCACGATGTCTGCGGTTGTGTTTTTAAACCAATCCCATTCAGGTTTGGCACTCATGGCACGAAAACCGTTCACATTCCATGAAACACATTTCATTGTGGATCCTTCACGTTTTTTTATTTCTCGGAAGCCTTTATTGTACACATCAGCTGTTTTTGTACACATTGAACATAAAAAAACATTAGCCGTTGCCATACATCTGTCTGAGTAAAAGAAAAATGCATTTTTATGTGATAGATCACCTAAAATAGCCAAGAAATTCCCATGGTTGTGAGGTGACGGTCATAGTCATACAGTTCGCTGTTTGAAAAGTTACGCGCATATTGATAGCCGAGATTCATTTGCCAATATTCACGAATAGGGATTGTCAGCGCCAAACCAAGTGTTAAACGATGATCACGTCTGTGTTCTGTTTCAAGTGTGGTGGCGGTGCCATGGTAATATTTACCGCTATAATAAATACTTGGGCTCATAGAAATGTTATTATAGGGCATATTGAATGTAAACGTGAGGCTTGTTTCAAAGCCGTCATAGGCATAGCGGTGCTCTTTGGTTCCGCTACCTATATATCGTCCGCCGATTGTGAAATGGTGTTTGTCGCTACCCACAAAAAAACGCATGTATTGGCCAGCTGAGGTATACCAACCGTCATAGCCTTGATTTTCCGAATAGCTACGGTGTCCAATGTCTGCTTTGGTTATGGTTTGTATTGTAGGGGTGATGACATAAATGATATTGACTTGCGGCCCCACGGAAAACGCTTGTTGTTCAAACGCGTAATCAAAAAGTTGTGCTCGAGCTTTGAGTTCAAAAAGATTGTGTGTGCCCAAATGGCGTACTCCCATAGCCAGCGCACCCCACTCGGAACTGGATAAACCCACCTTATCAAGCTGTTCATTCATATTGTAACGTGCAAAAAAATCAAAATTTCCAACAAGATGCCATGGACTGACAAGACCGAGACGATGGCTCATGTTTACATGTCCGCCCATGTAGGCCGCCATACTTTCTTCTGCTTTACCGTCAATCAAAGAAAGGTTTTTCCAATCTCCCAAGGAAACAGTATTGGACGCGGGGCCGCCGTTAACGTTGCTGTCATAGAGCAAACCGCCACGAAGGCGTCCGGAAATGTTTGTGCGTTGGTTTTGTTTTTCCCATTTATTGAGAAGCGCGGTGTTCTGTTGTGGCGTTTTGGCAGTATTTTTTTGTAGCTCCATGGCAGAGCGTTGTGTGTCGTTTTGGATATGTAAGGCATAGGCAAGCTCTTTGAGCAAAAGCGGCTCATCGGGGTGGTTTGCCAACAGCCGTTCATAGGCCATGACTGCATGGCCGAATCGTTGGCTGCGCACCGCTGCACGCGCATACCCCAGATTGATGATGTCATCGGTGGGATCTTCGCGCAATAAATAGCTATATACTTCAAAAGCCTCATTGTATTGCTCATTTTTTAAAAATGCGGCGGCCTCTGCTTTTTTCTGATGAATAATTCGTTGAGTCGTCGAGTGGGGAACATGAGATGTATTTTGTGCAAAAGCAGGTAGTGGAAATGTCGAACAAGCCAAAAAGACAAACAAAGAACAAAAGATTTTTTGCACAATACATCCCCTTAATTGAATGATAGGCTCTCTTCACAACTAACCAGAATTTATACAACTGTTTTTATTTTTTGTTTAACATCTACGTGATGTTGACAAAAATAGCAACTGTTTTCCCTGTGAAAGGAGAAAGGTCAATCACTTATTGTGCGTCAAAAGCGTTGGAGATTATGAGAATGTACTGTTGCATGCATTATTTTATATAATTTTTATTGTATATACAAAGTGTTTGTTCTAAAAAATGTCGACTGTCCAAACGTGACATTTGGGTTTGATTCCAATCAACCAGTGTCTTTCGCCAAGCCGTGTCGTCGACGGCACGAGCTAACAACGTGGCAAGAGCCTTTTCGTCATTTGGAGCGCACAAGGCCTCAGGCGGCAACAAATCGGGCATTACCCCGACAGCTGTTGAAATCAAAGGTCGTTCACAAGCCATGATTTCCAATGCCGCTCTGGCTATGGTTTCTGACCATAGCGAAGCGATCACGCCAATATCCAAGGCCGAAAGATATGCCGAAACATCTTCTACTTTGCCGGTGACAGTAACGTGTTGCTCCATGTTTGCATCTTTAATCCACTGTTTTACAGTGTCTTGTGTCAAAGCGGTTGTGAATC
Organism: uncultured Desulfovibrionaceae bacterium; assembly: GCA_964369685.1. Taxonomy (GTDB): domain Bacteria; phylum Desulfobacterota; class Desulfovibrionia; order Desulfovibrionales; family Desulfovibrionaceae; genus Avidesulfovibrio. The sequence goes on along the minus strand of CAYJFB010000010.1, from coordinate 26,478 downwards.
CTAAAAGCACAAGTTGAATTTGTTTGCGTCCTTCTTGAACAAGTCGTGCTACGGCATTGATGAGTTCACGTTGACCTTTGACACGATCAAAACGCCCCAACAAACCGATCACACACGATGTTTCTGTGAAGCCCAAGTGTGCACGAATTTCGTTGCGTTTGTTTGTATTAAAGGCAAAACGTGTTCTGTCCACACCGCCAAAAACGGTATGCACTTTGGATGATTCGATACCAAAATGCTCTGTAAAATGTGTTGCCATGCGTGAATTGGTTGCAATTAAGGCGTCTGCAGCGTGTGTGTGTAGCAGACGATTGGGGATGTTGTTTCGCGGCAAACGTTGGTCGCCTCTGGTACGTATCAATGTAAAACCATAGATTTTTTTCAACATAGCCCAAAAAAGAAATCCCTCACCGCGATGACAATTCACAATATCAGGTTGAAACTCGCGCACAAAACGTCCCAACTCAATAATCATTTTAGCCATTTGAAAAGGATTTTTTGTGTTCAAATCGAAGGCAAGAGGATGTAAGCCCATACTTTGTGCAGCACGAAAGGAGTCAGTATTTCTCAATCCCAAAACTGCGGTTTCATGCCCTGCATTATTGAGGAGCCGTGCCAATTCAAGTCCATACCATGCCGTGGCATTCAACCAACGCACATTGATCACTTGTATAGTACGTAAATATTTTGACACTATAGCCTCCTTTTCTACAAAAACATCTTTCAAATAACGATTTTTTTTTGAGAAAACAAGACTATCAGCGTTGATTGATGCCGTACGGCGACAGAAGTATGACTTCATGGGGAGCTGGGGGAGCTGGGGGAGCTGAACTCCCCCAGAAAAAAGAAGGGTCGAAGAGGTTTTATGGCGGTGTTTATTAATTGGCTTGCTTGCGGAAGCAAGAAGGCATGTCATAGTCCTCATCTTCACCGAAGCTAAAGGATTCTTCAGCGCCGGGGGAATGCTGGTTTGCTTGTGTGCGCCATACTGCGGGAATATTAATTCCGGTGTCTGTCGCTCCCAAACCTGTATGTTGTCCTACATGTTGATCTAAGGTATACGGCGGAGAGGGTAGGCGTTGAGCACCTTGCGGACGACGTGTAGGCTGTTGTTGCATTGTCGCTTGTTGCGGTGTGTTCTGTTGCATAGCGGCTTGTTGCTGTGTGTTTTGTTGCATAGCGGCTTGTTGCGGTGTGTTCTGTGGTATAGGCGCGTGCTGTTCTTGTGCGGAAGCTGACCGAAAACGTGTTACAGTCGCGCCGCTGGGCATTGTTGCCATCGTGGTGCTTGGTAAAGGCGCCGAAAGCTCTGCAGGTTCAATACCGGTAGCCACAACGGTCACAGTCAACAGTTCACCGGCATCATTGTCAAAAGCAACCCCGGCAATAACCAGAGGAGGCACGGTGTCATTGCCATTACTCGCAGCTTCGGTGATAAAGTGGTTGATTTCAGCATACTCATCAAGATCCATTTCATCTGTTGCCGTGATGTTGATGAGCAAGCCTTTTGCGCCGGCAATAGAAACATCATCGAGCAACGCGCTGTTGATTGCCGATTTGGCTGCAGCCAAGGCGCGGCCTTCACCCGATGCAGCCCCCACACCCATCAAAGCCAAACCGCCGTCGTCTTGTGTCATGACTGTACGCACGTCAGCAAAGTCAACATTGATCAAACCGGGACAAGTGATCAAATCCGAAATACCTCGTACAGCACTGCACAGCACATCATCAGCCAATTTAAACATATCGCGCAATTTGGCTTTTTTGGCTCCGAGAGTCAACAAACGATCATTAGGGATGATGATTAAGCTGTCCACTTGTTCACGCAGTGCGGCAATGCCTTCGTCTGCTGCAATCCGATGGCGTTCGCCTTCAAACTTAAAGGGGCGCGTCACGACACCGACAGTCAAAGAACCTTGTTCTTTTGCCGCTTGTGCAACAACAGGTGCAGCACCCGTACCCGTGCCGCCACCCATGCCTGCCGTCACAAAAACCATATTGGCATCGGTGAGACTGTCTTTAATGGCTGTAATACTTTCAAGAGCGGCTTCACGGCCTATTTGAGGATTGGCTCCCGCACCGAGACCTTGGGTTAATTTTTCACCAATCAACAATTTATAGTCTGCCGTTGATTTATTTAAAATTTGTTTGTCGGTGTTGGCACAGATGAATGTGACCCCGGGAACGCCGGAATCGATCATGTTTTGTACAGCATTATTGCCGCCGCCACCCACACCGATGACCTTTATTTTTGCAACTGAATCTGTGGTAAAATCCGGTTCGATGATCATATTCATAAATGGCCTCTCCTCCTTAGGCTCAACAATCGCAATACTGAGTACTGAAAACGGCTCTGTCTTTCTTATAAGGAAACACTCGTTTTGAAAACACACAGCATGAAACATTTTTTCAATAAGAGTGACAGATTACATGACTTTTAAAATAAAACCTTGCAAACAAAAAAGCTGATCAAAACAATCCTGTAAACAGATATGTACTGTTTATTCTACATTTTATACGAACAAGACCTCCCAAAACAGCTCTTTTGTTATGATTTTTTGATAAAAAAGTCTTACAGCCGACATGTCTTTGTTGGTTCAGGATACTTCTGAAAACCACTTTTTCATGAGGGCAAAAATTCCAGTTACTCCATTTTTTTCGGAACGAGTATTGTATCCTGCTGAACTGAAACCCAAGCCTTCGCGTTCTGCGCCGTAGCGCAACAGACCGACAGCCGTAGCAAACTTTGGACTGTTGACCAAATCTTTTAATCCTCCGACATTGCGTGGATAACCAATTCGTGTGGGGATACCGAAAATCATTTCACCCAATTCTTGACAACCGTGTAAAAGCGATGTCCCGCCGGTTAAAACGATACCGGCACCAAGGGTTTTTTTGAAACCGGAACGCTCAAGTTCTTGATCGATAAATGTCAAGATTTCCTTCATGCGCGGTTCACAAATTTCGGCAAGAACCTGTCGCTGTAGGCGACGTGGATCACGTCCCCCGACACTCGGGACTTCAATATATTCATCCGGACGAATCATCCCCGCCAAAGCACAACCGTATTTCATTTTTATGCTTTCGGCCGCCATCATGGGAGTGTGTAAAACCATCGCTATATCATTGGTCAGATTCTGACCGCCAAGCGGAACAACACCCGTAAATTTGATGGCATCGTTATGGAAAATGGCAATATCACAAGTGCCACCGCCAAGATCAACCAACGCCACACCGATTTCACGTTCTTCGTCGGTGAGTACAGCTTTGGTGGATGCCAACGCTTCAAGCACAACATCGCTCACTTTTAATCCGCTTTTCGTGCAAGATCGTACAATATTTTGTGCTGAAGTAACGGCTCCCGTAACGATATGTACCTTCACCTCAAGACGGACGCCGGACATTCCCAAGGGATCAATGATGCCATGTTGATCGTCAACAATATACTCTTGCGGTAAAACATGTAAAACCTCACGGTCTTGCGAAATGGGGATTGTCTTGGCGGCTTCAAGCGCGCGTTCGACAACACGAGGTGTCACCTCGCCACCCTTCACAGCCATGATACCTTGACTGTTGAAGCCCTCGATATGACTGCCGGCAATGCCGACATAAACCGATTGGACTTGGCAATCAGCCATGGATTCGGCTTCATCAACAGCACGACGGATTGAATGAACCGTCTGATCGATATTGACCACCACTCCTTTGCGCAATCCTACAGACGGACTTGTGCCGACACCAATAATATTCATTTCATCGGTGTCGTTCAAATGACCGATTACTGCGCAAATTTTGGTTGTGCCCACGTCGAGGCCGACCATCAGTTCGGAATGGGGCATACCCTGTCTCCTTACACACATACTCAAACGCCGCTCTATAAAAAAGTATAAAGCTATACAACGTTTTTTTATCAGAAAAAGCATTTAAAAAGCATAAAATTGCTAAAAAGATGCTTTCGATCCCTGAAATGAATAAATCATAAAATCGAGCAAAAGTCTAGAAAAACTTGTGTATAAACTTAAAAGCTCATGATTTTTTTAATGGTGTTTAAGCATGTACAATCCACACATTACCGTCTGATGCCCAAATTTCTCGTGTATTTTTTAATTCTCCGCGTCTGGCCAAATCGTTTAAAACTTGTTGGAGACGAACAATATTACCGGTCCAGTCTTCAGGATTGATGCATAAGGTCAGTTGACGCGATTCAATGAACAATTCAACCCCACGTGCAGAACCCAATCGTATAATTGATACATTTGCAATATCTAGGGGAAATGCTGTTGATTTGAGAGTATCCATCAAAGTATTCATTTTTGCAAGCAGCATTTCTCCGCCGGGAAGAATTTCAAGCATTGGCAATGATTTGATTGTACCTGCCTCGAGAGGTGCAATCAAGTCGCCTTTACTGTCTGCATAATACAAAATCCCACCTCGGAGTATCCAAAAAGCAGGTTCACGCTCAATAACTCGAATTTCAAAGGCATCAGGTAATCGACGTTTTATGGAAACCGAAGCGATCATCGTGTTTTTTTTCAAGGCTTGTTCAACATCTGCTATATTGATTAGCAGAACATTTTTTTCAGGTATTAAACCTGAATCTGTAATAATCCTTTCTCGTGTAAGATGTGTTGCACCATGTATTTCTATTTTTTTGAGACTAAAAAATGAACTTGTAGTCACTTGATTATAAATAAAAAAAAGAGCAACAATTAAAAACCAAAGCAATGCACTGCAAAGAAGAAAGTTCAATAACCAAAATGAAAAGTTTTTCATTGAAAAAGATAGGGAATAATCTTTTTCAACAGTATGGTATGCATTTTTTGTAGTTTTTTCTGGACTGAAACTGTTTTTTCCAATTTTTTTAACCAATTGATTTGTTTTGGTTATTGATTTTGGATTGCGGTAGGTGTTTTTGCCGCCGCGACGTTTAAATATGTTCCACATTTTTGCTGTCAGCATGTCAGGCGCCTCACTTCCAAGTCCAAGTGGATACCGTTTTGGCGTGCAACGGTTTCTTGAGCCAATGTCAAAAGTTCCAAAGCGGCACATCCTGTTCCTTGGCCTTCATTCACTAAAAAATTAGCGTGTTTTTTTGAAAAACACATACCGTTCAAGCGTTTGCCGCGAAAGCCTGCCGCTTCAAGCAAGCGGCCGGCGGTATATTGTGGAGGATTTTTAAACGCGCAACCGGCACTTTTGTCGTGTATAGGTTGTGTGGCGTGCTTTTGTTGTAAACAATCGTGCATTTTTTTGAGAATGTACGTTTTGGGTGTTTCTTTGAGAGCTAATGTTGCCGAAAGAAGTAAAAAATATTCATCGGTGATGGGCAGATTGAGTTGACGATATTCAAGATGAAGTTCTTCTCGGGATAAGGAGCGCACGCCGAGTGTCGGTGTAAAAAAGGTGATGGTTTGCAAAATGTCGCCAAAGCTGTCGCCGTAAGATCCCGCATTCATGCGTACAGCACCCCCAACAGCACCGGGAATCCCTGCCAAGCCTTCAAGACCTGTCAGTGAATGTCGCGCACACCAAGCCAACAAACGCGGCAAAGGTAACCCCGCATCAACGTGCACAAGACAACGCCCCAACTCGTCGATGCCTACACGATGTACTGTGGCTGTTTTCTGTGCCATGCGAATCAAAACCACAGGCAATATACCGTCGTCAGCCAAAAGGTTGCTGCCGCGTCCCAACACAAACGGGCGTCCGCCAAGACGCTGTAAACAATTTGGCAACGCCAAAGCATCGACAGCGTCTGACACTTCAACAAGAGCCACGGCTTTGCCGCCAAGGCCGATGCTGGTGAGGTCAGACAGTTTGGGTTCGGGAATAATATTCATGAGTTATACCTGTACAATGGAGTTATGTTTGTGGGCAACAAAACGTGAACCGACCATGGTGACGTTGCCTGCTCCCTGCGTTAACAACAAGTCGCCTGTTTGCAGCACATTCGGTAACACTTGCATCACTTCATCGACATCACGACAACAGATGACTTCTGTTGATGAGCATTGATGAATGCTTTGTGCCAAGTTTTGGCTGCTGATTCCGGGGATGGGTTGCTCCGAAGCGGGATAAATTTCAAGCAAAATGAGTTTATCAACGTGTTGTAAGACGTCACAAAATTCTCCAAAAAAGGCTTGTGTGCGACTGAAACGGTGTGGTTGAAACACCGCAACCAAGCGGCGATCGGGATAGGCCAAGCGTGCAGTTTCCAACGTTGCGGCAATTTCTGCGGGGTGATGTCCGTAGTCATCAACGACCAAAACACCGTCTTGTTCGCCACGAATCTGAAAACGCCGTCCGACACCGCTGAAACGTTGCAAACCTTCTACACAATCGTGCGGGTCAACACCCACTTCCAAAGCCACTCCGATGGCCGCCAAGGCATTCAAAATGTTGTGACGGCCAGGTTGTGACAATTTGATATTGCCAAGGTCACACCCTTTGGCATGCACACGAAATACGCTGTGTTCTGCACAATAATTCACTTCGGCCCAAATATCGTTGCGCACGTCAAAGCCGTAGGTTAAAACCCGTCGTTTTACGCGCGGAATCAAACGTCGTACACCGGGATCGTCACCGCAAACGACATTCAACCCATAGAACGGCACTTGATTCATAAATTTTAAAAAGACTTTATCAATGGCTTCTTGATTGGCATAAAAATCAAGGTGATCTTGATCAACATTGGTAACCACGTTGATGATCGGCAACAAGCACAAAAACGAACCGTCGGATTCGTCGGCTTCGGCGATCAAATATTCGCCTTGTCCCAAACGGGCATTGGCACCGTAAGCGTTGAGCAAACCACCGATAATCACTGTCGGATCGAGGCCTGCCGTATCAAAAATACCTGCCACAAGGGAAGTGGTTGTGGTTTTGCCGTGTGTGCCTGCGATGGCGATGCCTGTACGCAGACGCATCAACTCCGCCAACATTTCGGCTCGTGGAATCACGGGGATCCCACGGTGTTTGGCGGCAATGACTTCGGGATTTTCATCGGAAACTGCCGTTGATTTGACCAAGACACTGGCATCACCGACATGTTCTGCGGCATGACCTATATGAATTTCTGCACCAAGTTCGCGCAAACGTTGTACCGTCGCACTTTCTGCCATATCCGAGCCATGTACCTGATAACCCAGATTGAGCAACACTTCGGCAATGCCGCTCATACCCGAACCGCCAATGCCAATCATATGAATTGTGTGTAAACTTTTATCCATGGTTATCCCCTTTTTTTTCGAGAAGGATATGTCCCCTCGAATCCCCTTGAGTGTGCGGCAGGAGTAATATGTTGTTTTTTGCGTACTGCAGTCATCAAGCGGCTTTGAGAGTTATTCAATGCAACATGCTGGCGTATAAGACTTAGTTGTTTTGCTGTTCTGTTTGTTGTACAAATGGTGTCGGTTGTATAAGTTGCAAGACACTGCGCGCCACGGATTCTGCGGCGTGCGGACGGGCGCAATGTCGTGCCGCATTGCCCATGGCAATCAATGTTTCCTGATTGTGTAACAATTCCAATATTGCACCTATGGCGTCACGGTGTGTCAAGTCTGTTTCGGCAAAGAGCAATGCCGCACCTTGTTTTTCCATAACCTGTGCATTGCACGTTTGATGATCGTGTGTGGCGTGAGGGAAAGGAATAAATACGGATGGTTTACCGACAACCGCCAATTCTGCTACCGTCGACGCACCTGCACGGCACAAAACCAAATCAGCCCAGGCATACGCTGATGCCATGTCATCAATAAACGCCATGACATCAGCTTCGTGGCCATGGGTTTGATAACCTAAGCGGACACGATCTTCATCGGCAACCCCTGTTTGATGTCGGATATCAACGTCCCGTAAACGTTGCACAGCCGATAACATCAACGAATTGAGTGCCATGGCGCCTTGACTGCCGCCAAGTACCAGCAACCGAGGACGTCTTTCTGCAAACGGCGGTGTTGCTTGTTGTGCGATCTCGGTGATGGCTTGGCGCACGGGATTGCCGACAAGCTCGCATTGTTGTCCCGCAAATAATCCCTTGGTGTCCGGTAAAGCCAAAAACACACGCGCCGCACCTTTTGCCAACAAACGGTTACTTAAACCGGGCATGGCGTTTTGTTCATGAATAGCGTAAGGAATTCCAAAAAGCTTGGCTGCAATCAGTGACGGCACAGAGGCATAAGCTCCAAAACCGATCACTGCATCAGGACGTTTTTTATGAAAAAGATTCCACGCCAAACACACTGCTTTCAACATCTGCAAAACACTGCCGAGAGCATGGATACCGCGTCCCAAGATACCGCGTACAGGTAATCCTACAAATTCCAGACCTGCTTGTTGTGCCAAGCGCCTTTCCGAACCGTATTCCGAACCGACAAAAAGGACTTCGACATCCGGTGCCAAACGACGGATTTGTTCGGCTACAGCGAGAGCCGGAAAGATGTGTCCGCCTGTTCCACCTGTGGTAATGATGATTCTCGGTGTGTGTGTCATGATGATTTTGCCGTACGTGAAAAGTTGAGCATTAAACCGATACAAATCATGGAAGCCAACAAACTGCTGCCGCCATAACTCAAAAAAGGCATGGCAACGCCTTTTGGCGGTGCGGCTCCAAGAACAACAGCCAAATTCAACACACACCCCAAAGCCAAGGTCAACGTGACACCAAAAGCTGAAAGCTTATCGCGTAAATCCTCTTGGGCAAGCACAATGCGATAACAACGTGCAAACAATAACGCAAACAGTGCCATTACAGCAGTTAAACCGATAAAACCCAATTCCTCCCCGATGACTGAAATGATGAAATCGGTGTGTGGCTCGGGTAAATATAACATTTTTTGCACACTGCCGCCCATACCAAGTCCAAAAAAACCACCTGAACCCAAGGCATATAATGATTGAACCAACTGATATCCCGAATCCATGGCGTCTTTAAACGGATCAAGAAAGCCTGCCAAGCGCCGTGCCCGATATGGTGAAACAACAATGAGCGCTGCCGCGGCAGCCATCGCCATGCCGATTGAAATAAACAAATAAATGAAACGTGTTCCGCCAACTAAGCACATGAAAAACAACAGCATGACCAAGATGGCGGCACCGCCGAAATCAGGTTGCGCAAGCAACAACATCGCCATACACAATGTGACAAAAAACGGTGGAATAACACCCCGACTGAATGTTGTGATCAAATCTTGTTTGGCACTCATGAAATACGCCAAGTATAAAACCAAAGCGATCTTGGCAAATTCCAAAACCTGCAACGATAAAGGCCCAAATGGCAACCAACGTTGCGCTCCGTTGACCCTTAACCCCAAAGGCGTGAGCGTCAACAGCAATAAAAGAAGACAAAAGAAAAGAAACGGATATTGTAGTTTATACAACACATGGCGTGGCATGTTTGCTACAAAAATAAGCGCAACACCACTGATCACAACAAAAATTAATTGACGCTTGAAAAAATAGTATTTGTCTCCAAGCGTATAGCTCGCTTGCTCGGCAACAGGACTGCTGGCAGAAAAAACCATCAATACACCAATGGCTAACAGCATCAAAACCAATGCCAATAACCACCAGTCAAAAGCCCCTTGTGCAACCATAGGTGCTTTACCGCTCTTCTGCCGAGCATTCATCCGCCTCGCCATACTCATTGTTGTTCCTTTGTCCTTTTATTTTAGAGAAAATATCGTCTATCATTCATAAAAAATTGTATAAAAATTCTTATGAATGTGGAATTACGTCCTGTACAATGCGAATAAAATCATTACCTCTAAAAGTATAATTGATGTATTGATCAAAACTTGATGTTGCAGGCGCAAGCAAAACAACATCATTACTTTGTGCCAAAGCATATAAACGTAACATGGCTTGTTCGAGTGTTTCGTCCCATGTGAGTGATACAATATCTGCCCAAGCCTCGGTAAACACATCTTTGGCTCCGCCAAACAGTGCGACATGACGTACATGTTGTTGAATGAGATCGCGTAAACCGTGTGGATCGCCGCCTTTGTATTTGCCGCCTGCTAACAGCAGAATAGGACGATCAAAGGCTGTCAATGCCATGCGTAAGGCTTCCGTCGTTGATGCCTTGGAATCATTAACAAAAAGCACGTTATTATATTCAGCAACCCGTTGTAGGCGGTGAACGATCGGCTGAAACGCGGCTACCGCGCGGCGTGCGTTGGCTTCTGTAACACCCAAGGCGCGCGCGGCAAGCCATGCGGCTTCGGCGTTAAGCTGATTGTGTACGCCAAACAGTTGTGATTCTGAAAAAATTATTGAACCTTCGATATATTCACAACGCGCCGCAACCTCAAAGCCTTCTGCCAGAGGTACCAACTCTGCACCAAAAATGGCGATATCGTCGACCTGTTGATTGGCAAAAAGTTGCATTTTGGCAACAGTATATTCTTCCATATCTGCATGAAAATCTAAATGATTTTCACTCACGTTCAACAACATGGCAATGTCCGGACGAAAGGCTTTGCATGTTTGCAGTTGAAAACTGGATAGCTCCAAGACCAAAACATCAGCCACAGTTTCGTGTTCTAGCCGCTCCAAAACATATTCAGAAAGCGGTTTACCGATATTCCCACCGACAAAAACAGTGTATCCTTGTTCTTGCAACATGGCGGCACAAAGACTCGTGGTTGTGGTTTTGCCGTTACTTCCCGTGATACCGATGATTTTTTCGTGTGTTTGCTCAGTTGTGAGTGTTTGCAAGATCAACCAGGCTACTTCGGTTTCTGCAAGAATTTGTACAGAACCGTCGGCAGGTAACAAAGGTTGTAGTGTTGCTGTCGCCACACCCGGACACGGCACCACAATATCGCTTGTAATAAAGTGCTCTTCCGTGTGTTCACCGCTGAGCAATGTTACGCCGACCTCTTCCGCCCAAGCGCGAAACGCTTCGGGAATACGACTTGTCTCTCGCTCAAGAAGGCATACCTCTGCACCACATGCATATAAAAGGCGTGCAACCGCTTGTCCTGAAATCCCTGCACCCACAATCGTGATGCGTTGCTTTGAAAAAGGCTGTATGTTCGATACCATAAGTGACCGTTTTAACATGTTGTTTGTTTTACACGTGATGTTGTTGTGCAAAAAATGAAATTGTTTCTTCGGTGTTCTTTTGAGGCGCGTGATTGAAAAACACCGTGTATCGCAAAAAGTTCGGAAAAAAATGCTTAACGCAATTTTAGGGCAGAAAGAGCGACAAGACCAAGCATTGCTGACATAATCCAAAAGCGAATAATGATTTTTGATTCAGGTATGCCTTTCAACTCATAATGATGGTGGAGCGGTGCCATTTTAAAAATCCGCTTGCCCCCGGACATTTTAAAGTAGCTGACTTGCAAAATGACAGAAAGTGTTTCGATAACAAACAAACCGCCTACAATGACAAGCAGAAATTCTTGTTTGCAAAGTACAGCCAAAAAGCCAAGCACCCCTCCCAAGCTCAACGATCCCACATCACCCATAAAAATTTGTGCCGGATAGGCATTGAACCACAAAAAGCCCAAACTCGCGCCAACCAACGCACCGCAAAAAACAGCCACTTCGCCCATGTTTGGGATATAGGTGATTTGTAAATACTGTGCAAAACGTGCGTGTCCCGTTAGGTAGATAAATATAGCAAAAACCATACCTGCAATGATCGTGGGGCCTATAGCCAAACCGTCCAAGCCGTCGGTCAGATTCACTGCATTAGACGCACCCACCATGACAAGCATAGCAAAAGGCACATAAAAAATACCGAGATCGGGAGTCAAATGCTTAAAAAAAGGAAATGCCAATTGTGTTGAATACGCAGGCTCTACCACTAAAAAAATGATAGCGATGGCGGCAATACCGAATTGTCCCAAGAGTTTTGCCGTCGGTGAGAGACCTTTATTGTGATGTCTCACCACTTTGAGATAATCGTCGGTAAAGCCCACGGCTCCAAAACCAAGATAAACCAACATGGTTAGCCATAAATATTTATTGGTCAAATCGCCCCAAAGCAAAACAGAGCTTGTGAGTGCCAACGCAATCAACACGCCCCCCATGGTCGGTGTACCTGCTTTGGCTTGGTGTGCCTTCACGTCTTCATGAATTTGTTGTCCGCAACGAATGCGTTGTAAGAAACGCACAACATACGGACCCAACAAAATACTGATCAATAACGCCGTGACCAATGCCCACACCGAACGAAAAGTGATATACCGAAAAACATTTAAAATACCGGCGTCGCCGCTCAGTGGATACAGCAAGTTATAAAGCACGGGATCCCCTTACGCGTTCACGAAACACAGCCACCAACTCTTCCAAATGATTGGAACGCGAGCCTTTAAAAAGCACGACACCGGAATGCATGTTCAACGTGTTTAAACCGCTATTAAAATCTTCAACACTGGAAAACGCTTGAAACGCTCCCGAAAAACCTTTCATTTCTAAACCTTCAACCACATCTTCAGCGTGATCGCCTTTCCAAAAAAGCGCCCGAATCCGTGAATCCCCGAGTTGTTGTCCCAAACGTCGGTGTTCTCGTTCTGCAAAGGATCCCAACTCTTTCATTTCACCGAGCACACACAATAAAGGTCGTTCTTTTGCCAACTCAAGCGCCGCATCCAACATGCGTTCCATGGACAATGGATTGGCGTTATAGCTGTCGTCAATCACCAGCCATTCGCCTTCCTGCAAACAAGAAAAGCGTTGTGCAGGCAAGCACGCATCGGCTAAAGCGGTGGCAATGCGTTGTGGTGTGATACCCAAAAGGTGTGCCGTTGCCGCAACGGCTGCAATGTTTTCGGCACCGCACGTTCCTTGAAACGGAGCTTGAATATCAAGTGCCGTACCGTCAAACCACACACGATACGCACCTTGTTCATTGCCGTACGAGCGGATATGTGACGCTCGATAGTTCATGGGGCGCCCTGTTGCAGAAAAGAAATGCAAATCTGCACGAATGGCTCGTGCTTCACGCACCAAGTCCGAATAATCGGCACTGACCAAGGCTAAGCCCGTAGGAGTCAAATACTTCAATAAAGCGGCTTTGTGATAAGCGGTGCCTTTTTCGCCCAACCCCTCGGCGTGACCAAGGCCAACATTTAAAATTAACGCCACATCGGGACGCAACACACTGCCCAGTTCGTCCATATCGCCCGATTGACTGATGCCGACTTCCATTACCCACCAACGCGCGTCTTGTTTGGCATTCAGTACCGAGAGCGGTAAACCAAGGCCGTTGTTGAAATTTTTGTGTGTTTTAGAGACTGTGCCTTGCTGTTCCAAAACGTGTGCCAACAATTCCTTGACGGTGGTTTTGCCGGCAGTACCCGTCAAAGCCACCACACACGATGTTTCTTGTGCGGCATATAGATTTCGCCATACTATGGCAAGATTGCGTAAAGTCAGCGCGACATCCGGCACAATCACCGTCGGAACGGGCGGCGGGCCTACAAAAGGATTGCGTTCAACCAATAGTGCGGCACATCCTGCCTGTACGGCTTGCTCAACAAAATGGTGTCCGTCAACGTGTTCGCCGCGCAAACACGCAAACAAGCTGCCTTGTTCAACCTTTCTACTGTCAATACAAACCGAATGAAAAATCACATCGGATGCAGAAACAGACGGTGAAGACTCAGGATACAAACATACCGCACCCGTCGTTTCAAGAATAAAACTCAGATTTAATAACATGCCAAAAGCTCCTGTACGGTTTGCCGATCACTGAACGGATATTTATTATCCCCGATCTGTTGGGTTTGTTCATGACCTTTTCCCGCCACCAGCAACACATCATCGTCTTTCAACAGCTCCAAAGCTTTGCGCAACGCTTCACGGCGATCTGCCTCGATGATCACTTCTTTGGCGTTTGTAAGCCCCGGCACAACATCGTCAATAATATGCAACGGATCTTCGTGTCGTGGATTATCTGACGTCAACACGGCCACATCGGCGCCTTCAGCTACCGCCGCCCCCATCAAAGGACGCTTCGTGCGATCTCGATCTCCACCGCAACCAAAAACACACACCACCCGTTGAAAACCAACATCGCGCAAGGCCTTCAATACGTTACGCAAGGCATCGGGCGTGTGGGCATAGTCTATAAAAACGTGCTTGCCAAGGCTGTTCTGTACGCGTTCCAAGCGTCCACAAACGCCTTGAAATGTTTCAAAACACGTCAGTTGTTCAGGCATATAGCCCAATCCAAAACCCAAAGCCTGTACCGCCAACATATTTTCGGCATTATACAAACCAACCAACGGAGTTGAGACAAGCCATTGCTGTGTGTCGGTTTCTATTTGCATACGCAAACCTTCAGTCGTGCTTGATAACAACGTTCCTTGCAGTCGTTGTATGGTTAACTCTTTGGAATTTTGTGCAATATCATTATGTGCAGGGGCTTGAGGGTTGAGACCAAAGGTGATCAAAAGTGGCTTTGCTCCGTTGTCATTGTGCGTTGTTGTTTTTATATTTTGTGTTGCGGCGTTATCTATCATCTCTTGTACCAAGCGTTGTCCCCAGGGATTGTCCGTACACACTGCAAACACAGTGTCGTGAGTCAGATTTTCCAAAAATAGACGCGCCTTGGCTTGGTAATAGTCTTCAAAGGTTTTATGGTAATCCAAATGATCTTGTGTCAAATTGGTAAAGATGGCGCCCTTAAAAGGGATACAGGCCACGCGTGCTTGATCCAATGCGTGAGAAGAGACTTCCATCACCGCGACCTCAACGCCTGCATTATTCATAGCATGCAACATGGCGTGGAGTTCGGGCGCGTCGGGGGTTGTCATTTCGGCATCGGCCTCGTGTCCCGGCCAGCGTGTTGCTATCGTGCCGATTAAGCCGTGACGCAAGCCCATGTGTTCAAACAAGTGCGCACACAACGTGCTGACTGTGGTTTTGCCGTTGGTGCCTGTTACCCCAAATAACGGAAAGGGGATATCGGCTGTGTCGTAGTGTGCCGCAGCCAACTCGGCCGTGGCCAAACGGGTATTGTTTACAAACACGGTTGTTTGTTGTGTTGTGTTGTTGAGTTCCGTTGTTTTAGGCAATGACTGATCATTGCTTTGATTTTCTGTCAACGACTGTTTGTTTTTTGGCTCTGCAGGGGGGCACGCGTGCTCACTTTTTTGGCGCACAATAAACGCTGCGCCGCGTGCTTGTGCGTCACGAACATGATGTTCGCTCTGTGCGGTCTCATTGAGAACAACAAAAACACCGCCATGTTCGGCTTTACGTGAATCCACACTCAATGGCAGGCGTTCATCTCGCATCTGCCGCAACAACTCAGAAAAGAAGACCGTCATGGTTTATTCCTCCGAGAGCCACAGGGTGTATTCGGTGTTTTTGGAACCTTTGGCCAAGAGCGTTCCTGCTTGCGGAGATTGTCGCACCACACGTGCGCCCATACCATTGACTTTATCGGGCATCAGTCCTTGTTGAGCAAACATTTCTACGGCTTGACGTAACGATTTACCAATAACATTGGGTACCGTGCCGTGTGCCACAACCGAACGCGGTGTGTTGATCAAACTGCGACGGATTTCTGTTGGCAAGGCTTTTTCAAGTTTTTTTTCATCAAGCGTCGGCATGGTATAGCTGGCTTGTTCTTTTGTTGCGATCAACGTTGCGGGATCGGGAGCGGTGCCGTAATAGGCCAACACCCGAGACACAAGTTCTTTAAAAACAGGCGCTGCCACCGCGCCGCCATATTTTTTGGTGCTTGGTTCATCCAACATAATCACCACTAAATATTGCGGCTTGTCGGCAGGGGTCATGCCTACAAACGAGGCCAAACGGGCTTCGCCGTAGGTTCCTGTTTTGTCGGCTTTTTGTGCCGTACCTGTTTTACCGGCAACGGAGATACCTTCAATGGCTGCGTTTCGTCCCGTACCATCGGCAACGACTTCATGCATCATATCAAGCACTTCTTTGGCCACTTTTTCGGAAAAAACACGTTGATTATCACTTTGAATCCGTTGATCGGGATTTAAAACAAGATTCAACGGTTTGTTTACTCCGCCGTTGGCTAAGGTTAAATAGGCTTGTGCCATCTGTACCGCCGTGACAGACAGGCTTTGCCCGAAAGAGGCCGAAAGCAAATCGCTTTTTGACCATTCTTTCGGTTCGCGAAGAATGCCGACATTTTCACTGAGTACCAGCCCTGTACGTTCTCCAAATCCAAGTTTTGTCAAGTAGGCATGGTAGGTCTCCGCGCCCAGATCCAAGCCTATTTTGGCCGTGCCTATATTGCTTGAAAGTGCCAAAATGCGATGTACAGGCAATAAACCATAAGCGCGACCGTCGTCACGAATTGTTGTTGAGCCCACTTTCCAAATACCGTCTTCGCAATCAAAAATACTGTCACGTTGAATCAGATTTTCTTGTAAGGCCGCGGCAACAAGAAAAGGCTTAAATGTTGACCCCGGTTCAAGCGCATCTAAGGACAAATGATTGCGGTATCGAGCTGCGTTGGCTTTTCTGTAAGCGTTGGGATTAAAAAATGGATATTGTGCCCAAGCAAGCACGTCTCCTGATTCAACATCCAACACCAACGCGCCGCCCCACTTCGCTTCAATTTCATCAACGGTTCGTGCCAAAATGTCTTCGGCCATAAACTGGACTTGCAAATCAATGGTTAATCGAATGTCTGTGGCTTCAGAGGGTGGTGTGGAGCTGAGTTCGTAACGGCGTCCTCCGGCGTCGCGTTGAATCACTTTGCGCCCGACATCACCGGTCAATGAGTCATTGAAGGCGCGTTCAACGCCTTCCAAACCGTTGCCGTCAACACCAACAAAACCAAGCAGTTGACCTGCGACCTGGGTGTGTGGGTAAAAGCGTTCATATTCTGTCAGCAACGCCACGCCGGGGAGCTTGGCTTGTGCCACCGCTTCGGCTGTAGCGTCGTCCACGCGTCGTGCAATCCACACAAATTGTTTACTGCGCTTGAGTGATTGTTGGATTGTCGTTGGTGGCAACTTTAGAATTTTTGCCAACGTTTTTGCTGTTGCCGCCGCGTCTTTGACGGTATGTGGATTTGCATAAATCGAGCGAGTTTCTACACTACGCGCCAGCACGTTGCCTTTTCTGTCAAGCAGCATGCCGCGTTCGGCAGACACATTCTCTGCAGACAAATGTTGTCGTCTTGCACCCTCTGCAAGGCGCGGGCCTTCAAGTAATTGAATCCAACCCGCACGCAACCAAAGTCCAAAAAAGACTGCGCAAAACAAATACGCCACAAAACGAAAACGAAACGCATTCCAATCCACACTCTGTGACCATCGTGTCAATCGGCTCGGATTCGGATCGACCGTAAACGTCGCACCCGACGATCTCTTGCGATTTCGTCGACTGAACGTTAATGAGGAAGAGCGGGAAGAGGAGCGTAGTCTCATGAAAAAACCTCAAAAAAATCTGGAAAAGTTCTTGATATGCAAAAAACACAATAAACAATATTAATCAAAGAACGTACGAATTTGTCCCGGGCTGGCTTTTCTCATACCAAGGCTTTTGGCTTTGCGTTCAAGCTCTGCAGGCGAACGCCATTTGTCGCGTTCAACTTCAAGTTTTGCTTGCAAAGCCGCTCGGCGGCTTACTTCGGTTTGCATTTCGCCAATTTGAAAAACCAACTCGCTCCGCTCCAAGCTCAACCACACATTCGTCAATCCCGCTGTGACCGTCACGAGAAGAGAGCAGGCCATAAAAAGCAACCATTTTGTCAAGAATTGTTGTTTCATTTGTTTTGCCCTCAATCATCATTGTCTGTCGCACAAGATTTTTTATTTGCCGAGAAACACAGTTCGTCTTCGTAGGCTTCCGCTTCAAGGTGTATGGCGGCTTCTTCCAACAACAACCTTTTTTGTTGACGCATGGTTTCACGCTGTCGTCGACCGCGCGGGCGGGTGTTTTGGAATAATGGTGTTGCCGTATCGTGTGTTGTTTCTGAGCGTACCGACACGACAGTTTTTTCTGCCACTCGTAACTTTGCACAAGAAGAACGAGGATTTTTCGCGATCTCTTCTGTTGTCGCTTTTACAGGTTTGGGGGTGAGAATAACGGCTTCGGGTTCGTGTTGGCACACGCAAAGGGGTAAATGTCGCGGACAAATACAGCCTTGTGCCCAAGCTTTCATGCTATGTTTCACCACGCGATCTTCCAGAGAATGAAAGGTTATTACGGCAAGGCGTCCGCCTGGTTTCAGGCGTGCAAGGATGGTGTCCATGAAGCGTTGCAGTTCACCCAATTCATCGTTGGCAAGCATCCGTAAAGCTTGAAATGTTCTGGTTGCGGGATGATTTCTTGCTTTGGCGCGCCATGCGGCAGGGTAGGCTTGTTCAACGATGGCTGCCAATTCTCTTGTTGTTTGAATGGGTTTTTTTTGTCTTTCGCGTATGATTGCGGCAGCGATGCGTCCTGCTTGGGGTTCTTCGCCGTATTTTGAAAGCACGTCACGCAATTCTTCGTGACGTAAACGTTGGATGAGGCGACTTACGGGCGCATCTGAGGCTTCGGGCGCGTCTTGGTTCATTCTCATATCCAAGGGGCCGTCGGCATAAAAGCTGAAACCACGTTCGGGGGTATCCAATTGTAACGACGAAACACCGATATCAATCAATGCACCGTCAAGCATATCCCAGCCGAGAGTGTCTAAAGCTTCGTTAAAGGCACTGTAGCGTTGGTGAAAACAATGGGCCTGCTCGCCAAAAGGGGCAAGGCGTTGTTGTGCATACATCAGGGCTTGCGGATCGCGATCAAGGCCACACAGCATTGCTTTTGAACCTGCTCGTTCCAAAATGGCGCAAGCATGTCCCGCCATACCCAACGTGCCGTCGAGGTAACGTCCGCCCGTGCCGGGAACGGGGATGATGGCCTCAAGCACTTCAGCTTGTAAAACGGGAATATGCGGATAGTTTTGACCAGACATAACAGCTCTCTAAAAAATATCTATAAAAAATACGTTGCTATTACCAAGACAGGCAACACGCCGTATTAAAGCATAAAGCCGAGCCCGTCAGAGGCCAGTTCTTCAGCCACATCATCAAAATTTTCTTCAAGCAATTGTCGGTAAGCGTCCGCCGTCCAAATTTCAAATTTGTTCCCTTGGCCGACAAAAACGGCTTCATGTTTCAAATTTGCATATTCCATATGAGCTCGTGAAAGCTTGACACGCCCTTGTGTGTCAAGTTGTAGAACTTCGGCTCCGCCGATAACCATACGTCGAAATTGGCGAACTTTTAAACTGGCGGCATTGATGGTGCTGAATTGTTCTTCAAAAACCAACCAGTCCGGCTCGGGATATCCCACAACACAGTGATCGTAAATGGTCAAAACCACTCGTCCGGTCGGTGAACGCTGTAACAAGACTTCTCTAAAGTCCGCAGGGACAACCACTCGTCCTTTCGGATCAATGTTTCTGTAGGTGTGCCCGCGAAAAAGTGACATAATTTAGCGCCTTAGAAGCTTGTTGTGAGTGTGACACCTCAGCTTTCAACGTCTTTGTTTGCTTTTTCCATTCATTCAAAATCGGCTTTATGACGCACTTTTCCCCACTTTTTCCCACCTTCCCCCACTTTTTTCTTCCATTTGTGCCGCGCTGTCAAGGGGTCTTTTGAAGGGCGTTTTCAAAAAATGTGTTTTTGTGTTATATTTTAAAGATAGAAAATGACCTTTCACAATGTATGAATAGAATTTCTAGCCGCCAAACAGAAACAAAACTCGACATAAAATGCGATATAAAAAGAGGCGTAATTATGTTATAGGTAAAAAAAGGTGCCTTTGTGTGTGCTTTATGTCTTGCAAAAAAAAATCTTCCGTCATACAATTGACGCTAAGTTGGATTTTATTAGAAAACGTTGTTGAGTAATATTTTTGAATATGAAAGATACTTGATTGTTGAGAAAAACATTTTCAAAATAACGTAACATACCGCAAACGGTCGCCAGATCTCTTGTCGGCACGCCATATTCTAAACCATATCAAGAAAAGAATTGCCGTTGAGTTGTCCTTATTCATTGGAAAAATTTGTCTCAAGGACACATTTAATGATTTGCATGCCGAGGATGTTGAAATACGACAAAAACCCTCATATTGTTGAGGTTTTTTGTAATAATATTTTCGTTTGAACGCTGCTTACACACGGAAACTTTGTCGTTAAAAAGCGACAGCCTTGTTGTAACAAGAGCAACAAGAGGATGATATGGAGAAAGCGACTGACAGCATTATCGGTGAAAGCCCTGCGTTACATGATGTCTTTTTGGTGTTAAAAAAAGTGGCACCGACTGACAGCACTGTTCTTGTAACAGGAGAATCGGGAACGGGAAAAGAACTGCTCGTTCGTGCTCTTCATGCTCGAAGTGCGCGTGCGGGACAACCGTTTGTGCCGATCAATTGTGGTGCCATCCCTAAAGAACTGCTTGAATCTGAATTGTTTGGCCATGAAAAAGGCGCTTTTACGCACGCCGTGCGAACGCGTGCCGGACGTTTTGAATTGGCCGACGGCGGCACCGTGTTTTTAGACGAAATTGGCGATATGGAATCAAGTTTGCAAGTCAAAATATTGCGTGTCTTGCAAGAAAAAGAAATCGAACGGGTTGGCGGAACAGGGGCACGAAAAATTGATGTCCGCATCGTGGCCGCAACCAACAGAGACCTAGAAGAAGAAGTTGCCATAGGTCGTTTTCGGGAAGATTTATATTATCGGCTCAATGTTATTCCACTGCACTTGCCGCCGTTGCGTGAGCGCGGAACAGATGTCTTGCTCTTGGCAGAAACGTTTTTGCAACGTTTTTGTATAAAAAAAAATCGTGCCGTGTTGAGTCTTTCACCCGAAGCCCGTAAAGTGCTGATGGCCTATCCGTGGCCGGGAAATGTACGTGAATTGGAAAATTTTATGGAACGTCTTAGTATTCTTGTCGATGAAGACGTTATCCAGTTGCATGATTTGCCTCAAAAAATTCTTGATACGGTAGGATCTTTGGATGACATTGCTCTTGACTTGGATTTACAATATACAAAGAGTGTATCAAGTATGCCTCACGGTGTTTTTGTGTGGCCAACCCTTGATGACATGCATCGACTCGGCTTTGGACTCAAAGACTTTTTGGATACCATTGAGGATCGTTTGTTGAACGAAGCCCTCAATAATGCTGACGGTGTCAAAAATCAGGCAGCGGAAACACTCGGCATTAAACGCACAACCTTGATTGAAAAATTGAAAAAGCGTCGAGATGACGATTGAGTGAATATTTTGTAAACAAGGTCATTGGGGCGGTAGCGTTTGCTACATTCAGACAGAATTTTTTGCAATCAGAGTATACCGTGAAAAAATGCTCTTTCAATGATACCCTTCGTCGTTTTTGTGTTCTTTGTCCGACGGCGTTGCTCGTCACGGCACTGTTTGTGGTGCCTTCAGATGTTGTGGCTGCATCTTGGCAATGGTCTGAACAAAATGGACGCGAACGTTTAGAGATCTTTTTTGATTCTCCGCAGGAAGCGGCAAATGTGGTGCGCGATGGATTTACCAGTCTGGACATCAGATTGCAGGGTGCTGCAAATACGCCTCCAAGCGGTAATGCACCAAATGGTGAATTGATACAAGATGTGACTGCAGACAATCAAGATCTGCGTGTGCAACTCAAAGACCAAAATTTTGGCTATGTGGTCAGTCAGCCGACGCCGCAGAGTCTGCGTGTAGATTTTTTTGCGGATCCTTTGGGGGCTCGTTGGCGTCCGCCTGCTCAGGCAGCAATACCGCCGCCACCGTTGCCTATAGCACCACAAACTACACAGCCGCAAAATATACAACCTCAGGTGACAGCACCACAACCAACGGTTTCGCAAGCCGCGGCACCGACAAACGCGTTTGTTCAACAACCTGTCGCTCAGCAAACGATCCCTCCACTCAATGAACCTGAAATTCAAGGTTCGTTAACCGCCGAGCCTGTAGAAACACAACCCTTTGCCAATGTAGGCATCCAAGGCGAAAATGACGCCAGAATTACAGGGCAAAATCCCATGTCTGACGGACGCACACTCATGGTTGCGCCAAATGGGCAAGCATTACCTGTTGCTGCAGACCCAAATATGGCAGTCAGTCCTCCAAGTCTTGAAGAGCTTGCGCAAACCGTTCAACGTATTGAGCAGTTTGCACAAACACCATCCGGTAATGAGCAAACATCAACCGATATGTCTTCGCCGTCACTTTCTACGCCTGCAGCAAACAATACGCAAATCATTCCACCGCCATCTGCGGATCTGCTTGCCCCTGCGCAAACCCTTGCTCCGCCGCCTGCGGATCTGCTTGCCCCTACGCAAACCCTTGCTCCACCGCCTGCGGATCTGCTTGCCCCTACGCAAACCCTTGCTTCTCCGCAAGAGCTCTTGTCCGCTCCGTCGGCAACGCCTGCCGCGGCACCGAAGACAGAAATTCGTGGCGGTTTATTGAAAAATGCACCATCAGTAAGCGCATTGAGCACAACTGACAACTCTTCAGTCACGCAAACCATTCCACCGCCACCTATAGAAACACAAGAACAAACTATTCCGCCGCCTCCTGCTGTCACGCAAACTCCGCTTGCCGAAAACAATTCATATGGCTCGCCTGTATCGTCGAATCTGACAGCGGCAACAGGCGTAGCTCCAAGCGTGGTGCAACCCCTTGCGTCGACGACAGAAGATCCGCAAGCCAATCAGGACGGGCGCACTGTTATTGTGGCGAAACCCGGTGAGCAATTGCCTGCTGATTTACCTGAAAACGTGATTTATGTTGATGAACAAGGCAATGTTGTCGATAAGCCGCCGGATATACTCACGATGCTTCAAGAAGCCAAGCACCTTTTGGAAGGCATGCAATTTCCCGAAGCGCTGGCTGTTTTGCAAAAACTCAAAGCCTTACCTCTTCCGGATAATATTCGTGAAGAAGTGTTGTATTTAATCAGTGAAACACTGGTGAATATGTACGATACTGATAAATTACAAGGCTTTGAGGCTATTTCGCAAGCGACCAATGAAGCCATGAATTTTAATTTGGAGTCTCCTCACGTTCCCGAAGCACTGTACCGTTTGGCGATGCTCAATCTTGATGTGGGCAATCAGGGGGACGCCATCGGCTATGTGCGGATGCTACACACACGCTATCCGCGAGATCCCAATGTGCCTCTTGCTATGTACCAACTTGGTGAAGATCAATTGCGCCGCCAACAATATGCCGAAGCAGCTCGTACATTCCAAACTGTGCTTGATGAGTATCCTGAACACCGTCTTGCGCGTGAAGTTTCTCGCTCTTTAGCGGAAGCGTTGTACCGTCAAGGACATTTTGAGCGTGCACAAATTATGGTTGATTTTATCGATCGTCGTTGGCCGCGTTTATATCTTGACGATCCTTCGTATCTGTTGATGGTTGGTGAAATTTTAACACGCATGGGACGTTACGACGACGCGTTGCAAAATTATTGGGTATATTACAACCTGCTGCCTGACGGTGAAGACAGTCATCGTGTGCTTTTGCAAATTGGTGCAATTTATATTCAAGCGGGACGCATTGACGGTGCTCGTGAGGTGTATGAGGAATTGTTGGAAAAATATCCGGATTCACCGTCAGCACCCACGGCGATCATGGTTCTTGGTGAACAGGGCTTTACACAGCCAAACCCACCGTTGGATGAGCTTTTGGGCATGTATGCACGCAATAGCAACGCCTCTCCCGAGGCTGCATACAGACAAATATTGCAAGATTATCCGGATTCACCCGAAGCAGCCAAAGCGGCTTTTCGTGAAGCTGTGCTTGATTATGCCAACGGCGCAACAGATGAGGCGATGCGTAAAGCAAAAAACTTTATCGAAGAACACCCTGTTGATTTGCAAACCAACCGAGCACGAGATCTCATTTTGCGCGGCTTTGATAAAGAGCTCGCATTGGCTTTTGATGAAGACAATACAGATCGTATTTTGACCCTCTGGGAGCGTTATCCTGAGGTGCAAGAAGCCCACACGCCGCTTGATGACGATTTGCGTGTCGCTTTGGCGCGCGCACATCTCAACCGTGGTAATGAGCAAACAGGCATGGAATTGCTGAGCTTTTTTCTTGATCAAGATCAAGGTGAGTACAGTGACTATGCGTATAAGATGTTTTTGTCAAAATATCTGACAGAAGGTAACTGGGAAGGCTTGCTGGTACTTGGTGACAAGGTTTCCGACTGGGTATTTTCACAGGAAGACCGCAATCAGTTGGATTATGCCCGTGCCATTTCTGCCGAAAACTTGGGAATGACCGAAGCGGCGATGCAGTTATGGAAGACTTTATATGCCTTGCCCGACGGTGCGTTACCTTTGTATCAAAAAGCCTATGCGGCTTATTTTATGGCGCGTGACGCCGAACAACGGCGTGATTTACAAGAAACGTATGACCGAAATCTTGAAACATTGGAACTGTTCCGTCGGTTGCATCAAGAAGACCCTGAGCGTATCGATACGGAACGTGAGCGTGAATCCATGGCCGGTTTAATGGATGTTTCTGAGGTTGCCGGGCGTTTTGCGGAAGCATTGGATTGGGCGGATCAATATGAGAGTTTTGTTCCCGAAGGTTCTCCCGATCACGCCGGACTGTTGTTCCGCCAGGCGCGGTTGTATCGCAAAATGGGCGATTTGGCTCGTTGGCGCAATCGCTTGGAGACGATAGTTCGAACAGAACCTGAAAGTGTTTTTGGGCGTATGGCAGCATCTGAATTGCGTACTCAAGAGGTGGCACGCGATCTCACACGTTTTGTTGCGCCTCCCTCTACTGCAGAAGAACAAGCCCCTCAAACAGCTCAGCCTCAGGCTGCCAACGAGGGATAATTCATTCTATGCTTTTTTTCTGAGCTCCTTGATCTCAAACGATTGGCATAGAAAAACTGCTCAATAAAAAGGTGTTATGTTAACATAACGCCTTTTTTCGTTATTTCCTATATGCTCACTGTTTTTATTTGTGTTCTTTGAAGAATTATACGAAAAAATAAATAATCTATGCTTCTTGTAAGAAAAAGCTTGAAAAGCAATCTTTGGATAACATTGACAAAAGATTTACTTTTTTAGAATAATGATATAAATTTTACATGAATATGTATATATGATATGCAATTTATGGTTAATTTCTATAGTGGGGCATGATTTTTTACAGAGAGATCAAGCCAAATTGTATAAAAATTGATAAATAAATTTATTTTACAAACTTGCATGTAAGAGTCATAAAATTTTATTTTGGGGAAAAAGATTGTATAGAGTATGAAAAAAATCAATCGATTGCGGCACATTGTGCAGGAGGTAACAGTCATGCAAGTGAGACAAAAATTTTTTCGAAGATGTTCTATTCTTTTATGTTGTCTGTTGTTTTGTCTTGTTTCTTTGGGAGCTTCTTTTTCTGTAGTGTCCGCTGCCGAAGCACCTTTTTTGACATGGGCTGCCGTTCAGCGTTTTTGGAATAAGTCCGCAACAGGCTCGCTACATATTCGTCAAGCGCGTCCCAACAACAATGGCTATTATGTTGTTTTTGGTCAAGGCACCAGCTTGACCGCAAAGCTTGATGATGAACGAGTTATCGAACTGATACTTCGTTATGATGAAGATTCGGGGTTTGGCGGTAAAGTGTTTTTACGCGCCGTTGAGCGTTTGTTGGAGCTGGGGACATACGGCTGGGACGATTCAGAACGGCTGAAAGCAGAACGGGTTTTCCAGCCCTTGGTTTCGCAACGCTTGTATTTTAAAGGAGAAACCGCACATTTTTCCAGATACCGCAACAGCGAGAATGTCTGGATTTTTACTTTAAATTATATCATTAAGTAAATATATGTTGTTATAGTTGACTTTTTTTAGAGAGGTCTTATCTTTTTTCATATCGTATTTTTCTCTTGACATTTTTTTTGAGTGTGTCTATATGAAATACACATATTTTGATGCTTGTAAGAATCATTGCCTCTGGCTTGCTGTTATTTTTACAGGTTCTCAAAAAAAAAATGTATTTGTGACGCGGAGAAGGCGTTGTAAAGCGTTTCAACAATTGCGTAAAAGCATATTTGTTGAGCGTCTTTTGTCGTGTCTTATTTTTTATTTTATTATTTAAGGTGGTACATCATGGCAATAATTAACATCATTAAACCGACGCAAGGCCAAAACGTTGTTATTGAAACAGGACTTCCTGTAGCATCGGTTGCCGAGGCAACCTCACCTGCTACAGAAACTGCAGTAGAAAATGTGGCCGCTACGCCGCAAGAAGCCATTTCTTTCAATTTCGATTTTGCTTCAAGCGATGCTGCGGTTGAACGTGTTGATGATGATTTGGTGTTCACCTTTGACGATGGCAGCACTGTTGTCGTTCAAGACTTCTATACTTCTATTACCTCGGAAAACTTGCCTGATTTTGTCTTTGCAGACGCAACCATCGCAAGCGGGGACTTTTTTGCGGCTTTCGGTGACGAAACGCTGATGCCTGCAGCGGGACCGAGTGCCGCTGCGGCCTTGGCAACG